>JARLIY010000073.1 GCA_031291475.1 Xanthobacteraceae bacterium
GCGCAAGCCGCGTCAAAACTCGCGGGCGTGGAAAAAGTGCTGACGGCCTCGGGCGAAGCGTTTTCGCATGGGCTGGCCGAGCCGCTCGCCGACCTGATCGTGTCGCTGGCGCCGTCCTATGACGCCATCGTCGCTCCGGCGACCTCGACCGGCAAGAACGTCCTGCCGCGCGTCGCCGCGCTGCTGGACGTGGCGCAGGTGTCGGAAATTTCGAAAGTGCTTGCGCCCGACACGTTCGAGCGCCCGATCTACGCCGGCAACGCCGTGCAGACGGTGCAGGCGACCGACGCGAAGAAGGTGATCACGGTGCGGACCTCGACCTTCGCGGCCACCGGAGAAGGCGGCTCGGCGACGATCGAAGCCGTGTCCGGCCCGGCCGCAGCGGGTCTGTCCGCCTTTAAGAGCGAGGCGCTCGCTGTTTCGGATCGCCCAGAGTTGACGTCGGCGAAGATCATTATTTCCGGCGGCCGCGCGATGCAGAACGCCGACAACTTCAAGACCTATATCGAGCCGGTGGCCGACCGTCTCGGCGCGGCGATGGGGGCCTCGCGCGCGGCGGTCGACGCGGGCTATGCGCCCAACGACTGGCAGGTCGGGCAGACCGGCAAGGTGGTGGCGCCGGAGCTTTACATCGCGGTGGGCATTTCCGGCGCGATCCAGCATCTGGCCGGCATGAAGGATTCCAAGGTCATCGTCGCCATCAACAAGGATGAGGAGGCCCCGATCTTCCAGGTCGCCGATTACGGCCTCGTGGCGGATCTCTATGCCGCGCTGCCCGAACTCAGCGAAGAACTCAAGAAGATCGGCCGTTAGGATAGATGCGGCGGCGGCGAATGTGACCTATGATCGCCGCCGCTTGCATGAAGCCTCCGGGAATGGATCATGACCTTTGAAATTCGCAAGATCGGCGTCGTCGGCTCGGGCCAGATGGGCAGCGGCATCGCTCAGGTAAGCGCCGCCGCCGGTTTCGACGTCGTCATGAACGATATTTCCGAGGATCGAATCCACGCGGCCATTGCCAAGATCGACGGCAATTTCGGCCGTCTTGTCGAACGCGAGGCGATGTCGGCGTCGGCCAGGACGGCGGCCATGGCGCGCATCAAGCCCGGGGCGGCTTTCAAGGATCTCTCGACTTGCGACCTCGTCATCGAGGCCGCCACCGAGAACGAAGAGGTCAAGCGCCAGATCCTCGCCGACATCTGCGCGCCCCTGAAAAAAGACGCGGTGATCGCCACCAACACCTCGTCGATCTCGATCACCCGCCTCGCCGCGACCACGGATCGTCCGACCCGATTCATCGGCATTCATTTCATGAATCCCGTGCCGCGCATGCAACTGGTGGAGCTGATTCGCGGCATCGCGAC
>JARLIY010000074.1 GCA_031291475.1 Xanthobacteraceae bacterium
ATCCTGCAGGTCTTGCTGGCGCGCAAGGGCAAGGCGGTGTCGCGCGACGAATTGTTCGACGCCGCCTGGGGCCGCGACTACATGCCCAACAGCCGCGCCCTCGACCAATATGTCTCCGGATTGCGGCGCAAGGTCGAAATCGACCCTGCCCATCCGCGCATCGTCAAGACGGTCCACGGCGTCGGCTACCGCTATGACGAGGACGGCTGACAAAAATCTTACAATTTTCTCGCGGAGGCCTGACGCAATGCCTGAGCCGCGCCCTTATAACCAATTCATGCGTCACCGACGCCACGAACAGGCAATGTTCCAATTTGGGGAGAATGCTATGACCTGGACTGCTCCGGAAGTTTGCGAAGTCTGCTGCGGCATGGAAGTCACTTCCTATATGTCCGCTGAAATCTGACCTTTTGCCGGCGCGCCGTTTCCTCTCAGGACGCGCCGGCCTCTTCGGTCTTCCTCGATACGCTCTGGTCGCTGCCGCTGTGCGGGGCGGCCATTTTGTTGTCGGGCCGCGGTCGCTGAAACATGTTGACGCCGGCGACGTTGAAGTATGTTGATCGATTCCGCCGCGTGACGCGGCTCCGAAAACTCTGGAGGCAATGATGAAAAGCGCCTGGTCCGCCGCCGCCTTGTTCCTTGCCCTTGGAGCCGTCCCCGCCGTTGCGGCCGAGCCCGCCGCATCCGATAATTCCGGCGGCGAGTTGAACAAGCAGGAATTGTCGATCCAGTACTGGGCGGCCAAATCGACCGAAGAGCGGTTCGATCCGCATATGTGCGTTTACGGCGTCTTTCTCGACAAGACCGGCCAGCACGAGGAGGCGCGCCGTATTTTCGAGCGCTGCGCCAACGAGGGCAATCTCCACGCCATGCCGTGGATGTCCTACCTCGAAGAGAACGGCTACGACCGCCCCTCCGATCCGGTCAAGGCGGCCGAATGGGACAAGAAGCTGTCGGACACGGGCTCTTCGCTCGGCGAGTTCAACTACGGCCTCGACCTGTTGCGCGGCCACGGCGCCCCGCTCGACCGCAAGGCCGGCAAGGCGCTGATCGACAAGGCGGCGGCGGGCGGCGACACCACCGCGCGCGAATTGGCCCAGCACGACTACGACCCGGAATCGGTCACGCCCGAGGCGGATAAGGCGCGTTATCGCCAGCCGCAATTCTGAACGCAATCTCTCAGGGGAATGGAATGATCGCCAGGACTTTCCTGATCGCGGCGTTGCTGTCGGCCGCGACTTTTGCCGGCGCCGCGCGCGCCGAGCCGAAGGGCGACGACGATGTGGGAACGCTCAACCCGCCGTCCGAGCTCAGCATCGAATATTGGGTCGAACGCTCGAAGGAAGCCCGCTTCGATCCCGGCATGTGCATGTATGGCTATCCGCTGGCCAAGATGGGCTGGCACGACGCCGCGCGGCGCATTTTCACGCGCTGCGCGGAACACGGCAATCC
>JARLIY010000075.1 GCA_031291475.1 Xanthobacteraceae bacterium
GATCGAGAACATCGATCCGATGGGCATCCACACCGGCGATTCGATCACTGTCGCGCCGGCGCTGACGCTCACCGACAAGGAATATCAGGTGATGCGCGACGCCTCGATCGCGGTGCTGCGCGAGATCGGCGTCGAGACCGGCGGCTCGAACGTTCAGTTTGCCGTCAATCCACTCGACGGCCGCCTGGTCATCATCGAAATGAACCCACGGGTGTCGCGCTCCTCGGCGCTGGCTTCGAAGGCGACCGGCTTTCCCATCGCCAAGGTCGCCGCCAAGCTCGCGGTCGGCTACACGCTCGACGAGATCAAAAACGACATCACCGGCGGAGCCACCCCCGCTTCGTTCGAGCCGACCATCGATTACGTCGTCACCAAGGTGCCGCGCTTTGCCTTCGAGAAATTTCCTGGCGCCGAGCCCGTGCTCACCACCTCGATGAAATCGGTCGGCGAGGCGATGGCGATCGGGCGGACTTTCCAGGAGAGCCTGCAAAAGGCGCTGCGCTCGCTGGAGACCGGCTTGACCGGGCTCGATGAAGTGGCGATCCCCGGCCTCGGCGAAGGGGACGACAAAAACGCGATCCGCGCCGCGCTCGGCACCCCATCGCCCGACGGCATTCTCAAAGTGGCGCAGGCCATGCGGCTCGGCATGAACGACGCCGATATCCATACCGCCTGCCGGATCGATCATTGGTTTCTGTCGCAGATCCGCGACGTCATCGAAACCGAAGCCGAGATTCGCGCCAAGGGGTTGCCGGCGACCGCCGGCGCGCTCCGCCGCCTCAAAGGCATGGGCTTCTCCGACGCCCGCCTGGGCCGGCTGACCGGGGTTGCCGAGGAAGAGGTCGCCGCGCGCCGCCGGAAGCTCGGCGTGCGTCCGGTATTCAAGCGCATCGACACCTGCGCCGCCGAGTTCGCCTCGCCGACCGCGTATATGTATTCGACCTACGAAGCGCCCTTCGCCGGCCGCACCGCCGATGAAGCGGCGCCGTCCGGAAAAAAGAAGGTCGTCATCCTCGGCGGCGGACCAAACCGCATCGGTCAGGGCATCGAGTTCGATTATTGCTGCTGCCACGCCGCCTTCGCGCTCAAGGACGCCGGCTATGAGACCATCATGATCAATTGCAATCCGGAGACGGTGTCGACCGACTACGACACCTCCGACCGGCTGTATTTCGAGCCGCTGACCGCCGAAGACGTCATCGAGATCATCGACATCGAGCGCAAAAACGGCACGCTGCACGGCGTCATCGTGCAGTTCGGCGGGCAAACGCCGCTCAAGCTCGCCGAACCGCTGGAGAAAGCGAAGGTGCCGATCCTCGGCACCTCGCCGGACGCCATCGACCTTGCCGAGGACCGCGACCGATTCAAGCAGCTTCTCGACCGCCTCAAGCTCCGCCAGCCGCAGAGCGGCATCGCCACCTCACCGGAAAAAGCGCGCGCCATCGCCGACGAGATCGGCTATCCGATCGTGATCCGTCCGTCCTACGTGCTCGGCGGCCGCGCCATGGAGATCGTCTACGAGGGCGCGCAGCTCGATCGCTACGTCGCGCGCCTCGCCGCCGTCCTCGACCGGCCCTCGGAGCTTGCGGTTTCGGACAAGCGGCCGCTGCTCATCGACCGCTACCTCACCGACGCCGTCGAAGTCGACGTCGACTGCATCGCCGACGGCCGCGACACCTACATCGCCGGGATTATGGAGCACATCGAAGAAGCCGGTATCCATTCCGGCGATTCCGCCTGCTCGCTGCCGCCGCACAACCTGTCGGGAGAAACGATCGGCGAAATCGACCGGCAGACCCGCGCGCTCGCCTTGGCGCTGAAAGTCGGCGGCCTGATGAACGTGCAATACGCCATCAAGGACGGCGACATTTACGTGCTCGAAGTCAATCCGCGGGCCTCGCGCACGGTGCCGTTCGTCGCCAAGGTGACGGGCGTGCCCGCCGCCAAGATCGCGGCGCGGATCATGGCCGGCGAAACGCTCAAGAGTTTCGGGCTCAAGCCGCAAAGCTTCGAATTCGCCGCCGCGCGCCATATCGGCGTCAAGGAATCCGTCTTTCCGTTCGCGCGCTTCGGCGACAAGGTCGACATCGTGCTCGGACCGGAGATGAAATCGACCGGCGAGGTCATGGGCATCGATCGCGACTACAACATCGCCTTCGCCAAGAGCCAGCTCGGCGGCGGCACCCGGCTGCCCAAGCGCGGAACGGTGTTCGTGTCTGTCAAGGACGCCGATAAGCCGCGCATACTCGAGGCGGTCCGGCTACTCGCCGGGCTCGGTTTTGCCGTGCTCGCCACCTCGGGAACCCAGCGCTATCTCGCCGAACAGGGTGTTGCGGCGGTTAAGATCAACAAGGTGGCGGAAGGCCGCCCGCATATCGTCGACGCCATCAAAAACGGCGGGGTTCAGCTCGTTTTCAACACCACCGAAGGCGCCACCGCCCTTGCCGACAGCCGTTCACTGCGGCGGGCAGCCCTCTTGCATAAAGTGCCGTACTACACCACTCTCTCAGGGGCCGTCGCCGCAGCGCAGGGTATCAAGGCCTACCTCGGGGGTGACCTCGAAGTGTGTGCGCTGCAAAATTATTTTGCGGCCGCCG
The DNA here is from genome assembly GCA_031291475.1 of Xanthobacteraceae bacterium. Lineage (GTDB taxonomy): Bacteria > Pseudomonadota > Alphaproteobacteria > Rhizobiales > Xanthobacteraceae > BOG-931. The sequence goes on from JARLIY010000075.1 coordinate 2,598, forward strand.
CCGATCCAAAATCGGACCAGCCAGAGCGACGGCGCGTGTAGAGATACGGTCTTAGCCGCGGGGCCGGACAATGTTTCGGCCCGCGGCTTGAATTTTGTTAAGGTTGCAACCTCAATAGGAACTTCAAATCCAGAACCCGCATGGAATGATGAGGTTGCGAGCGTCCCTTTGATTCCGAAGTTCGCACAAGAGTGCGCGCAAGCCGCTCGCGAATTTTGGCATCGGGGCGTTAGTGAGTACGGAGATTGAGACCGATGGACAAGATCCCGATGACGGCGGAGGGCTATGCGGCGCTTGAGTCCGAGCTCAAGCATTGCCAGCAGGTGGAACGGCCCCGCATCATCCAGCAGATTACCGACGCGCGGACCCATGGCGACCTCTCGGAAAACGCCGAGTATCACGCCGCCAAGGAATCGCAGTCGCTCAATGAAGGCCGCATCGCCGAACTTGAGGACAAACTCGCGCGCGCCGAAATTATTGACGTTTCGAAGCTTTCCGGCGAGACGATCACCTTTGGCGCGACCGTGACCCTGATCGACGAGGACACCGACAAGAAAACGGTCTGGCAGATCGTCGGCGAGCCCGAGGCGGACGCCAAGAAGGGCAAGATTTCCATCACCTCGCCGCTCGCCCGCGCGCTGGTCGGCAAGAAGAAGGGCGTGCAGGTGGAAGTGGTCACCCCGGGCGGCGCCAAGGCCTACGAGATCGTCAAGGTCGAGTGGAAATAGCCGGCGCCATGCCGCCGCTGCCGTGGTGAACGGCCGGTGAAAATTCCGCCCTGCGCCGACCATCCCGGCCGGGTATCCAAGCCCTTGATTCGACCAAAGTTCCAAGAAGGGCCGGTGAATGCTCGGTACCCTGACACCAGCGCAAAGCCAGCCAGACGCTCTTGGGGGTAACGGGTTGCGCGCCTTGCATAGCTCCTGAAAATCCCTAGATTTCAGATGGATGCGACAAACCGTCGGACATCGCACCGGTCCGGCGCGACCGCAGCCGCAATCGATCGAAGTCCAGACATCCGACTTCACGGGGCTTCCAGGCAGTCCGCAATTGCAATCAGGGCGTATTGCAACAAGGCCTGCCTCAACGAACGGATGAGCCGGTGAGCAAAACCACCCACGCCAAGGTCGTGATCATCGGCTCCGGCCCTGCCGGCTATACGGCGGCGATCTACGCCGCCCGCGCCATGCTCGATCCGGTCCTGATCCAGGGTCTGGAGACCGGCGGCCAATTGATCACCACCACCGACGTCGAGAACTATCCGGGATTTGCCGACGTGATCCAGGGCCCCTGGCTCATGGAGCAAATGCAGAAGCAGGCGGCCCATGTCGGCACCAGGCTGGTCGCCGACCATGTCAACAAGGTCGATCTCGGGCGGCGGCCGTTCCGCATCCAATGCGATTCCGGCGACGTCTACCTTGCCGAGTCGCTGGTGCTGGCGACCGGCGCGCAGGCGCGCTGGCTCGATCTTCCCTCGGAGCAGAAATTTCGCGGCTACGGCGTCTCGGCCTGCGCCACCTGCGACGGTTTCTTTTATCGCGGCAAGGAAGTCCTGGTGATCGGCGGCGGCAACACCGCGGTCGAGGAAGCGCTTTTTCTCACCAATTTCGCCAGCAAAGTGACCGTCGTGCACCGGCGCGACGCGTTCCGCGCCGAGCGCATCTTGCAGGAACGGCTGTACAAGAACCCGAAAATCTCCGTGCTGTGGAACACCGTCTTGCAGGACGTGATCGGCGACGAGCACCCGCTCAAGGTCAGGGCCGCATTGCTGCGCAACCTCAAGACCAAGGAGACGCTCGAACACCCGGTGGACGGCATTTTCGTCGCCATCGGCCATTCGCCGGCGACCGCGCTGGTGGCCGGCCAGGTGGAGATGAAGGCTTCGGGTTACATCAAGACCGCCCCGCATTCGACCGCGACGTCGGTGCCCGGCGTGTTCGCCGCGGGCGACGTCGCCGACGACATTTATCGCCAGGCGGTGACCGCCGCCGCGCTCGGCTGCATGGCGGCGCTGGAGGCCGAAAAATACCTCGCCGCCCACGGCGAGGCCGAACCGCGCGTCGCCGCCGAGTAAATTTCTCATTCCTGTTCCCCTTGAAGGAACAGAGAAGAGAGCGAGTGATGGATTGGGACAAGCTTAAGGTTTTTCACGCCGCCGCCGAGGCGGGCAGTTTCACCCATGCCGGTGAGCAGCTCGGGCTTTCGCAATCGGCGGTGTCGCGCCAGGTGAGCGCGCTCGAGCAAGAACTTGCGGTTTCGCTGTTTCATCGCCACGCGCGCGGCTTGATCCTGACCGAGCAGGGCGATCTCTTGTTTCGCACCGCGCATGAGGTGTTCATGAAGCTCGAGGCGGCGCGGGCGAAGCTGACCGACAGCCGCGAGCGGCCGAACGGCGACTTGAGGGTGACGACGACGCCCGGTATCGGCGTGCATTGGCTGACGCCGCGGCTCGGCGAATTCGTCGATCTTTATCCGGAAGTCCACATCACTTTGCTCACCACCGAGGAAGAGCTCGACCTCGCCATGCGCGAGGCCGATGTCGCCATCCGCCTGCGGCAGCCGACGCAGCCCGATTTGATCCAGCGCAAGCTGTTTTCGGTGCACTTCCACGTCTATGCCTCGCCGGAATATCTCAAGCGCTTCGGCACGCCGCGCACCTTTGAAGACCTCGACAGTCACCGCGTGCTGATGCTCGGCGGCAACGTGCCGTCTTACCTGCAACGCTCGCTGCTGCTCACCGAGGTGGCGCGCGACGGCAAAGGACCGCGCACCCCGCATCTCGTCATCAACAATATTCTCGGCATCCTGCGCGCCTGCCAGCGCGGCATCGGCATCGCCATGTTGCCGGATTATCTGGTCGAAGGAGACGGCGGGCTGGTGCAGCTGTTCAGCGACGCCGATCCGATCGCGCTCGACGCTTACTTCGTCTACCCGGAAGAGCTCAAAAGCGTGGCGCGGGTGCAGGCGTTTCGCGATTTTCTCGTCGCCAACGCGCAGCGCTGGAGTTATTAGCGCCGGATTCGTCGTCGCTTCTCGAAACGACGCTGTCGGGAGCAACTTGCCTGCGGTGCATGGCTGGCATGTGTGCCGCCGCGTTGCCTGACCGGATTGCTTTTCGCATGATGACTGCCTGCTGCGGACAAGCGGTGGTCACGGATCCTCCCAGATCGGCCATCGCGAGAACGTGGCACTTCCCCTCTGGAAGGTGCTCGCCGGGCGCCCCCACGCCGGCGAACTAGACCGGGCCCCGCAAGGGGCCCGGTTTCTTTTGCGGACTTCACCAAATGTTGCCGTGCGCGTTACCGTGCTTTGGCGTGACGCCCGCGCCGACCTCGGTTATAGACGAAGCGGTGATTTGCAGCTGGAGCACGGTCTTTTCGGATCATGCTCGTGGAGGACGGCCCATGCTCACACGCAGACATGTATTTTTCGCCGGCGCCGCGTTAGCGGCGCTCCCCCTCGGCCGCCTGGCATGGCCGCATGCGGCCAGCGCCGCGGCCAGCTACGAAGTCACCCACACCGACGAAGAATGGCGCAAGCTCCTCAGTCCCGACGCCTACCAGGTGCTGCGCCACGAAGGCACCGAGCGGCCGTTCACCAGCCCGCTCCTGCACGAGCATCGCGCAGGCACGTTCACCTGCGACGGCTGCGACCTGCCGCTTTACTCCTCGAAGACCAAATACGACAGCGGCACCGGCTGGCCGAGCTTCTGGGCGCCGCTCGACCACGCGGTCGAGGAAATCAAGGACAGCTCGCTCGGCATGACGCGCACGGCGGTTGCCTGCCGGCGCTGCGGCGGCCACCTCGGCCATGTGTTCAACGACGGCCCGAAGCCCACCGGGCTGCGCTATTGCATGAACGGCGTGGCGCTGAAATTCGTGCCGGCGACGCCCAGCTCCAGCTGACCACGCGCTAGCGCATGATCCGGAAAAGTGGGTACCGGTGTTCCGATAAAGATCATGCGCCACCAAAATGTTAGAGCGCCAATCGATTCAATCTGAAGCGATTGCGCTCTAGCCAGCCTTCACCGCGGCATAGATGCCGCGTTCGAACGCATGGTAAAGCCGCAAGACGGCATGATCGGCAAAGGGCAATACCTGCGTCATGAAGACGGCGGCGATGTGCTTTGCCGAATCGATCCAATAATAGGTGTTGTAAAGACCGGCCCACGTCATGCTGCCGGCGCTGCGGCCGCCCGGGACGGCCTGCATGTTGAGCATGTGACCTAAACCCCATTTGAGGCTGATGCCCGGGAAGAAATTGACGTCATTGGAAAGCATGGGCATTGTCGTCCGCAACACGCCAGCCTCCATATCGCCGATCTGGTTCTTCCCCATCAGCGCCACGGTTTCCGGACGAAGGATGCGGACGCCGTCAAGCGCGCCGCCGCGCATGAGCGCGTGCAGCAGCGTCAAATAGTCCGGCGCCGTCGAATAAATCCCGCCCCCGCCGGTGAAGGTTTCGTGCGCCGCCGGCTTTTCCGTCGGCAGCGGCAGTAACGATCCGTCGGCTTCGCGCCGATGCACGCTTGCCTCGCGCGCGCGTTGCGCCGGCGAAATGACGAAGGCGGTGTCTTTCATGCCGAGCGGGTCGAGGATGTGCTTGCGAAAATAAATTTCGACCGGCTCGCCGCTGACCTCCGTCACTATGCGGCCAACCCAATCCGTGCTGGTGCCGTATTGCCACCGCGTGCCGGGATCGAACATCAGCGGCGAGCGCGGCGCCGCGGCCCTTTTGGCCGCCGGCAGCCTCCCGATCGCATTGAGATACCGAGACGCCTTCGCGTCCCAGATCCGGTAGGTGAAGCCGGACGTATGCGTCAGCAATTGCCGGAGCGAGATCGGTCCCCTGGCCGGACGCAGGCGGGGAATTCCGGCGGCATCGAAGCCCTCAAGCACCTGCGGCGCGCCAAGCTCGGGCGCGAGCGCGGGCACAGGCGCGTCGAGCGAGAGCTTGTCCTGCTCGACGAGCTGAAGGGCGGCGACCGATGTCATGAGCTTGACCATCGACGCGATGCGAAAGACGGTATCGCGCGTCATGGCCGGCCCTTCGGGAAGCCGGCGCCGGCCGAAAATGCCCTCATAGACGACACCGTTGCCGGTCGCCGCCAACGCCACGACGCCTGGGATTTCGCCTGCCTCGGTTGCGGCACGAAGCAACGAGTCGATTTCGCCGAATGTTTGCACGGATGCGATCGCCGCATCGTTGGCGGCAAGATAACCGGCCGCCGCCAGCTTCACGGTCGTTTTCAAGATATCCCGGCGATTGGGATTGCCGATCATGCCATTATCTTTGCGGCTTTCGGCCAAGCTACCACATGGCCGTTCCCGGATTTCGCTGTCGCTCAATCCGGGCTACACAACGGCATGACTATCATCAACCCGAACCCGTTCACGACGCGGCCGGAAATCGACGGCACGTTCGGCGTCGTCGCCTGCGTGCAGGTTTACGCGGCTGGGCAGTAGGGCGCTAAGCGGCGACCGTGCTGAGGAAGCGTTCCACTTCGGCACGCAGTTTCACGGTTTCCTTCTCCACCCCTTCGGAAGCGGCAAGCACGGTCTCGGCGGAGCTGCGCGTTTGCGTTACCCCGGTCGCGACATCGCCAAGGGCGGCGACCACGGCCTTGCTGCCGGCGGCGGCACCGGCGACGTTGTGCGAAATCTCCCCCGTCGCCAATTCCTGCTCCTCGATGGCACCGACAACTTCCGAAGTGTGGGCGTTGATGTCCTGCATCTGCCGCGTGATCGCGCGTATCGCGACGACGGCGTCGCCGGTCGAGCCCTGGATCGACGAAATCTCGCGGGTGATTTCTTCGGTCGCCTTCGCGGTTTGCACCGCCAGCGACTTCACCTCCGAAGCGACCACCGCGAAGCCGCGCCCGGCTTCGCCGGCGCGCGCCGCCTCGATCGTCGCATTCAGCGCCAGAAGATTGGTCTGGCCGGCGATGTTCTGGATAAGCTTGACCACGTCGCCAATTCTCTGCGCCACACCGGCAAGCGCCGCGATATCTTCGTTTGTGGCGGTCGCGTCGGCGGCAGCGCTGCGCACGACCTCGTTGGCCTGCGCGAGCTGGCGGCTGATCTCCCTGATCGACGCAGACAGCTCTTCGGCGGCCGCAGCGGCGGTTTCGACGTTCGCCGATGCCTCATTGGAGCCGTGCACGGCGCCCTCGGCTCGATGCAAAGTATGGTCCGATGTCGTCAGCAACGACTTGGCCGCCGTCTTCATCGCCCCGGCACTCTGCCCAACCGCCATCAGCATGTTCTCGACGCGGGCGCGGAAGGTAGCGATCGCCGCCTCGGTGGCCGCGCGGCGTTCCTCGCGCTGCCGCAGCGAATCGCGCTCCTTTTCGGCCACGCGCTGCTCCGTAACGTCCGTATGCGTCGATACCCAGCCGCCGGTGGCCAGCGGGCGAAATACCAGTCTGATCGTCCGGCCGTCCTTGAGCTCAACCGTTTTTGCTTCGGTGCGCCCCTCGGCCACCTGTTTCAGGCAGTGGGCGACGTATTCGTCGGGATCGCCGGCGAACGTGCCGGCCTCCGCGCGGCGAACGAGAATCTCACGCAGCGGCATGCCGCTGCGGAAATATTTACCCGGCAGATGGGACATTTCGACGTAACGCTCATTGCACAGCACCAGCCGCGCGGCGCTGTCGTACATACTCAGCCCTTGAGTCATGTTGTTAAGCGCAAGATTTGCCAGCCAGTTGCCCCGGCGCTCCCGGGCAACAGCGGCGAGAGCGCCGAGCGACATAGCGGCAAGCGCGAGCGCCACGGCGAGGACAATGCCCCCCGCCGGAGCGGGAAGATGATTTAGCGTCTGAAAGACTCCGTCGATGCCGAAAAACGTAGACCCGGCGATGCCGACCGCAAAACCGATGGCGCCGGTGGAGATGATCAGGCCCAATTGGCGAATCGTCGTAGCCAAAGCCTGGGCTCGAAGCATGGATGGGCGTCCGCGTGAGTGCATTAAGATTATTCGCTCAACGGTTGTTTTGACGTTAACGAATGCTCGTCCTCGCGCTATCCGGTACCGGCTGATCGAAAGATGCCGCGCAGCCGCTTGGCGGCGGCGATCGCGGCCACGCGCAGCGCCTCGAGATGCCGGACCAGCGCAAAGCGCGCCTGCGGCCGGACCGCGATCAGCCGGTCGCACAGCTTCAGCCGCTCGCGCCAAATGTGATTGATCATCGGATGGTCGGCGGTCGCGCACGAATCGGTGTGGACGATCGAGGGGTCTTCCAGGAGGTCGTCGGTAAGCACGACGCTGAGCATGACGCCCGGCGAAAATCGCGCAAAGGTTTCGTCGAACGCGGTTTTCCAGAACCAGGCGGAGCGGCCGCTGCGCAGGATGATGGTGGCGGCGATGGCGCGGCCATCGACCAGGATGCGGTCGATCGACACTTTGCCTTCGGCGGCGAGCCCGCTCACCGCGGAGCGGATGAAGCGGCGAAGCTCCTGATGCTCGGCGGCGGCGGTACCGGCGCGGCCTTTCCAGCCGGCTGCTTCCAGCGAAAAATAATCCTCCATCGCGGCGGCGATGGCGGGCGGCTCGGTCGCGGCGGTGAACAGGACCGCGCCCGTTTCGCACAGGCGCCGCCAGTGCCGGCGTAGCTCCTTGTGCCGATGCTGGCCGATGGAATACTCAACGTAAAGCGCGCGTTCGCCGCCCGGCGCCAACAGCGCCCGCTGATGGCGATTGAAGTCGGCGGCCGGCATTTGCACACGGCGCAGGATCGAAGCCAGCGCCGCGGCAAACGGACCGTCGTCGGGCAAATAGGGCAGCAGCACCAGTCCCGGCAGGCTTTCGTCGGCGGCGAGATGCGCAAGCCAGGCGGCGACGATCGGCTCGGCCCCTTCGCGCTCGACCAGCGGCACGCCGAGCGGACCGTAAGGATGCGTCAAGCCGACGAAGATCGGCAACTTGACTCCGTAACGCCGCCGTTCGATCCGCGCCGGGAAGAAACCGACCAGCCGGCGCGGATCGCCCTGCGACCAGACCAGAACCGCGCCGGCATCGCGGGCAAAAACCGGCGCCGCGGCGAGCGCAAAGGCCGGCTCGTAGAAGACGTTCGGCTCGAGCGCGCGCGCCGCAAGCTCGCGCCATTCACGCGCAATCGGCAAAAGGTCCGCTAGCTCCCGCCATTCAAGCTTGAGCGAATCCTCCGCGTAGCGATCGGCTAGCATGGCGCGCCGGGCGCGCCCGATCGCCGAACCGGCGCCGTCGAGGGTGACGGGCGCCGCTTGATCGGTCACGGCTCTCGCACCCATGGAGGCCGCTTTACGAGTCGCGCGGGCTGCCGAAAATAAAGCAGTGCAGCCCCAGGCGATATTTCGCGACGAAGAACAGGCTCGCCGATTCAAACACCAGCGCCACCGAGCTCGCGATCGCCGCGCCGGCAAGCCCCATCGGCGGAATGAGCGCGATGCACAGAGCGAGATTGAGGACGAACGCGGAAGCATAGACCAGCGCGCAGCTGCGCCGCTCGCCGAGCATGTTGAGGAGCCGCTCCGCCGGTCCGACCGAGGCGCGCGCCAGCAGCCCGACGGCGATAATGAACATGAGATAATAGCCCGACTCGAAGCCGTGGCCGAACAGCCGCAGCAGCGGCTGCCCCAGCGCGAGCAAGACCAGGATCGAACCGAGCGACGGCCAGAAGGTCAGCCGCACCGCCTGCTTGAGAAAGGCCGTCAGCCGCGTGCGATCGCCGCTGACGTGGTATTCGGCGAATTTGTGGGCGATCGTCTGCGCGACGGAGTAATAAATGAAGGCGACGAAGGCCAGCGTCTTGGCGGCGGCATAATAGATCGCCACCTCGTCCGGCGGACGGAATTGCTTGAGCACGATGACGTCGGAATAGGTCAGCAGCAGATAAAACGCTTCGACGACAAAGATCGGCGCCGAGGTCGCGAGCCATCCGCGCACCGCATACGCCTTCGGACCGGGCGCAACCACGCCGACAAGCCTGCGGTTGAGGACGACGAGCTGGCCGATGCTGACGCTGAACAGTGCGATGACGCCGATGATAGTCGCGGTGACCGCGTCGGTGCGCAGCCCGAGCGCGAAGGCAAGACCCATCAGCGCCAGCAGCACCAGCTGCCGCTGCACGTAATTGGGCGTCAGTCCGAGATTGACCCAGTTATAGGAGCGCGCGATGCCGCTCTGCACGCCCCAAAGGCCGAACATCGGCAGCGCGGCGCAGGAGACGTAGAGCGGAACGATCGTCTTCGGGTCCATATAAGGCGACAACAGCTTCACGGCGACGGCGCCCGCGGCCGCGATAATGCTGGCGCTCCCTAAAGCGAGCCAGCGGCTGCCGCTGAGAAAGCCGCGCAGCAGCGCGAATTGCCTGTGCTCGATGTATTCCGGAATGAAGCGCTGCGCCGCCGAACCGAGGCCGAGATCGACCATGCCGCCGATCAAGAGCACCCAGGTCCAGGCATAGATGTAAAGGCCGAATTCGTAGCCGCCCATCCATCGCGCGAGCAGGATTTGCGCGAAAAAGGCGATCGCCGCGCTGACCACGCGGATGATGAAGGCGGCGCCGGCGAGACGCCGCACCAGCGAGGAATCGCTGCCGTCGGCAAAGAGCGCGTAGACGCGCGCGATGGCGTTGTTGATGTCCGCGCCCAAAAAGGCCGGCGCAATCGGGCGCCAGGAAACGCGCCAAAACGGGCGCCAGGACGAACGCGGCGCGTGCTCGGACCCGATCGAAGCCACAAATACCTCTGCGCCGCCGCAGGCGAAAACGCGGCGACCCGGAGATTGCTAGCAAGGAAGCGTTAACATTCGGTTCGAAGACATTAACAATTGCAGAAGAGTGGCAAATAGGCAGTAACGAATAGTATTTCGCCTCGCTCAATAATCCTTGAGCAGTCGCTCGATGTAATCGAGTTCCTCCTGCGGGCGCAGGATGTCGCCGAAGCGGCGGCGCAGTTCCTCGATGATGCGGCGGGCGCGCTGCACGTCGATTTCGCCGGGTACTTTAACGGTAACGTCGTCGCCGTAATCGCGTCCGCGCAGCGGGCGGCCGAGTGGATCGGTGTCGCGTTGCGCGCGCGGCAGCCCGAGCCGGCCGTTCTGGCCCGGACCGGGACCCTGCCCCATCTGCTGCTGCATCGATTGCGCGAGACCCTGCGCGCCCTTGCGCAGCGCATCGAGCGCCCGGCCCTGCGAGTCGACGGCTGAGTCGGCATTGCCGTCGCCGAGCTGTCCCTCGGCTTCGCCCATGGCTTCGCCGGCTTGGCCGAGCTGATCCATGCCGTTCTGGCCTTGCCCTTGTTCGCCCTTCTGGTTCTGGCCGAGCCCGCGTTTCTTTAGCTCCTCGAGGAGCTTGTTGAGCCGGTCGCGCAGCGCCTGCTGATTTTGTCGCAACTGGTCCATCGATTCGTCGGATTGCTGGTCGCCCTGCTGGCCTTGCTGGCCGTTCCGCCGGCGTTGAGCCTGGCCCTTGTTCTGGCCATTGTTCTGACCTTGGCGGAAAGTCCGGTCGCGCAAATTCTGCTGCTCATGGATCATGTCGCCGAGCTCATCGAGCTGCGACATCATATCGTCGAGGTCGTCGCCGTTTTGATCCGGCGACGCCATCTGCAAATTCTCCATCATCTGCTCGAGCTGCTGCAGAAGCTGCCGCGCCGCATCCTTGGCGCCGTTGCGCGCCAGGTTCTCCAGGCGGTCGAGCATGTTTTTGAGGTCCTGCTGGCGCAGGACGCGCGAATTGCGGTCGAGCGGCCGGGCGAGTTGCTGCTTGTTCTTGAGCTGCTCCTGCATCGATTGCATGTAGCGGTCCATCGCCGCACGCAGTTGATCCATGAGCTGCTTGATTTCCTGGTCGCTGGCGCCGCGTTCGAGCGCTTGCCGCAAGGCCTCTTCGGCGTTGCGCAACGCCGCCTGGGCGTCGGCAATGTTGCCGTCCTCGATGCCGACCGCCATCTGCCACAGCCGCGCCGTCACCTCGCGTAAATCGTCGTCGGTCTTGGCGCGAACGAGCGACCAGAACAGCGAGCGCAGGCCGAGATAGACGCCGGCGTCGGGCGTGAATTTCTCCGGCGCCAGCGCCAGCGCGTCAAGCGCGGTCGTGACCTGCGGCCGCGCGCCGGCATCGAGCGCGAGATTGCGCCGCTGCTCGACCAGTGCCCGCGCCAACGGCTTGGTAAAGACGCGTTCCGGCAGGCGGAAGGCGAACGGCTCGCTTTTGCCCTCGTTGCCGCCTTCGTCCCGGGCGACGAGTATCATCGTCACTTCCGCGCCGGCCCAGGGATGATCGGTCAAATCCTTGATGGTCTGGCCTACGCCGCTCTTGGCGCGCGCTTGCGGCAGCACCAGCGGGAAATCGGGCGGCCCGAACAGCGGGCGTGCGTCGGGCTTGTCGCCCCCCGGCTCGTCCTTGCGCGCAAAGGTCGCCTGCGCCTCGGTGACCCCGTAATCGTCCTCAAGACGGTAGGATAACAGCAGCGAGCCGCGCGCTTGCTGCTCGGGGTCCTTGGTGAGCGCGATGGTCGGCGACTTGTCGGGAATGGCGTTGAACGCCCAAGTCAAATCGTCCCCGGCACCGCGCAATGTCGCCGTTCCGGTGGCCGCGATCTTGAAGCGGTATTCCTGCGTACCGGCGGGCGCGCGCACTTCTTCTCTCGCGGGTGTTACGCCGCCCCTGCCGGAAATATCGAGGTTAAGCTTGCCGGTCGCGCGTATGACGAGCGTCGACCCCGCCGGAACCGACACCGGCTCGCCGGCCTCGCTGTCCGTCCGCACCGGCTCGCCGGGATGGATGCCGGCGAGAATGATCGGTGGCTTACCGGTATAAACGGGCGGGTTGATCCAGGCGTCGACGCGGAAGTTTGCCGGCAACACCACGCCCTGCCAGTCGAACGCCGCGGCGATGCGCTTCCAATGTTCACCGCCGGCGGCGATGAAGGTGGCGATGCCGGCGACAAGGATGAGGCTGCGCAGCGCATAGGGATCGCGCAACGCGACGCGCGGCGACGGCCAGCCGGCCTGGAATGCGCGCGCCGTCGCCAGCGTGCGCGCCACATGCGCCTTCCATAGCGCCAGCGAATACGGATCTTGCGGCGTGACCGCGAGCTGGTCGGCGATCGTCGTCGCCGGACGATGGCGAGCGCCATGATCGAGCCGGCGCAAGGCGTCGGCGACGGCGGGAACGCGCAAAAAGACGAATGGGACGATGGCCGCAATCGCAAGGATCGCGAACACGATCAGTCCGCCCGCGCGCGCAAGCGGCGGCACATAGAGCCACACGCCGAGCCAGGAGACGGTCAGGAACAGGCCGATCACGGTGGCGAATTGCGCCAGCGCCGGCCACAGCCGCTCCCAGAAGATGGTCCAGCGCGCGCGGCGCACCGCCGTGTCGAGCGGCGAGCGGCCGACCGGCGCGGCGCCCGGCTGTGACGTGGCAGGATGGCTCGACGGGGTGTCCGTCACCGAGGTCTCCGCGGAAAAACTCCGCCTGACAACGCTTTAGCCTGACAAGACTCTAGCATGAGGGCGCGTTCAAGGCATGCGCGCGTGCCGATACGCCAATGCAAAAAATCAGAGCCAGTCCGGCAGGCGGTCGAGCGCGATCAGCTCTTCGGCGCTGACGCGCGGCCGCACTAGCGCCCATTTGCCTTGTTTGACAAGGACTTCCGGCACCAGCGCGCGGGTATTGTAAGTGCCGGCCTCGACCGCGCCGTAAGCGCCGGCGGTCATGATCGCGAGGAGTTCGCCCGGCCGCGGCGCCACGATCGAGCGGTCGAGCGCGAGAAAATCGCCTGATTCGCACACCGGGCCGACCACGTCGGCCGTGATTCTCGGCGCGCCGATCGCCTTCTCGCGGACCGGGCGAATATCGTGATGGGCGTCGTAAAGCGTCGGGCGCACGAGATCGTTCATGCCGGCGTCGACGATGACGAAGGTCTTGGCTTCGCCGCGCTTTACGTAGAGCACGCGGGTGACGAGGATGCCGGCATTGCCGACGATCAAGCGGCCGGGCTCGAAGATGAGCCGGCAGTCGAGATCGCGTGTCGCGCGCTTGACGACGGCGGCGTAGGCGCTGGGATCGGGCGGCGGTTCGTTGTCCTCGCGGTAGGGAATGCCCAGCCCGCCGCCGAGATCGACATGGCGGATTGTGTGGCCGTCCGCGCGCAGCACGCGCACGAAATCCGCCAGGAGCGCAAACGCGTCGCTGAACGGATCGAGCGCGGTGATCTGGCTGCCGATATGCATGTCGACGCCGGCAACGCTTACGCCTTCGAGCTTGGCGGCGCGGGCGTAAACTTCGCGCGCGCGGCTGATGGGGATGCCGAATTTGTTTTCCGCCTTGCCGGTCGCGATCTTGGCATGGGTCCGGGGGTCGATATCGGGATTGACGCGGATCGAGATTTCGGCGGCACGGCCTTTGGCGGCGGCGATTTCGGCGAGCAGGTCGAGCTCGGCTTCGGATTCGACGTTGACGCAGAGAATGCGGTTCTCGACCGCGAGCGCGAGTTCATGCTCGGTCTTGCCGACACCGGAGAACATGATCTTTTCCGGCGGAATGCCGGCCGCCCGCGCCCGCAACAATTCGCCGCCGGAGACGACATCGGCTCCGGCGCCAAGCCGCGCCAGGGTTGCGATCACCGCCTGGTTGGAATTCGCCTTCATGGCGTAGCAGACGAGTGCGTCGACGTCGGCGAACGCCTGGGCAAACACCTGGTAATGCCGCTCCAGCGTCGCGCTCGCATAGCAATAGAACGGCGTGCCGACGGCGTCCGCCAGCGCGTTAAGGTCGACGTCCTCGGCGTGCAGCACGCCATTGCGATAAGCGAAATGATGCATGGGGGTTTTTAGAGCAAGTTTTTCGTCATTGCGAGCGAAGCGAGGCAATGCAGTGGCCATTAAGCGGCCGCTGCTGGATTGCTTCGTCGCAAATGCTCCTCGCAATGACGAGCGTTACTGCAGCAGTGGGTCAAGCAGGAACGATTTTTTCTGGCCTCGCGGCGCGACCGGATTGCCGTAGGCGTCGAAGCCGTTTTTCACGGCGGTTTCCTCCGCCGTCGGCCCCGGCGCACCGGGCCCACCGACGGCC
>JARLIY010000007.1 GCA_031291475.1 Xanthobacteraceae bacterium
CTGGCGCTCGAGGGCGCGCTCAAGCTCAAGGAATTGAGCTACATCCACGCCGAGGGCTACGCGGCGGGCGAGCTCAAGCACGGGCCGATCGCGCTCATCGACGAGGACATGCCGGTGATCGTGCTCGCGCCCAAGGACGCGGTGCTGGAAAAGACGATCTCCAACATGCAGGAGGTCGCTGCGCGCGGCGGCCGCATCATCCTCATCGGCGACCGCCATGCGGCGGAAGAAGCCTCGCTCGAACTCGAGAGCTTCCTCGCCATGCCCGATATGGGCGCCGTCTTCGCGCCGATCGTCTACGCGGCGCCGGTGCAGATGCTCGCCTATCACACCGCCGTGATCATGGGCAAAGACGCGGACCAGCCGAGAAATCTGGCGAAATCGGTCACCGTGGAGTAGCATGAGGGCGCTGGCGGCCGTGTCCGCCCGCGCCTTCCCATCCGGGTGCATGCATGTCGACTGAGCCCAGGCCCGGCGGCCCGTTCCACCGCTCGTTAGCGGCGCGCCTGCGCTCGTGGTTCTTCACCGGCCTGGTGATCTTCGGCCCCGTCGGGGCGACCGCCTATATCGCCTGGTGGGTCGTCGACACGATCGACAATTGGGTCAAACCGCTAGCGCCGGCAAACCTGTGGCCCGACACCTACCTGCCCGTCCATGTGCCGGGCTTCGGCGTCGTCGCGGTCCTCATCGGCCTGACGCTGCTCGGCTTTCTCGCCGCCAACATCACCGGCCGCACGTTCTTGAGGATCGGCGAAGCGATGGTCGATCGCACGCCGGTGGTGCGCGGCCTTTACAAGAGCTTCAAGCAGATCTTCGAAACCGTCTTCAGCCAGAGCGGCGACAACTTCCGCCGGGTTGGACTGGTCGAATTCCCGATGAAGGGCGCGTGGTCGGTCGTCTTCATCTCCTCTGAGCCCGCCCGCGCAATCGCCGACGCGCTGCCGGAGCAGCCGATGACGTCGGTGTTCCTGCCCTGCACGCCCAACCCGACGACCGGCTTCTATTTCTTCGTGCCGACCGCCGACCTCATTGAGATCGACATGACGCCGGAAGACGCCGCCAAGCTGGTGATGTCGGCCGGGCTGATCCAGCCCGAAGGCCAACTCGCGCTGGCGGCGATGGCGAGGGCGGCGCAAATCGGCAAGCCGAACGCCGCCGCCGACGCTTCCGCGCCGTGACGCCGCAGCCGCCGCGGCCGGGGACTCCCGGTGCTGCGACCCGCTTCAACCTATGCTATCAGTGGCGCGCCGCGCGCCGTTTTCGCGCGTTTCGATAGATCCCCGCGGCGCCCGGCTTGCGAGATGGTCCGCGGCGAGCAACAAAGGGTTCCATAAAAGCCGACGCTGCCTA
>JARLIY010000008.1 GCA_031291475.1 Xanthobacteraceae bacterium
CAGCGGCCCGCGGACCGCGGGCGGGCTCGGCGGCGCGGCGCTGCGCCAGCCCAATTGGGGTTTCCTGATCGCCAAAGTCTGCAGCGGCGTTCCGTTCGGCACCATGCCCGCCCGCGCCGGCGGCGGGTCGGTCACCGGCGGCGATTCGGCGAGAACGGCAACGCCCGCCGAGCGCGCAATGGTCGAGGCGGCGCCCGATTCCGCGGCTGCCGGAGCACCCGGCCGCGCGGGCGGCGGGGGCGGCTGCGATAAAGCGGCCGATTGAAGTTGCCGCTCGGCGCGCGCAGGAAGCTCCGCCACAGCAGGCGCTGCAAGCGCCGCTGCGGGTTCGACGGCCAGGGTGCGGGCCGCCACCGATTCCTCGGCTGCCGGCCGGTCGACCAGCGAAAAGACCACCGCAGCGCCGGCAGTCGCGCCGACGGCCGTCGCGACAACGACGATCCGCATCGTGCGCATGAAACTCGGCGCCGGGGCGAGATAACCCCATTCCGGGTTGAAATTGGCGGCTCGACGCATCGCGACCTCCGAGGCAAGCGAAAACTGCCCGCACCCCTAGTGTCGCCGCCGAAGGTGGAAACGCATTGACCGCGGCGCCGGTTCCCGTGACCGCCGAGCCATGGTTAGCGGCCAGTCAAAACAGCCGCAAGACGGAGAAAAACGAACGTATGCCGGCGGGCTGTTGACAACCGGCAACAGCTGCCAAAGCCCGCGTTAGGAAGCGCTCACCAGATCGGCCGGCGGCCGCGGATTGCTGCTTTCCCCGCCCAGATGGTCGCCGATCGCGCCGAACCAGGACGGGATGCCGCCGATCGCCGAGACCACGCGTTGCGTGACGGCGACAACGTGATCCTTGATGCCGACCGTCTTGGCCAAGAGCGAATCCGAATCGCGAGACATAGGCCTGGCGCTTTCATTTTGTGCCTCTTGCACAAGCACGAGCGGCGGCAGCGAAGCGCCGACAATGGCCGTCTTGCGTTGCGCGGGCGGTTTGGCAGCGGCCGCGACAACTGCCGGCCGCGGGGCGGTGGTTGACGGCGCCGTCCGCGCGGCATCATCCGGGACGACACGCGGGGCCGTTTCCGCGGCGGCGAGCTGGGTCTTTTCCTTGGTCATCTCCGCCTTAAGGAAATTGACGATAAGGCCGTGCTCGTCGCGCAAAAGCTGCATCATCTCCGCCGAAGCCGGCGCCACTTGGGCAGCCGGCAGGGGCATGCGGGCCAGCTGGAAGTGCGTGAACAGCAAGCCGCCGATCAGGCTCGCCAGCGCCGCCGGCAGGACGTCATGAATGAGCTTGGTGAGCAAACGCGTCAGCAACGGCATTTTGTTCAGCATGACCATCGTCCTCCAGCGCCCCGAATTTTTCAAACGAG
This sequence comes from Xanthobacteraceae bacterium, assembly GCA_031291475.1. Classification (GTDB taxonomy): domain Bacteria; phylum Pseudomonadota; class Alphaproteobacteria; order Rhizobiales; family Xanthobacteraceae; genus BOG-931. The sequence continues at coordinate 1,371 of JARLIY010000008.1, forward strand.
CGATTGAATTTCAAACACCTGTTATGGGCGGCCGAGGGCCGGGAAAAAGGATTTTTTGCGGCAGTCCCGGGGATTTCCTGCGGACGGGCGGGCTTTAAGCCGGCTGCGCCAGACCGGAAACCGCCCAGCGGGTGACTAGGCTCGCCAGTTTTTCCACCGCGGCCTCGTCTAGCACGAACGAAATCGGTGGAGCGGCAAGCTGCTCGCGGTTACGCACGAAGACGCTGCACTGGCCGATCAGCCAGATCGCGGCCGTGGTGAGCGTGCGCTGGTCCGCCTTGGGCATGAAGCGGCGCACCAGATCGATCGCCAACCCCATGAACGGGACCGCCTCTTCGCTCACGAGCTTGCGGAATACGGCCGTCGGCCGCACCGCTTCCCAGTTGAAAATGCGGATGTGGCGGCTGAGATCGTCACGCGCTAGGAGCGGCCGGAGCTGGTGGCGGACGAACTGATTGAGCGCCTTCTCGGCCGACATGGCCATCGCCTCTTCCGCGTGGCCAAGCTGGTGCTCGGTGAGCGCGCGAAACGCGGTGCGCAGGACTTCCCGGTAGAGCCCCTCCTTGCCGGCAAAGTGATAGTTGATGGCGGCCTGGTTCACGCGCGCCTTGGCGACGATGGCGCGCACGCTCGTCGCCTCGTAGCCGCGGTCGGCGAACAGCCGCTCGGCCGCATTGAGGATACGCTCGCGGGTGATTTCGGACGGTCGCGTCATGAAAGGCTCATGTCGGTTCATTTTTCAAACTTGTGTTCGAATTCCACATAGGCTTTCGGCGCCCCGAATGCAAACCGCCGAGCCCGCCGGGGTTCCGCGGCGGCCGGCAAATGACTAAGCCCGCTTACCCCGCTATCGTTGGCGCCATGAACGGAACGCAGCGCATCGAAGGCTACGCCATCGTCGCAGCCGACGGCATGATCGCTGACGCCGCCGGCGTGATGCCGGATTCGATCCGTAACGACGCCGATCAGAAATTCCTGCAAGCCGGCCTCGACCGTGCCGCCGTGGTGGTCCATGGACGCCATTCGCACGAGGGCGGGCCACGCGCCGCGAGGCGAAAGCGCCTGGTCTTGACGCGCCGCATCGCCGCCACCGCGCCCGATCCGTCGCAGCCCAATGCGCTCTTGTGGAATCCGGCCGGCGCCACCTTCGAACAGGCACTCGCCGCGCTCGGCGCCACAGACGGCACTATCGCCATTATCGGCGGCACTGAGGTGTTCGGCCTGTTTTTGCCGCGCTTCGACGCCTTCCACCTGACCCGCGCCCCGGCGCGGATTCCCGGCGGGAGGCCGGTCTTTCCGCAAACCTCGCCGCCGGCGACGCCGGAGGAAATCCTTACGGCTCACGGTCTCAACCCCGGGCTGCGACGCGACATCGACGCAGCCGCCGGCATTACCCTCACGACCTGGGAGCGCCGGGGCGAATGACGCGCTTCGCGCCCACGCAAAATCGCCTTATCCTGCCGCTATGAATTTGCGCCCGCCTCGTTCGCAAACGCCGCAATCCCGCGACAACGCACTCGACTACGAAATTGTGCAGGAGCAGGCGGCCGCGCTCGGCCGGCTCGGCCGCGCGCTCGAGGTGGCGCTGACCGCGCTCTCCACCCACGACCGCGAGCGCGGCGGCGGCGCCGCCCCGGCCATGCGCGAAAGCCTGGTGCAGAACGCCAGCGACGCGCTGTGGTGCTTCATTATCCAGCGCGAAGCCTGCGGGCTGCGCGACCAACGGTCGATCATGCGCAATTATCGGGTCCCGCGTGAGGTGCAAAACCGCATGGGTGTGCTCGATCCCGGCCGCCGCTCATCCACCCGCTCAAGGGATTCATGATTCGTTAAAGCGACGCGGCACGCGCTGACGAAAGCCTTTATTCACCGTTATCGCGGCAATGTTGTCGGCGTTTCAATGGGTCGGCGCCCATAACATGCTGCGAACCTTGCCCCTCATCGACGAACTCGAGGCCGCGCTCGCCTCCGGCACCGACGCGCGCCGGATCGAGATGCTCGCGCGGATCACCGATCTCTTCGTCGGCGGCGCGTCGCACTATTCCGAGGAACAGATCGGCATTTTCGATGACGTCATAGTGCGGCTTATGAGCACCGTCGACGCCAAAGCCCGCGCCCACCTGGCGCAGCGTCTCGCGCCGATGGCGAAAGCGCCGTCGAGCGTGATCCACATGCTCGCTTTCGACGACGACATCGAGGTGGCGCGGCCGATTCTGCGGCAATCGGAACGGCTTGAAGATCAGGTTTTGCTCGCCAACGCTTCCGCCAAAAGCGAGCGGCATCTGCTCGCCATGGCGCAACGCCGATCGTTGAGCGAAGCGCTGACCGACATGCTGATCGAGCGCGGCGACCGCGAAGTCGTTCTTGCATTGGCCAACAATGCCGGAGCTAGGTTTTCGGACGCCGGCTTTCGCATGCTGGTCAAGCGCTGTACGGGCGACAACGGTCTCGCCGCCATCGTCGGCAAGCGCGGCGATATCCCGCGACCGCATTTCCTCGCGCTGCTGGAGAAAGCCTCGAATGCGGTGCGCACGCGGCTCGCTGGCACGAAACCGAAAGCCGGCGGCGCCATCGAAAGCGTGGTAGCCACGGTCATCGGCGGCTTGCGCGACGCGCGCCATACTTCGCCGAATTTTGCCGCCGCGCGGGCGGTCGTGGAGCGGCAAAACCGCATCCGCCGCATCGGCGAAGCCGACATCTATCAATACGCGCGGGACCGCAAATTCGACGAGACAGCGATCGCGCTGTCGATGTTGTGCGATACGCCAATCGACGTCGTCGAACGGGCGCTGCAGGACCCGGGCGCAGAGATCGTGCTCATTCTCGCCAAAGTCGTCGGTTTGTCGTCAACGACGACAAAGGCCATCTTGCTGCTGCGCGCCGCCGATTGCGGCATGTCGGCGACCGATGTCGATCAGGCGATTGAGAGCTTCGAGCGGCTGCACCCCGATACCGCCCGGCGCGTGCTCGGCTTCTTCCGCACCCGGGTAAGAAAGCCCGCAGCCCCTGCTCTCCCGCCGGCCGTCGCCGTCAACGGCTGACGGTTACCGACCCGGATCGCCAGGTCTCAATAGCTGCAATAAGTCGGTGCAAGCAGCGGCGACCAGGCGCCGTTCGGATAGCGGTAGTAGCAACCGCCACGCCACCAAAAATATCCGCCGGGACGCGGCTGTGCTTCCGCCGCGACGACGGCGCCGGTCGTGGCGCCGATCGCTGCGCCGGCAACTGCGCCGGGTCCGCGGCCAAGCGCGCCGCCGACGATACCGCCCAGCGTGCCGCCGACAATGGCGCCGGCGACGGGGTCTTGCGCCGCCGCGGGCGGCGCCGGCAGCAATGCCGCGAGCGCTAAAACTGTCGCAGCTCCTAACATCCGCACCATGTCCGTGCTCCCTTCTCTCCTCGACCAGCCGCTGCGGCTGGTGGGGGTAAGATGCTGCCTGGAATTATAAAGCATTCGCGGGCGAAATTGCGATCCCCGTCGCCGAACCCGCACCACTCAGCGGAAAATGATTTGCTCATTGCCCGGGCAACGGCATCGATCGGACATTCGCGCCGAACCAAGATCGAGCGCCGACGTTTAACCCATTATTCGGCAGAATCAGCTTGACTCAGAATGGTTTGCATTTATGTGGGGACTTTGCCGCTGGTGACCGGTTCGCCGGCATCTCGGGTTTCTCATCTCTGGTTGGGGAGGACGGCATGACTGGCCGAAACGCCCTCTTACGATCGGGGAAGGGCTTGGGGATCCCAGGTACCGCCCGAAAAGAAGACAACAAGACCAAACTGAAAGTAGCCGCGCCGGCGCCGGAGGAAGACCGCCAAGGTCATTTCGCACTTCGCAAAGGCGTCCGCTGCGCCGGCGTGCATCTGATCATCGACCTGCATGGCGCGGAGCGGCTCGATGACCCCGAGCACATCGAAACGACTTTGCGCCGCTGCGTAGAAGCCGCGCGTGCCACGCTCTTGCACATCCATCTTCATCATTTCCGGCCGAACGGCGTCTCCGGCGTGGCGGTGTTGGCGGAAAGCCACATTTCCATCCATACTTGGCCCGATGCGAATTACGCAGCGCTCGACGTATTCATGTGCGGCTCGGCCGATCCCGATGCATGCATTCCGGTGCTGCGCGAGGCATTTTCCGCAAAACGCGTCGGCGTGAACGAAATCTTGCGCGGGCATGGCGGCTAAGTCGCCACGGAGCTCGAGCGAGCGTGAGCGGCCGGGGCCTGCGTTCCGGCCGTTTCCATTTCTCTAACCGGCAACAGAGGGTGTCATGATCGAAAAGCGCTGGATCGCCGAGACGCTGTTCGACGACCTCGGGCTGCGCATGAGCTACTGGGCCGACAAAGTGATCTGCGACACGCGCACCGGCCACCAGCATCTGGTGCTTTTCGAGCAGCCCTTCTTCGGCAAGATGCTAATGCTCGACGGCGCGACCCAGATCACCGAGCGAGACGAATTCATCTATCAGGAGATGATGTCGCATGTACCGGTGTTGGCTCACGGCCATGCGCGCGATGTTCTCGTTATCGGCGGCGGCGATTGCGGCATTGCCAAGGAAGTCCTCAAGCATAAAGCGGTGGAACGCCTGACCCAGGTGGAAATCGATCCCGCGATCATCGCGTTCTCCAAGAAGCACTTCCCCGAATTCACCAGGCCGGTATTCGCCGATAAACGCTTCGAAAGCGTGATAGGCGACGGCATGCAATACGTGCAGCGGACGAAGCGGCGCTTCGATGTGATTATCGTGGATTCCACCGATCCGATGGGGCCGGGAAAAATTCTATTCAGCGAAAAGTTTTACGCCGCCTGTAAACGCTGCCTGAACAGGGGCGGCGTGCTGGTGACGCAGAACGGCGTACCGATCTTCCAGCCGCGCGAGCTCGCGGCGAGCGTGACCCGGTTCCGGCGGCTGTTTGCCGATGGCGCCTGCTACGTCGCCGCGGTCCCGACCTATGTCGGCGGCCATCTGGCCATTGGCTGGGCGTCCGACGACCGGGGCCTGCGGCATACCTCGGTGAAGACGCTGGCCGCGCGCTATCGCAAGGCCGGCAGCTTTTCGACTAAATATTGGACCCCGGAAGTCCACGCCGCGGCTTTCGCGCTACCGCGCTTCATTGCCGATCTGGTGGCAAAAGCAAAACCGCGATGAACGATGTTTCGGCGTGATGCCGGCGGCACCTTCGTCGTCAACGTCCGCAGGAGTCTGGCGGCTGGGGCTGCCCATCGCGTCAAGCTTCCGTTTGGAATGGGCACGACACCGCTTTCCACCGTTCATCAAGATGCACTAGAATGGATTTACGGAAAGCACTCTATTGGGAGGATAACCGCCATGAAGCTCTACATGCATCCGGTATCGATGACGAGCCGCCCCGTGCGGCTGTTCATTGCCGAAAGCAAGATTCCGGTCGACGAAGTGACCGTGGACCTGTTCACGGGCGAGCACATGAAGCCGCCCTATACTGACATGAATCCGAATGCCCTCGTGCCGATGATTGAGGACGGCGACCTGCGCCTGACCGAAAGCTCGGCGATCCTCAAATATCTCGCCGACAAGATCGGCTCGCCCGCCTATCCGAAGGATCTGAAGGCGCGCGCCAAGGTCAACGAGATGATGGATTGGATTAACACCAATTTCTATCGCGATTGGGCCTACAATATGATCTATCCGCAGATCTTCCCCAATGTGAAACACCGCAGCGACGAAGCGCAAGCGGCAGCTATCGAACGCGGGCAGCAAAACGCCAAGAAGTGGCTGAAGGTCCTCAACGACCACTGGATCGGCCCGAAGAACCAATATCTCTGCGGCAATCAGATCACCATCGCCGACTATTTTGGCGCCGCTTTGGTGACCCTTGGCGAGACCGTACGGGTCAACTTCTCGGCCTATCCCAACGTTGAGCGCTGGCTGAACAACATGAAGAAGCTGCCAAACTGGGGCAAGATCAACGAGGTATTCTACGGCTTCGTCGAGTCGCTCAAGCAGCAGCCGCTTCACGCGATCTGAGTACCTGACGAAACTGCGGACGACGGACGACGAGGAAGCGGGCGATTTGTCCGCCCCTTTTCGTCCGTCTTCCATTCTCCGGTAAGCCTAAGCGCCTTTTTTGCCATTCGGGAGTCCGCGATGAGAATGAGCCGCGACCATATTCTGACAAGTCAGGCGGGAAGCCTGCCGCGTCCGGATGATCTGATAAAAGCCAATAACGCACGCGAGTCCGGGGAAACGACTGACGAAGCGGCCTTTCAAAAAATCCTTGAAGCGGCCGTCGTGGACGTCGTGCGCCGGCAAAAGCAGATTGGTATCGATGTTCCCGGGGACGGCGAGTTCGGCAAATCGATGGGCCACAAGATCAACTACCGCGCGTGGTGGAGCTATTGCTTCAATCGCCTCGGCGGGCTCGATCTCGCCGGCCCCGGCCTTTACGATGCAAACGTTCCGCCAAAGCGCGCCCGTCCCGGCGAAGTTGTACTCGCCAACTTCGCCGAACGCCGCGATCGAAACAAATTCCTCGCTGTCTACAAGGAGGAAGTGACCACCGGACCGGGCATGGCCAAATGGCCGGTATGCGTCGGCCCGGTCACGTATAAGGGCCAAGACGCCATCAAATCCGATATCGCTCATTTCAAGGCCGCGCTCAAGGCGAGCGGTGTGGAAGAAGGCTTCATGACTTCGGTCGCTCCGGCGAGCGCCGCGCGCTTCGCCAACGTTTATTACAAGACTGACGAAGAGTTCATGTTCGCCGTCGGCGAAGCCATGCGCGAGGAATACAAGGCCATTGTCGATGCCGGCTTGATCCTTCAGCTCGACGATCCCGCAATCGCCGAGAATTGGGACATGATCAATCCCGAGCCGCCGGTGGAGGCTTACAAGAAATTCTCCATGGTGCGGGTCGAGGCGCTCAATCACGCGCTCCGCGGCCTGCCCGAAGACCGCATCCGCTTTCATTTGTGCTGGGGCAGCTGGCACGGCCCGCACACGACCGATATCCCGATGCGCGACATCGTCGACGTCATGCTGGCGGTCAAATGCCAGGCCTACTCGTTCGAGGCCGGCAACGTCCGCCACGAGCACGAATGGACGGTGTGGGAAGACGTCAAGCTTCCTGACGGCAAGATCATTCTGCCCGGCGTCGTCAGCCACGCCACCAATGTTGTCGAGCACCCCGATCTCGTCGCCCAGCGCATCCTGCGCTTCACCAAGAACGTCGGCCGCGAACGCGTGATCGCCGCAACCGATTGCGGGCTCGGCGGCCGCGTCCATCCGATGATCGCATGGGCCAAGCTCGAGGCGTTGGCTCAGGGAGCGGCGGTGGCGAGCCGCCAGCTTTGGGGCTGAACGCCATCCAACGCGCGATTTCCGCCGCTCCTATGCGGCGTGCCGCTGCGTTTTCAGCCACGCATCGATCTCGCGCTCGGCTTCGGCTCTGGCAAATCCGTAACGCGCCTGCAAGGTTCTCGCCAGAACTTCGCGGTGGCCGTCGATGCGCGTGAGATCTTCTTCCCTGAGCTTGACCCAATTCATCCGCACTTCGCTCCTGAATTGCATCCAATTGCCCCGAATCTGATCCCAGTTCATCAGCATCTCCTTGTTGGTGAAGGACCCGGCGACGTTGGGCGTCGCCGTTTGCGCGAACCCGCGAAGGTCACCCCGAGGACATGGCCGTAATTCGGCGACATCGCGGTCATTCGGCGAAAAACCCGGGTTCGTATCGGACGCGGCTAGCAAACGGTAAATGAACGCGCATACGCGCGCTTGACGGAAAGCGCGTGCTCGCCGAAGAGACATTGTGGGCTCGTTGTCTTCATCTGCCGATGTCGGCCGGCTGGCGCGCGAAATCCGCACCGGCGACCGCAGCATGCTTTCGCGCGCTATTACGCTGATTGAAAGTAAACGCGCCGATCATCGCCGCAGCGCCGTCGCGCTGACCCAGGCGCTGCTCGGCGACACCGGCAAGGCGGTGCGCGTCGGCATCACCGGCGCGCCGGGCGTCGGCAAGTCGACGACCATCGATGCGTTGGGCACCATGCTCACCGGAGGAGGCCGCAAGGTCGCGGTATTGGCCGTGGATCCGTCGTCGCGGCGCACCGGCGGCTCGATCCTCGCCGACAAGACGCGCATGGCGCACCTCGCCAACGATACTAACGCCTTCATCCGCCCGTCTCCCGCCTCCGGCACGCTTGGCGGTGTGGCGGCGAAGACGCGGGAAACCATGCTGTTATGCGAGGCGGCGGGCTACGACGTGGTTTTGGTCGAAACGGTCGGGGTCGGGCAATCGGAAAACGCCGTCTCTGACATGACCGACTTTTTCCTTGTGCTCATGCTTCCAGGCGCCGGCGACGAGCTTCAGGGACTGAAAAAGGGCGTCGTCGAACTCGCCGACATGATCGCCATCAACAAGGCCGATGGCGACAATGTTATCCGCGCCAAATCCGCCGCCGCCGAATACCGCGCCGCGCTGCATATCCTCACGCCGCGGTCGCCGAACTGGTTGCCGCCCGTCGTTACCTATTCGGCGCTGACCGGCGATGGCATCGCGGCGCTCTGGGCCGAGGTGCTCGAGCACCGCGAAAAGCTCACCGCATCGGGCGAACTTGCGGCGCGCCGCGGCGAGCAACAGGTGAAATGGATGTGGGAGATGCTGGAAGAGCGCCTGTTCGCGCCGTTGCGTTCCGACCGCACGTTCAAGGCGGCGCTGCCGCGGCTCGAAGCCGATGTGGCGGCGGGACGCCTTGCGCCCGGTGCGGCCGTCGAGGAGATTGCCGCGATGCTCGGCAAGTAACGTGCGCATCCTTCTCGTCGGCTTTGGCCCCTTCCCTAGCGCGCCGTTCAACCCCAGCGCCGTTTTGGTCAAGGCGCTGGCCCGCAGGCGGAGGCCGGCGCTCGCTGATGCTTCGATCACGGCACACATATTGGCGACGGACTACGCGGTCGTCGATCGCGAGATACCGAAGCTGCTTGCCGCCAAGCCCGACATCGTGCTCATCTTCGGGTTCGCCGCGTGCAGGCGTGCGCTTTGCATCGAGACAAGGGCGCGCAATGCCGTCTCGTTGCTGTTTCCGGATGTGAGCGGGCATCGGCCGCTGCGCGGCGATATCGTGCCCGGCGGGCCGGCGGCGTTGCGCGGCGCCGCGCCTTTTGCCGACTTGCTCGGCGCGCTTCGCGGCGGTCGGATTCCGGCGCGCTTGTCGCGCGACGCCGGCCGATACTTGTGCAATTACGCCTACTGGCACACGCTGGAACGTGCCCGCAGTGGCCGGCCGCTGGTCCAGTTCATTCACATTCCGCCGACAAGGTTGGGTTCGCGGCCGCTGCGGCGGCACAAACCCGCGCCGCCTTCCTTTGCCTCCCTTAGCGCCGCCGCCGAAAAGCTTTTGATCGCGCTCATCGCGGCAAGCCGCCGTTAACCGTCGCGGTGGAATAGTGTGCCGTGCCGGACCGGAACGGTTCTATGGCACGCGGCGTGATGCGCCAGTTGTGCCTGGCGAGGAGTGATCCAAATGAACCTCGACCGCCGCCGCCTGTTCGCGGCTCTTGCCGGCGCCGGCGCTGCCGGCGCCGCGAGCACAGCCGGTGAAACACAAGCGATGTCTCCCCGCGAGCTGGGGCTGCGCGCCGAGATCGACGCGGTATCGCTGGGTATCCGGCCGAACGCCGCCGAGGATCAGACGCAGAACTTTCAACGCGCCATCGATCAGGCCGCCGCCGCGCGCGCCGTACTGCGCCTGCCGCCGGGCGTCTATCGCGCCGGCGCGCTGACGCTGCCGCCCTATGCGGCAATCGCAGGCGTCACGGGGGCGACCCGCATCGTCATGACGGGCGGACCATCGATGATGTCAGCCACCGGCAGCGATTATGTCGGCGTCAGCGGCCTCGTGCTCGACGGCGGCAATATCCCCCTCCCGGAGCGGCACGGGCTTTTGCACTTTGTTCAGGCGCGTTTCCTGCGCATCGCCGATTGCGAAATCATCAATGCCGGCCGCAACGGCATCGCGCTGGAAGCCATCGATGGCGAGGTGACCGGCAACACGATCAGCGCCGCCGACGGCGCCATTTTCTCGCTCGATGCGCGCGGGCTCAAGATCGCCGGCAACACGGTGCGCGGCGCCGGCAATGGCGGCATCCTGGTTTGGCGGAGCGAACGCGACGACGACGGCACGCTGGTGATCGACAACCGCATCGAAGGCATCATGAACAAGGCCGGCGGCTCCGGCCAGTACGGCAACGCCGTCAACGTCTTCCGCGCCGACAACGTCATCGTGCGCGGCAACCGCATCCGCAATGCGGCATTCTCCGCCGTGCGCGGCAATGCCGCATCCAATCTGCAGATCATCGGCAACACCTGTACCGGTCTCGGCGAGGTCGCGCTCTATGCCGAATTCGGCTTCGAGGGCGCGCTGATCGCCAACAACATCGTCGACGGCGCCGCCGTCGGCGTGTCGGTCACCAACTTCAACCAGGGCGGCCGGCTCGCCATCGTGCAGGGCAATCTGATCCGCAATCTCGTCGGCCGGCGACCGCCCGGCACCGACCCGAACGACTTAGCCGGCATCGGCATCGGCGTTGAAGCCGACACTTCAGTCACCGGCAACGTCGTGGAAAACGCTGCGAATGCCGGAATCGCCGCCGGCTGGGGCGCGTATCTGCGCGACGTCGCGATCAGCTCGAATGTGATCCGCCGCGCCGATTTCGGCGTCACCGTTTCCGTCGCGCCGGGAGCCGGCGCCGCGGTCATCGCCGACAATATGATCTCCGACGTGCGCAGCGGCGCCATCGTCGGCATGGAGTGGAAGAAGCCGGTCACCGGCGATCTCACGAAGGACGGCGCCGCGCGCTACGCCCAATTGTCGATCGGCGGCAACCGTGTGCGCTGACGCCGGCGCTCAAATCACGTCCGTCACGCGCAAGCTGCCGACCTCGATGCCGTTACAATTGCGCAAGGTCGGCCGCGTGAAGCGCGTGAGCGCCGTGCGTTCCTGATCCGCGAGCGGGAGAAACCGCGCCAGCAACGCCGCCATGATCGCTTCGGCGGCGCGGCCGGCGCCGTCGTCGCATTTGATCGCGATGCCGAGACCTTGCACCGGTAGCGCGCCGCAAAACACACCCTCGGCGCCGGTTTTCACCAGCACCCGCGTGCCCAGGAGCCGCATGACCTCGGTGCAGAAGCGGCCGGTACCGGCGAGGTACCAGGGCTCCTGCGCGCAGGCTTCGCGCAATCGCTTGGCGGCGCGGGCGCGCGCTGGCGCGAGCCCGTGGCCGCTGCCGAATTTGGCGAAGGCGTGGGAAAGATTCTCCAGCGGCATCGCCCAGGTCGGCACCGAGCAGCCGTCGATCGCGCAGCGATCCTGCGAAAGCACCGCGCCGGACAAATCCTCAAGCACGGCGCGTACCTCGAGTTGAACCGCGTGCTCCGGCCGCCAATAGCCGGCATGATCGATGCCCATCGCGCAGGCGGCGCACAGAAAGCCGGCATGCTTGCCGGAGCAATTGTTGTGCAGCGCCGACGGCAGAGCGGTCCGCGCCAGCGCGAACGCCGCCGCTTGCGCGCTCGGCCAATGGGCCCCGCAGGCGAGCGCCGAAACGTCGAGTCCGGCTTTCGCCAGCATGCGCGCAACCCCCTCGACATGGGCCGGCTCGCCGCCATGCGAGGCGCAGGCCAGCGTCAGCTCCGCGGCAGTAAATGCGTAACGATCGGCTGCCCCCGATTCCACCAGCGGCAGCGCTTGCAACGGCTTAACCGCCGAGCGCGGAAATATCGGCGTGGCAACATCCCCGACCGTAAAGACGCTAGCGCCATCCGCATCGGTGACCGCGACAGCCCCGCGATGCCGGCTTTCCACCAAGCCGCCGCGAAGCGCTTCGACGAGGACTGGATTGCTCATTCCGCCGCGTCGGCGAATCGCGGCGCGCGCTTTTCCAGATTGGCCGTGACCGCCTCGGCCTGATTGGCCGAGCCGATCAGACGCGCCTGTTCGCGCGATTCGGCAATGAGGCACGCGGCGGCATCCGCCCCGCCTGCGGCGAAATTGAAAAGGCGCTTGGCCGCCCGGATCGCGTCCGGACTCTTTTGCGCGATCTGCCGCGCAAGCGCCAGCGCTTCGGCGCGCGGATCCGCGCAGATGCGGGTGGCAAAGCCAAAGCTTGCCGCTTCCTCCGCCGAGAAAATCCGCCCGCTGAAAGTGAGTTCTCGGATCACGTCCTCGCGCGCCAGACGGCGCATCAGGATCGTGCCGCCCATGTCGGGCACGAGGCCCCAATTGATCTCCATGATCGACATGTGCGTATCCGCCGCGACGTAGCGGATATCGGCGCCGAGCGCGAGCTGAAAACCGCCGCCGAAGGCGACGCCATGCACTGCGGCGATGACCGGCACGCCAAGTTCGCGCCAGCCGAGCACGGCATATTGAAAGCCGTTGGAAATTCCGTGCGTCCGCGCCTCGATATTTCCAATGCCTCCCACGCCAAGCTGCTTCATCGCGGCGAAGCTGCCCATGTCGAGACCCGCGCAAAACGCGCGTCCTTCGCCGGATAAGACCACGGCGCGAAGGTTGCGTTCCTTGCCGAGCCGCCCGCAGGCGGCAATCAGGGCCTCGAACATGGGCGGATCGAGCGCGTTCATCTTGTCGGCGCGCGTCAGGCGAACGTCGGCGACACCGCCCGCAAAATCCATGGTCACTCTATCGGTCATCGCGTTTCCCCCAAACTCCGACGTTATCGCAACGCCGCCCCCGGCCACAGCGCCCGGCCCGCCCGCTGGTATTGCGGCGGATGGATCACTTCGCCGCCGAGCGCTTGCGCGGCGTGCCAGGCCCAATGCGGATCGTCGAGGAAGGCGCGGCCGAGCGCGACCATGTCGGCGCGGTTTTCGGCGACGATAGCCTCCGCCTGTTGAGGGCTTACGATCAAACCGACGACGCGCGTCGGCATGCCGGCCTCGCGGCGAATTTGTTCGGCGAACGGAACGTTGTACCCCGGACGGGTCGGCACGCTGGCCTGACCCTGAGTGCTAACGCCGCCGGAAGAGACATCGACGTAATCGAGTCCGGCTTGCTTGAGCGCCTTGGCGACGACGACGGCGTCTTCGACGGTAAGGCCCCCATCCAGCCAATCGCTGCCGGTGAAGCGCGCCCCAAGCGGGATGTCGCACGGGACGACGGCGCGCACCGCGTGCGCAACTTCGAGCGGAAAGCGCATGCGGCCTTCAAGCGAGCCGCCCCATGCGTCGTTGCGCGTATTGGAGATGGGCGAGACAAAGCCATGCAAAAGATAGCCATGGGCGAAATGCAGCTCAACGGCATCGAAGCCGATGCGCATGGCGCGTTTTGCGGCTTCGACGAACATCGTGCGCACATGCGCCATATCGGCTTCGGTCATGGCGCGCGGGATATGCCAGCCGGGACCGAAGGCAATCGCCGAAGGCGCAATCGTCGGCCACGGATCTTCTCCCGGCGGCAATGCCTTGCCGCCTTCCCAGGGCCGTTGCGCGGACGCCTTGCGGCCGGCGTGGGAAAGCTGAATGGCGAGCTTGGCGCTGCCGATCCGCCGACAATGCGCCACTACCCGCCCTAGCGCCGCCTCGCAAGCGTCGGAGTAAAGCCCGTGGCAGCCGTGGGTGATGCGGCCGGAGCGTTCCACATGGGTGGATTCAACGACCAGCAATCCGGCGCCGGAATTCGCCAGCATGCCGAGATGCGTCATGTGCCAATCGGACGCGACGCCGTCGTTGGCACTATATTGGCACATCGGCGAGACGACGATGCGGTTGGCGAGGTTGAGACCGGCGAGCCGCAGCGGCGAAAACAAAGCACTCGTCATCACAATCACATAGGGTGGCAGCGCCGATTTAGGAAGTAAGCCCGCATACCCCGGCGTATTCGTTTTAGGCCGGGGCTTCGCCCGTTTCCACGCCGGCCAGTCTCGCCCATTCGTCGCGGGTGTTGACGGCCTCGCGCATCGCCTCAAGAAATTCTTCCGGGGTGTAATAGTGCTTCCAGCGGCCGCTCTCGCGAAGCTCGACGACATGCGCACGGCGACGCTCCGCCAGTGCGAGCCATTTGCGCGCGACGCTGTCGTACGGGCCTGTTTGCCGTGCCGACATGGAAAAGCCAGAAGCGCCCGTAAAATCGGCGCTTCTGCATGTTCACTTGCGAACACCGATTCGGCAACGAAAATGCAAGAAAGCGCGCGCAGCGCGCTGTGAAGAACCCGGTCTCCGGCATTCCAGTCTGTGGATAACTCAGGGCAAACCGGCAAGGCGGCTTTAGAGCTGCACCCGCAGCAGATGCGCGATCTCGCCGACGATGCCGCGCCGGAAAAGGAGCACGCAGACGACAAAGATGGCGCCCTGGATCACCAGCACCCACTGGCCGAACGGCGCCAGATAGTTCTGCATGGCGATGACGAGGAAGGCGCCGACCACGGGGCCGAACACCGTGCCCAAGCCGCCGAGCAGCGTCATCAACACGACGTCGCCGGACATGGTCCAATGCACGTCGGTGAGCGAAGCGAGCTGAAAGACCAGAGAGTTGAGCGATCCGGCAAGTCCTGCCAGCGTCGCCGACAGCACGAAAGCAACGAGCTTATAGCGCTCGGTGTTGTAACCGAGCGAGATCGTGCGCTGCTCGTTTTCCCGGATCGCCTTGAGCACTTCGCCAAACGGAGAATTGATGATCCGGTAGATCAGCAGAAATCCGGCAAGGACAACGACAAGAACGAAAACATACATCGTCCCTTCGTTGGCCAGATTGAAAACGCCGAACAGGCGGCCGCGCGGCACGCCCTGGATGCCGTCTTCACCGCCGGTAAATTTCGCCTGCAACGCGAAGAAATACATCATCTGCGACAACGCCAGCGTGATCATGGCGAAGTAGATGCCCTGCCGGCGAATCGCGAGCCCGCCGGCAATGACGCCGAGCACTGCCGCGGTCGCCGTACCGATGCCGATGGCAAGCTCCGGCGGCAAACCCCAAGTCTTGGCGGCATAAGCGGTGAGATAGCTCGCCCAGCCGAAAAACAGCGCGTGGCCGAACGAGATCAGGCCGACATAGCCGATCAGCAAATTGAAGGCGCAGGCGAACAAGGCAAAACACAACGCCTTCATGAGAAACACCGGATAAACCACGAAGGGTCCGATGATGAAAAAGGCGACCATCACCACGAACGCCGCGCCGAGACTGACGTCCCTGTCGCGACGCCTGGCCTGAACAGACGCATCGAGCACGCGCTCCATCATGCGCCCCGTCCAAAAAGTCCGGCCGGGCGGATCAGCAGCACGATCGCCATGATGACGAAGATCACGGTATTCGACGCTTCCGGATAGAAGACTTTGGTCAGCCCTTCGACGATGCCGAGCGCAAAGCCGGTGAAGATAGCGCCCATGATCGAGCCCATGCCGCCGATCACCACCACGGCGAACACGACGATGATCAGGTCGGAGCCCATCTGCGGCGAAACGTTGTAGATCGGTGCCGCCATGACACCGGCGAGCGCCGCCAGCCCGACGCCGAAACCGTAAGTGAGCGTCACCATGCGCGGCACGTTGATGCCGAAGGCGCGAACCAGGACCGGGTTTTCGGTGGCGGCGCGCAAATACGAGCCGAGCCGCGTGCGTTCGATGGCAAACCAGGTGGCGAAGCACACCGCCAACGAAAGCACGATCACCCAGGCGCGGTAATTCGGCAGGAACATGAAACCGAGGTTGCGGCCGCCCTGAAGGGCCTCAGGCACCTGATAGGGCAGCCCGGAAGAACCGTAATAGTTGCGGAACAGGCCCTCGATCACCAGCGCCAGGCCGAAGGTGAGCAGGAGCCCGTAAAGCGGATCGAGCTTGCGCAAATGCTGGAGAAACAGCCGTTCGATGACCACACCGGTCGCGCCGATCACGATCGGCGCGACCACGAGCGCCTCCCAGTAGCCGATACCGAGATGGTGCAGCAGCAGATAGGCGGCGAAGGCGCCCATCATGTACTGCGCGCCATGGGTGAAATTGATGATGTTGAGCATGCCGAAGATGACGGCAAGCCCAAGGCTCAAAAGCGCGTAGAACGAGCCGTTGATCAGGCCAAGAAGCAATTGCCCGAACAACGCCTGCGAAGGAATGCCGAAAATCTCGAACATGCCGCATCCCCTCCCCCGCGGCGGCCGCTTGTTTTTAGGCAAGCGGCCGTTGCTCCCCGGGATGCCTTATCCGCCGACCAGCGGACAGTTACCGTCCTTGAGCGGCCGGAACGCCTCGGCCGCCGGAATGGTGGCGCGCAGTTTGTAGTCGTCGCCCGGATATTTCGACTCTTCGGGCTTCTTCACTTCGAAGAGGAACGCGTCGTGGATTTTACGGCCGTCGGCTCGGATCGAGCCTTTGCCGTACAGCGCGTCGTCGGTCGGCATTTCCTTCATCTTGGCGACGACCGCGCGGCCGTCGTTGTCGCTTTTGAGCGCGGCCACGGCCTTCAGATAATTGATGACAGAAGAATAGACGCCGGCTGGCACCATGCTCGGGAATTTGCCGGGTCTGCCCGCCGCCACTTGCCAGCGCTTGGTGAAGGCGCGGTTGGCGTCCGTCATGTCCCAATACCAGGTCTCGGTCAGCACCAGACCTTGCGCCGTTTTCAGTCCGAGCGCCTCGACGTCGTTGATGAATACGAGCAACCCGGCGAAGTGCTGGCCCCCGGCGGTGATGCCGAATTCAGCGCCTTGCTTGATGGCGTTGATAGTATCGCCGCCGGCGTTGGCGAGCCCGATGATCTTGGCTTTCGAAGTCTGCGCTTGCAGCAGGAACGAGGAGAAGTCGCTGGTGTTGAGCGGATGCCGGACGCTGCCCAGCACCTTGCCGCCGTTGGCAACGACGACCTTCGTCGTATCGCGCTCCAGCGCCTGGCCGAATGCGTAATCGGCGGTGAGGAAGAACCATGTGTCGCCGCCGGTTTGCACCACGGCCTTGCCGGTACCGTTGGCGAGCATCCAGGTGTCGTAGGTCCACTGGATCGTGTTCGGCGAGCATTTCGGCCCTGTGAGATCGGAGGTCGCCGGACCCGAGCCCAGGAAGACCTTGTTCTTTTCGCGCGTAATCTCACTGATTGCCAACGCCACGCTCGAAGTCGGCACGTCGACGATGACGTCGACATGGTCGACGTCATACCATTGCCGGGCGAGGTTGGCGCCGACATCGGGCTTGTTCTGGTGATCGCCGCTGACCACTTCGACTTTCATGCCATGGGCGGCGGGATTGAAATCCTCGACCGCGAGTTTAGCGGCGGCGACCGAGCCTTGCCCGCTGATATCCGAATAGAGACCCGACATGTCATTCAGGACGCCGATCTTGACGACGTCGTCGTCCTGCGCCTGAGCGGCGACCATGGAGCACATCACCGCGGCAGCGGCGAACGCCAATCGATGAAGAATTTTCATTTTTACAACCTCCCTTGGGCGCAGGCGCCCCGCACGTTTCGAGCCATACGTCCTTTATCAAACTCCGAGATATTCGTGCAGCTTTTCCGTATTCGATTGTAGTTCCGCCGCGACGAATTGATGCACGACGCGGCCGTGTTCCATGACGTAGTACCGATCGGCAAGGGTCGCGGCAAAATGAAAATTCTGCTCGACCAGCAGAATGGTGAAGCCCTGCGCCTTGAGCGTGCCGATCGTACGGCCAATCTGCTGGATGATGACCGGCGCCAGTCCCTCGGTCGGTTCGTCCAGCAGCAGAAGCCGCGCGCCGGTGCGCAGGATGCGGCCGATCGCCAGCATTTGCTGCTCGCCGCCGGAAAGTTTCGTGCCCTGGCTGGAAAGCCGTTCGCGGAGGTTGGGAAAAAGCTCGAAAATGCGGTCGAGGCCGAGCCCGCCGGGACGCACTTGCGGCGGCAGCAGCAGGTTCTCCTTGACGTCGAGGCTGGAGAAGATGCCGCGTTCTTCGGGACAGAAGGCGATGCCGGCGCGCGCGATCGCGTCGGAAGGGCGATCGATCAGCTCCGAGCCGTCGAAGCGCACCGAACCGGTGCGGCTTTCGATGATGCCCATGACGGCCTTGAGCGTCGTCGTCTTGCCGACGCCGTTGCGGCCGAGAAGCGTCACCACTTCGCCCGGCTGCACGTCGAAGGTGACGCCGTGCAGGACGTGCGACTCGCCGTACCAGGCCTCGAGATCCTTGACCGCGAGCAGGGGCTGCGTTTCAGGCATGACCGGTCCCGAGATAGGCTTCGCGCACCGCCGGATCGGCGGATACGGTCTTGTAGTCGCCTTCCGCCAACACCTGGCCGCGCGTGAGCACGGTAATGCGGTCGCAAAGATCGGCGACGACGCTGAGATTGTGCTCGACCATGAGCACGGTGCGGTCGGCTGCGACCGCCTTGATCAATGCGCTGATGCGAACGATGTCCTCACGCCCCATGCCGGCCGTCGGCTCGTCGAGCAGCAGGATTTCGGGCTCCAGCGCCAGCGTCGTGGCGATTTCCAGCGCCCGCTTGCGGCCATAGGGCAGCTCCACCGCCAGCGCACCGACATAGGGCGTAAGACCCACATCGGCGATAATCGCGTCCGCCCGATCGTCGAGAGCGCGCAGCGTGCGTTTCGAGCGCCAGAAGTCGAACGAATTGCCGCGCCGGCGTTGCAAGGCGATCCGCACATTTTCCAGCACGGTCAGGTGCGGGAAAACCGCCGAGATCTGGAATGACCGCCCGATCCCGAGGCTGGCGACATCCGCCGGCTTAAGCGCGGTGATATCGCGGCCATCGAACATGATGCGTCCGCGCGTCGGCGCGAGGAATTTGGTGAGGAGATTGAAGCAGGTGGTCTTCCCGGCGCCATTGGGGCCGATCAGTGCGTGAATGCTGCCGCGCGCGACGCGCAAATTCACCGACCTTACCGCGATGAATCCGGCGAATTCCTTGGTCAGCTCCTCCGTTTCGAGGATCGTGTCGTTGGGCACAGATTCCCCCGAGCGGTCTTCGAGCACAGCTATTGTTTGAGCGTGTTGGCGACCTTGAAGCTCGCTTCGGTCTTGCCCTTGATTTCGTCGAGCGTCACTTCCGGCGCAAGCTCGATCAGCGTCATGCCGCCGCCCTTGCGGTCGACGGTGAACACGCCGAGATCGGTGATCACCATGTCGACCACGCCGGCTCCGGTGAGCGGCAGCGTGCATTTGTGCAACAACTTCGGCTCATTCTTTGCCGAGTGCTCCATGACGACGACGACCTTCTTGACGCCGCCGACAAGATCCATGGCGCCGCCCATGCCCTTGACCATCTTTCCCGGGATCATCCAGTTGGCGAGATCGCCGTTCTCGGCCACCTGCATGGCGCCGAGGATGGCGATGTCGATGTGACCGCCGCGGATCATGGCGAACGAATCCGCCGAGCTGAAATAGCTGGTGGTCGGCAATTCGGTTACGGTCTGCTTGCCGGCATTGATGAGATCGGCATCTTCTTCGCCCTCGAACGGGAACGGGCCGGTGCCGAGCATGCCGTTCTCGCTTTGCAGCTGCACACTCATGCCATCGGGTATGAAATTCGACACCAGTGTCGGAATGCCGATACCGAGATTGACATAGAAGCCGTCTTTCAGCTCTTGCGCGGCACGCGCCGCCATCTGATCGCGGGTCCAAGGCATCAGACTTCCTCTCCTGTTCCGGCCGGCGCATCGGCTTTTTGGCGCTTGCGCACGGTGCGTTGCTCGATGTGTTTTACCGCATTCGGCACGTGAATGATGCGCTGCACGTAAATGCCCGGCGTAACGATATGATCGGGATCGATGTCGCCGGGCTGCACCAGGTGCTCGACCTCGGCGATGGTCACTTTGCCGGCGGTGGCCATGATCGGATTAAAATTGCGCGCCGTCTTGCGGTAGACGAGGTTGCCTTCGGTATCGGCCATGAAGGCATGGACGATCGACAGGTCGGCGACCAGCCCACGCTCCATCACGTAGCGCTCGCCGTCGAATTGCCGCTCGTCCTTGTCCTTGGCGATCAGCGTGCCGACGCCAGTCTTGGTGAAGAAAGCAGGAACGCCGGCGCCGCCGGCGCGGATGCGCTCGGCCAAAGTTCCCTGCGGATTGAACTCGATCTCCAGCTCGCCGGCGAGATATTGCTGCGCGAAAGTCTTGTTCTCACCCACATAGGAGGCGATCATTTTCTTGATCTGCCTGGTGTCGAGCAGCACGCCGAGGCCCTTGCCGTCGACTCCGCAATTATTGGAGACCACGGTTAGGTTCTTGACGCCGGAATCGCGGATCGCAAGGATCAAGCTTTCGGGGATGCCGCACAGGCCGAAGCCGCCGGCCATGATCATCATGCCGTCCTTGAGCAACCCGGCCAACGCGGAGTGCGCGTCCGCATAGACCTTGTTCATGACCGCTCCATTTCCCCCGGTTCAATTAGGCATAGCGAGGCCGGCGCAAAGGTCAACTAGTGTCCCGATTCCGAAGTTCGCAAACGCGTGCCGCTCATCCATCTGCGAACTTCGGAATCAAAGGGACACTAGCAACTTTATAGTTCTAGTGCGGTTTTTGGATTTGAAGTTCCTATAAGAGTTTGCCACCGGATCGTAGGAACTTCAAATCCACCGCACTAGCCGGCGCTGCCGTCCGATCCAATCGTCTTGATGATCGGGAGTCCGAAGCTGTGCGGATAATAATTCCAGGCGACAAAGCCCGCCGCGAACAGCACGCCGGCGATGATGGCGCCGACAAAACGATTGCGGAAGGCAATCAGGCTGCCGAGCAGCGCCGCGACGAACGCCAATACCGCCATCAATCCGACGAAGACCCAATTCACAGCCGTTAAGTCGATAGGCATTGTGTGCTCCTGGAAAATGCAGGGTGAACGATCCGCCGATGGCAGTCTAGCCGAGCTTGCGCCGCCGCGCGATGGCTTGGCAGACGACGGCTTGGCCTCGCCCGGCACATGACGTTATATCGGCCCAACCGCAACTTACCGCGGGCGCCGCGCGGCAGCGACGGGGAAAATGGACATGGATCAACTCGTGGAAAAGCTTTCGGAACGCCTGCAGACGCCGATTTCGACGGCCGAGCTTGAACGCCGCTGGGCGGCCGTGCGCGCCGCCATGGAGCGCGACAAGATCGACGTGCTGCTGATGCAGAACAACAACGACCATATGGGCGGCTACGTCAAATATTTCACCGATCTGCCGGCGACCAACGGCTATCCGCTCACCGTGGTCTTTCCGCGCGACGATCTCATGACACTGGTGAGCCAGGGACCGTTCGGCGGCCGCAATAATCCAACGACGCATGGCGACGGCACCGCACGCGGCGTCAAGCAATGGCTTACCACGCCGAGCTTTGCCTCGTGCTATTACACTGCCGACTACGATCCTGAGCTGGCCGCCAAAGCGCTCGCGCCTTACGCCGGCGGCACGATCGGCTTCCTCGGCACCTATCAGATGTCGTTTGCATTGGTCGATCATTTGCAGAAAGGCCGGTTCTCCAACTCGCGTTTCGTCGATGCTTCGGACCTGGTTGATCGTATCAAAGTGATCAAGAGCGCCGAGGAGCGCGAGCTGATCCGGCGCACTGCCGCGATGCAGGACGGCGCCATGCACGCCGCTTTCGCGGCCGTCGAGCCCGGAATGCGCGACCGCGATATCGCGGCCATCGCGCAATGCCATAGCCAGCGCAACGGCAGCGAGAACGGCATCTATCTATGCGCCTCAATGCCGCCGGACCAGCCGGCGCAGTTCAGCCAGCGCCACTACCAGAACCGCAATATCCAAAAAGGCGATACCGTCGCGCTTCTGGTCGAAGATTCCGGCCCCGGCGGCATGTATGCCGAGCTTGGCCGCACCTGTGTCGTCGGCAAGGCCTCGGCCGAGCTCAAGGAGGAGTTCGCCTTCGCGCTTGAGGCGCGCAAATTCAATCTCGGCCTGCTCAAGCCCGGCGCGCCATGCAAGGACGTTTTCGCCGCCTACAATGATTTCATGCGCAAGAACGGCCGGCCGGAAGAAAAGCGCCTGCATTGCCACGGCCAAGGTTATGACCTGGTCGAGCGGCCGCTCATTCGTCACGACGAGCCGATGTCGATCGCCAAGGATATGAATATTGTCGTGCACCCGACCTACATCCGCGGCCACGTGTTGTCCTGGGTCTGCGATAATTATTTGATCGAGGCGAACGGGCCCGGTGAACGGCTGCACCGCTTCCCCGAAATCATCACCGAACTCGGCTGACCACTTGCAGCCGTCCCGTTTTCTTGCAAAAATATTTTATACTTAAAGGATGCCGCTGCTGATAGGATACCGGAGGAATAGCGGGCAGCAGACCTTGGGGAGCGCCGATGCGCGGGCTAGACGGCAAAACGGCGATCGTCGCGGGCGGCTCGACGCTGATCGGACAGGCCGTTGCCGAGACGCTCGCCGGCTACGGCTGCAACGTCGTCATAGCCGATATCAACGTGCCGGATGGCGAAGCGACTGCCAAAAAGCTCGGCGGCAAAGCGCGTTTCGTGCGCTGCGACCTCACCAGCGATGCGGATATTGCCGCTCTCGTCAAAACCACGGTCGACGCGACCGGCCAGCTCGATTTTCTCGTCAACGTCGCGTGCACCTACCTCGATAACGGCGCCGAGACGACGCGCGCCGACTGGCTGAAGGCCTTCGACGTCAACATCGTCGGCTCGGTGATGCTGATGCAGGCCGCGCGGCCGCACCTGAAAAAGAACAAAGGCGCCATCGTCAATTTCGGATCGATCTCCTCGCGCGTCGCGCAAACCGGCCGCTGGGTTTATCCGGTATCCAAAGCCGCGATCCTGCAATTGACCCGCAACCAGGCGATGGACCTCGCTCCCGACGGCATTCGCGTCAATGCCGTCTCGCCGGGCTGGACCTGGAGCAACATCATGGTCGAGTTGACCAAGAACAACCGCGCCAAGACCGATAGCGTCGCCAAGCCCTTCCATATTCTCGGCCGCACCGGCAATCCCGGCGAGGTTGCCGAAGCCGTGGCGTTTTTGCTCTCGGACAACGCAAGTTTCATCACCGGCACCGATATCCGCGTCGACGGCGGCTATACGGCCATGGGCCCCGAACGGGCCGATCCGGCGATACCCTTGCTCATGGAATAGCACGATCAATTTGCAACGCAGCCGCACGTCTCGGCTACACAACAGGAGTGGGCGATGAGTTCTGCGAAACGAAAGATCACGATCGTCGGCGGCGGCCAATCGGGCCTGCAACTCGGCAACGGCCTGTTGTCATCGGGCTACGAGGTGCATCTGGTACAGGACCGCAAAGGCGAAGACATCCGCACCGGCAAGGTGATGTCGAGTCAGTGCATGTTCGACAAGGCGCTAAGCTATGAGCGCCAGCTCGGGCTGAATTTCTGGGACAAGGAATGCCCACCAGTCGATGCGCTTGGCGTGAAAATTGCCGCGCCCGACGGATCGGGGAAGATCGTGCTTGAATTTAACGGATTGCTCGACAAGCCCGCGCAAGCCACCGACCAGCGCTTGAAATTTCCGCGCTGGATGCAGGAATTCGAAAAGCGCGGCGGCACAATCGAATACAAGCAAGCTACCGCCGCGGACCTGGAAAAATACGCAGCGGACTCCGACCTTGTCATTGTCGCCGCCGGCAAAGGCGAAATTGCCAAAATGTTCGCGCGCGATGCGCAAAAGTGTCAGTACGATGCGCCGCAGCGCGCGCTGGCGCTCACTTATTTCAAAGGGCTGACACCGCTGCCAACTCCGGGAGTGGTTTTCAACATCGTGCCCGGTGTCGGCGAATATTTCGTCTTTCCAGCGCTGACAACGACAGGGCCTTGTGAAATCGGGGTGTACGAAGGAAATCCCGGAGGCCCGATGGATTGCTGGGATGGAATCTCTTCGCCGGCTGAACATCTGGCGAAATCGAAATGGATTCTCGACACGTTTATACCCTGGGAGGCCGAGCGCGCGAAGCACGCCGAACTGACTGACGCCAATGGCATCCTCGCCGGACGCGTCACGCCGACCGTGCGCAAACCGATCGCGCGTCTGCCGTCCGGCGACGTGGTACTGGGCATGGCCGACGCGGTCGTGCTCAACGACCCGATCACCGGCCAGGGATCCAACAACGCCTCGAAATGCGCGAAGATCTATCTCGATTCCATCCTCGCGAACGGTGACAAGCCTTTCGGCGAAGACTGGATGCAGGCGACGTTCGATCGCTTCTGGGATTACGTGCAATACGTCACCGGCTGGACCAATGCAATGATGCAGCCGCCGCCGCCGCATGTGCTCAATATTTTCGGTGCTGCGCAAACGAATGACGTGATCGCCCGCCGCTTCGCCAATTGCTTCAACGAGCCGCTAGACCTGTTCCCCTGGTTCGCGGTGCCGGAAGAAGCCGACAAGTATCTCAAGTCGCTCGCGGCGTGATCGGCGGCTTTAAGCCTTCTTCAGCGTGCGCGCGACATAGTCGCCGATGTAGCGCAAAGTTTGCGGCGCGGCCCAGATTTCGGTGGCGATCTTGTCGGTTGCCGCCCCGCTTCGCTTCAAGCGCTCGCTGATTTCCTGGCGGAGCTGCATCTTGGTTTGGGAAAACGCCGCGGGCGAAAGCTGCGCGAGTTTTTGCGCGGCGGCCATCGCCCGCGCCATCAGCGCGTCCGGGTCCACGACTTCATCGACCCAGCCGCGCTGCAACGCGGCGTCGACCTCGTCTGTCGTTCCGCCGAACATGAACTCGGCCAGATAGCGCGCCGGCACGGCGAAACGGACAGCCTCGAACGCGAGCGCGGGAAATGGCACGCCGACCAACAGCTCGGTCACCCCGATGCGCCCACCGCCGCGCGCCATGATCCGCCGATCGGCGCAGCAGGCAAGAACGCAGCCGCCGGCGATGGCGTGCCCGTTGATCGCCGCCACCACCGGCTTGGGATGGAAGAACACCGCCTCGAAAGAGCGATGCAGCGCCGGAAGGAGCTTGCGCACGTAATCGGCCCCGCCCGCACTGAGGCGCAGCAAATCAAGGCCGGCCGAGAACATGCGGCCTTGCCCGGTCACGACGACCGCACGCGCCGCAGATGCACGAAGCTCCCCGAAGCCCTGCGCCAGCGCCTCGCAGAGCTCGATATCGATCGCATTGGCCTTGCCGTGTTGGAGCGTGACGACGGCAATGCCGTTCTCGATCTTCACATCGATCATGATTGTCTCATTGGGCGTGCGCGCCGCTTAAGGATATCAGGCAGCGCCGCCGGCAAAAAGGATGGTTAAGAGCGGCCGTTTTTGGTCCGCGCTTTGCGCGAAAAAATCCGCAATTGCGTCACCTTCAGGTCATGCCGTTCTGGCCCGAATGCGCCGTAAGTGTTCCGGTTATGGAGGGGCGCAATGCCAGGCTTTCGCATCGCCGCCGTCGGCGCGGCTATTTTGCTTTTCTCGGGGGTGACGATCGTCAGCGCGGCCGCGCAGAGCGCAACTGGCAGCGCGAACGCGCCCGGCAAGCCGCTTCAATTGCTGAAAATCTTCGCGCAGCCGAGCAAGGCAAAGGTCAAGCCGCACGCGAAAGTCCTCGCCAAATCGTCCACAAAACATGGGGTGAGGATCGCGGCGGGAAAAAAATCCCACGCGCACATCGCTACGGCGCAGCGCCCACACGCGCCGGAACACACGGCAAGCGCGCCGCTGCCTGAAAACAGCTGGCCCGTGGCGAACTCGGCGGTGCCGGCGGATGTCGCATTCGGCCCGCCGGCCACCCAGCCGGCGCCACCACCGACCGCGGCCCCGGCCGAACCGGCTGCAAGTCAACTCGTCGTCGGAGGTCAAACCGTGCAGGTAACCTCGCCCGACGATGTCAATGAAATGGATCTCGCCGCGAATAATACTGCGGCCCAAACCGTCGACGCTGCGCCGAGCCCGACGGCAAGTGCGACCCCTTTGCACGAGATCGCCGAGCCCGCACCGAAATCGGACGCCAAATCGGATCTCGTGAACGCCGCATCCGCGCCGCAACAGAATAGCGATGTCGGCAGTACGTCCTGGATCCTGCAAGTGCTGGCCGCGCTCGGCGGCGCGGTCACCGCCGGTTCGGTCGCCTGGTTCCTGATCGGGTCCACGCCGCAGCGGACCTATGGGTGAGTGCTAGCCTTTGGCCTTGAGCGACGAGAACAGCTCGTAGGCTTCCTTCGGCCTGGCATTCTTGTGCACGACGGCGTTGATCGCCGCGATCATCGCCTTCGGCGCTTCCGACTGGAAAATGTTGCGGCCCATGTCGACGCCGGCCGCGCCTTGCTGCACGGCGTTATACGCCATGGTCAGCGCGTCGAGCTCGGTGAGTTTTTTGCCGCCCGCCATCACGATCGGCACCGGGCACGAGGCGGCGACCGTCTCGAAGCCGTCATCGACATAATAAGTCTTCACGTATTGCGCGCCGAGTTCGGCGATGATGCGGCAGGCCAGACGAAAATATTTGGCGTCGCGCACCATGGTCTTGCCGACGGCGGTGATGCCCATGACCGGAATCCCGGTGCGCAGGCCGGCGTCGACCAGTCTCGTCATGTTCTGCACCGAGCGCGTCTCGAATTCGCCACCGATGAAGACCTGGATGCCGATGCCGGCGGCGTTCAAGCGCACCGCATCGTCGATATCCATGGCGATCTCTTCGTCGGAGAGTTCCTCGCGCAGGATGCTCGGGCCGCCACTGGCGCGCAGCACCATCGGCTTGGTCGTCTCCGCCGGAATGACCGAGCGCAAAATGCCGCGCGTGCAGAACAGCGCGTCGCAGGACGGCAACAGCGGCACGATGGAAAGGTCGATGCGTTCGAGCCCGGTGGTCGGGCCTTGAAAATAACCGTGGTCGACGGCCAGCATCACCGTGCGGCCGGTTGAGGGAGAAAAAACGCGGGCCAGGCGATTCTTAATCCCCCAATCGAGCTGGTGGGAGCCTTTGAGGAAAAATCCCGGCGTCTCTTGCGGCTGATCCGCTGCGTAGCGTTCCCCCGCCTTATCGACTTCTGGCATGACGCTCCCCGTGTGCCGCGCGCTTTCGATCGCGAAGCTATGCGTCATCGCGTCTACGCCAGCAAGACGCCTGTCCCGACACGTCAGGCCGAAAAAACCGTGAGAGAGGCCTTGGCTTTGTTCCTGTTTTGTTCTAGGATCGCTTCCCCCTGGATGAAGCCCGAACATGGCCCAGCCGACCGCCCTCTCCATGATGCGTAACCGTGCTGAAGTCGCGGCGAAATTGCGCCGTTTATTGCCAAAAATTCAAGCGCTTAGGAACGCACCCGCCATTCCATTCGGCGTTGCCGCCATCGACCATTACCTGCCGCAAGGCGGCCTTGCCGGCGGGGGTCTGCATGAATTCGTGCCCGAGGCCGGCGCGACCCCGGCAGCCTTCGGCTTCATCGTAGCGCTGCTTGCCCGCCTGTCGCAGCCGCACCCGCTCTTCCTCGTTTTGCCGTCTTACGGGCGGCGCGATTTCGGCCGCCCCTATGGTCATGGCCTGAGCGCGCTCGGCCTCGATCCACGTCGTCTGATCCTGGTCGAGACGGCGCATCGCAACGAGACCTTGTGGGCGCTCGAGGAAGCGCTGCGTTCGCGCGCACCGTCCGCCGTCGTCGGCGCGATCGACAAGCTCGATCTGAAATCGAGCCAAAGGCTGCAGCTCGCCGCCACCGATGCGGGCCTGCCGCTGTTGCTGCTGCGACCGGCGCAAAATCTGGAATCGAGCGCGGCGGCAACGCGCTGGCGCGTCGGCGCGCGGCAGGCCGCGCGCGATCGCTTCGGCCTGTTCGTGCGTCCCCGATGGCATCTGCAACTTGAACGCTGCCGCAACGGCCGGCCGGGCGAATGGCTAGTGGAGTACGATCATGTCGCGCATCGTTTCAGTCTGGCTGCCGCGCTGGCCGATCACGCGCTTTCTCGCAGCGCAGGCGAAAAGCCTCTCAGGCAAGCCCATCGATCCTGAGCGGCCCTTCGTGCTGGCGCTGACCGCCGCCGGCGGGCCGCGGATCGCTGCCTTGAACGAGGCGGCCGAAGCCGCGGGTCTCGCGCCCGGCGAGCCGTTGGCCGATGCGCGCGCGAAAGCGGGCGACTTGCAAGTGCGCGCCGTCGATGAAGCCGCCGACGACGCCGCGCTGCGGCGTCTCGCGCTCTGGGCGACGCGTTACACGCCGACCGCTTCACCCTGGAATGCGGAGAACGGCGCCGACGGTTTTTTCCTCGACATCGAAGGCGCCGCGCATCTGTTCGGCGGCGAAGAAAAGCTGCTCGCCGATCTTTCCTCACGGCTCGAATATTTCGGCCTGCCGGCGCGATTTGCCGTCGCCGACACGTCCGGCGCGGCATGGGCGCTCTCGCGCTTTCATCCCGCGCCCTGCACCGTGCTGCCTTCAGGCGAGGAAGCCCGGGCGCTCAAGCCGCTGCCCATCGAAGCGTTGCGGCTTTCGCCGGAAACCTGCACGACCTTGCGCCGGCTTGGTTTCAAATCCGTCGGCCTGCTTCTCGACAAGCCGCGCGCGCCCTTTGCTGCGCGTTTTCCCGCCGAGCTGCTGCGTCGCCTCGACCAGGCGCTCGGCCGCCTCGACGAGCCGCTGGTGCCGATCGTTGCGCCGCCGGTCTATCACTGTTTGCGTTATCTGCTCGAACCTATCCTCACGCAGGAGGCCGTCGTTGCGCTGGCGCGCCGCCTCATGCACACGCTCGTGCATGTGCTCACGCGCGACGATGTCGGTGCGCGCGGCTTGCGGCTTTGCCTTTACCGCGTCGATGGCGCGGTGGAGACGGTCGATATCGGGCTCACCTTGCCGACGCGCAATGTCGCCTATGTCGCGCGCCTCATCGATCTGAAGCTCGAAGCCGTAGCAGCCATGCAGGAGGCCAGCTTCGGCTTCGAGGCGGTCGGGCTTGCCGTCACCCGCGCCGAACCCATCCCCGCGCGGCAAAACGAACTTATTGAAGACGCCGACGATGCCGGCCGAAACGAACGCTCCGCCGCCTTGATCGATACGCTGCGCCAGCGTCTCGGACCGCAGAGCGTGCGGCGGTTCACCGCGATTGCCAGTCATCTTCCCGAGCGCGCCGAGGCGCTGGCGCCGGTCACCGGCGAAGTTCCTCCCGCGCCGCGGCCTGCGCCGGAGCAAGAAGCAGAAAAACCGCGGCCGCTCCTTATTCTGCCTCATGCGGAGCCGACCGAAGTCACCGCGCTCGTCCCCGACGGTCCGCCCCGGCGTTTTCGCTGGCGCGGCGTGACCTATGAGATCGCGGGCGCGCAGGGCCCGGAACGCATCGGAGCCGAATGGTGGCGCCTTGCAAACATACCCGATCATTCCCGCGAAAGCGGGAATTCAGCGTTGGATGAGGAGAAAAAACTGGGTCCCCGCCTGCGCGGGGACGAGCGGCGGCATGCTCCGACGCGCGACTACTACCTCGTCGAGGACGCGGACGGCCGCCGCTTCTGGCTCTACCGCGAAGGCCTCTACGAGCGCGAGACGGCTTCGGCACGCTGGTTCGTGCACGGATTGTTTGCGTGAGAATGCCGATGACCGCCTATGCCGAACTTGCCGTAACCACCAACTTTTCCTTCCTGCGCGGTGCCTCGCACCCCCACGAGATGGTCGCAACCGCCGATGACCTTAAGCTTGCCGCCATCGGCATCGCCGACCGCAATTCCTTTGCCGGCGTGGTGCGCGCCTATGACGAAGCCAAAAAGCGGACAATAAAGTTGCTCGTCGGCACGCGACTGGTCAGCGTCGACGGCTTTGAGATCTTGGCCTACCCGACCGACCGCGCCGCTTACGGCCGGCTCTGCCGCCTCATTACCATGGGCAATCTCAAGGTCAAGAAAGGCGAATGTCATCTGACCTTCGAGGAGATTCTTGCCGCCAGCGAAGGTCAGATGCTCATTGCGTTACCGCCGCCGGCGCTTTCGGACTCCTTCACCACCCGCCTCGCCGCTTTGGTGCGCGCGGCGCCGGGGCACACGTTTCTCGCCGGCGTTCATTATCATCGCGGCGATGAGCCGCGCCGGCTTGGGCTTTTGGCCGAACTCGGCGAGCGTGTCGGTGTGCCACTCGTCGCCGTCAACGACGTATTCTATCACGCGCCGGAGCGCCGGCCGCTTGCCGACGTGCTCACCTGCGTGCGCGAAAAATGCACCATCGCCGAAGCGGGTTTGCGGCTTGCCGTCAATGCCGAACGGCATCTGAAAGGCGCGGCTGAAATGGCGCAGCTGTTCGCCGATTTTCCCCAAGCCATTGCCCGCACCGTCAAGATCGCCGAAGCCTGCCGCTTCTCGCTCGCCGAACTGAAATACGAATATCCCGACGAGCCGGTGCCGGAAGGAAAAACCGCGCAAGCGCATCTCGAAGACCTCACCTGGGCCGGCGCGCGGGACCGCTATCCTAAATACAAATATCCCGACGGCATTCCGCCCGACGTCGAGAAACGGCTGCATGACGAACTCGCCCTCATCGCCAAGCTCGATTACGCGCGCTATTTCCTCACCGTCCACGATGTCGTCTCCTTCGCGCGGCGGCAGGAAAAGGAAATCCTCTGCCAGGGCCGCGGCTCGGCGGCGAACAGCGCGGTATGCTATTGCCTCGGCATCACCTCGGTGAATCCGGACAAGAGCCAACTTCTTTTCGCGCGCTTTATTTCCGAAAATCGCGGCGAGCCGCCCGATATCGACGTCGATTTCGAGCACGAGCGGCGCGAAGAGGTGATCCAGTACATCTACCGGCGCTACGGCCGCGACCGCGCCGCGATCTGCTCCACCGTCGTGCATTACCGCTCGCGCCGCGCCATCCGCGAAGTCGGCAAGGTTCTGGGCTTGACCGAGGACGTGACCTCGACGCTGGCCAAAACGGTCTGGGGTTATGGCGACGGACTGCCGGATGAGCACATCCGTCAAGCCGGCCTCGATCCCTTCAATCCGGCGATCCGGCAAGCCGTCCATCTCGCCGACGATCTGATCGGCTTCCCGCGTCACCTCTCGCAGCATGTCGGCGGCTTCGTGCTCACGCGTGCGCGTCTCGACGAGACGGTGCCCATCGGCAATGCCGCCATGGACGACCGCACCTTCATCGAATGGGACAAGGACGACATCGACACGCTCGGCCTGATGAAGGTCGATGTGCTCGCGCTCGGCATGCTAAGCTGCTTGCGCCGCGGGCTCGATCTATTGAAAGCGCATTACGGCAAGGATTATTCGCTCGCTACGCTGCCGCAGGACGACCCGGCAGTCTACGAGATGCTGTCGCGCGCCGATTCCGTCGGCGTGTTCCAGGTCGAAAGCCGTGCGCAGATGTCGATGCTGCCGCGATTGAAGCCGCGATGCTTCTACGATCTCGTCATCGAAGTGGCGATCGTGCGGCCGGGCCCGATCCAGGGCGACATGGTGCATCCTTATCTGCGCCGGCGCGATAGCATCGATAAGGAGCACTACCCCTCCCCCGATCCGGCGCACGGGCCGAAGAACGAATTGGAGGACGTTCTCAAACGCACGCTTGGCGTGCCGTTGTTCCAGGAGCAGGCGATGCAGATCGCCATCACCGCGGCAAAATTCACACCCGACGAGGCGGATGGGCTGCGGCGCGCCATGGCCACCTTCCGCCATACCGGCAACGTGCACCTGTTCCGCGACAAGTTCATCACCGGCATGACCGCCCGCGGCTATGACCGCGATTTCGCCGAAAATTGTTTCGGCCAGATCGAAGGCTTCGGCGAATACGGCTTTCCGGAAAGCCATGCGGCGAGCTTTGCGCTGCTGGTTTACGCTTCGGCGTGGATCAAATGCCGTTATCCGGACGTGTTCTGCGCCGCCATTCTCAACAGCCAACCGATGGGTTTTTATCAGCCAGCGCAGCTGGTGCGCGATGCACGGGCGCACGATGTCGAGATCCGCGCGGTGGACGTGAACTTCAGCGACTGGGATTGCACGCTGGAGCCAAACGGGGACGCCGATGGCCGGCATGCGGTCCGCCTCGGCTTCCGCCTCGTTCACGGCCTCAACGAAGAAGAGCTGAAAAAGCTCATCGCCGCGCGCGGCAACGGTTTTGCTTCGATCGAGCGACTCGCGGCAATTGTCGGCATTTCCCGCTTCACCATAGAGCGGCTTGCCGAAGCCGACGCATTCCGATCGCTGGACCTCGATCGGCGCGCTGCGTTATGGGCGGCGCGCCGCCTCGACGTGATCGGCATTCGCACGACGCGGCAAACGATCTCCGCGAAGAGGGGGGGTGCACTTCCGCTGCTGGCGCCGCATTTGAGCGACGAGCTCTTCCCGGAGCCGTCCGTCACGCTGCTGGCCATGCCGCTCTGCGAGCATGTCGTCGAGGATTATGTGGCGACCGGATTGTCGCTGAAGGAGCATCCGGTGCGCTTTTTCCGCGACCGCCTCGCCGCGCTCGGCGCCATGTCCAATGCGCGTCTTCGCGGGGAAGAGTTACGACAGGATTCGCGAGTCACCGTCGCCGGCCTTGTCCTGGTGCGGCAGCGGCCGGGCACGGCCAAAGGCGTGATCTTCATGACGCTGGAGGACGAGACCGACATCGCCAACATCATCGTCTGGCCGAAAGCTTTTGACAGGAACCGCCGGGTGGTGATGACGGCGCGGTTTCTCGCCGTGCGCGGCCGCCTGCAACGCGCCGGCCTCGTCATCCATGTCGTCGCCGAAAGCTTCGTCGACCTTTCCGCCGAACTGCCAAAGTTGCGCGACGGCGATCCGTTTTCATCCCCGCTCCTAGGTCAGCATCCGCTGGATACGGCGCTGCTCCTCAAGAGCCGCGATTTTCACTAGCACCCCTCCCCGCGCACTTCCCGAGCACGCGCGCCAGCCGCTCGGAAAACGCCCGCGCATCCGCCGGACGGTCGCCTTCCAGCACGCGCGCCTCGTCGAGCAACAAATGCGCCGCGTCTTCTTTCAGCGCCCGCTCATCCTCACCAAGCGCGGCAAGCGCCACGACCAGCTGATGACGCGGGTTGACCTCGAGGATCGGCTTCGAGGCGGAGTTGAGCCGGCCCGCTCCGGCAAGGAGCTTTTCCAGCGCCCGATCGGGGCCCTGATCCGGCGCCACCAGGCAGACGGCGCTGTCGGTGAGCCGATCCGAGGCCCGCACCTGTGCCACAGCGTCGCCGAGCGTATTCTGCACAAACACAAGAAATTTCTTGACTGAA
Organism: Xanthobacteraceae bacterium; assembly: GCA_031291475.1. Classification (GTDB taxonomy): domain Bacteria; phylum Pseudomonadota; class Alphaproteobacteria; order Rhizobiales; family Xanthobacteraceae; genus BOG-931. The sequence continues at coordinate 34,463 of JARLIY010000008.1, forward strand.
TCTTGCAGCTCCGGCTCCGGCGCTTCTCTGGCATCGACCAGCGGAATGAGCGCCAGGTCCGCCGCCCCCTGCGTCACCGATTTAAGCGGCTTGCCGTCGAACGATCCCGCCGACATCACCCAAAACGTGTCGACCGGATCGGACAGCAACAGAACCGCGACGCCGCGGGCGCGAAAGCCTTCGAGATGCGGCGATAATTTCAGACGCTCGATGTCGTCGCCCGCCAGATAGTAGATCGCGCTCTGGTTGGGCTTGAGCGCGGCGGCGTAGTCCTTGAGGCTGCGCCAGGAATCCGCCGCGGTGGTCTTAAAGCGCGCCAGCCCGAGCAAGGCGTCGCGGCGCTCGAAATCCTCGTAAATGCCTTCCTTGAGCACGACGCCGAACAGCTCCCAGATTTTCGCGTAAGTCTCCGGCTCCTTGTCCGCGAGCCGCTCGAATTCCCCGAGCACGCGGCTCGTTGCGCCTTTCTTGATGGCGACGAGCAGCGGACTTTCCTGGATTTTCTCGCGCGAAACATTGAGCGGCAGATCGGCGCTGTCGACCAGCCCGCGCACGAACCGCAGGTAGCGCGGCAAAATATCCGCGTCGTCGGTGATGAAGACACGTTTGACGTAAAGCTTGATTCGCCCCTTGCGGTCCGGATCGAACAGATCGAACGGCCGCGTGCCGGGAACGAACATTAGCGTGGTATAATCCTGCCGCCCCTCGGCGTGGAAATGAATGGTCAGCGACGGCTCGTCGAATTGTCCAGCAATGCTGCGATAAAAGTCGTTGTAGTCGGCCGCCGTGATCGCCGCTTTCGGCTTCGCCCAGAGCGCCGCCCCATCGGTGATCTCCGACGCTTGCGCCCCCGGTTTGTCCACGATCGCGATCGGCACCGGCACATGCCCCGATTGCGCCTGGACGAGCCGCTCGACGGTCGAGCGCTCGGTGTAGGACTTGGCGTCCTCCAGCAAATGCAGCACGACCCGGGTGCCGCGGCGCGGCGCATCGGCGACGGCAACAGCAGATACGGCGAAAGTGCCTTTACCGTCCGACGACCAGAGGTGCGCTACTTCCGTCCCGGCGCGGCGGGACATCACCTCGACCCGTTCGGCGACCATGAAGGCCGAATAAAAGCCGACGCCGAAACGGCCGATCAGCGCCGTGTCCTCGTCGTTCTTCCCCATCTCGAGGCGATCGAGAAACGCCTTGGTGCCGGAGCGGGCGATCGTGCCGAGCGCCTCGACCATCTCCTCACGGCTCATGCCGATGCCGTTGTCCTCGACCGTCAATTGCCGTTTGTCGACATCGAGGAGAAGCGTGATGCGCGGCTTGGGATCGTCGCTGAGCAGCGCCGGCGCGGCGATGGCTTCGTAGCGCAGCCGCTCGCAGGCGTCGGCGGCGTTGGCGATCAACTCGCGCAGAAACACCGATTTTTCCGAATAGACTGAGTGCACCATCAGCTGCAGGAGCCTGGCGACGTCTGCTTCGAATGGGCGGCTTTCCGACTGGCTCTCTTCAGTCATTCTCATCGGGCGTTCCCGGCTGAATTCTCCCGCTCGAAAATTAGGTGAAGACGCCGCAGATTCAAGACCACGCCGCGGCCGCCGGCCGCTCTAGCGCGCGGACAGCGTATCCGGCGTATGCACGTGCTCGGGCCGTATGCCCACCGCCAGGAAACGCGCGGGAATGCGGCGCAGCAACGGAAACATCTCGAACATCTTGAACAGCAGCGGCAGCTTCGGCTTTTGCGTGTCGGAGAGCGCGCGGCTGATGATCCGGTTCTGCATGATGAGCTGAAACCGCTGGGTTCTGCATGATGAGCTGAAACCGCTGGGTAAAGTGAACCGGCAAGGTGCGCCGCGCCTGGATCGCCTGCAGGTCTTCGTTGCTGGCCGTGCCGGCCTTGAGCGGGGCGGCGAGCCGGTTGGCGGCGGCCACGGCGTCTTGAACGGCGAGATTGACGCCCACGCCGCCAATCGGCGACATCGCGTGCGCGGCGTCGCCGATGCAGATTAGTCCCGGCCGCCACCACTGCTTCAGCCGGTCGACGGCCACGGTCAGCAGCTTGACATCGTCCCAGCTTTTCAATTCGGCGACCCGGTCGGCGAGATATGGCGACATCTTCACTACCGACTTACGGAACACATCGAGGCCGGCCGCCCGCACCCGGTCGATGCCGCCTTTCGGAATGACGTACGCGCACTGCCAGTAGTCGCCGCGGTTGAGCATGATCATCATCAAGCCCGCTTCGATATGGCCGAAAGTCTCCGCCTCGTCGCTTTGCTTCCGCGAGAGCCTGAACCAGAGTACGTCCATCGGCGCGCCGAAATCCTCGCTGGTGAAGCCCGCTCGTTCGCGCACCGTCGAATGGCGGCCGTCGGCGCCGACGACGAGATCGGCGCGGATGCTCATCTCGCCGTCCGGCGTCTTCGTGCGCAACCCGACGACGCGGCCGCCCTCCTCGATCAGATCGGTCGCCTCGGCGTCCATGCGCAAGTCGAAGGTCCGGTAGCGCTTGCCGTGCGCGGCGAGAAAGTTGAGAAAGTCCCACTGCGGCATCAGTGCGATGTATTTGCAGTGGGTCGGCAGGTGCCGCAGATCGACCATATGCACGTGCTCTTCGCCGACCTGCGCGCTGAACTCCTCCACCTTCTGGTGCGGCAGCTTGAGGAATTCGTCGAGCAGGCCAAGCTCATGCATCAGTTCGAGCGTGGAAGGATGAATGGTGTCGCCGCGGAAATCGCGGAAGAAGTCGGCATGCTTCTCCAGCACGACGACATCGACCCCGGCGCGCGCCAGGAGAAATCCAAGCATCATTCCGGCCGGTCCGCCGCCGGCAATACAGCATGTGGTGGCAATCGAGTCGTTCGGCATAACGGCGTGCTTGCTCCGCGCGGCGCCCGGCGCGAACGCGCAGGCGCGATCAGGCCGGCTGCGACTCCTTCGGCGCCGGCGCCACGCCGAGCTTCTTCTGCAGGCTGGTCGAGGACGTGGTGTATTGGAACACCAGCCGCTTCTCCGGATAAACGTAGTGATACGCCTTTTGCGCCATCAGCGCCGCTTCGTGGAAGCCGGAGAGGATGAGTTTGAGCTTGCCCGGATACCAGTTGATGTCGCCGATGGCGAAGATGCCCGGCACGCTGGTCTCGAAGCTCGCGGTTTCGACCGGGATCAATTCGTTATTCTTGAGCTCAAAGCCCCAATTGGCCACCGGACCAAGCTTCATGGTGAGGCCGAAGAACGGCAACAGCGCGTCGCAGGCGAGCTCCATGACGGAGCCGTCGTTGATCTTGACGCTGGCCTTACTGAGCTGACCTTGCTCGCCGTGCAGCGCGGTCACCTGGCCGAGAACGAAATCGATCTTGCCCTCACCGACCAGCGCCATCATCTTGTTGACGCTGTCTGGCGCAGCGCGGAATTCGCTGCGCCGGTGCAGCAACGTGAGGTGCTTGGCGATGGGGGCGAGGTTGAGCGTCCAGTCGAGCGCACTGTCGCCGCCGCCGACGATGAGGACGCGCTTGTCGCGGAACGCCTCCATCTTGCGCACCGAATAAAACAACGACTTGCCCTCGTAGGGCTCGACGCCGGGGATCGGCGGCCGCTTGGGCTGGAATGAGCCGCCGCCGGCGGCGATGACCACGATTTTGCACTCGAATTGCTTGCCCTGATCGGTGGTCACGCGAAACAGCGGATCGCCGATCTTCTCGACCTTTTCCACCATCTCGCTGAGATGAAATTGGGCGTTGAACGGCTTGATCTGCAGCAGCAGCGCGTCAACGAGACCCTGCGCGCTGGTGTAGGGAATGCCGGGAATGTCGTAGATCGGCTTCTCCGGGTAGAGTTCCGCGCACTGGCCGCCGATCTTGTCGAGAATGTCGATGAGGTGCGCTTTCATGTCGAGCAAACCGAGCTCGAACACAGCGAACAGGCCAATTGGTCCGGCGCCGATGATGACCACGTCAGTCTTGATAGGTTCGTCCATGTCGTATCCGCACGCGTCTCAATGAGGTGTCAGATAAGGGGGATGAGGTGAAGTTGGGAGTGTCTAGCGTGGTCGCCGCGCCAGGGGAAGAGCAAGCGGGACGCCAGGCGTGACGGCGGCGCTCCAGATTTGTTCCAGCGCCGCTTGGATTTGTGCCGGCTAGAGCACGATCCGGAAAACGGCGGCCCTGGACTTGATCCGGGCTGGAAACCCGTTCTCCAAAAAGATCATGGCCCAGCATGACGTTAGAACGCAATCCCTGTGGTCAATGCGATTACGCTCTAGGCTTGGCGATCCGGCGTTCGCACGGTCAGGCCGTCGAACTCTTCGCTCACTTTGATCTGGCAGGACAGCCGCGAATTGGGCTGCACGCCATAGGCGAAATCGAGCATGTCCTCTTCCATCGGCGAGGGGCCGCCTACCTTTTCCCGCCACGCCTCGTCGATATAGACGTGGCACGTCGAGCAGGCGCAGGCGCCACCGCATTCCGCCTCGATTCCCGGCACGCCGTGCTTGATCGCCGTCTCCATGACCGTTGCGCCGACTTCGCCCTCGACGGTGCGCGCCGTTCCATCCGCATCGATGAAAGTGATTTTGACCATGGCGGGATTAAAGCCGGACACCGTCGGCCGGCGAGAAACGACGAATACAGGAAAGCCGGCCGGCGGCCGTCTTCTAACGGCTCACGGCGCGCCGCGCCAGTGCAGCAAACAACCGTCGGGCTTAATGGTCGCGTGAACGGTCGCCGAAAGTGTCGGCCGCGGCTTCGTCAAGGCGATCGCCCAGGCGCACCCCGATTGCCGCGCGCACCTCAAAGCTCGCGGCCTCAAGCTCGGCAATGGCCGCGTTCATGACCTGATCGCCGGCTTCGCCGGCGGCCGCCTCTTCGAGCCGCTCGGCCGCGCGCGCCACGCGCCACGCGCCGACCCCGAGCGCCGAGCCTTTGAGCGTGTGGGCTGCCGCGGCTGCGCGTGCGGGCTTTGCCCCGGCGATACGGCTCAGGGTCAGAGTGGTCTGGCGGGCAAAAATCTCCAAGACCTCGCGTTCGAGGCTGCGATCGCCGAGCGTCATCCGCCCGAGATGATCCTCATCGATGGTCATCGGCTTTTGCTCACGCGTCACCATGGCCAAAAGGCTCGCTTGGGTCATGACGTCCTCCCCGACATTCTTACCTTGCGAGCCATTATGCGCAGGAGCGCCAAAAGTGGAGTAAATCCCGCTTCCGCAAGGAGATTTGGCCGCCGTCTTTCACCTCAATGGGTAAGCAACTTCTTACCCCGATCGAGGCCCAGGGAGCTTTCGCCTGGCGTCCGCCCCAAGTGGATCGGGAAGCCGGTCGGCCGCTTGCCGGCCCCAGACCGGCCGCATTATGGGCAACACAATGACGTGTCGGCCCAAGGCGAGCGGACGGCCGAGGTCATGGTGACCAAACCGTTAACGATGATTAAAAGGACGTTACCAAACCCGGTTTCCTTCGATCCGCCAGACCGATAGGATGGGCTACGGCACTATGATGTGAGGGCGGGGAGCCCTTATGCCGATGTGGATTTGACCGATCACGCGCTCGTGGCGCGGCCTTAAGTTCGCTCGGGCCGCGCTAGTCCAGCGTAACACGCGAGGCGACGACCGACATGGCCAACAACCCGAAGACGATCGCAAGCGCGACGGAAGCGGCGCTGTCGGCGATCCAGGAAGCGCTCAAACTCCGGGATGACGAGGCGCAACCGAGTCAAGAGCCGGAAGCTACGGCCGTCCCTCTCGAAACTGTTGCCGCCGACGCTTGGCGCGACGCACCGCCGACTCCGAGCCCGGCCGTAGCCGTCGATGCCGACGCAATAGGCGCTCGTGCCAGCGACCCCCGCGCTTTTGCCGCCGCCAATGATGACCAGCAATCGATCGGACAAGTCCTGCACGCGCTGCAGAACTACCCTTCGCGCACATCCTATTTCGTCGCCGCGGTGTTTTCCTGCGCCTGGATCATCGCCTGCCTCGCTCTATCCTGGGCCTATCTGGCCGATATCAATGCGGCGCTTGGCCCCGGGCACTCGCCGGCCGGCATTCTGATCGGGCTCGGCGCCGCAGCGCTGTTGCCCATCATCTTTTTTTTCGGCGTCGCGCACATGGCTTGGCGCGCTCAGGAATTGCGGCTCGTCGCGCAATCGATGGCGAAAGTCGCCATGCGGCTCGCCGAGCCGGAAGATGTGGCGCGCGATTCCATCGTCACTGTCGGCCAAGCAATACGCCGCGAGGTCGCGGCCATGGGCGACGGTGTGGAGCGGGCGCTGGGGCGCGCGGGCGAACTCGAAACGCTGGTTCACAACGAGGTCGTGGCGCTTGAACGCGCCTACAGCGACAACGAGGTCCGCATTCGCGGGCTACTTCAGGATCTCACCAACCAGCGGGACACGCTGGTCGGGCAAGCCGAACAGATGCGTGCCACTATCACCGGCGTCCACACCTACCTGACCCAGGATCTTTCGATTATCAGCGATAGCGTCGGTCAGCAAGTCAACGAGGCCGCGGAACGCATCACCCAGTCGCTGGCCGAGAAAGGCGAGCATATCACGCTGGCTCTGAACCAGATCGGCGACAACATGATCCAGCAGTTGAGCATTCGGGGCGAAAATTTGATCGTACGCCTAGAAACTGCAAGCGAACAGACCTCCCGCATGCTCACCACTGCAAGCGACTATCTCACCGAGAGCCTGACTTTGAAGACTGATCACATCGACAAGGAATTCTCTAAAATCGCGGGCGGCCTCGAAACCATGATGACATCGCGGCTGGACGGGGTCGTCGACGGTTTCTCGGAGAAATCGTTGGCGATCGTCGACGTGATGGTTGGACGCTCGCTAGAACTGACCGACGCCATCGTCAACACGTCGAGCCAGCTTGCCGAAACCATCGCGACGCGCGCCGAGGAGGTCAACTCGACGCTCAAGACTTCGGGCGAGTCGATCATCCTCGACCTCAACTTGCGCGGCGGCGATGTGGCCAAGAAGCTTGAAGCAGCCGGCACCCGGATCGGCGAGACTCTCATTGCGCGCACCACACAGGTGACGGACACGCTACAGGGGAGCGTCGACCAGGTGGCCGACGTCGTCGCTACGCGTAGCGAGGAAATCAAGCAGATGTTGGCGACTCGGTTGGCCGCGTTCGAGGAAACGTTCAACCAGTCGGGCGCGCAGCTCGGCGAGAAAATTTCGCGCGATTCCTCGACGCTCGGCAACCTCATCACTCGGCATCTCGCCGAATTCGACCGCACGGTGAAGACCTACGGTTCGGAGCTCGTCGAACGGCTCGGCGCGCGAACTCAGGACGTCTCCGAGTCGATGCGCAGCTATGTCGACGGCTTCGACAATCGCGTCACCGCCAAAGCGGCCGACGTCACCGCCGGCCTTGATCAGCGCCTCGCACAGTTCCAGGAAGCACTCGACAGCCGCACGCAGACGCTCACCGAAGCGCTGTCCACTCGCGTCATTGATATCGCCAAGACCCTCACCGAAGGCGGCAGAGAAGTCGTCACCGCGGTCGACAAGCGCATTGGCGACGTCAACAACACGTTTGACAGCCGCATCGGCCAGATGGAGGAGCTCCTTGTCGGACGCGCCGAAGCCGTCACCCAGCAGATCGAAGTACGCAGCCGCGCCGCCGCCAACCTGCTCAATGCCCGGCTCGAGGAGCTTTCGGAATCGATCAAGATCAAATCCGGAAGCGCCGAGCAGGCGCTCGGTCAACTTGCAACGAGGACCGTCGACGCGCTGAGCAAAAGCGCGGCGGCAAGCACGGCGGCAACCGAAGCCTTGAATCGCAGCGCTACCGAGGCGACCGCGTCGCTCAATCGCAGCGCCGCGGAGGCGACCGCCTCGCTCGGTCGTAGCGCCGGCGCGCTGAGCAACACCATCACCAAGACGACTGAAAACGCCGCCGGCCTCATCGCCCGCAGCGCCAGCGAGGCCGAGCGCACGCTTCTCAGCACCAGCGCCGAAGTGGCGCGCAATGCCGCCGGCAGGGCCGACGAGATCACCACCGCCGTGTCGACGCGCGTGGGTGAGATGACGCGCTTGCTTGACGAGAAGTCGAACGGGCTGTTGGCCGCGCTTTCCAGCAAGGGCCAGGAATTCGCCGGCGAAGTCAGCCGCATCACCGACCAAGCCGTGAAGTCGATCGAGGCCAAGAGCTTCGTCTTTACGCAGACCATGATGGACAACAGCGAGGAGATCGCGCGGCTCATCAACGAATCGAGCCAAACCGCGACCGTCGCCATGACGCGCACACTCGGTCAATTGCAGGAAGGCGCCCAGAGCGTCAGCGAAGCGGCGAAGCAGACCATCACGCATACGCTTGAAGACTTGCAGAGCGCGACCAGGTCCGCGATCGAAGAGTCGAAGCAGACCGCCTCGGCGACCGTTGCCGAAATGCTGGAGACCCACGGCATGTTGCGCTCGGACACTACCGCCCTGTTCGAGCGCCTGCGCGAGGCCAATATCTTGCTGCAAGAGGTGCTCAGCGGCGCCCACGAGAATATGAGTTCGCTGGAGCGCACCATGATAACGCGGGTTTCCGAATTCGTCGCCGCCATGAACGAGTTGAGCGTCAAGAGCGACGCCACCGCTGGCGTGGTCGAGCGCCACCTCGGGGCCTTCAACACCGTAACCGGCAACACGCTGCACGAGCTCGGCGAGATCACCGCGCAATTCACCGCGCAAGGTCGCTCGCTCACCGAAGCGGTCGAGCTTCTGGACAAGAGCAACCGCCGCACCGAGGAGTCGGTTGCCAACAGACGCGCCAACATCGAGGCGCTCGTCACCACGCTCGATGCGCACTCGGAGGACTTTGCCCAGCGGCTGCAACGCTTCTCCGGGCTGCTGGATGAATCGCTCGACGCGGCGACGACCCGAGCCAGGCAGATCGCAGGCATCATCGCCGAAACGAGCAACGACAGCGTGCGCAACATCGAGCAACAGTTCGAACTCGTGCGTACGACCTCGGAGGAAGAACGCAAGCGCACCAGCGAGACCTTCAACGCGGTCTACGACGAGGCCGCCACGCAAGTGAACACGATGTTCCATCAATCCGCCGAGCGTTTCACCGAGATCATGCAGGGCATGAAGCAGATGGCGGCGGAAATGCAACGGGAGCTGGAGACGACGCGCTCCGAGTTGCGGCGCGGAATCTTCGAACTGCCGCAGGAGACTGCCGAGACCGCGGCGCAAATGCGGCGCGTCATCGTCGACCAGATCGAAGCCTTGGCCGAACTAAATCGCATTGTCGCCCGCCACGGTCGCTCGCTCGACACCACCGAGCCGGCGCGGCGCGAGCCGGAATCGACCCACGTTGCGGGCGGGAGCCGCGCGCAGCCTTGGCCCTCGCGCAGTGACATCACTGCGGCGCCGCAGCCGAACGCGCGCGGCGATATTACCGGCGCACCGCCGCGCCGTCCCGAGCAGCCCGCCCCGCAGAACGGCGACGGCCGCAATAGCGGCTGGCTCAGCGATCTATTGACGCGGGCATCGCGCGAGGACAGTCCGCCGATTGCCCCCACCCCGCGCGAGGCGGCGCGCGGCGAGAAGCGCCCGGCGCGCGATAACATCGAGTCGCTCGATACGCTCGTGGTCGACGTCGCGCGCATGATCGATCATGACGCGGCCGCCGACCTGTGGGAGCGCTACAAACGCGGCGAGCGCGGCTTGTTCACCAAGCGCCTGTACACCGCCCAAGGGCAAAAGGCTTTCGACGAAATTCGCCGCAAATACCGCGCCGATCCCGAATTCCGGCAGACCGTCGAACAATACATCCACGAGTTCGAGCGGCTGCTGGAGGACATCTCGCGCGGCGATCGCGGGCCTACCGTGCTGCGCAATTACCTGACCTCGGATACCGGCAAGGTCTACACCCTGCTGGCGCATGCCGCCGGCCGTTTCGACCAGTAAGACGCCGCCGAGTCCCTCATCGACGGCCTTGCTTGCGGAGCGATCGCGGCGTTACCGTCGCCACATGGAAGCCCCGGTATCCCTGCCCACCGCCGCCGACGTCGATGCGGCCGCTCGCCGGCTCGCCGGCGTCGTCCTGCACACGCCGCTTCTGACTTCGGCGACGCTCGATGCGATAACCGGCGGACGCGTTTTCCTCAAAGCCGAGACGTTGCAGCACACCGGGTCGTTCAAATTCCGCGGCGCCTACAACAAGCTCGCGGCGATTCCGCCCAAGCAACGCGCCGGCGGCGTGGTGGCGTTCTCGTCCGGCAATCACGCGCAGGGCGTCGCCGCGGCGGCGCGGCTCCTCGGCATGCCTTGCGTAATCGTCATGCCGCACGACGCGCCACGCGGCAAACGCGAACGCACCGCGGCGCTCGGCGCCGAGCTCGTGTTCTACGACCGCACGCGCGACGATCGCGAAGCGATCGCCGGCGACATCGCGGCGCGCCGTGGCGCCGTTCTCGTCCCGCCCTACGATGACGCGCTGATCATCGCCGGCCAGGGCACCGCCGGCCTGGAGATCGTCGACGATTTGCGCGCGCTCGGCCTCGTGCCCGACATCGTGGTGGTGACGGCGTCCGGCGGCGGACTCACCGCCGGCATCGCGCTTGCGGTCAGCGCACGCGTGCCCGCGGTCAAGCTCTATACCGCCGAGCCGCAGGGTTTCGACGATCACGCGCGTTCGTTTCGCAGCGGCCAGCGCGAGCAGAACGCGGCGTTGAGCGGAACGATCTGCGATGCGCTGATGGCGCGCATGCCGGGCAAGCTCACCTTCGCCATTAACCGGTCGCTGGTCGGCGCCGGCGTGGTGGCGAGCGACGACGAGGTCGCCGCCGCCGTCGCATTTGCCTTTTACGAGCTGAAGCTGGTGGTCGAGCCGGGCGGCGCCGTCGCGCTGGCCGCGCTGATGACCGGCAAGGTCGACGTGACCGGCAAAGTCGCCGTGGCCGTCCTCTCCGGCGGCAACGTCGATCCCGAACTGTTCTCCCGGCTGGTTGCCTAGCAGACGGTTCGCAGATCGCCGCTACTACTCGTTCCTCGCCGCGCAAGCGACGAAGATCCATCTCAACAAACGCCACACCAACCGACCCGCTCTCCCGTGTACACGGGACCGGGACGAACAAACTCTAGGCGCCGGCCCCGGGCAAGAAGCAACGGATCTGTGTCGCCCCCTCCGAATCCATATAGGGCCACACTACCGCCGGCCCGAAACGATTTGGCTCGGTCACGAGCGCGGCCTCGGGTACGAAAATCCACTGCCCGTGCAGGCGCACGCGATAGCGGCCTTCCAGCGTGTCCCAATCGACGTCCTCGACTTTGACACCGTCGGCGAAGGAACAGCACAAGCCTTTGCCGCTGGCGAGCTGATCGAACCAGGCGTGAAGTGGTTCATTGGCGTAGCGGCCGTCATCACGCGCAGACACATTGCTTGAACCCAACGCAATCATGCACAACGCCACAACCGCCAACAAAGGACCGGTGAGTCTGTGCATCGTGGCCTCCAGAAGATCGTGTTATGCGGAGCAACAACACGACTTTCGGCAGACCTCAGAACCGCATTCGCCTGCGCGTCGTTGTTGATCCGCATCGACTCATGGAAAGCAACTTCTGTGCCGTTTACCGAATCACCCTCATGGGAGAACATCTCTGGTTAACAGAGAATGAGCGCGCGCGCGACCCTGCGCCTTCCGCCGCCAAGCCGAGGCGGCGGCGCAGCAGCTCGTGACGCTGCGCGCGGTAACATCGGGCCGCTAGCTGAACAGCGCGATGAGCTCTTCTTCGCTCAGAGCATGCAGCGCCGCGAGTAGATCGTCGAGCGCCGCGCGTGGAATCGGATTCGCATTGCCGCGCGGCTGCGGCGAAGGCCCCTCCGGTGGCGGCATGGATTCTGTGTTGGCCTGCATCGTCGCCGCGCCATTGTTCCCATCGCTCGCTTGCGGGGCTTCTTGTTCCAGCGAGCTCGGAACCGGCAGCGCCAGCAGCTCGAACAATTCGTCCGGATCTTCTTGCGGCCCCACAGGTGCCTGCGGATCGGGCAGCGTCGGACGCAGGGGCCGCAACTGAAGCGGCGATCCGACGTCATCCTCGGCGGGCGAACGGACCGCGGCCGAGGCGGGATCTTGTGCGGTATCATGCAACCGTTCGGCGGCGGACTTGGCTCGCATTTCATCGGCGGCAGGTTGCCCGGCGACGCCAGGCTCCGCCATTGCGGCGCGCGCAACCATGTCGTTGACGCGGTGCGCCAGCTCGCGCAGCAGCGCGGCCGCGCTCAATGCGCGCGCCGCCGTCGCATTGTTGTGCAGGATCGCGTCGCCGACTTCGTGGATCGCGGCCTCCAACGTATCGCACAACACCGCCTCGACCTCGCGCTGGCGCAGCGCCCGAGCGATGTCCTGGATGCGCTCGGCGGCGAAGTGAACGTCGGGCGCGGACGTTTCGCTCGCCGCGAGAACGGTATCAATCTGCCCGATCGCTGTAACCAAATCGGCGAGGCCGCATGCAAATGCGGCGGATAAGTGTGCCGGTGGATCGTCACGAATTGCCGCTTCGAAGCGAGCGATGGTGCTGACGAGCCTTTGCCTAGCGGGGTGAAGGTTGCGGCTAGCATATTCCGTCAGGAAGCTGCGCCTGCGGTCACTGACTATGATTTCCGCGTGGGCGGCTTCGCAATCCGCATCATTCGGCGCCGCGGCGATATCCGGTAGTAGCAAAGGATCGTTCGACATCGTTCCATCGGATGGGCTTAATAAACGAAGGCGTTGAGCTGTTCATTCCGCCGGAAATCCTAGTGAGCAGGTGGAAGGGCGGCCGCTTTTCGTTCTGAATGCATTGAGGAAGGCAAGGCGATCGAAATCACCGACCCTCCTTTGAGAACAATGCGTCAGTGAAATTGAACCGCAGGCCATTATTCGTCAGCTTCGAAACTGGCGAACGTCGATCGCAAGTGTCCTTCAGTCGCTGAGCGCAAGCCTTACGCGAAGCCTGTCTGCCATCTTCATGGCCTTTCCGTTGCTGGCGTGGGTGCACCCAATAGTTCGCTCGGCAGCAACTACTGAACGCGCACTGTTCTCGACCTTTCCAGTAACTTCCGACCCTTCGTTATTCAGGCGAACCTCATCAAACTCCTTGGCCCAAAGCTGCCACAAATCAGACAGCTGTATCCATGTTCGCTTAATATCAAGATCTGAGGCAAAATGTGCTGCCGCTAAACACTCGTCTGCCCTTTTCCTACAGTCATCCGCATTATTGATCATCGCCCCCACCCAAATGACGCTGCGAACCGGAGTATAGTCGTCCTATGGTAACAGTAAATTTCATAACACGTTTCACAGCAGCTAGCTACCATCCCTTGCGCGCCAAGCACCGCCGCTTCCGCAACGACAGATCGCCCTGCCCTCAGCCCCACAACGCCGGTTCGGGCGGATAAACGAGGCTTCCCTCGTAACGCAAGCCGTCGGCGCGATCCTTGGCGAGCAGCAGCGGACCGTCGAGATCGACCACGCGCGCACGCTGCGCCAGGAGCATGGCCGGCGCCATTGCGAGCGAGGTGGCGACCATGCAGCCGACCATGATGGCAAAGCCGCGCCGCTCCGCTTCGGCGGCAAGCGCCAGCGCTTCGGTGAGGCCGCCGGCCTTGTCGAGCTTGATGTTGACGGCGTCGTACTTGTCGGCAAGGGCGTCGAGGCAAGCGCGATCGTGCACGCTCTCGTCGGCGCAGATCGGTATCGGGCTTTTCAGACCCGCCAGCGCCTCGTCGCGGCCCTCGCGCAAGGGCTGTTCGATGAGCGTGACGCCGGCGTCGGCACAGGCGGCAAGGTTTTGCTGCAAATCATCCGCCTCCCAGCCTTCGTTGGCGTCGACGATGATCTGGGCTTGCGGCGCCGCGCGGCGGACCGCCGCGATCCGCTTGCCATCCTCGTCTCCGCCGCCGAGCTTGACCTTGAGGAGGGGTCGCCAGGCGGCCTGCTCCGCCGCCGCCGCCATCTCCGCGGGGGTCCCCAGCGAGATAGTGAAGGCGGTGGTCAACGGCCCCGGCCGGCCAATCCCGGCCAAATCGTGGGCTCGGCGGTTCGCCCGCTTGGCGTTAACGTCCCAGTAAGCACAATCGAGTGCATTACGGGCAGCACCCGGGGTCATGGCGCGCTGGAGGCCGGCGCGGTCGAGGCCGCCTTGCAGCGCCCTACGCATGGCCTCGATCGCTGCCACAATACCGTCCGGAGTTTCGCCGTAACGTGTGTAGGGGACGGATTCGCCGCGGCCGCGGTGGGTCCCATCGCTGAGTTCGGCCACCACCACGACGGCCTCGGTCTTGCTGCCGCGGCTGATCGTGAACGCGCCGGCCAATGGCCAGCGCTCGATCCGTACGGAGAGCTCCATGCGAGGGGCAGTATGACCGTGATTTTCCGGCCGGCTCAAGGGTCGCTCGGCGCCATCGAGCTTGCGCGGTGGGTGCAATCGTGAACGCCGTTTCGCTCACCGCCACGGCCGACGGCGAACGCGTCGCGCTCGCCGCGACCGGCGCCTGGACCGCCCAGCGCGCCGCCGAGCTTGAGGACATCGTCGACGACGCAGCGCAACGTTATGAGACCGCGCGCAATGTCGATATCGACCTCACCAGACTTGAGCGGCTCGACACCTTCGGCGCCTGGCTGATCGAGCGCCTCAACCGCGCCTTCACCACGCGCGGCGCGACAGCGCGCATCGTCGGCCTTTCCGATGCCGATCGGGCTTTGATGGAAGAATTGCGGCTGGTCAACCAGCCGCGGCGGCACGATGGACCGGCGGCAAACGGCGTTCTTGCCGCGCTCGATTCCATCGGCCGGACCGTCGCCGAAATCGGCCGCTCGCTCGTCCTTCTTGCCCATCTCTTCGGCGCGCTGACCAATGCGGCCTTGCGAACGCTCGCGTATCCGCGGCGGCTGCGCCTGACTTCGATCGTCCATCACCTCGAACGAGTCGGCTGGCGCGCGGTGCCGATCATTCTCCTAAGCACGTTCGTGATCGGCGCCATTCTCGCCCAGCAGGGAATCTTCCGCTTTCGTTCCTTCGGCGCCGACATCTACGTCGTCGACATGGTCAGCGTGCTGGTGTTGCGCGAAGTCGGCGTGCTCATCGTCTGCGTGATGGTGGCCGGCCGCTCCGGCAGCGCCTACACCGCCGAGATCGGCGCGATGAAGATGCGCGAGGAGATCGACGCGCTGCGCACAATGGGCCTCGACCCCATCGAAGTGCTGGTCCTGCCGCGCATCGTAGCGCTCGTCATCGCCGTGCCGCTGCTCACATTCCTCGGCTCGATGGCGGCGCTCTACGGCGCGGGCCTCGTTTGTTGGCTCTACGGCGGCATGGCGCCCGACATCTTCATCGAGCGGCTGCGCGAGGCGATCTGGTTGCCGACTTTCGAGGTGGGCATGATCAAGGCGCCGTTCATGGCGCTGACCATCGGGCTGGTCGCCTGCGTCGAAGGCTTCGAGGTCGAAGGCAGCGCCGCCTCGCTCGGCCTGAAGACCACCGCTTCCGTGGTCAAATCGATTTTTCTCGTGATCGCGCTCGACGGCGTATTCGCCGTTTTCTTCGCCGGCATCGGGATGTAGCCGATGAGCAGCAACACAGCGGTCATCAGCGTGCGCGATCTCGTGGTCGGTTTCGGCGACGTCGCCGTGCTCGATCACGTGACACTCGACGTCTTCGACGGCGAGATCCTTGGCTTTGTCGGCGGCTCCGGTGCCGGCAAATCCGTGCTCATGCGCGCGATCATCGGACTGGTACCCAAGCGCAAGGGCACGATCGAAGTGTTCGGCACCAATCTCGGAGCGGTCGGAGAAAGCGAGCTGCGCGCGACCGAACAGCGCTGGGGCGTCCTGTTCCAGCAAGGGGCGCTGTTCTCCTCGCTCACCGCGCTGCAAAACGTCCAGTTTCCGATGCGCGAATATCTCGATTTGTCGCCGCGGCTGATCGAGGAGATTGCGCTCGCCAAGCTGGAAATGGTCGGACTGGAGGCCGATGTGCGCGGGAAGTTTCCCGCCGAGCTTTCCGGCGGCATGGTCAAGCGGGTGGCGCTGGCGCGTGCGCTTGCGCTCGATCCCGACATTGTCTTCCTCGACGAGCCGACATCCGGCCTCGATCCGATCGGCGCCGCCGAGTTCGACGAGCTGATCCGTACGCTGCAGCGTACGCTGGGACTGAGCGTTTTCATGGTCACGCACGATCTCGACAGCCTGCACGCGGTTTGCGACCGCATCGCGGTGCTTTCGGAAGGCCGCGTGATCGCCGCCGGCACGATCGAGACCATGCTCGAATCCGAGCATCCCTGGCTCAAATCCTATTTTCACGGCAATCGCGCGCGCCAGGCCAACCACCACGCGCCGAGCCGGGCGCTGCACCAACCCATCCACCACTAGGACCGCGGGGAGAGGTCATTCATGGAGACCAGGGCCAACTACACCATCACCGGCGCGTTCACGCTTGCCGTCATCCTCGGCGTGTTCGGCTTTATCTATTGGTTCCAAAATAGCGCCGGCGGCGGCGAGCGCTCGATCTATCGCGTCGTGTTCGCCGGCTCAGTGTCGGGGCTGCGCACCGGCGCTGCCGTGCTGTTCGACGGCATGCGCGTTGGCGAGGTGACAAAGCTCGCGCTCGACGCGCAAGATCCGCGCAAGGTCGAGGCATTGATTGTGCTCGATCGCACCGTGCCGATGCGCGCCGACACCAAGGTGACTCTCGCTTTCCAGGGACTGACGGGCCTCGCCGAAGTCTCGCTCACCGGCGGATCGGCGGATGCGCGCCCGATCGTCGCCGATGCGGGTGGACCGCCGACCATTTACGCCGATGCAAACGCCGGCGCCGACGTCACCCAGGCGGCGCGCGATGTGCTTTCGCGCATCAATGGCATGGTTGGCGAAAACGAGGAGGCGATGCGCACGTCGCTGCGCAACATCGAGACGGTGACGTCGATTCTCGCGCAGAACTCGCAGCGCCTCGACAAGGTCATGGCGGGGCTCGAAAACCTCACCGGCAGCGCCGACAATCACGGCGAGATCGCCGAAGCCGCCGTGTCGATCCGCAAGCTCGCCGACAATCTCGACGAGCGCACAGAGGAAATATCGGCCGGGCTCGCCCGCTTCTCCAATTCCGGCCTCAAAGAATACGAGGCGTTTGCCGTCGACGGCCGGCGCACGCTCGCCGAATTGCAAAAGGTGATCAAGAGTATCGATGAGCACCCGCAACGGCTGATCTTCGGACACTAGACGTATTTCCGGTCATTGGCCGCGGAAGGATCGCCGCTCAGGCGGCGATTTCCGTCTCCTCGTCCCGCTCGATCAGGCGCGGACCGGCAACCGGCTGCGAAGCGCCGGTTTTAACCCAGTTGATGATCTCAAAACGCCCGTCCGCATGCTCGGCGAGAGCCGTGCAGCTCTCGACCCAATCGCCGCAATTCATATAGCGGATGCCGAAGTCGTCGTGGATGACGGCGTGATGGATGTGGCCGCAGATCACGCCGTCGACGTTGCGGCGCTGCGCCTCGGCGGCGAGCGTTTGCTCGAACGCGCCGATGTAATTCACCGCGTTCTTCACCTTGTGCTTCGCCCATTGCGAGAGCGACCAATAGGAGAAGCCGAGCCGGCGGCGAATGGCGTTGAAATAGCGGTTGATCAGGATCGCAAGATCGTAGGCGGAGTCGCCCAAGAGCGCGAGCCAGCGCGCGTGCTTGACCACAAGATCGAAAACATCGCCGTGCACGACCAGATAGCGCCGCCCGTCGGCGCTTTCATGAACCGCCGTCTCCACCACCTCGATGCCGCCGAAATGGGTGCCGTAGTAATCGCGCAAGAATTCATCGTGATTGCCGGGCAGATAGACGAGGCGCGCGCCCTTGCGCGCCTTGCGCAGGAGTTTTTGCACCACGTCGTTGTGCGGCTGCGGCCAATACCAGCCCGAGCGCAATTGCCAGCCGTCGACAATATCGCCGACCAGATAGATCGTGTCGGCATCGTGATAGCGCAGGAAGTCGAGGAGACGGTCGGCCTGGCAGCCGCGCGCGCCGAGATGGACATCAGAAATGAACAGAGTACGGAACAGACGCGCGCCGTGCTCAGGTTCCACGATGTTTGATCTCTCGCCGGTTTGACATGGCACAGCATATAAGCGGATTCCATGTCGCCGGCATGACGCAAACGTTAACGGCGCTTAAGGCCGGCACCGGAGTCACAGCGCTGTCACGCCGCGGCGTTAAACGTCGCGGCAATGACAGCGCCGATTCTCGCCGCCGCGAGCTTCTGTATCGCCGCAACCGCCATTCACGTCGCGAGTGTCGCGATCGCCACCGCCCGCCTGCGCCGGCGCACGCCGGGCGGGCCGCCGTCGCGCCACAACCTTCCCGCCGTCAGCCTGGTGCGCCCGCTATGCGGAATAGACAATCATGCCGCCGATACGCTTTCTTCGACATTCGCGCTCGACTATCCGCGCTGCGAAATCCTGTTCTGCGTCGCTTCCGCAAAGGATCCCGTGGTCGCATTCATCGAAGCGATGTTGGCGGAACACGCCGGCGCCGGCGCTAAGCTTTTGATCGGCGACGAGCGCGTAAGCCCGAATCCGAAGCTTAATAACGTGCTCAAAGGCTGGCGCGCGGCGAGCCACGACTGGATCGTCCTTGCCGATTCCAATGTGCTGATGCCGCGCGATTACATCGAGCGCCTCTTTGCCGGCTGGCGCGAGGATACCGGCCTTGTCGCCTCGCCACCGATCGGCGCGCAGCCGAAAGGATTCTGGGCCGAGCTCGAATGCGCGTTCCTCAACACCTATCAGGCGCGTTGGCAGTATATCGCCGACGCGTTCGGCTTCGGCTTCGCCCAGGGCAAGACCATGTTGTGGCGGCGCGCAGACCTTGAACGCGCCGGCGGCATCGAGGCGCTGGCAAAGGAGGTGGCCGAAGATGCCGCGTCGACCAAAATCGTTCGCGACGCCGGTCTCAAGGTAAGGCTCGTTGACCGGCCGTTCGCCCAACCGCTCGGCTATCGCAGCGCCGCCGAAGTCTGGAACCGGCAGTTGCGCTGGGCGCGACTGCGCCGCGCCAGCTTCTTCCTCTACTTTCTGCCGGAAGCGCTTTCGGGCGGTGTGTTGCCGATGATCGCGCTTGCCGTCGCGGCGCCGGCATTTGCGCTACCGCCGGTGTCGAGCGTGGCCTTGCTTGGCCTCTTCTGGTACGGCACGGAAACGCTGCTCGCGATCGCCGCCCGCTGGCACGTTTCGGCGCGCTACCCGCTCCTTTGCCTGGCGCGCGATCTCCTGCTGCCTGCGCTGTTCGTCAGCGCGCTGCGCGGCGACGAC
Organism: Xanthobacteraceae bacterium; assembly: GCA_031291475.1. Lineage (GTDB taxonomy): Bacteria > Pseudomonadota > Alphaproteobacteria > Rhizobiales > Xanthobacteraceae > BOG-931. The sequence goes on from JARLIY010000008.1 coordinate 53,732, forward strand.
TTCGTCTGGCGCGGCAACGAAATGCAGGTCGAGCGGATGCGACCGCACGGCATGATCGCGCGTGTCCGGCCGCGACTTGTCGAGCTCGCGCCGGTGGCGCGCAGGCGGTTGCGTTCGCTGCGCGAGCGGATGTCATGACGGCGCAATAAGCGCGAGCTCGCCGGCTAGGCCACAAATTTCATTGCGGCTCCAGCAGCTTTCCGAGCTGCTGGAGAAGCTCGCCGTAGCGGGCGAAATTGCCGGCCGCATATTCCCGTTGCATCTCGCCGAACAATGCGCGTGCACGCACCAGCATTTCGTTGCCCGTTCCCGTATTGGACGCGCCGGTTGCGGCGGATGTCGGCGCCGATGCACCAATGAGCAGACGCTCGGCATCCGTGAGCGTGCTCGCCCATTCGATCTTTCGGTCATCGGGCAAGAGCTGTCCCAATACCACGCGGGCAAGCATCGGGATCTTGGTCTGCTCCGCCTCGATATAAACCGGCTCGATTGTGATGAGCTGGTTGCCGACGAGCGGCAGCACAATGAGATTGCCGCGGATGACTTGCGAACCGTGCTGATCCCAAAGTGTGAGATCGCCGGAGAACCGGCTGTCGGAGCTGATCCGTGATTCCACCTGTGCCGGGCCGTCGACGAAGGTTCCTTTGGAGAAACGGAAAGCCACCATTTTCCCGTAGTTCTCGCCATCGGAGAGGCCCGCGAGCCAGCCCGCCATCTGGTTCTTGCCGGCGACCGCCAAGGGCAACATGAGCAGAAATTCCGGCTTGTCGGAACCAGGAAGCTGCGCCGTCACGTAATAAGGCAGCATCGCGATCTCGCTGCTCCGATAGAGCTCATGGGGGACCTCCCAGCGATCCTCGCGATTGTAGAAGGTAGTCGGATTGGTCATGTGATAGGTGCCGTACATCTCGGCCTGCACCGTGAAGATATCCTCCGGATAGCGGATATGCCGGCGCAGATTCTCCGGCATCTCGCGCTCGTCCTTGAAGAGTTCGGGCAGCAATTGCCGGTAAGCGTTGATGATCGGATCGTGCCGATCAAAGACGTAGAACGTCACCGCGCCGTTATAAGCGTCGATCACTGCTTTGACCGAATTGCGCAGATAGTTGTAGCCGCGGAAAGCCGGTAGCGATCCCTGATAAGCTTCGCTGTAAGGGTAATTCTCCGAGGTCGTATAGGCGTCGATGATGTAGGAATAATGGTCCGCATCGGCGACGATGTAAGGATCGTGATCAAAGCTCAGGAACGGGGCGAGCGTCCGCGCCCGCTCGACGATATTCCGGCGCAGCATCACCCGGCTCTCGGGCGTGAAATATCCCGAGATGAAAAGCCGCGGGCCGTCGAATTCACGGGCAATAACGAGCTTGCGCCACAAATTAGAGAGCAGGATTCCTCCAGTTCCCTGGTACACGGTCTCGGCGTTGGCTTGGCCTTGCGGAAAATCGAATTCCTTCTCGGTCGTGTGCACATAGACACGGTCGTCGGTGAGTTCGCCGAAATAAATCTGGCCCCGGATTACCGAAAGGTCTTTCTTGGCTTCGATCGGAATATCATGCGCCCAGAGAACCGGATTGCCTCTGCTGTCGATCTCGTTCACCGGCACTGCAACGACGCCATAGCCGTGGGTGTATTTGAGCGCGAGATTGACCCAGACCTGGGCGGGCGCGGGAAGCCGCGTTACATCGAGTTCGCGCGCCGTGATCATGACCTGCCGCTCGGCGCCATCAATTTCATAGCGATCGATATCGACGCCGCGAAACGTGTAATACGGCCGCAGGCCCTGGATTTGCTGCAATTGCGGATCGAGCGCGCGCCAATCCCAGATGCGCGCGTCCTGCAACGTCGCGGCATTTTTCGTCAGGTCGGCGGCCGTCAACGGCGTCGAGGAGACCGCGAATTCCCGCTCTTCGACGGAAGGTCCCTCAAGGTTGTAGGCCTGGCGGGTGCCGGCGATGCTCCTGAGCAGATACGGCAATTCCAACGTGATCTGGTTCGGCCCCACATAGAAATCCTCGATTGCGTCGGGGACCGCGAGTGCTCCTACGAAGAGCACCGCCAGCGCCGCCAACGGTGCGAGCCAATGCGACCGGCGCATCAACAACCAGTTGCGAAGGCGCGGAACGGCAGCCGCCAGCACCAGGATCGACGCGGCAACGAACCAACACGCGATAATGATGTCGTATCCGGGTAGCCAGAAATTCACGTCCGCGTAGGACGCACCAGCTACGACCTTCGAGTGTCCGTCCAAAACCAGGTGATAGCGGCCCAAGAACCGGCTAACCCCTAACGCAACGCACAACATGGCGCCGAGAACCATGCCCTGCCGCATCCAGCTTACCGAGATCGCCCAACCCGGATGCGGCGACGGAATGGCAACGCTTCGGAGTGGACGAAGAGCGCCACCGAATGGATCGGGGCGATAGGCGAGCGCGGACGTTCGGCCGCGCGCCAGCGTTCCCAAGACGACCCAAAGCGCAACCACGCCGCAGAGGATGCCAATGATAATTTCGACAATGTCGTCGTAGAGCGGCAAGGCCAACAGGTAGAAAGAAAGATCTCTGCCGAACACAGGGTCGACCACGCCGGCCGGCGTGGCGCCGAGGAACCGCATGAGCGGAATCCACAACGCCGTCGCGAGAAATCCAACCATGGCCGCAAACACAAATCCGGCGATCCACGGCGCGCTTGGCGGGACGACAACATACGGCCGGCACAATGCGCGCAGGTTGGCGCCGACAAACAGACCAATCAAAAGCGTGACTACCGAAAAAATTGCCACGCGATATTCAAGAGACAGCCAATAGCGGTGGCTCTGCCCCAATTCCGTAAACCAGTAGTTCTCGAGCGAGATGCCGAGCGCCGCTTCAAGGACGATGATCCCGAGGACAGCCACCGAAATGTATGCGGCATCGCGATAGAGTCGATGCACAAACGCAATGTGGTCGCCGTGCCCTCCTTGCATCAGGGTACGGGCTAATGGCAGCGCCGCCCAGGCGAGCACGAACAGGTAGACGACCTCAAACATCGATCTTTCTCCCAGTCCTGCCGATTGAAACTTTTGGACTGCTATTGCGCATCTTGCCATCGTAAAAACGCGATATTTTTGTCGCAAAACTTTTTCTGCAAAATATAATTATAACACCGCAAATCGCTCCGGCGTTGTTTGATGCAGATCAACCCTGACGCGCAATAAATGGATGCGGTTCTCGTCGACAGAGCCCGCGCCAATACGCTGACCGCCACAAAGCAATGTGGTACACGCTGTATCCGGTGGAAAATTTCCTATCCGGACCGAAGAGAGCCACGCCGTGACGAACAGATTGGTTCCCCTGTTCCGGACCGCAATGTATGCGCTGCGTGGTGGATTTCTGGTCCGGCCGCTGCTGATCTCCATCACGCTAGGCCTTATCGGCGCGGTATTTTCGTCGCTCGAGGAAACCATCCCGGCGCTGAGCGCCTGGGTTCCCACCGTGCTGTTCCCCTCGCGGACCGATCCCCAGGTCGCCCAGATCATCCTCGGTGCGATCGCCGGCTCGATCATGACTGTCGTATCGATCGTCTTTGCCATCCTCCTGATGACGCTAACGCTCGCGTCGGTGCAGTTCTCCCCTCGAATCCTTATCAGCTTCGTCCGGGACCGGGCGACCCAGTGGACGCTGGGAATCTTCCTTGGCACCTTCGCCTATTGCGTGGCGGCATTGCCCGCCGCCCATTCCCTCCCGCAACCCTTTGCTCCGGTCGCCACTGTTACCGGCGCCATGGCGCTCGCGCTGGTCTGCGTGGCATGGCTGATCTTCTTTATTCAGCACATTTCGCAGGCAATCAGCGTCAATCACATTGTCGACCGGATCGCGCGCGAAACCGAGGATGTCATCGACACCATCATGCCGGCCGCGCAGCGATACGTGTACGGAACGAGCGACCTGCCGTTTGATGGCAAAGAGCGCGAGGTCGCGGTCAACAACACGGTCTCCGGCTATATCCGCTATGTCGATACCGCGCGTCTGCTCGATCTCGCAAAGGCTTTCAAAGTGCGGGTGCGCCTGCTCCGCAGAGTCGGGCATTTCGTGCCGGCGGGCGTCGCCCTGTTCCAGGTCTTGCCCGGCGAACGGCTCAATGCCGAGCGCGCCCACGAATTGCTCTCGACGTTCGACATCGGACCGACGCGGACGATGCAGCAAGACGTCGAATTCGGGGTCATCCAGATCGTCGATATCGCGCTCAAGGCGATATCACCCGCGGTCAACGACCCGAGCACCGCGATCACCTGCATCGATCAGCTTGGCCGGGTTCTGATTCGGTTCGTCAGCCGCAAGCCCCCGGTCTCGCTGCTTTGCGATCCGCCGCACGTCGTCAGGGTCATTGTTCCGTGGATCGGGATCGAGGGGCTTGCCGACACGGCCTTCGAGCAAATTCGCCACTACTCGGCGTCGGACATAGCGGTCAGCCTGCGGCTGTTGCGCGCCCTCGATGATGTTGCATCGACGTGCCACGACGCAGGGATCATTGAGCCGCTGGTTCAGCGCGGCCGGCGGGTCGTAGCCGGCTGCGCTGAACGGCTTGGCCCCGACGACCTCGGGAAGCTCAAACAACGGCTCACGATGCTAGAGGCGCGAATGGATTCTTTTTAAGAGAGACCACGTTGGTGCGCTTCGCCCCAAACTCGCCCCGTAGGAGTCACCAGTGAATACAACTGAGATTGTCGGCGGTGCCGGTTCATACGTCCCCCGCGGCAGCTTGGGCGCGCTGGCGCTCAGCGCGCTCGGCGTCGTCTACGGCGACATTGGGACGAGCCCGCTCTATACGCTGAAAACGGCGCTGGACTGGGGCGGCGGAGCGACGCCGGCGGTCGCGATCGGCATGCTGTCGCTGATCGTGTGGACACTCTTGATTACCACCTCGATCAAATATGTCGCCGTGGTGATGCGAGCCGACAACGACGGCGAAGGCGGCATCCTGGCGCTGATGTCGCTGCTCGGCATCAAGCACGGCGATCGTCTGGGCGTGATCGCGATCGGCGTGCTGGGCGCGGCGTTGCTCTACGGCGACGGGGCGATAACGCCGGCTATCTCGGTGTTGAGCGCCCTGGAGGGGCTCAAACTCCCGGCGCCGGCAATCACCCCCTATGTGGTGCCGCTTTCCGTGGCCGTCCTCGTTGCGCTCTTCGCTCTTCAGCCGCAGGGTAGTGCGCGAATCGGAAAGTTGTTCGGACCGATCATGATGGTGTGGTTCATCGTGATCGGAGTGCTCGGCCTCGGCGGCGTGGTGACCCATCCGGGCGTCCTGGTTGCCTTGGATCCGCGCTACGGCTTTTCCTACTTGTTCAGCCACGGCTTTACCGGCTTCCTTGTTCTCGGGGCGGTATTCCTGTGCGCCACGGGAGCGGAAGCTCTCTACGCCGACATGGGTCACTTCGGGCCCGGGCCGATCCGCTTCGCCTGGTACGGCCTTGTGCTGCCCATGTTGCTTCTCAACTATTCCGGACAAGCCGCCGTGGTTGTCGACGGCGCGGTCGCGCCCGAAGCCAATCCCTTCTTCGTATTGTGTCCGCTGTTCCTCCAGGTGCCGCTGGTGTTGCTCGCCACCATGGCGACGATCATCGCCAGTCAGTCGATCATCAGCGGCGCATTCTCCATGACGCGGCAGGCGATCCAGCTTGGATTGTGTCCGCGCCTGCACATCACGCAGACCTCAAGGGAGGGGTACGGCCAGATCTATGTGGGCTTCGTCAATTGGGTGCTGATGGCGCTGACGCTCGGCCTCACGCTTACCTTTCGCTCATCCGACAACCTCGCTGCAGCTTTCGGGGTCGCGGTTTCGCTCACCATGCTGTTGACTTCGATGCTGATATTCCTGGCAATGCGCGAGATTTGGTACTGGAGCCTGCCCGTGAGCCTTGTGGTCGCCGGACTTTTCGTCATCGTCGACCTGTCATTCGTTTCCGCCAACCTGATGAAGGTTTTCCAAGGTGGGTTCGTCCCGCTGGTGATCGCTGCTGTGATTTTCTTTCTCGTTTGGACTTGGAGGAGCGGGCGCGAGGTCATGCTGCAAAAGCTTGAGCGCGATACGATGCCGCTCGCTAATTTCATCGACCAGATTCATGACAAGGCGCGCGTATCGGGCACGGCCGTCTATCTGACCAGCCGAACCGACGTCGTACCGGTGCCGCTGCTGCATAATCTCAAGCACAACAAGGTCCTGCATCAGCGCATTGTGCTGCTATACGTGGTGACCGAGAACGTTCCGTATGTCGTGGCGGAAAAACGTATCCAAATTACCCATCTGAGGGACAATTTCCATTCGATGATCGTTCGCTACGGCTTCATGGAGCAACCGGACATTCCGCAGGTGCTCGATAGCTGCAGCTCGCAGCAAATGCGTTTTAACATGATGGACACGTCATTTTTCGTCGGCAGGGTGACGATCGTTGCCACCGCGGCAGCGTCGCGATGGACGCAGATCAGGAGCAAGCTGTTCGAGGTCATGCACCGAAACGCCCTGCCGGCGACCGAGTTCTTCCGCATCCCGCCCAATCGTGTAATCGAGTTGGGCGGTAAGATCGAAATCTAGGCTCGATCGATAACCTCGCGCGACGCCCTGTCGGCAATGGCCTCGAGCGCCGCGGGCTCGGCCGGGAAGTCGGCGGCGACCCAGGCCGCTTCGGCGGCGCGCAGCGCGGCGCCGAGCACAGGCCCGGGCTTGATCCCGCGCGCGGTGAAATCCGCCGCCTTGAGCGGAAAGGCCGGCGCCGTCCACCGTTGCGGCAACTGCGCTAGCGCCAGCCAGGCATGGTCGGCGGCGCCCCCTTGCGAGCGCGTCCAGGCGAGCAGGACGCGATCGGTAAACGTTTGCGGGCCGAGCCGATAGAGGAGCGAGCGGCCTGTCTGCGCCACGGATTGCGGCGTGACGCGCCACCATGTTTCGAGCGCGAGAAGGCGTTCGGATTCGGCGTTGGAAAGACGCAGCCGCTGCGTCATCCGCTCGGCGTCCTCGGCGACCCACACCGCGAGCGCGCCGAGGCGGCGCACCGCGTCGGGCGCGGCGCCGTGCGCCCCCTCGACCTTGATCATGTTCTCGAAGCTCGCGAGGTAAGGCACGCCGCCCAGCACCAGACCGAGCAAACCGCTCTCCTCCATCACCGCGAGCGTCGGCGTCGCCCGCGACGCGACGATCAGCTTGAGCATTTCCATGCGCACGCGCTCGCGCGATAGCGTCTCGAGACCCGCACGCGAAGCGATGCAGGCATGCAGACCGGCCCGGTCCGGCGCGCCCTCGGCGAAATGCGCGTGAAAGCGGAAAAAGCGCAGGATGCGCAGATAATCCTCTTCGATCCGCCGCTGCGGATCGCCGATGAAACGCACGCGTCGGACCGCGATGTCGCCGATGCCGCCGACATAATCGTGCACCGTTCCGTCGGCGGAGACGGAAAGCGCATTGATCGTGAAGTCGCGCCTTTGCGCGTCGGCCGCCCAGTCGCGACCAAAAGCGACCTTGGCCTTGCGGCCGAAGGTTTCGACGTCTTCGCGCAACGTCGTCACTTCCACCGGCCGATGATCGATGATGACGGTGACGGTACCGTGCTCGATGCCGGTCGGTATCGCCTTGCCGCCGGCCGCCGCGACGCGGCGCACCACCTCCTCCGGCAAGGCCGTGGTCGCCACGTCGATTTCGCCGACCGGCAAGCCCAACAGCGCGTTGCGCACCGCCCCGCCGACCACGCGCGCCTCTTCGCCGTCGCGATTGAGCAGCGCCAGTAACCGCGCGACTTCTCCTTCTTTGAGCCAAGCGGCGTCGCCGAGATGCTGAAGCTGCGTCACCGCGTCGTTTGCGGCACGAATTTGCCGCCCTCGATATGCGCCGGCACATAAGTCGAGCCCGGCGGCGAGCCGCCGAATTGCGCCAGCACGAGAAAGCTTCCCACCATCAGGACGAGCGAAGCGATGACGAGGCCGGCAATGCGGCGCATCGTCCACGACTTCGGCTCCACGACGCCGGCGCGTGTCGCGAGCAGAAATGCGGCGTAGAGCACGAATGGGGTGAGGAACAGCCCGATCTCGGTGGCGATTGGCCGAATCATCCGTAGACCCGATCGTAGAGGTTGCGCACAATACCCGCGGTGATGCCCCAAATGTAGCGATCCCCGAACGGTATCGCGTAATATTCGCGCCGGATGCCTTTCCACTCGCGGCTGCGGCGCTGGACATTGGCGGGCGTCATCAGGAAAGCGAGCGGCACTTCGAACGTCTCGGTCACCTCGCGCGGATTGAGCGTCAGCGCAAAATCCGGCTTGACGCGGGCGACCATCGGCAAAATGCGAAAGCCGGAAAACGTCAGATAGAGGTCGAGATAACCGAGCGGCTCGATCGATGCCGGCCGAAGCCCGATTTCCTCATTGGCCTCGCGCAAGGCCGCCACGACCGGGCTGTCGTCCCCGGGATCGATCTTGCCCCCGGGAAATGCCACCTGCCCGGCGTGGCTCGCGAGCTCCTGGGTGCGGATCGTGAACAGCACGGTCGGCTCGCGGCGGTCGATCACCGGAACCAGCACGGCGGCCGGTTTGGTTGCGGCGACACCGGCCCGCTCCCACATCGACGGGTTGAGATCGAGGTCGCCGCGCGCGCCCTGCGCCAGCGGATCGGTCAGCGCCGGCGGCACTTCGAGCGCGAGCCGGGCGCGGGCGCGATCAAAGAAGTTCTCCATCTGCGCTTGCCGCACCGGCGCGCCTTGCTCGTTCACGCAAAATCCCTCACCTGGTCGGCCGGCGCCATGGGAAAGAAGGTGCCCATCGAAGTCACCCCGAACATCGCTTGGCCCGCAACCTCGCGCTCCTCGCCGAGTTCGACAAGATCGAAGAACAAGGCGCGCGTGACCTTCGCCCACAGATCGCGGCGCACGTGAAGATAAGGTTTGAGGCCGCCGGTCTTGGGCTCCGGCTCGAAGCGGAGCGCGTGCGACGGCCCGCACGCCACCCAGTCGTCGACATTGGTGCGGAAGTTGAGCACGCGGCCGGCCGATGATTCGTCGATAGCGAGCTCGACGGCGAGGAACGGCGCATCGTCCACCTGGATGCCGCACTTTTCCACCGGTGTGACCAAAAAATATTTGTCGCCCTCGCGCTTGAGCACCGACGCGAACAATTTGACCAAAGCCGGCCGGCCAATCGGCGTTTTCAGGTAGAACCAGGTGCCGTCGGCGGCGATGCGCATATCGAGATCGCCGCAGAACGGCGGATTCCAGCGCTCGACCGGCGGCGGTCCCTTGCCCCGCCCGGCAGCCCGGCTCAGCGTGCCGGTCAACGCCTCCAAGCCGGATTGCCCTTCCTTCGCCATGGTTTGCCTTCAGCCTCAACCTTGGACGTTTAAGTCCGGGGGCAGCGCCGGTCGCGGGATCGTGATCGCGGTGCCGCGATCATTTCGCGCCAAAGCTAGGTTGTGTGCCCCGTGATTGAAAGAATCGGCGCAAAATCCGTTTTCGTGGTGCTGGCGCGTATATTGCATTGCCTGGTGGCGGTGCAAAGCGGCCAACTTACATTCGCACCGATGCGGCGAGACTGATTCGCTGCAAAGGTATGCGGCGCAAAACAGGGAGTTAGCCATGCCGGCTGTCGGCGGAGACGGGCTTGAAAAGCTCGAAGACATGATCGTCCGCGCGGCCGAAACAAGCGCGGACCAAATGCGCGCGGCCAAGGCCGCGATCGGAACCGTGATTTTCGGTCAGGACAAGGTCATCGAGCAGGCGCTCGTGACCATTCTCTCGGGCGGCCACGCGCTTCTGCTCGGCGTGCCGGGTCTCGCCAAGACCAAGCTCGTCGAAACCATGGGCATTGTGCTCGGGCTCGACTCCAAACGCATCCAGTTCACGCCCGACCTCATGCCGTCCGACATTCTCGGCACCGAAGTCCTCGAGGAAAGCCAAACCGGCAAAAGAAGCTTCCGCTTCCTCTCCGGTCCGGTCTTCGCCCAGCTTCTCATGGCCGACGAGATCAACCGTGCCAGCCCGCGCACGCAATCGGCGCTGCTGCAGGCCATGCAGGAGCAGCACGTCACCGTCGCCGGCACGCGTCACGATCTGCCGCGGCCGTTCCACGTGCTCGCCACGCAGAACCCGCTCGAACAGGAAGGCACCTATCCGCTGCCGGAAGCGCAGCTTGACCGCTTCCTCATGGAAATCGACGTCGATTACCCCGACCGCAAAGCCGAGCGGAAAATCTTGTTCGAGACGACGGGCGCCGACGAAACGCGCGCCAAGCCGGCAATGATCGCCGAGGATCTGATGACCGCCCAACGCCTGGTGCGGCGCCTGCCGGTCGGCGAATCCGTGGTCGAAGCGATCCTCGCGCTGGTGCGCTCGGCCCGGCCCGGACCCGAGGGCGGCGAAACCGCCAAGCTGATCGCTTGGGGACCGTCGCCGCGCGCCAGCCAGGCGCTGATGCTTGCGGTGCGCGCGCGGGCGCTGCTCGACGGGCGGCTGGCGCCCTCGATCGACGACGTGATCGATCTCGCCGAGCCGGTGCTCAAGCACCGCATGGCGCTCACCTTCACCGCGCGCGCGGAGGGTGAGAGCATCGAGGCGGTGATTGCGCGGCTGAAAGCGCGGATCGGATAACCGGATGGCGGCCGAGAAAAGGCGCACGTCCGATCACGATCGCCCCGTTGTGCAGCGTGCGGTGGGCGAGGGCCGCACGCTCGCCGCCACCATGCCGCGGCTGATCCTGGAAGCGCGCCGCGTCGCGGCAACCGTGATTCATGGCCTGCACGGGCGCCGCCGCGCGGGACCGGGCGAGAATTTTTGGCAATATCGGCGCTTTGTTTCCGGAGAGCCCGCTTCCCGCGTCGATTGGCGGCGCTCGGCGCGCGACGATCATCTCTATGTGCGCGAGCAGGAATGGGAGGCCGCGCACACGGTCTGGATCTGGCCCGACCGCTCGCCGTCCATGGTTTTCGCCTCCCCGCTTGTGCGCGACACCAAGCTCTACCGCGCTCTGGTCGTCGCGCTAGCGCTCGCCGAAGTCCTGGTCGAAAGCGGCGAGCGCGTTGGCATTCCCGGCCTCCTGCGCCCGACCGGAAGCCGCAACGTGATCGAGCGGATGGCGCAGGCGATCCTGCACGACCGCAGCGAGCGCGCGAGCCTGCCGCCGAATTTTTCTCCCTCCCCCCTGGCCGAGATCGTATTGCTCTCCGATTTGTGGAGCGACATCGGCGACGTGCGGCGCACGATCGCGCAGCTTTCCGGCAGCGGCGCGCGCGGTCACGTCGTGCAGATCGTCGATCCCGCTGAAGAGACGTTCCCTTATTGGGGCCGCATCGAATTTGTCGAGCCCGAAGGCGGCGGCCGCATTACCGCCGGCCGCGCCCAGACATGGCGCGCCGATTATACGGAACGCGTTCGCCGCCACCGCGCCGAAATCAGAAGCGAAACTGATCGGCTGTCCTGGAGCTTCACCATCCACCGCACTGACCGTCCGGCTACCGAGCTTCTGCTGGCATTGCATGCGCGCATCGGCGGCGAGCCGGAAGGCACGGCGCATCAGCGCGTAAAGACCGAACCGCGGGTGCCGGCATGATTGGCGGATTGCCGCTCGGATTTGCCGAACCGCTGGTGCTGATCGGACTACTGACTTTGCCGGTGCTGTGGTGGTTGCTGCGGCTCATCCCGCCGCGCCCGCGCCGGATCGACTTTCCGCCGACGCGGCTCCTCTTCGAGATCGCACCCAAGGAGGAAACCCCGGCACGAACGCCATGGTGGCTCACGCTCACGCGGCTTGCTCTCGCCGCGCTGGTCATCGTGGCCGCGGCTGGTCCGTTGTGGAACCCGCCGGTGGCGGCGATGAAAACCCGCGCGCCGCTCGCGATCCTGATCGACGATGGTTGGACCGCGGCCGCGGCCTGGGACGCGCGCTTGCGTACCGCCGACGACATCATCGCCCGCGTCGAGAACGATCATCGTGCGATCGCGCTTATTCCCTTGTCCGAGGGCGTGCGCGACATCTCGTTTGCCACCGCGGCTTCGACGCGGGTGCGGCTGCACCAGATCAAGCCCGCGCCGCACACCGTCGACCGCACCGAGGCGTTGCCGGCAATCGCGCGCTTCCTCGCCGATACGCGCGATGTCGAGCTGGTCTGGCTTGCCGACGGCATCGATCTCGGCCGCGGCGCGGATTTCGTCAAAGCGTTCGCGCCGATGATTGACGACCGCGCGATGACCATCGTCTCCGGCGGCATTGCACCGGCGCGGGCGCTGACCGCCACCGACAATGCAGCCGGCGCGCTCAGCGTGAAAGTGTTGCGCGCCTCGGCCGGCGGCGCGGACACCGGCACGGTGCGCGCGCTCGACCTCAAGGGCCTGCCGCTCGGCGAAGCCGCGTTTGCTTTCAAATCCGGGAATCGCGAAACCGAGGCGCGGTTCGACCTTCCGGTCGAAATCCGCAACGATATCGCCCGCATCGAAATCGCCGGCGAGCGTTCCGCCGGCGCGGTGCAGTTGCTCGACAAGCGCTGGCGCCGGCGCACCGTCGGCATCGTCTCCGGCGCCACCGCCGACACCTCGCAGCCGCTGCTGTCGTCGAGCTATTACATCATCCGCGCGCTCGGCCCGTTCGCCGACGTCAGGCTCGCGCAAGGCGAGTCGCCGGCGGAGGCAGTGACGCATTTCCTCGATCAGCACCTGCCGATGCTCATCCTTGCCGATGTCGGCAACGTCGCCGGCGACGCGCATGATCGTCTGGCGCGCTGGCTCGAGGACGGCGGCGTGCTGGTGCGCTTCGCCGGCCCGCGGCTTGCCGCGTCCGACGACGACCTCGTCCCGGTCCGCTTGCGTCGCGGCGGGCGCATCCTCGGCGGCAGCTTGAGCTGGGATAAGCCGCAGCCGCTCGCCGGCTTTGCCCACGACGGCCCGTTCAACGGCATGCCGGTGCCCAATGACGTCACGGTGAGCCGCCAGGTGCTGGCCGAGCCCGACGCGGCGCTCGCCGAAAACACCTGGGCGACACTTGCCGACGGCACCCCGCTCGTCACCGCGGCGCGGCGCGGCAAGGGCCTGATCGTCTTGTTCCATGTCACCGGCGATACGCGCTGGTCGGATTTGCCGCTGTCCGGCGCTTTCGTCGACATGCTCAAGCGCGTCGTCGCGCTGGCCGGCACGACTGCCGCCACCGAGAACGGAGGACAGAAGGCCAAGAACGCGCGTGAGACGCTTGCCCCGAGCCGCGTGCTCGACGGCTTCGGCACATTCATTCCGCCGCCCTCGACCGCCCGCCCGGTGCCGATCGACTTTTCGGCGAGCGCGACCGCCGAGCGTCCGCCAGGCTTCTATGGCCCGCCGGAGAATCTGTTGGCCGTGAACACGCTGTCCCCCACCGATCGGCTGGAGCCGCTCGATCTCTCGGCTTTTCCAAATGCGGGCCGCGAAATCTACCGCAAGAGCGAGCCGCAGGATCTGCGCGGCCCGATCCTCCTGGTCGCGCTCGGCCTCTTGCTGCTCGATACGCTGATCGTGCTTTATCTCGGCGGCGGCATAACCCGGCTGCTGCCGCGGCTTGCGCGCGCGACCGCGGTCGCGCTGCTGATCCTTGCGCCGCTGGCCCTGCCGCTGCCACGCGCCGTCGCGCAAAATCTGCCGAGCCAACAGAGTACGGACGTGCCGCGTTCGGCGCTTGAAACCAAGCTCGCTTATGTCGTCACCGGCGACCGCGAGGTCGATGCGGTCAGCCAGGCCGGCCTCGCCGGCTTGACGCTCTTTCTCGCCCAGCGCACCGCGCTCGAAGCCGGCGACCCGATCGGCCTCGACATCGCCCGCGACGAACTTGCTTTTTATCCGCTGATCTACTGGCCGATCGCGCCCGGCGCGCCGCGGCCCTCCGAGGACACGCTTAAGCGCATCGATTCCTACATGAAGCAGGGCGGCACGGTTCTGTTCGATACCCGCGACGCCGTCGTGGCGCCGCCGGACGCCGGTGGCGAGACGCGCAGCCCCGGCATGCTCGAACTGCGCAAGATTCTCTCTTCGCTGGACATCCCCGAGCTTGAGCCGGTGCCCCACGATCACGTCTTGACCAAGACATTCTACCTGCTGCGCGATTTCCCGGGCCGCTTCAATGCCGGCCAGCTTTGGGTCGAGGCCTTGCCGGCGGCGAGCGACGAAGACGAAGCATCGCAGCGGCCGGCGCGCGGCGGCGACGGCGTGTCCTCGATCATCATCACCTCGAACGACCTGGCCGGCGCCTGGGCGATGCAGTCCGACGGCCAGCCGATGCTGCCGATGGTCGAGGGCGAGCCGCGCCAGCGCGAGCTTGCTTTCCGCGCCGGCGTCAACATCGTCATGTACACGCTCACCGGCAACTACAAAGCTGACCAGGTGCACGTGCCGGCGCTGCTCGAACGGCTCGGGCAGTAGGAGGACCAATTGAATCTCGGCGTCGCCTTCGCTCCGCTCATTGCCGCTCCGCTGCTGTGGGCCGCCGTCGCCGCGGCCTGCGTGCTGGCGTTGTTGCTGTTCGCTTCGCGCAGCCGCGGCGCCGTGGTCCGCGCGCTGGCGCTTGCGCTCATCGTTCTCGCACTCGCCAATCCCTCGCTGACGCGCGAGGACCGCGACCCGCTCAGCTCCGTTGCCGTCGTCGTGGTCGACAAAAGCCCGAGCCAGAGTTTCGGCGAGCGCGCGCGGCAGGCCGAAGACGCCCGCGCCGCGATCGTCGCCCGCCTGGGGCACATTCCCGGCCTCGACGTCCGCGTGGTCGAGGCCGGGCAGTCGGACGGCGAGACTGACGGTACCCGATTATTCGCCGCGCTCGGCTCGACGCTCGCCGACGTGCCCGCCGATCGCATCGCCGGCGCCATCATGATCACCGACGGCCGCGTCCATGACGTGCCGGCGGAAGCCGGCGCGCTCGGCTTCGCCGCGCCGGTGCACGCGCTGATCACCGGCAGCAAGAAGGAGCGCGACCGGCGCGTCGCCCTCATTGCCGCTCCACGCTTCGGCATCGTCGGGCAATCGCAGACCATCACCTATCGGATCGAGGATCAGGGAGCGAGCGAACGCGGCGCCGAGATCACGGTGCGCCGCGACGGCGACGTCGTGGAAACGCGCACCGTGCCGGTCGGCGTCCCGCAACGCGTCGATATCCCGATCCCGCATGGCGGCGCCAACATCGTCGAGATCGAAGCCTCCGTCCTCCCCGGCGAGCTGACCGCGGTCAACAATCGCGCCGTGGTTTCGATCGACGGCGTGCGCGACAAGCTGCGTGTGCTGCTGGTTTCCGGCGAGCCGAATGCCGGCGAGCGCACCTGGCGCAACCTGCTCAAATCCGACGCTTCCGTCGACCTCGTTCATTTCACCATTCTGCGTCCGCCGGAGAAGCAGGACGGCACGCCGATCAATGAATTGTCGCTGATCGCCTTTCCGACCCGCGAATTGTTCCAGCAGAAGATCGGCGAGTTTCAGCTCATCATCTTCGACCGATATGCGCGCCAGGGCGTGCTGCCGATGATCTATTTCGACAACATCACCCGCTACGTGCGCGACGGCGGCGCCGTGCTGGTCGCCGCCGGGCCCGATTATGCCAGCCAGACCAGCATCTGGCGCACGCCGCTCGATTCGATCCTGCCGGCGGAGCCGAGCGGCAACGTCACCGAGCGTGGCTTCCACGCGCGCATCAGCGAACTCGGCAAGCGCCATCCGGTGACCCGCGACCTCGACGGGTCCGACAGCGACCCGCCGCATTGGAGCCGCTGGTTCCGCCTGGTCGATACCAGAAACGCGACCGGCACGGCGGTCATGCAGGGACCGGACAAAAAGCCGCTGCTGGTGCTTTCGCGCGAAGGCGAAGGACGCGTGGCGCTGCTGCTCTCCGATCAGCTGTGGCTGTGGGCGCGCGGCTTCGAGGGCGGCGGGCCGCATCTGGATTTGCTGCGCCGGCTTTCGCATTGGCTGATGAAGGAGCCGGATCTCGAAGAGGAAGCGCTGCGGCTCACCGTCACCGGGCATCAACTTCTGGTGCGGCGGCAGACCATGGCGGAAGAAGTCTCCCCGGTGACGCTGACCTCGCCGATGGGCGCAACGCGCGCGCTGACGCTCAACCCGGGCAAACCGGGCGTGTGGCAAACGAGCGTGACGGCGAACGAGCTTGGGCTTTGGCGCGCCACCGACGGCAAGCTCAACGCGCTGGTCAATATCGGTCCGGCCAATCCGCGCGAGTTCGCCGAGGTCACCTCGACCACCGAGGTGCTGGCGCCGATCGCCGCCGCGACCGGTGGCGATGCGCGCCGGCTCGACGACGGCAACGGCGTCAGCGTGCCGCGCATCCTCGCCGTGCGCTCCGGCGACACCTACACGGGCGACGACTGGATCGGCCTGAAAATGCGCGACGCCAGCGTCGTCCGCGGCATCGGCGTGTTGCCGGTTTTCGCCGGTCTGCTGGGCCTGTTGCTCCTGCTCGGCAGCCTCGCCGGCACCTGGGCGCGCGAGGGGCGGTAGCTAATCTTCCCACTCCGCCTGGATCGGTCCGGAGACGCCGTCAAAGGCGCCGTCGGCGAGCTCGGCCACCAAGAGCCGCGCCGGATCGACCGGCCCGGGCATCTTGGCGCGGCCCGGCGGAACGCGCTTGAAGCCGCATTTGCCGTAATACGGTTCGTCGCCGACCAGGATCACCAGCCGATGACCCTTGGCGCGCGCCTCCTCGAGCGCACGCGCGATCAGGGCCTGCCCGACGCCGCGCTCGCGGAACGGCGGCTCGACGGTCAGCGGCCCAAGCAGCAGCGCTTTGGCCTCGCCGATCCGAACCGGCGACAGCCGCACCGAGCCGACCAAGAGCGTGCCGATGCGCGCGGTGAACGACAAATCGAGGCTGTGCGTCACCTGCTCGCGCAGGCGATACGCGGTCTTGGCATAGCGGCCCGGGCCGAAAGTACGCTCGTGCAGGCGTTCGACGGCCGGCGCGTCGCCGGACGTCTCGGGCAAAATGGTCAGCGCGACATCGGTCATGCCGCCGCCTAGCACCTGCGCCGGTTCGGGTCCAGCCGAAGCCGGCCCTGTCGCTGCCGTCTGGAATGATTACATGCCGCTATTGGACATGCAGGTTTTGGGACGCGCATGGCGATCCGCGGAGGTGACAATGGGACTGCTCGTTGACGGCGCCTGGCAAGATGTGGATATGCGCGTGCGCGAGGACGGTCATTTCGTCCGCAAGCCGACGACATTCCACAATTACGTCACCGCCGATCGCGGTCCCGGCCCGACCGGCGAGGGCGGCTTTCCCGCCGAAGCCGGCCGCTACCACCTTTACGTCTCGCTCGCCTGCCCGTGGGCGCATCGCACGCTGATCTTCCGCAAGCTCAAGAAGCTCGAAGACGTGATCTCGGTCTCGGTCACGACCGCGCTCCTCGGCAAGAAAGGCTGGGAATTCGGCACCGAGCCGGGAGCCACCCTCGACACGGTCAACGGCAAGCCGACGCTCGCGGACATCTACCTCATCGCCGATCCGCACTACAGCGGCCGCGCCAGCGTACCGGTCTTCTGGGACAAGAAGCAGCGCACCATCGTCAACAACGAATCGTCGGAAATCATCCGCATGCTCAATTCGGCATTCGACGCATTCACGGATGTGCGCACCGACTACTACCCGGCGCCATTGCGCGCCGAGATCGACCGCATCAACGAGATTGTCTACGAGACCGTCAACAACGGCGTTTACCGCGCGGGTTTTTCCGTCACCCAGGCGGCCTATGAGGAAGCCGCCCGCGCGCTGTTCGCGACCCTCGATCGGTTGGAAGAGCGTCTGTCAGGGCAACGTTATCTGGTCGGGCGCGAGGTTACGGAAGCGGATTGGCGGCTCTTCACCACGCTGGTGCGTTTCGACGCGGTCTATTACAGCCACTTCAAATGCAACCTGCGGCGGATCATCGACTATCCGAATCTGTCGAACTATCTGCGCGACCTTTTTCAAGTGCCCGGCGTCGCCGACACGGTCAGCCTCGATCACATCAAGCGGCACTATTACGGCAGCCATCGCAACGTCAATCCGGCCGGCATCGTGCCGATCGGTCCGCTCCTCGATTTCACGCTGCCGCACGATCGCGGCCGGTTCGGCTGAACGAAAACCGCGCCGCGGAGGGCGCGGACTGTCAGTCGCCCCAAGACGGCGCGCAGCTGATATAGGCGCCGCCGCCGCAGTGATAGGGGCCCTGATAGTCGTCGTTGAAAGTACCCCAGTAGCTGCCGCGCCAGTGTTGCCTCGGGCCTGCGGCGCGGCCGCCGCGCCGGTCGTCATGGTCGCCGCGCCGAGCGCCACGACCGCGGCAAGTGCTAGGATCGTCCTGCGCATCGAAGTCTCTCCTTAAGCCGCCCTTAAGCGCCCATGCCAGCCAACGCCGGCACCCCGCGATGGTTGCCGGCGCGTTGCGCCAATTAATACGACCAAATGACGCGGCTTCGATTACAGGGCGGTAATGTGGCGGAGTTCCAATTTCACCACAGCTCGGCGACACTGCGGCCGTCGAGCACTTCGGCGATGCGTTCGCGCGTCGCGCGCGCCGTATCCTGCGGAAGGGAATCGGGCGCAAAAAATCCGTGCGCCACGATTTCGCCGTTCGGCTGCGGCGCCGCGCTCTGATGGAATGAACGAACGACATAGAGCGCGACATGATCGCGTCGCGAGACGCGCCGGTTGTAATACACGGCGAAGAGAAGCGGCGCCTCGCCGAGCTCGATGTTGCCCTCCTCGCGCAATTCGCGCGCCAACGCCGTGCTCACCGTCTCGCCCACCTCAACGCCGCCGCCCGGCAAATGCCAGCCGCCGACATAGCTGTGTTTGACCAGGAACACACGTCCTGCCCCATCGATGACGAGCGCGCGCACGCCCAGCGTAAGTCCGCGCGCAAAGCGCCAATAGAAATGCAGGAAGCGGCGAAAGGCCGGCTCGAAGGGGCGGCGCATGGAATTAAAGGACATACGAACCGTCTCAAGCTTGGTCAAAGCGCATCGGGCAAACCCTAACGGCCGCCGCTTTGCAACTCCTTGTACTCGACCGTCACAAGCGCCCCGCGCGAAAACGGGCTGCTCGAATGCGGCCTTTGGCCACTAGCGCCTGTCTTTAGAAACATTCTAATATCGATCCCCGGACGGTCGCACATCGGGGGGTCCGTGAAAAAAAGTTTTTCCGATTTGACCGAGCAAGAGGTTCTCGCGCTCGCAATATCCAACGAAGACGACGACAACCGCATCTACCGCTCATTCGCGGACGCGCTGCGCGGTTCCTATCCCGACACGGCGGGCATCTACGACAAGATGGCGGAAGAGGAGATCGGGCATCACGATATGCTGCTCGATCTCTACCGCAAGAAGTTCGGCGACTTTCTTCCGCTGATCCGGCGGCAGGACGTGAAGGGCTTCGTGACGCGGCGGCCGATCTGGCTCAATCGGCCGCTCGGGCTCGACGCCGTACGCAAATTCGCCGAGGAAATGGAGTTCGAGACTGCCCGGTTTTACCGGCGCGCAGCGGAGTCGGCGCGCGACGATGCCGTGCGGGATTTGCTGACGCGGCTTGCCGCCGCCGAGGACAAGCACGAAAAACTCGCCCAGGAGCTCGGCGAAAAAATCGCGCCAACGGCGCGCGCCGCCGAGGATGAAACCGCGCGGCGTATGTTCGTGCTGCAATACGTGCAGCCCGGGCTGACCGGCCTGATGGACGGCTCGGTTTCAACGCTGGCGCCGTTGTTCGCGGCCGCCTTCGCCACCCACAACACCTGGGCGACGTTTCTGGTCGGGCTCGCCGCCGCGGTCGGGGCCGGCATTTCCATGGCCTTCGCCGAGGCGCTATCGGACGACGGCTCGCTCACCGGACGCGGCGCGCCGGTGGTGCGCGGCGCGGTCTGCGGGGCCATGACCGCGGTCGGCGGGCTCGGCCATACGCTGCCCTATCTCATCCCGCATTTTTACCTGGCGACGACGGTCGCGTTTGCCGTCGTCGCCGTCGAGCTGGCGGCGATCTCCTGGATCCGCACCCACTATATGGACACGCCCTTCCTGCAAGCCGCCTTTCAGGTCGTGGTCGGCGGTGCGCTGGTCTTCGCCGCCGGCATTCTCATCGGCGGTTCGTAAAGCTCGCGCGGGCCGCCGGCCGCCGTGCGAAACCATTGTTCCGTGGATGATTCGCGTTGCATCATGCCGCGATGTTCGTCCTCGCCCACATTTCCGACCTGCACCTGGCGGTGCGCCCCGGACTTGAACAGCTTGCCAGCAAGCGCGGGCTTGGCTTCATCAATTGGCACCGCGGCCGCAAATACATTCATCGCATCGAAGCCCTCAACGCCATCACCCGCGATTTGCAGGCGACCGCCGTCGACCACATCGCGGTGACCGGCGATCTCGTGAACCTGTCGCTGCCGGCCGAATACGCCTGGGCGCGCCGATGGCTCGAATCGATTGGCACACCGGACAACGTCACCGTGATCCCCGGCAATCACGACCTCTATGTCCCCGAGGCGCAGCGCGGACCGGCCGAGTATTGGGGCGAATACATGCACGCCGACGACGGCGCCGAGAACGGCACGTTTCCATTCGTGCGCCGGCGCGGACCGGTGGCGCTGATCGCGTTATCAACGGCCTTGGCGACCGGCCCGTTCCTGGCGACCGGCCGGCTCGGCGACGCCCAACTTGCCCGCTTCGCCGCGGCGCTGGCGCAGACCAGCGGATCGTTCCGGGTCGTCCTCATCCATCACCCGCCGGTGAGCCCGCCCAACCGCTACTTGCGCCGGCTGACCGATGCCGCGGAGTTTCGCGCCGTGCTTGCCGCACACGGCGCTGATCTCGTTCTCCACGGCCACGATCACTGCCGCTCGCTGGTCTGGCTTGACGGACCGGGCAAGCCCATCCCTGCCGTCGGCGTGCCGTCGGCTTCGGCGCAAGCTCCGCATGGCCATGAAGACGCCTCCGGCTATAATCTTTTTCATATCGACGGGGCGTCGAACGGCTGGCACTGCGAGATGATTGCGCGGCAACTCAAAGGCGACGGCAGCGTCGGCGAGGTGGCGCGACAAACGCTGGTCTAGAAGCGGCTCGCCAGGACGAAAGCGACGATCGCGAGCGCCACAATTCCGAGCACGAAGCCGAGCGCCAGTGCGCCGAGCCCGCGCCGCCGCTGCCGGCCGCGCGCGTGTGCGGCTTCAGGCCCGCCGACGCGATGCATCAGTTCGGAATCCTCGTCCAGCGCGCGCTCGCGCTCGATGAGCCTGCGCGCCACGTAGTCGGTGACCGCTTTGACGATGTCGGCGATCTCGTGTGACTCGGCGAGCACGCGGCGACCGACGCGCGTGTCGTGGAGGAAGCGGTAGATGCGCTTGTCGCGCCCCATGGCGACATGGGCGACGGCGTCGATCCACAGCCG
The DNA here is from genome assembly GCA_031291475.1 of Xanthobacteraceae bacterium. Lineage (GTDB taxonomy): Bacteria > Pseudomonadota > Alphaproteobacteria > Rhizobiales > Xanthobacteraceae > BOG-931. Next base: position 75,105 of record JARLIY010000008.1, read on the forward strand.
CGGGGTGTCTCCACGGCTCAGCCCCCGGTCGAACAGTTCGACCTCGGGCGGAATGTCGGCAAACAGCGGGTCAAGCGCCTCGTTGAGCAATTCGAGACGGGCGACTTCCGCGTCGCGCAGATCGACGACGACGCTGGTGCGCTCGGCCGCCTCGACGCGCGCCTGATGCATCGCCGCTTTCAGCGGCGAAGCTTGTTCGCCCTCGCCTGCCGGCGCGGCGGCTTTGCCTTTTCGACCCCAGATCATGCGGCGTCCCTGAAAGCAAAGATACATCAACGCCCTGCCGCGCAGAAGCGCGCCAAAGCCCTGGCGGGCCCGAAAAAGGCCGTGAATTTTCGGCTATTCGTCGTGAAACGGAAAACCGAAGCCGCCGGACTCATGCTCCCGCACGGCGCGGCTGCGGCCTGACGGCGTTCAGGATTGAATAATGGGACATTGCCCATTATATTGCCCATTACAATAGTGGGGCATTTTGTGGTTGACCCCCTGCCCGCCGGTTGGTTCGCTTACTATCAGAGACCGTGCGCGAAAAAGAACACGGAAAGCGAACGCACGGGTCGAGGAAGCCTTAGGGACGTGGCGTGCCATGAACGCCCAGCAATTACTCCAGGAAATCTCTGACTATTGCAGACAATCGGGACTGGCGGAGTCGACCTTCGGCCGGCGAGCCGTCAATGACGGCAAGCTCACCGCGCGGCTGCGCAATGGCGGCCGGATCACCACCGATACGCTCGACCGCATCCATGGTTTCATGGCTGCCCACCCGCCGCAGGGGCCGCGTCCGATCGTGATCGAGCGATCCCGCGACACACGTCCCGCGGCGGCACCGCCGTTGCAGCCCTTCGCCGCTGCACCCGCCAAGGTGGCGGACCCGCAGCGCAATTTCCGCTTCTTCGACAACCGGCAGAAATACCTCCTCTTCGTCAATACGTGCAGCGAGAAATGGGAGGTGGCGCACCGCGTCTCCGAAGAGCTCGCCCATATTCATCCGCACCCGCCGGCGGTGCGCCTGTTCGACGCCGGCGTCGGCGACGGCTCGGTGCTCACCCGCGTCATGCGCGCCATGCACGACCGTTTCGCGCATATGCCGTTCTACGTGGTTGGCAAGGAGATCAGCCTCGAAGACGTGCGCCTGACGCTGCAAAAAATGGCCGACCGTTTCTTCGAGCATCCGGCGACGGTTTTGGTGTTGACCAACCTCGCTTACGCGGATGCACCCTGGCTGCACGTGAAGTCGCTGAACGCTGCGTCGAGCATGGTGTGGCACGAACTGCCGATGATCGGCAATTCCGCCCATCGCTTCGAGCAGCAGATCATGGATCTCGAGCCGTTCCTGGCGCAGAATTGGAAGGCCGGCGTCAGTGCCCGCACCGGCAACCCGATCTACGAGCGGCCGGTGGTGCTGGTGATCTATCGCGAGGACCACCGCTTCCTGCTCGACCCGATCATCCCCAAAGCCGGCGGCACCAACGCCAATTACGACCTCGTTATCGCCTCGCAACCCTATCGCGCGCGTGCCTCGCTGGAATTCAAGGCCCAGCGCGTGATTGCTCCGCTCGCCCGCGCCATCGGCCCCGGCGGCCGGCTCATCGCCATCCACTCGCACGGCCATGACCCGGGCATGGAGATCATCCAGAAAGTCTGGCCAGACGATCATCCGTTCGTCCACGACCGCCATCAGATCCTCAAGGCGGTGAAGCATGAATTGGGACCGGCGAGCCGCGACCTCAACTTCAACGCCTACGCCGACAACCGCTCGCTGTTTCGCTACGTCATGCACACGCTGCCGTCCGAAATCTCCGAATCGATCGGCACCTCGACACTGTTCGCAGCATGGAACGCGGCGATCTACGTGGCGCAGGTGGAAGACGATCGCCTCGGCGACGTGGTGGCTGACGGCCGCTACATCGATGCCACGCGCGCGGTGCTGCGCGAACGCGGCGGTCTGTGGTTCTTCGACGAATCCTACGTGATCTCGCGCCGGCGCGCCTGATGTCTCCGCCGCTTCGCGGGGGAGGACAAGACATGACCGCACTCCCGATTCCGCATCCGGCGCTGCCGGCTCCCGTCGCCGGCATTGCCACCTTGATGGCGGGATTTTCCCTTGAGGTGACGCGACCTTCCGACGCCGACATCGCGGCCTTGTCGATGCTCAAGCACGGCACGCGGATCTATATCAGCGCGGTGCCGAACCGGCCCGTGGACGAAGCCGTCCGTGCCGCCATCGGCGTGCGCGCCACCGGGCTAGAGCCGGTGCCGCATGTCGCGGTGCGCAATTTCGCCAGCGCCGATGCGCTCGACGATTTTTTGGCGCGGCTCAGCGGCGAGGCGCGCGTGGACAACGTGCTCGTCATTGCCGGCGATCGCAACGAAAGCGGTCCGTTCCGCAGCGCGCTTGACGCCATCGATTCGGGCATGCTGCGCCGGCGCGGCATGCACACCATCGGCATTGCCGGCTATCCGCAAGGTCATCCGCGCATCGGCGACGAGGAACTCAGCCGGGCGCTACGCGACAAAATCGCCGCCGCCGAGGCTATCGGGCTGACCGTCGAGATCGTCACCCAGTTCTGCTTCGATGCGCGCGCCATCCTCGATTTCATCGCGCGGCTGCGCGCATTCGGCTTCGATCATCGGCTGCGCATCGGCGTCGCCGGCCCGACCAGTTTCGCCTCGTTGATGCGTTATGCGAGCCGTTGCGGAGTGCGCGCGTCGGCGCAGGCGCTGTCGCGGCGCGCCGGACTGATGCGGCAAGTGTTCGCCATGGCGACGCCGGACGATCTCCTGCGCACGCTCGCGGAAGCGGCGCCGGCAGGTATCGTGCCGCATTTCTTTTCGTTCGGCGGCATACCGGCGACCGGCCGCTGGGCGCATGCCGTCGCCGAAGGCCGCATCAGCATCGAAGGCAGCGAGGGTTTCCGCGTCGAGCCGCCCAAAGATGGTGCTTCAAACTAGGATCCGTCACGCTCGGCATGCCGACGCCGGGGCCGGCGGCGCGGTATCGATTTACGAACGTCGGTACCGGGGTCGATGCTGAAGTTTACCACCCGTTAACCATTATGCCGCCACGCTACGCGCAGCGAGCAACCAAGCGACGCGCTTATATGGCGCCCACGGCCAAAGCGGTGCAGCTGGACGGCTGGAATCGCCAGGCCGAACGCCTTGTCTTTACCCACGCGCCATTCGAGACGGCGGCGATGGCTGTCGCCAAACAGATGCGCTAGCCGCCGCCGATGAACCAACTGGCGTCGGAGCAGATTCCCGGCTCGGACCCCGGCCCCGGCCTCGAAACAGGCAAAACCGAGCTTTCGGATGAACTTGTGCCGATCCGCGCCGGGCTTCCTGAACTCGAACAGCGAGCGGCGTCAGCTGGAATTACTCCGCGACCGCCAAACGGGCAAATAGACAGGCCGATCGCGCAAATCGTCTCTTCGGAACGGTGCATTAGTGAACCCGAGCGCGAGTTCGACCCGGCACGTGATGAGCTTGTTGGTTGCGAGATAGAGAACCGCTCGCTTCAGACGTCGCTCGATCTGGTCGTCAGCGAGAATACCCGTCTTTGCCACCGCCTCGCGGAAAGAAACGCCACGATCGATAACGCCCACTCTCAGCTCCAACAGGCGAAGGCTGCGCTGGCGGTGGCGGAAGTCGAGCGCAATCGCGTGTCTGCGGCGCTCGATGAAACCAACGAAAAGCTCGAAATCGAGACCAATGCATTTAATAACTATCGCGACGCCATGTTTTCGCGCGTTGTCGCCGCGGAAACGCTGCTGGCGGAAATGCGGCAGAGCTTGCTCGCATGTACCGAGGAGAATAGCGCGATTGCCGGCGAGAATGTCGGGCTTTCCCGCCGTGTCGCGGAAAGCGACGCTGCACTCACTGAGGCATGTTCTCAGCTCGAACGGGTGAAGATGGCTCTCGCTGTGACGGCGATCGAACGCGACGAGTTGGCATCCGCGGTCGAGGAAGCGAACAAAAGGCTCCAGACCGAGACTGAATCTTTCGCGACTCGTCTCACAACGTGTCTTCACGCGCAGATGCCGCTGAAGCCGAAGCTCGCGGAGGTGCGGCAGAACTTGTTGGAGAGACTCGCCCGGCTCCAGACCTTGCACGAAGCAAAGTCGCGCCAGGTCAAAGAACTTGAAGATTCGCGCTCGAAGCTGATCGACGATGCGGGTGCATTGTTGAAAGCCATGAATTCGCGGGATGCGGCTTTGGTTCACATTACGGAGGCGGCTAAATTACTGGTCGATTGGCTCACTCAATCTAAGGTCAGCACGGGTGAACAAATCCAAGTGCGCTCAACAAGAGCGCTGCTCGCCGGCACCATTACGTTTTGAAATGCCTTCGCATTGTCGATTAAGAGCCTCAAAATAAGAAGCCCCGGCAGGTTCCCCGGCGCCTCCTCGCTTCATCCAAGGCTCAGGTGCAATCCCCAACAAGCTCGCAAAGCGCAGCGGCATGCGCTATCTGTCACCAGCCATGACCCAAAATACACAAACCATCGACGTCTTCTCGCCGTACCGGCTCGGACCCCTGCATTTGCCCAACCGCACGGTGATGGCACCGATGACGCGCAACCGCGCCGGGCCGGGCGACGTGCCGGGTCCGCTCAACGTGACCTATTACGTGCAGCGCGCCGCCGCCGGCCTCATCGTCACCGAAGGCACTCAGGTATCACCGCAGGGCCAGGGCTATGCACGAACGCCCGGCATCTATGACGCCGCGCAAGTCGCCGGCTGGAAGCAGGTCACGCAAGCGGTGCATGCCGCCGCCGGCCGTATCTTCCTGCAGCTTTGGCATGTCGGCCGCATCTCGCATCCTTCGGTGCAACCCAATGGCGGCATCCCGGTGGCGCCGTCCGCGCTGCAACCCGCCGGCCAGATCATGACGGCGCAGGGCCTGCAGCCCTTCGTGACCCCGCACGCGCTGGAAACCGCGGAAGTCGTCGGCGTGGTCGAAGAATTCCGTCGCGGCGCCGCCAATGCCAAGCTCGCGGGCTTCGACGGCGTCGAGTTGCACGGCGCCAACGGCTACCTCGTGGATCAGTTCCTCAAGGACAAGACCAACCGGCGCACCGATCGTTACGGCGGCAGCGCGCTCAACCGCGCGCGCTTCCTGATCGAGGTGACCGAAGCGATCGCCGGCGAATGGGGCGCCGATCGCGTGGGCGTGCGGCTGGCGCCGACCAATCCCTTCAACGACATCGCCGACAGCAACCCGGCCGCGACCTTCGCCGTCGCCGTCAACGAGCTGAACCGCCTCGGCCTCGGCTATCTGCATATCGTCGAGCCGCTGCCCAGCGATCCGATCGCCGCCGGCGAGAAGCCCGACATCCGCTTCTTCCGCCGCATCTGGGGCGGCACGCTAATGGGCAACAAGGGTTACGATCTCGAACGCGCCAATGCGGCTTTGCGCGACGGCATAGTCGATCTCGTCTCGTTCGCCTCGTTGTTCCTCGCCAATCCGGATTTGCCGGAACGCTTCCGCCGCGGCGCGGCGCTCAATGCGCCCGACCGTCCAACCTTCTATGCCGGCGGCGAGAAGGGCTACGTCGATTATCCGGCGCTGGGCGGGTGAATAGCTGGTGCGTGGCGCCTCGAACGTCTGGTGCCTGGCGCCTAGAACGTCTTATGAATCGCGTCCACCAGATCGGCAGCCAATTGTTGCGCGGATTCTCTCGCCAGGCGAATCTGAAAGTCGGCAATATCGGTCGGATCTTTCTCGGAGAACGCGCGCAGGCCAATGTAAACGGCATCGCGTTCAGCGCGCACGATCGGGCTTCTCTGCAACCTTAGTTCGGGCGGCAATTCAACTAAACTGAACTTAGGCATTCCACGTCCTCCGGCACCGCAAAAACCGCTTCGTTGGAATCTGAAATCCGGCTTGGACGTGACGCATACCACGCCTCGAAGATCGAGAAATATCCTACTACCCGTATTGGTGTGGACATCGTCGCAATGCCCCTAACCGGCGGAGAGGCTGGCTCATGAATAGTTAATATTTTCAATAACTTACATGGATAACAAATTATGAATTGTTGTGACGCCGGTCACTTCAATCGCTCCAGACCGGCTCTAGTGTCGAACTCGTAATTGGAGGCGTTGAAACAACAAGGAGCACTCCAATGACTGCCGCCCTGGAATATTTAGGCCGAATGACCGACCAGTTCTTCGAGACGCAGATGCGCCGCGCGGCGCGCAAGATCAGCGCAAGGC
>JARLIY010000076.1 GCA_031291475.1 Xanthobacteraceae bacterium
GGAGGCGGCGGGGCCGCCGGCATTTCCTCTTCGCCATCGCGACGGCCGAGCCCGACCGCCGCCAGGCGTTGCAGGAGCGACATGCGCCGCTTTTCCGGATGCTCCTCCGGTAGCTCGCCACGGCGGGCGCGAAGCTCGTTTTGCGCGGGAATCGGCAGCTCGTCGATCCGCGGCATGCGCATCCCACGCGCCGGAATGCGTTCCGGTTGCGGCGGAATGAATGCCTCCGGCTCTTGGGCGTCCGCTCCGCCTGGCGGATCCATGAACAAAGTCGGCTTCATGCCCAGCGGCCGAATGGTCACATCCTGGCCGGCGGCTTGCGGAAGAAGCGCCGCCGCGACCGCTGCCTTGGCGGACTCAATCGAATCGGTGACCGAAGCGGGAGCCGGCGCCGTGGCGGCGTGGCGGACCGGCTCGCCGCGTTCCGGGGCGCGTTCGTTGTCGATCCGCAGCCGCTGCGCGACTTCGGCGATACGCGCTTCCGCCGCGGCGGGCTGCCGCTGCGCCAAGGCGTAATCGATTCCGGTGGCGACGACCGAAACGCGGATGATGCCGTCGAGGCTCTCGTCGAAGGTCGCGCCGACAATGATGTTGGCATCCTGATCGACTTCTTCGCGGATGCGGGTCGCCGCTTCGTCAACCTCATAGAGGGTCAGATCGCGGCCGCCGGTGATGGAGATCAGCAGGCCTTTGGCGCCCTTCATCGAGGCGTCGTCGATCAGCGGATTGGAGATCGCCGCTTCGGCGGCGGCAAGCGCGCGTTTTTCGCCTTCCGCCTCGCCCGTCCCCATCATCGCCTTGCCCATTTCGCGCATGACGGCGCGGACGTCGGCGAAGTCGAGATTGATCAGGCCTTCCTTGACCATCAGATCGGTGATGCAGGCGACGCCCGAATACAGCACCTGGTCCGCCATGGCGAACGCGTCGGCAAAGGTCGTCTTCTCATTCGCCACCCGGAAAAGATTCTGGTTGGGAATGATCAGCAGCGTGTCGACGCATTTTTGCAGCTCGACGATGCCGCTTTCGGCGATGCGCATGCGGCGCTGGCCTTCGAAGTGGAACGGCTTGGTGATCACGCCGACCGTGAGAATGCCGAGTTCCTGCGCCATCCTGGCGATGACCGGCGCCGCGCCGGTGCCGGTGCCGCCGCCCATGCCGGCGGTGACGAACACCATATGCGCGCCCGACAGATGATCGCGGATTTCGTCGAGCACCTCCTCCGCGGCGGCGCGGCCGACATCGGGCTGCGAGCCGGCGCCGAGGCCCTCGGTCACCTGCGCGCCCATTTGAATGATGCGCTCGGCCTTGGACATGGTGAGCGCCTGCGCGTCGGTATTCGCCACCACGAAGTCGACGCCGAGCAGCCCGGCGTTGATCATGTTGTTGACGGCATTGCCGCCGGCGCCGCCGACTCCGAACACGGTGATACGCGGCTTAAGCTCACGGATGTCGGGGATTTTCAGATTGATCGTCATGGTTGCCTCTTTCCTCAATGCGCGGGCGTCGTCGACGCCCGGCCCCGGCCGGTCCGCCACCGGCCGTTGTGATGTTTCGTTGGCTTCGCGTCTGGGGGCCATCAGAAGCTTTCGCGAAGCCACTGTCCGACGCGGGCGATGTATCCGCCGCCCGTGCCACTCGTCAGATACCGCTTACTGCGTGCTTCGAAATACTCGAGATGCGCTGCTTGCGGATAAACCAGCAGGCCGGTCGCCGCCGCGAAGGCCGCGCCCTTGGCCGCGTCCGGAAGACCGGAGATGCCCAGCGGACGTCCGAAGCGCACCGGCCGGCCGAGAATGCGGGCGGCGGGCTCGGAGAGTCCCGTCATCTGGCTGGCGCCACCGGTGAGGATCACGCGTCCGCGCGGCTCGGCGGCGAACGACGACGCCGCGAGCCGGTCGCGCACCATTTCCAGAATTTCCTCGACCCGCGGCCTGACAATGTGCGCGAGCGCCGAACGCGGCACGAACTGCGCTTGCTCGCGCTCATCTTCGCCGGTCGCCGGCACCGTGATCATGTCGCGTTCGTCCGAACCGCCGATCAGCACACTGCCATAAAACGTTTTGATTCGCTCGGCATCGGCGACGCTGGCGTTCAATCCCCGCGCAATGTCAAGCGTGACGTTGAGTCCGCCGAGCGCGAAGCCGTCCGAATGGATGAAACGGCCGCCGAGAAATACCGCGAGCGTTGTGGTGCCGGCGCCCATGTCGACCACCGCCGCGCCGAGATCGGCTTCGTCGTCGGCGAGAACGGACAGGGCGGACACGTAGGGGCCGGCGACCATGGCCTCGACATCGAGATGGCACCGCTCGACCGCGAGCATCAGATTACGCGCCGCCGCGACGTCGGTGGTGGCCACATGCATATCAACGCCGAAACGCTCGCCGAGCATGCCGCGCGGATCGCGGATGCCGTTACCGCCGTTGATCGAATAGCCGATCGGTAGCGAATGCAGCACGGCGCGGCCGTCGCGCAGCGAGTGCCGATGGCTGGCGCCGAGAACGCGGGCGATATCGGATTCCGACACCGCGCCGGCGATGTTGATCTCGGCCGCGAACAGCTCGCTCGCCAGCCGCCCCGCCGACACCGACAGCACCACCGATTCGATTTCGACCGACGCCATGCGCTCGGCGCCATCGACGGCCTGGCGGATGGCGTCCTCAGCCTGCGCCAGATTGATCACGCCACCGGCTTTGGTGCCGCGCGCGGCGGCGTGGCCGAAGCCGACCACCTCGATCGCATGGCTCCTGCGCGTCAGCACCTGCTGCGGCGGATGCGGTCGCAGCCGCGCGATCAGACACGCAACCTTGCTGGAGCCGATATCGAGGGCGGCGACCAGCGCGCTCTTGCGCGGCGATATCGGCTTCATCTTCGGCGTCAGGCCGTAATGCAGGGCGTTCATGCGTCGCCCGCCCTTTTCTTCTTCTTGTCTTTGAGCGCGTCGTCGCGCGCGGCCGCCGCCGCGTCCGAGAGCCGCACGCTCACGCGATCGGGCAGCCGCAGATCGACGGCGACGATGTCGCGTGACAGAAGCTTTTTCTCGCGGTCGAGCATCACCAGGCACTCGAGCGCCAGCGCGACGTCGCCTTCCGGCAAGCGCACGTCGATGCCGTTGTTGAGCCGTAGATTCCAGCGTCTTTGCGCAATCAACACCGAAGCGCGCAGCACGCCGCGAATATCGGGGTAGCGATCGATGACCGCGAGAAAATCCTTGGCCTGCCGTTCGGCGCCGCGTCCGACCACGAGCGGCAGACCGAGATAGCGGTCCTCGACGAACGGCTCGAGCACCGTGCCGTCGGCGGCGATGACGCTCACGCGTCCGTTCTCTTGCCACAGCGCGAAGGCCTGCCGCTCGGTGATGGTGATCTGCAGCCGGTCCGGATAGAGCTTGAGCACCGCCGCGTCGGCGATCCACGGATTCGCCATGAGCCGCGCCCGCGCCGCATCGGCATCGAGGAACAATAGCGAGGCGCGCCCGGTCACGCCGGCGGTGGTGAGCACCTCTTCGCGGCTGACTTCCTTCGGTCCGGTGAGCGAAACCGCGGCGATGCGAAAGCCGGCCGCATTGGCGGCCTCGTCGCGCGCGTCTTTCAGCCAGGCGACGACGTCGGCGACATGGCCGCCGGCGATAGCGCCGTAGCCGAGCGTCGCGGCCAGCAACAGGATCGATCCGGCGATGCCGAGGCCGGGCGGCGGCACGCGCGCGACCCGCGAGCCCCAGCGCCGGATCCGCCGGCGGTGACCCGTCGGCCAAAGCAAGCGATCGAGCACGCGCCAACGGCGCGGCGCGTCAAACGGCGAGCCGATCTCTTCCCCCGCGTTTAACCTCGACCGCATCAGCGGTTGGTCGAGGCGTCCTCCACTATCCATCGCACCAGCTCATCGAAGGTGATGCCCGCATACGCCGCCAACTCGGGCACGAGCGAAGTTTCGGTCATGCCCGGCTGCGTATTGATCTCAAGACAGACCAGCTTTCTCGTTCCCCGATCGTCGTAGCGAAAGTCAGCGCGGCTCACGCCGCGGCAGCCGAGGGCGCCATGGGCAGCCAGACTGAGTCTGCGGACTTCCTGGTAAACATTTGGTAAAATTTGAGCGGGTAGCAGGTGCTTGGAGCCGCCGGCGGCATATTTTGCCTCGTAATCGTAGAAGGCCGTCGCCGGCACGATTTCGATCACGTCCAGCGCCCGGTCGCCGAGCACCGCGCAGGTCAATTCCTTGCCCGGAATGTAGCGCTCGATCAGGACGGTCTCGCCGAACGGCCAATCGTCGCGGAAAAGCTCCTGGGGCGGATTGGGATGCTCCTCGGTGACGATAAAGACCCCGACGCTGGAGCCTTCGGCGAGCGGCTTGACCACGTAGGGCGGGGTCATGAGATGCCGCTTGGCGGCTTCGAACCGCGAAGCCGTCACATCGTCCGCGACCGGGATACCGGCGGCGCGGAAAATCGCCTTGGCGTAGCCCTTGTGCATGGCGAGCGCCGACGCCAGCACGCCGGAATGACTGTAGGGAATGCCGAGCACTTCGAGGACGCCCTGCAGGGTGCCGTCCTCGCCGGGCCGGCCGTGCAGCACGTTCAACGCCACGTCGGGCCTGACCGCGGTCAGTGCCGCGGCCACGTCGCGGCCGGCGTCGATCGGGGTGACGCGATAGCCGAGCCGGTTGAGCGCATCGGCGCAGGCCTTGCCCGAGCGCAACGACACGTCGCGCTCGGCCGACCAGCCACCCATCAGAACGGCGACGTGCTTGGTCATTTCCGGCCAGGTTTGTTCAGCGGATGCCGCTGATTCGCTGGCTCACCAATAGAATCCACTATTGGCGAAAGGTCGAGAGTCTCTGAGGGCCGGCCACGGTCTAACCCGGCACTCCGATCCGCTTGATTTCCCAGTCGAGATCGATGCCGGAGCTGTCTTTGACCCGCCGCCGCACTGTTTCGCCGAGCGTCTCGATGTCGGCCGCGGTCGCTTTGCCGAGATTGATCAGGAAATTGCAGTGCATGTCCGACACCTGCGCATCGCCGACGCGCAAGCCGCGGCAGTCAGCGGCGTCGATCAGCTCCCAGGCTTTGCGGCCGGGCGGATTCTTGAAGGTCGAACCGCCGGTGCGGCTCTTGATCGGCTGGGTCGCTTCGCGCGATTCGGTGATCTTGTCCATCTCGGCGGCGATGACCGCCGGATCGCCGCGCGCGCCGGCGAAGGTGGCTTGCGTGAAAATGTAATCGTCGGGCGCGCCGCAATGCCGGTAGACATAATGCATGTCGGCGTTGCCGAGCATATGGACACGGCCCAATCGATCGACGGCGCGCGCCTCGACGAGCACATCCTTGATCTCGCGGCCATAAGCGCCGCCATTCATGCGCAGCGCGCCGCCGATGGCGCCGGGAATGCCGCGCAGGAACGACAACCCGGCTACGCCCGCCTCCTGCGCCGCGCGCGCGACTTTGACATCTGGCACGGCGGCGCCGGCACGCACCTGCACGCCGTCGATGGCAACGTCGCCAAAGCCGCGCCCGAGCCTGATCGCGACTCCCGGTACGCCGCCGTCGCGCACGATCAGATTGGAGCCGAGGCCGATGACGGTCACGGAAATGTCGGCCGGCAGATGGGCCAGCATGTAGGCGAGGTCGTCCTCGTCCTCCGGCACGAACAAAATCTGCGCCGGCCCGCCGACGCGGAACCAGGTGAATTCGGCGAGCGGCTGGTTGGCCACGAGCCGGCCGCGCAGCACAGGCATTTTCGACCGCAGGATTGCGCTGATGTCGGGAAAGCTCATGCCGCCGCCTTGTCGAGCCATGCCGCGAGCACCTTTTGTCCGATTTCGCGCGTCGCCGGCCCGAGCGTGCGCGCCTGCCGGCGCAGCTCGCGCGGATCGATGCCCGCTTTGCCGAGTTCGACGGTGTGGCCGACGAGCCAACTTTCGAAACGCCCTGGCTCCGTTTCCAGATGAAACTGCAAAGCAAGTTGCGACGGCGTGCGCGCAAACGCCTGCACCGGACAATGCGGCGTCGAAGCGAGCCGCGCACAACCCGAAGGCAACTCGCAATTGTCGCCATGCCAGTGCAGCACCGGCGTGGCGCCGAGCGGCGCCAGCACCGACGTCCGTCCGTCGGCGGTGAGCGTTAACGGCGCCCAGCCGATCTCTTTGACCGGCCCCGGCGCGACGCTCGCGCCGAGCGCCGCCGCTATCAGCTGCGCGCCGAGGCAAATTCCCAGCACCGGTTTGTCCGCCTCAAGGCGCGCGGCGATCGCCGCGACCTCGTCGGCGATGAACGGATAGGCGTCGCGCTCATAAACGCCGATCGGGCCGCCGAGCACGATCAAAAGATCTGGCGTCAGCAGCGTTTCGGCGTCGAAAGCCTGGATTCCGGCATCGTGGTAGCGCACGCCATAGCCGCGCGCAGCAACCAGCGGACCGAGCAACCCGAGATCCTCGAAGGCCACGTGGCGAACCGCGAGGCATTTTTTGATCATGGCGGAGCCGTCTTAACTCGCAGCTGCCGCCAGCTCTCCCGGCAGCGCATAGGCCCATTGCGTGATCGAGCCGGCGCCGAGGCAGACGACGTAATCTCCCGCCTGCGCCATGCCGGCGACCAGCGGGGCGAGCTTTTCTGGGCCGTCGAGCGCGATGACGCGGCGGTGTCCGTGGGTGCGCAAGCCCTGCACCAGCGCGTCACGGTCGATGCCGGCGATAGGCGCTTCGCCGGCCGGATAGACAGGCGCGACAATCACCGCGTCGGCGTCGTTGAAGCAGGTGCAGAACTGCTCGAACAGGGCGGCAAGCCGCGTGTAGCGGTGCGGCTGCACGACGGCGATCACCTGGTCCTTGGTGGATTCGCGCGCCGCCTTGAGCACGGCTGCGATTTCGACCGGATGGTGGCCGTAATCGTCGATGATGGTGACGCCGTTCCACATGCCGGTGCGGGTGAAGCGCCGGCGCACGCCGCCGAAGCCCGCCAGCGCGTCCCTGATCACGTCATCGCCGATGCCGAGTTCAAGCGCGACGGCGATCGCGGCCGTGGCGTCGAGCGCGTTGTGCCGCCCCGGCATCGGCAGGGCGATGTTCTTGATGTCGCGCACGAGCCGGCCGGCGCGGTCGCGCAGCGCAATAGTAAAGAGCGACGTTCCGCCGGCGTGCGAGACATCGACCAGCCGCACGTCGGCCTGCGGATTTTCGCCGTAGGTGACCATGCGGCGATCTTCGATGCGGCCGAACAGGCTCTGCACCACCGGATGGTCCGTGCACAGCACCGAAAACCCATAGAACGGCACATTCTCAACGAAAGCGCGAAACGCGTCCTGCACCGCTTCGAAATTCTTGAAGTAATCGAGGTGCTCGGGATCGACGTTGGTGACGACGGCGATATCGGCCGGCAGTTTGAGGAATGTGCCGTCGGATTCGTCGGCCTCGACGACCATCCAGTCACCGAGGCCGAGCCGCGCGTTGGTGCCATAGGCGTTGATGATGCCGCCGTTGATCACCGTCGGATCGAAGCCGGCGGCGTCGAGCAGCGCCGCCACCATCGAGGTGGTCGTGGTCTTGCCGTGGGTACCGGCGATGGCGACGCAGCTTTTCAAGCGCATCAGCTCCGCCAGCATCTCGGCGCGGCGCACGATCGGCAGCCGCCGCGCGCGCGCCGTGACCAATTCCGGATTGTCGGGCTTGATCGCCGAGGAGATGACGACGACTTCGGCGCCCGCCAGATTGCCGCTGGCATGACCGATGGCGATTTTCACGCCCAACTCGCGCAGGCGTTTGACGTTGGCGCTCTCGGCCTGATCGGAGCCCTGCACGGCGTAGCCGAGATTGACCATCACCTCCGCGATACCGCTCATGCCGATGCCGCCAATGCCGACGAAATGCACCGGACCGATGTCGTGCGGCAATTTCATGCCTGCTCCGGATTCGTCATGCCCGGCGCGATGCCGGGTATCCACGTCTTCGTATCCATCCATGCAAGACGTGGAGGGCCGGAACAAGTTCGGCCATGACGCATGATTACTGCTTCGAGTCGATTCCCGCTACCTTGAGCACCAGGTCGGCAAGCCGGTCGGCCGCATCGAGCCGCCCGACCGATTGGGAGGCCACAGCCATGGCCCCGAGCCGCTGCGGTCCCGCCGCCAAAGCGGCGATCTCGCCGGCCAGACGCTGTGGGGTAAACTCTTCCTGCGCCAGCCGAATTGCGCCGCCGGCCGCTTGCAACACGCCGGCATTGGCGAACTGGTCCTGATCCAAAGCATGCGGCAATGGCACGAGGATGGCGGGGCGGCCGATGGCCGAAAGTTCGGCGACGGTCGAAGCTCCCGAACGCGCCACAATCAGATGGCTTGCCGCCATGCGCGCCGGCAGATCGGAGAAAAACGGCGCGACCTCGGCGGTAACCGCAAGGCTCGCATAGGCGTTGCGCACACGGACGACGTCTTCCTCGCGCGCCTGCTGGACGACGGCAAGCCGCGCGCGGAGGTCCGGTTCGAGCAATCCGATCGCGGCAGGGACGATATCGGCCATGATCCGTGCGCCCTGGCTGCCGCCGAAAATCAGAAGCCGCAAGACGCCGCCGGGTGCCGGATAAGCCGCAGCCGCGGCGGCGGCGACCGCCGGCCGCACCGGATTGCCGGTCAGCGTCCCCTTGGCCGCAAGTTGCGGCGCATTGCGGAAAACGTCGGGGAAAGTGGTGGCGATGGCGGTGACGCGCGGTGCCAACAAACGATTGGCGCGCCCGATCACCGCGTTGGCATCGTGGATGAGGGTGGGAACGCCGCGCCAGGCGGCCGCCAAGACCGGCGGGACCGTCGGATAGCCGCCGAAACCGATCACCGCCGCGGGCTTGAGCCGGCCGATCAAAGCCCAGGCTTGGGCGAGGCCGATTCCGAGAGCGGCGGCAGTTTGCGCCAACGCGATCGGGTTGCGCCCGCGCAACGTGGCGCTGGCAATGACGTGAACCGCATCATCGGGCAGTGCGCCGCCATAGCGCGTCGCGCGCCGGTCGGTGGCGAGATGCACGGAGATTCCGCGTTGCGCGAGCGCCGCCGCCAGCGCCTCGGCGGGGAACAAATGGCCGCCCGTCCCGCCGGCCGCCACCAGGATCGGCGCCCGGCCCGCCGCCTGCATCACGCCGGACTCGGGGCGAGAACCGCCTCGCCGGCAAGCTTGGCCTGCGGCCTTTCGCGCGTGAGCGCAATCAGCATGCCCATGCCGTAAGCGAGCGAGACGAGCGATGAACCGCCATAGGAAATGAACGGCAGCGTCATTCCCTTGGCCGGCATGAGATGCAGGTTCACCGCCATGTTGATCGCCGATTGCAGTCCAAACAGGATCGCCAGCCCCGCGGCGGCAAAGCGGATGAACGGATCGTCGTTGCGCATGGCTTTGCGGAGCGCGCGGATCACGATGAAAGCGAACAAAGCCACGAGAATAAGGCAGAGCGCTACGCCGAACTCCTCCGCAGCCACCGCGAACACGAAGTCGGTGTGGCCCTCCGGCAGGATGCGCTTGATCGTGCCCTCGCCGGGGCCGCGGCCGAACCAGCCGCCGCGAACAAACGACTCGGTGGCGATGTCGATATTAAAGGTGTCGCCGGACGCGGGATCGAGGAAACGGTTGATGCGCTGCGCCACATGGGGGACCGTATAAAATGCCGTCAGCAGGCCGAGGCCGGCGGTGGCACCCAGCCCGAGCACCCAAATCAGCCGCATGCCCGCCATATAGAACAGCGCGCCCCACACCAGCGTGATCAGCATGGTCTGGCCGAAATCCGGTTGCAGCACCAGAAAGCTGACGACAACCACCAGGAGCACCAGCGCGACCGTATTGGCCGGCATGTCGGGACGCTTGCTCGATTCACCGAACAGCCAGGCAACGAGAATAACGAAAGCCGGCTTGAGAAACTCCGATGGCTGAATGTTGACGCCGAGCACGATCAGCCAGCGCCGGGCGCCCTTGATCTCCGGCCCGAAATACGGCGTCACCGCGACCAGAACGACGCTGACGAAAAACACCATGAGCGCGAGCTTGCGGATTTCGCGCGGCGACAGAAACGAGGTGGCGATCAAGACGGCGACGGCGGGAATGAGGAACAACACCTGCCGATTGACGAAATGGAACGGGTCGAGGCCGATGCGTGCGGCCACCGGCGGGCTCGCGGCAAGGCAAAGCACGATGCCGCCGAGCATCAGCGCGCCCAGCGCGGCCAGCGTCAGCCGGTCGATCGTCCGCCACCATTCGCTCAACGGCGTTGGCTGTGCGCGCGAGGCCAAAGTTGTTCGCCTGAACAGGCGTCCCCGAGAACAATCCCGGGGCTATTGGTGACACCGCCATGGTTTCCACGGGATTAAGAAACGCCGTCATTTTATCCCCGGCAGCGCGCGTACCAGGGCCCGGAAGGCATCGCCGCGAATCTCGAAATTGCGGTATTGGTCGAAGGACGCGCAAGCCGGCGAGAGCAGCACCACCGGTTCTTTCGCCGTCGATCTTGCGGCGTCGCGCGCCGCCGCTGCCAGCGCCTTGTCGAGCGTGCCGGCGATCTCGTGCAGCACCACGTCCGCAAGCGTTATTGCAAACTCTTCCGCCGCCTCGCCGATCAGATAGGCCCTGCGGATGCGCGGAAAGAAAGGCCGCAGGCTTTCGATACCGCCGGTTTTCGGCTTGCCGCCGGCGATCCAGAAAATATCGCTGAAGCAGGCGAGCGCCTGCGCCGCCGAATCGGCGTTGGTCGCCTTGGAATCGTTGACGAACAGCACGGCGCCGCGCCGGCCCACTTCCTCCATGCGATGCGCCAGCCCGGGAAACGAACGAAGCCCGGCCTGGATCGCTGCCGGCGTCAGCCCGAACGCCAGCGCCGCCGCCGCCGCGCAGACGGCGTTCTGTGCATTGTGCAGCCCGCGCAGCGAGCCGATGCCGCCGATCCCGGCAACTTCAACGACGTTGCCGCCGGCCGCGCGCATGATGCGTTGACCGTCCACATAAAGCCCGTTGGTCAGCGTCCGCCGCACAGAGACCCGGACCACATGCTTGCCGGACTGCGCGAGCCGGACGGCAATCGCCTTGCACCATTCGTCGTCGACGCCGACGATGGCGATGCCTTGCTTCGGCACGCCGGCGACCAGGCGTTCCTTCACCGCCGCGTAATGCTCCATGGTGCCGTGGCGCTCGAGATGATCCTCACTGAGATTGATGAGGATGCCGATCGAAGGATCGAGCGAGGGCGCAAGATCGATCTGGTAGGACGAGCACTCGATGACGTGGACGCGGCCCGCTTGCGGCGGCGCGAGCGAGAGGATTGCGGTGCCGATATTGCCGCCGAGCTGCGCGTCCATGCCGGCCGAAGCCACGAGATGCGCAACCAGCGCCGTCGTCGTCGACTTGCCGTTGGTGCCGGTGATGGCGACCAAGGGCGCGCCGGGCGCGACGGCGCGGCGCTCGCGGCAGAACAGCTCGACGTCGCCGATCACGGCGACCGCGGCCTTATGCGCCAGCTGGACGACCCAGTGCGGCGCTGGATGGGTCAGCGGTACGCCGGGCGCCAGCACCAAAGCCGCGATCTTTGCCCAATCGATGCGGCGCAGATCGGCGGTTGGAATGCCGGCGGCATTGGCCTTGGCTACGCTCTGCGCATCGTCGTCATAGGCGACGACATCGGCGCCGCCGGCCAGAAGCGCGCTCGCGCTCGCCAGCCCGGAGCCGCCCAGCCCGAACACGGCGACCTTTTGGCCGGCAAAGGTCGTGATCGGGATCACGGTAGAGCTACCGCAGCTTGAGGGTCGAAAGTCCCGCCAGCGCGAGCACCACCGAGACGATCCAGAAACGGATGACGATCTGCGGCTCGGTCCAGCCGAGCTGCTCGAAATGATGGTGGATCGGCGCCATGCGGAAGACGCGCTTGCCGGTGAGCTTGAACGAGACCACCTGCACGATGACGGAGACCGCCTCCAGTACGAACAGTCCACCGATCACGGCGAGCACGATCTCGTGCTTGGTGGCGACCGCGATCGTGCCGATCATGCCGCCGAGCGCCAGCGAGCCGGTATCGCCCATGAAGATCGAGGCCGGCGGCGCGTTGAACCAGAGAAAGCCGAGGCTCGCGCCCAGCACCGCGCCGCACAGCACCGAAAGCTCGCCGGTGCCGGCCACATAATGGATTTGCAGGTAATCGGAGAAAACCGTGTTGCCGCAGAGATAGGCGATCATGCCGAAGCTCGCCGCGGCGATCATCACCGGAACGATGGCGAGGCCGTCTAGTCCGTCGGTCAGATTCACGGCATTGCCGGCGCCGACGACGATGAAGGTGGCGAGCAGGACGAAAAACCAGCCGAGGTCGACCACCAGCTCCTTGAAGAACGGAAACACCAGCGACGTCGAGAACGGCACGCGTCCCAGCTCGACCAAAACCAGGCAGGCCACCGCCGCGATCAATGCCTCGATGAGGATGCGGGTGCGGCCGGGAAATTCATTGTGTGCCTGCTTGGTGACTTTCAGATAGTCGTCGTAGAAGCCGACCATGCCGAAGCCGAGCGTGACCCAGAGCACCACCCAGACATAAGGGTTGGTCGGGTTGGCCCACAGTAGCGTCGAAACGAGCGTGCCGGAGAGGATCATCAGCCCGCCCATGGTCGGGGTGCCGGCCTTGGTGATGATGTGCGATTTCGGTCCGTCGCTGCGGATCGGCTGCCCTTTGCCCTGCAACAGCCGCAACCGGTCGATGATCGAGGGGCCGAACAGGAACACGAACAGCAACGCCGTGATCACCGCGCCGCCGGTACGAAAGGTGATGTAGCGGAAAACGTTGAGGACAGTGAGTTTGTCCGACAGATCGACCAGCCAATAGAGCATCGCATCAACCTTATGCGGACGCGGTTTCCGACGTGTCGTGGCGCACGGAGAGAAATTGCAGCGCCTTGACAATGGGCGCCATGCGCGAACCGAGCGAGCCCTTGACCATGACGACGTCGCCGGCACGGATCGCGGACAGCACCTGCGCTTCGAGCGCGGCAGAATCCTCTGCATAGCCGCCGCGGCGGCTGGCGGGAAGGGCCTGCCACAAAGCCCGCATCAACGGCCCGCAGCAGAATACCAGATCGACCGCGCCGGCGAGCACCGGCTCGAGCAGACCGCGGTGCAGCGCCCGGCCGCGCGGCCCCAATTCGAGCATGTCGCCAAGCACGGCGATCCGCCGCCCGCGCGGACCGACCGCCGCCTGGCCGAGCAACGCCAGCGCGGCGGCGACGGAAGCGGGATTGGCGTTATAGCTTTCGTCGATGATCCAGGCCGTGCCGCCGGGCAGATCGATCTCGATCGACACACCGCGTCCGGAGGCCGGCTTGAAATCGGCCAGCGCCAACGCCGCCAGCGCCAGATCGGCGCCGACCAGCACTGCAGTCGCCAGCACCGCCAGCGAATTGGTCACGAGGTGCCGGCCCGGCGCGCCGATCTTGTAGGTCAATTCGACGCCGAGGATATCCGCCTGAACGGTCGAGCAATCGGCATGCAGCGCGCATTTGATCAGACGCGCGTCGGCCTTCGCGTGCTCGCCGAAGGAAACGATTCGCGCGACGCCCGCCTCTTTTGCGCGGCGCTTAAGATGGGCGAATTGCGAATTGTCGCGGTTGAGCACGGCGGCGCCGCCCGGCTCGAGCCCGGAAAAAATCTCGGCCTTGGCGTCGGCGATCTTGGCGAGCGTGCCGAAGAATTCCAGATGCACCGGGGCGATGGCGGTGATTACCGCCACATGCGGGCGCACGAGCCGCGACAGCGGCTCGATCTCGCCCGGGTGGTTCATCCCCATTTCCAGCACCGCGTAATGCGCGCTCGCCGGACAGCGCGCCAGCGACAGCGGCACGCCCCAATGATTGTTGTAGGAGGCGACCGAGGCATGCGTCTCGCCGTCCCGGGATAACGCCAGCCGCAGCGCCTCCTTGGTGCCGGTCTTGCCGACCGATCCGGTGACGCCGATGACCTTGGCCTGCGTGCGCGCGCGAGCGGCGGCGGCAAGCGCGCGCAAGGCCGCGAACACGTCGGGCACCAGCAAAAGCGGCGCCCCTTTGGGCATCTCCGCGAGCCGGCCGACGGCAATGACCGCAAGGCCCGCTTTGGCCGCGAGCGCCGGCGCGACGAAGGCGTGTCCGTCGCGGCGATCCGAAATAGCGAAGAATGCCTGATCGCGGCCGACGGTGCGGCTGTCGATCGAAATGCCGGACACCATTTGCGGCAGCGGGCCGTGGCGTTCGGCACCCATTGCCGCCGCCATGTCCTCGACCGTCCACAGCGCACGCCCGCTCATGCGGCATGCTCCTTCAGCGCCGCGGCGACTGCTTCGTGATCGCTGAACGGCACCACCCGGTCGCCGATGATTTGGCCGGTTTCATGACCCTTGCCGGCGATGAGCAGAACATCGCCGGCGTGCAGTTCGGCAATCGCGGCGCGGATCGCCTGCCGCCGGTCGCCGATCTCGACGGCGCCGCGCGCGGCGGCGACGATCGCCGCGCGGATGGCGGCGGCGTCTTCGCTGCGCGGATTGTCGTCGGTGACGATCACCCGGTCGGCTTTTTCGGCGGCGACGGCGCCCATCAGCGGCCGCTTGCCGCGGTCGCGATCGCCGCCGGCGCCGAAGACGACGACGAGCCGGCCGGTCGCCGCCGGCCGCAGCGCGTCCAGCGCCTTGGCGAGCGCGTCGGGCTTATGCGCATAATCGATGAAGATCGGCGCACCGCTTCTGGTGCCGACAAGCTCGAGGCGGCCCCGGGCGCCGGTGAGATGCTCCAGCGCCGTGAATACCGCGGCCGCTTCGCCGCCGGTGGCGATGGCAAGCCCGGCGGCGACGAGGGCGTTCTCGACCTGAAACTCCCCGACCAGCGGCAACCGCACGCGAAAATTCCTGCCGCCATGTTCGAGCGCCACCTTTTGCGCGAAACCGTCGACGACGGTCTCCACGAGCCGGATGCCGGTGCCTTTGCGTCCGACACTGACGATGGAAAGTCCGCGCGCCTTGGCGGCAGCCATGACCGCGTCCGCATGCGGGTGATCGGCGTCGATGACCGCATAGCCGCGCGGCTCGACCAGCGATTCGAACAGCCGCAGCTTGGCGGCGAAATACGCTTGGAAGCTCGCATGATAATCGAGATGATCGCGTGTGATGTTGGTGAACGCCGCCACCGCGATGCGCAAGCCGTCGAGCCGGAATTGATCGAGGCCGTGCGACGACGCCTCGATCGCCAGGTGCGTGACGCCTTCGCCGGCAAGCGCGTCAAGCGTGCGATGGAGCGCAACCGGGTCCGGCGTGGTCAGCGAGCCGTAGGCTTCGCCGCGCGGCGAAACGATGCCGATCGTGCCGATGCTCGCGGCGCGATGGCCGAGCGCCGTCCAGATCTGCCGCGTGAACGCGGCGACCGAGGTTTTGCCGCTGGTGCCGGTGATGGCGGCGATGGTACGCGGCTGGCGCGGGAATATTTTCGCGGCGATCAGCGCCAGCGCGCGGCGGGCATTGCCGACCTGCACGAAGGCCACGCCTTCCGGCAGCGGCGCGTCCGGCGGCTTTTCCGCGACAATCGCTACCGCGCCGGCGGCGATCGCGCCGGCGATGAAGGCGCGGCCGTCAGCCTTGCCGCCGGCAATCGCCACGAACACGTCGCCGCGCTTGACCGTGCGGCTGTCGGCCGACACGCCAACCACGTCGAGATCGGCAATGCGGGTCTCGATCGCGGCGTCGGGCGGCAGAATTTCGCAAAGCTTCATGACGGTTCGCTTAGAGCATGATCCGGAAAAGTGGGAACCGGTTTTCCGAAAAGATCATGCTCCCTTCAAAACGTTAGAATCACGACCGATTCAATGAAGCGATTGCGCCCTAACGCAACTTCCGCCTTACCTGCTTTCCTTGAGCGAAGCCAGTATCAGGTGATCGGCGTCCGGCAAGTTCAGGCGCGGTTCGATGCCGAGCAGCGGCGCGATGCGCGCCACCACGGCGCCGCCGACGGGCACCGCGTTCCAGCCCGACGTGGTGAAGCCGTGGGTTTCGGGAATGGCCTGCGGGTCGTCGAGCATGACCAGCAGCACATAACGCGGCTGATCGGCCGGCAGCACCGCCATGAAATCGGTCATCACTTTGGCTTTGGAATAATGACCGTTGATGACCTTGTCGGCCGTGCCGGTCTTGCCGCCGACGTAATAGCCCTTCACCTCGGCCTTCTCGGCCGTACCCTTTTCCACATTGAGCCGCATCAGATAGCGCATCATTTCCGAGGTCTCGGGCTTGATGACGCGTTTGCCGAGAGCGCTGGCCTCTGCCTCGGTGCGCTTGAGGAATGTGGGCGGGATGAGAATTCCGCCATTCATCAAAGCGGCAACCCCCATCACCGCCTGAAGCGGCGCCACCGACAGGCCGTGGCCGAAGGCGATGGTGATGGTGTTGAGCTCGCCCCAGCGCTTGGGAACGATCGGCTCGGCGCTCTCCGGCAATTCCGTGCGCAGGCGATCGAGCTGGCCCATTTTCTTCAGAAACGCCTTGTGCGCGTCGACGCCGACCGCCAGCGCCGCGCGCGCGGCGCCGATATTCGAGGAATAAGTGAAAATCTCCGGCACCGTCAGCACGCGGTGCTGGGCGTGGAAATCGTGGATGTCGAATTTGCCGAAGCGCAGCGGCACCCGCGCGTCGAATGTCGATTTGAGCGTGACTTTGCCGGAGTCGAGCGCCATCGCGATCGTGAAGGCCTTGAAGGTCGAACCCATCTCGAAAACACCGGTGGTCAGCCGGTTGATGCGCGTCGGGTCGAGCGCCTCGCGCGGATTGTTGGGGTCGTAATCCGGCTCCGAGACCATGGCGACGACCTCGCCGGTGCGTACATCGAGGACGATGCCGGCGGCGGCCAGCGCCTTGAACTTGGCGCGCGCGGTGACGAGTTCGTCGCGCAGCGCGTGTTGCACGCGCAGATCGACGGCGAGCTCGACCGGATTTTGCAGGCGGTCGGTGGCGAGCCCGGCCATGTGCAGCGCGGCGAGCCCGTGCCCGTCGAGCCACTTCTCCATGCCGGCGATGCCTTGATTGTCGATGTTGACGTGGCCGATGAGGTGCGAGACTTCCGGGCCGTTCGGGTAATCGCGCTTGTTCTCGTTGAGGAAGCCGATGCCCGGCAGACCCTGACGATAAATCTCGCGCTGCTGCTCTGGGGTGAGGTCGCGCTTGAGCCAGACGAAGCCGCGCTTGGACGACAGCCGCTCGCGCAGTTCGTTGGCATCGAGATCGGGCAGATCGGCGGTCAAAAGCTCGACCGCCTCATCGACGTCGATCAGCCGGCGCGGTTCGCCGTAGAGCGACGGCACGCGCACATCGGTCGCCAAAACTTCGCCGTTGCGGTCGAGGATATCGGGGCGCGCGGTGGCGATTGCATCGCCGGTCACGACACGGTGCGCGGTGTGGCCGTCGGCGACCATGGCGAACATGACCAGCCGCACCGCGATAATGAAATAGACGGCGGCGAAAGCGACGATCGCCAGTCCGACGCGCGCCCGCGCCTTGGCGGCGCGATCGACGTTGCCGCCATACATCAGGCCGCGCAAGAAACGCTGGCGAAAAGACCGCCAGGATTCCGGCAACCGCAGCGACGTGATTTGCGCCATTGCGGTCATCGGTCGAGCCGTCCGGATTTTACCGCCGGCTGTTCCGGCTCCGCCGGCGCGGCCTCGTCGGCGGGCGCGGCTGACGCGGGCACGGCCGGCGGCGCGACGCTTCCCGTAACCTGGGCGGGCTCCTCCAAATTCTCGATGATGTGGCCGATCGGATCGGCGCTGTCGGGCTTGATGAATTGCGGCGGGCGATCAGGCAATTGATCGAGCGAATCGAACTGCGTCGGCGCGATCGGCTTGAGCGGCAGAAAGCGCTTGGCGAGCACTTCGACCCGCGCCGGGCTGTCGAGTTCTCCCCACTCGGCGCGCAACAAGGCGATGGTGTCGCGCTCGTGCCGTATCTCGCTGCGCATCTTGGCGAGACGCTCGGCCTGCACCGTGGAGTCGAATTTGATGCGATAGACATAGGCGGCCGCCAGCACCAGCGCGCCGATCACGACCAGATTGAGGATGCGCAAAATCATGCGCGGCTCCCGACGACGTCGGCGAGCGAAGGCAGACGCGGCAGCAGCGTTTCGTTCGCCTCCGGGCGCGCGGGCGCGTCGGTGCGCTCGGCGGCGCGCAGCTTGGCCGAGCGGGCGCGCGGATTAGTGGTGATTTCGGCTTCATCCGGCGTTTCCGGACGCCGCGTCAGCAGGCGGAAAGTCAGCGGCGCCGAGGCCACCTGCGGTCGATGCCGCGAAGACGCCGGTGCGCGGCCGCGCTCGGTGAGGAAGGTCTTGACGATGCGATCCTCGAGCGAATGAAAGGCGACGACGACGAGCCGGCCACTGGGCCTGAGTACGCGTTCGGCGGCGGCGAGACCGTCAGCCAGCTCGTTCAGCTCCTCGTTGACGAAAATGCGCAGCGCCTGGAACGTTCGCGTCGCGGGATGGATCAGGCCCGGCCGCGATCGCACGATGGCGGCGACCAGGTCGGCAAGCGCGCGCGTGGTCATGATCGGCTGCGCCTCGCGCGACTTGACGATGGCGCGTGCGATCGACCGGGCGTGACGTTCCTCTCCGAGCGTGGCGATGATGGCGGCAAGCTCGCGCTCGCTCGCGCGCGCGACCACGTCCGCCGCGCTCGGGCCGTCGCGGCCCATGCGCATGTCGAGCGGACCTTCGAGCCGGAAGGAAAAGCCGCGCTCGGCCTCGTCGAGCTGCATGGACGAAACGCCGAGATCGAACACGACGCCGTCGACAGCGGCGATGCCGTGAGTCGCCAGGATGGTTTGCAGGTCCGAAAAGCGCCCGGAAGCCAAAACGAGGCGGCGCTGTGATTGCTCGGCAAGCGCCGCGCCGGCCGCGGTCGCGCGATCGTCGCGGTCGATGCCGATCACCCGCGCGCCGGGCGTCGCCAGGATCGCGCGCGTATAGCCGCCGGCGCCGAACGTGGCATCGAGATAGACGCCGCCGGCATGCACGCCGAGCCAGTCTACGGCGCGGCCGGCAAGCACGGGAATGTGACGGGCCAGTCCGCCAGCGACAGCTCCGCTGTCGCCGCCCATCATCATTCCCGTGCTCCGTGCGGTTTTGCCGCCGCCGTCCGGGTTCCCAGCTCCTGCTTGAAGGCGAGGACCTTGTCGGTGGCCTCCGCAAGCTCCGCGCGAAAGCGGCCAGGCTCCCAGATTCGAAATTTGTGGCCGAGACCAACAAAGACGACCGCGTCTTTGATTCCGGCATGAGTCTTGTGCGTGTCGGTCAGCACCACGCGGCCCTCGCCGTCGATCTTCAGCGTTTCGCTGGTGCCGTAGAGCGCCAGCGAGAATTGCTCCCGCTCTTCGGAATAGGGCGGGAAACCGGAAATCAGCGCCTCGATCTCCGCCAACAGCGCGTTGCCGCCGGCATCGAGCGCCGGGCGGTCGAGTGCGGGATGGCAATAGAGACCGTCGAAGCCGTCGCGTGCGAGCACCGTGCGAAACGACGCCGGCACGGAGACGCGACCCTTGGCATCCAAGCGGAGCATGTGGTGGGACACAAACCGGTCCATCTCGCCCCTCGCCATGCGACCGGGCCGCCGACTTCGGCCGCCGCAAACGGCCCTTCCCGCCTGAGGCCGGGCTTGCGGCTGTGCCGCCGGCCGGTGCGGACATCTCAAGCGCTTCTGGGAATAAATGGGCTATCATGGGTCAATATGGGCGTCAACGCACCGGCGCTGTCCGCTTCGCCACTTCGCTCGATTTCGATTAGTGAGGCGTAAGCTTAAGGAAAGGTTGAGGTCTTAAACGCCGACGCCAAATCAGCCAGGCGCCGCGGCTCGCGAGCTTCGCCTTCCGACGGCGCGTGTGAGGCGCGCGCCGCTCCACGTCGCAACCGCGCCAAGCGTTGCATCGGTGCAATGCGCTTTGTTTTTTTCTCGTCACCGCGGCTTGCACGCACAAATCGGCTTGTCAGCAAGACGGCGTGTCCTCATGTTTGAAACCATGTCGCTATCCGCGTTTCCAGCCGAGTCCAGCGTCGTTGCCGTAGTCAGGCCTTCGCCCAACCACGGCGAGCGCAGGGGCGGCAAACGCCCCGATATGATCCTGCTGCACTACACCGGCATGCCGAACGCCGAAGAAGCGCTGGACCGTTTGTGCTCGCCCGCAAGCGAGGTGTCGGCGCATTACTTTGTGTTCGAAGATGGCCGCGTCATCCAAATGGTGCAGGAGAGTCGCCGCGCCTGGCATGCTGGCGTCTCCTTTTGGGCGGGCGAAACTGACATTAATTCCTGCTCGATCGGCATCGAGATCGCCAATCCCGGCCACGATTTCGGCTATCCCGATTTTCCCCGGCGGCAAATCGCGGCGGTGACCGCTTTGTGCCGGGGCATCCAGACGCGCAGCACCATTCCGCCGACGCGGGTGCTGGCGCACTCCGACGTTGCGCCCTCACGCAAGCAGGATCCGGGCGAGAAATTCCCCTGGCGTACGCTCCACGATTCAGGCGTCGGGCATTGGGTCAATCCCGCCCCGATCGACAAAGGCAGAGTGGTACTCGCCCTCGGCGATCGCAGCGACGCGGTCGCCACGTTGCAGGAATCGCTCATTCGGTACGGCTATGGCCTCGCCGCCAACGGCACCTACGATTCCGCAACCTACGATGTGGTCACGGCGTTCCAGCGCCATTTCCGCCCGGAACGGATCGACGGCATCGCCGACACTTCGACCCGCGCCACGCTGCGCGAATTGCTGGTCCAGCGCGGCCGGGTCAAGACCATTGCCGCGCGGGCCCGTGATTTCGCCCGGCTTGGCTCTTGACGCCGCCGGCGGGCCCCGCCATCCCTTTCTCGTCAGTCGGTCGGACGGCCGCTCCGGCAAAACCGAAAGGTTGCCGGGGAGGAAAGTCCGGGCTCCATGGACAAGCGGTGCCGGATAACGTCCGGCGGGCGCGAGCCTAGGGAAAGTGCCACAGAGAACAAACCGCCGCGGCGCGTTGCGTAATCCGCGGTAAGGGTGAAAAGGTGCGGTAAGAGCGCACCGCGTCGGCGGCAACGCCGGCGGCACGGCAAACCCCACCGGGAGCAAGACCGAATAGGGACGGCACGGGGCCTTGGCGCGCAAGCGCGAGGGCTTCGAGGTCGATGTCTGGACCCACCGTCCGGGTTGGTTGCTGGAGGCGCCGGGCAACCGGCGTCCCAGAGGAATGGCCGTCACGCATGCGAAACGTTTTCGCGTGCCATCCAGAACCCGGCTTATAGACTGGCTGATGCATATCTAGGGGCGTCCGGCGGCATCCCGCCGGGCGCCCGCCAAGTTTTTGAGCTGCCAGAAGCGCGCTGGAAAATCGGAGTCATGGGCGCTCTTGCACTGCCGCGTATATCGCAGGATCATCCCGATTGAAGGTGAGGCGTTCCATGTACCGATCCATGTACCGTTCGGTGCCGATCTTGCTGGTGTTGCTTCTCGCCGGCTGCGCTTCGCAGAAGACGGAGGAGCAGGCACGGGCCGAAGCCGACGCCAGGGATGACGCTCAATGCCAGACCCGCGGCTATCATCCCGGTAGCGTCGACTACGACCAATGCCGGGCGAAACTGGCCGACCTTCGCGCCCAGGCAGATCGCAGTGCGCTTGCCAATCGCCTGCAAGGTCGCCCTCCGGCATGGGCCAACTAGCATTGGCCCGGTCGTACCGAGGATTTCTGCCGATGCGGAGCTTTGTGGAAGAATTGATCGGACAGCGGCTCATTCCGAGATTTTCATTTCAAATTTCTCGCAATCCATTGCGGTAACAAGCAAATCCTTCTATTTCCCGGCTGTCTCTGCACCAGCTTCAGGAGCCATGCCGTCCCATGGGCAGCGCGCCATCCAAAGCCGACGCGAACCACATCAGTCCGCTTGCGCGGCTGCCGGTCTTTTTCGCGCTCAACGGCAAGCGCGCCATGGTCGCCGGAAGCGGCAATGCGGCGGCATGGAAAGCCGAGCTTCTGTCGGCTGCCGGCGCCGGCGTCGATGTCGTCGCGCCGGAGCCGACTGACACCCTGTGCGCGCTCGCGGCAAATCCACCCGGCGGCCCCGTCATGCTCTTTGATCGCGCCTGGCAGCCGGCCGATTGCGCCGGCGCCGCTATCGCGGTCGCCGAATGCGCGGACGATGCCGAAGCGGCCGCCTTCGCCGCTGCCGCGCGCTCTGCCGGCGTCCCGGTCAACGTCATCGACCGCCCGGCCTTTTGCGACTTCGCCTTCGGCGCGATCGTCAACCGCTCGCCGCTCGTCATCGGCATTTCCACCGACGGCGCCGCCCCGGTCTTCGCCCAGGCGATCCGCGCAAGGATCGAGACGCTCGTTCCGAACGGCTTTGCCCGCTGGGCGGAAGCGGCGCGCAACTGGCGGCCGCGGGTGCAGGCGCTGGCGCTGACATTCCGCGGCCGCAGGAATTTCTGGGAGAGATTTGCCGACCGCGCCGTCGCCGCGCCCGACACGGCGCCGACCGAGGTCGACCTCGCCGATTTGTTCACGCCGACCCACACGGCGGAAGCCGGCTCCATCGTCCTCGTCGGCGCCGGCCCGGGCGATCCCGAATTGTTGACGCTGCGTGCGGTGCGGGCGCTGCAATCAGCCGACTTGATTATGTTCGACGATCTGGCGTCGCCGGCGATTCTCGATTTCGCCCGCCGCGAGGCAAAGAAAATGCTGGTCGGAGCGGCCGGCAACGTGAATTCATCGCGGCACGACAACGCCACAGGCAGGATGATCGCGCTCGCCAGAGCCGGACGCCGCGTGGTGCGGCTCAAGGCCGACGACGGCCGGGCGGGCACGGACATCGCCGCCTGCCATGCCGCGGGGATCGCGGTGGAGGTCGTACCAGGGGTGACGGCGACATCGGCAGCCGCGAGAGTGCCGGACGCTGCGCGCACGGCGAACCGGAGCGATCTCTCACGCGCCCGGGCATGAGAGCGACCTGACAAAGACCCTCTAAAGATCTGCATTTTGCCGCGCGTCGGCGGCATCCGCTCCGCCGTAAACAACGTATTGCGGAACCCTACCTTCGCCGCCTATCTATGGCCCGCATGGACACGATGACCAATCCTGGCACCGCTGCCGGAACTCCGACCTCCGAAAGCGGCCGTGCCGTAGGCCTGATCGAGGTGCGGCTGACCGAGGTCGAGACCGTCGCCCGCGACACCAACGTCTATACCTTTGCCCGGCCGGACGGCGGCCGGCTGCCGCCCTACAAGCCGGGCGCCCACATCGACCTCCATCTGCCGAACGGGCTCATTCGCCAATTTTCGCTGCTCAATCCCGACGCCGACCCCGAGCGTTACGTCGTCGCCGTCAAGCTCGACGCCACGAGCCGCGGCGGCTCGCGCTACATTTTCGACGATTTGCGCGTCGGACATACGCTCAAGATCAGCGTGCCGCGTAATAATTTCCCGCTGGTCGAGGAGGCCGAGCACATCGTGCTGTTTGCCGGCGGCATCGGCATCACGCCGGTCTGGTGCATGGCGCAGCAGCTCGCCGCGCAAAACCGCTCATGGGAACTTTACTATTCGTGCCGCTCGCGCGCCGATATGGCTTTCCTCGCATCGATCGAGAAGCTTGGGCCGAAGCACATTCATCTGCATTTCGACGATGAGGCCGGCGGCAAATTCCTCGATTTGGCCGCCGCCATCGGTGCGGCGCCGGCGAATGCGCACTTCTATTGCTGCGGCCCCAATCCGATGTTGACGGCGTTCGAGGCGGCGGCGGCAAGCCGGCCGCACAATCATGTGCACGTCGAATACTTCACGCCCAAGGCCGAGGCGGCGGGGGGCACCCTGGGCGGTTTCTGGGTCGAACTCGCGCGCTCCGGCGAAGAGTACTTCATTCCCGAGGGCAAGAAGATTCTCGAAGTGTTGTACGAGGCCGGCATCGACGTCGATTATTCGTGCGAGCTCGGCATCTGCGGCGAATGCGTGACCCGGGTCATCTCCGGCATTCCCGAGCACCACGATTCCGTGCTCAGCGAGGAGGAGCAGGCGACCAACGAGAAGGTCATGATCTGCTGCGCCGGCTGCAAGAGCGAGCGTCTGGTGCTGGATATGTAGACATCTCGTTGCCCAACGCGCGCAATTACGCTAGGTCCGCGGCCGACGGGGCTTTAGTCGGAGGGATGCGATGGCCGACCACGGTGAACTCGAATATGCGACTGCAACGGGCAACGACCTCCCCGCGCACGAGCAGACCTACCGCAGTTTCGTGACCTTGGTGAAGGTCGCCCTCGGGGTAATCGTCGTCATTCTCATCCTGATGGCGTACTTCCTCGCCTGAGCGCGACCCCTCTCGTCACACGCCGCCAATAAACGTATCGTCTTGGACCGACTGCGTGCGCTGGTGTCGGAGGAATCATGAAAGTTGCGGTTGCTGCCGAGGTCGATGCGGGCGAGCCGCGGGTCGCCGCGACGCCTGAGACAATCAAAAAAATGATCGGACTCGGCGCCGAGGTCGCGGTCGAGCCGGGCGCCGGCGTCAAATCCGGCATTCTCGACGCGGATTATGCGGCGGCGGGCGCCACCGTGACCAAGGACGCGGTGAACGGCGCCGACATCGTCCTCAAGGTGCGCCGCCCGCAAGCCTCCGAGACCTCGCGCTACAAAAAGGGCGCGATCGTCATCGCCATCATGGACCCCTATGGCCACGAGGACGCGCTGCGCGCGCTGGCCGAGGCCGGACTCGTCGCCTTCGCCATGGAGCTTTTGCCGCGCATCACCCGCGCGCAGGCGATGGACGTCCTCTCGAGCCAGGCCAATCTCGCCGGCTACCGTGCCGTGATCGATGCCGCCGCCGAATACGGCCGCGCGCTGCCGATGATGATGACCGCCGCCGGCACGGTGCCGGCCACCAAGGTGTTCGTCATGGGCGCCGGCGTCGCCGGCTTGCAGGCGATCGCCACCGCGCGCCGCCTCGGCGCCGTCGTCACCGCGACCGACGTGCGGCCGGCGGCCAAGGAGCAGGTCGAAAGCCTCGGCGCCAAGTTCATCGCGGTCGAGGACGATGAATTCAAGGCGGCGGAGACCGCCGGCGGCTACGCCAAGGAAATGTCCAAAGACTACCAGGCCAAGCAGGCGGCGCTGGTCGCCGAACACATCAAGAAGCAGGATATCGTCATCACCACCGCGCTCATTCCCGGCCGACCGGCGCCGCGGCTGATCGACAAGGGCATGGTGGCGTCGATGCGGCCGGGCTCGGTGATCGTCGACCTCGCGGTCGAGCGCGGCGGCAATGTGGAAGGCGTCAAGGCCGACGCGGTCACCGAAACGGGCGGCGTCAAGATCATCGGCTATGCCAACGTGCCGGGCCGACTCGCGGCCACGGCCTCGAGCCTCTATGCCAAGAACCTCTACGCATTCCTCGAAGTGCTGATCGACAAGAAGACCAAGGCGCTCGCGGTCAACTGGGACGACGATATCGTCAAGGCGACGGCGCTCACCCGCGACGGCGCGATCGTACATCCGAATTTCAAGCCAAAAACTGCTGCATAGAAGAGCGCGGCGCGAAGCAGGATATTCCGCAATGATAACCCTTTCGATCCTCGGCCAGCTCGACCTCCTTGCGGTGGCGCATTCCGGCGCGCCGGCGGCGGCAAGCGACGTCGTCGACCCGTTCGTGTTTCGTCTGTCGATCTTCGTGCTCGCGGTGTTTGTCGGCTACTACGTGGTCTGGTCGGTGACGCCCGCTTTGCATACGCCGCTGATGTCGGTCACCAACGCGATCTCCTCGGTCATCGTGGTCGGCGCGCTGCTGGCGGTCGGCGTTGCGCTGGTCGCCGACGATGCCGGCCCGCTCTGGGCGCGCGCCTTCGGCTTCGTCGCGCTCGGCTTCGCCTCGGTCAATATTTTCGGCGGCTTTCTGGTGACCCAGCGCATGCTCGGCATGTTCCAGAGGAAGCAGAAGAAATCATGAGCGCCAATTTTGCCGCGCTGGCTTATCTAGTCGCCGGCGTCCTGTTCATTCTGGCGCTGCGCGGGCTGTCGCATCCCGACACCAGCCGACAGGGCAATCTGTTCGGCATGATCGGCATGGCGATCGCGGTGGCCACCACGCTTGCCGCGCATCCGCCGGCCGGGCTCGCGGCGTGGGGACTGGTGGGGCTTGCCGTCGCGATCGGCGGCGGCACCGGCGCCGTGATCGCGCGGCGCGTGCCGATGACCTCGATGCCGGAGTTGGTCGCCGCCTTCCATTCGCTGGTCGGCATGGCCGCGGTCCTGGTGGCGGCCGGCGCGCTCTACGCGCCCGCGGCTTTCGATATCGGCAGCGAGGGCGCCATCCATGGACAGAGCCTGATCGAGATGTCGCTCGGCGTCGCCATCGGCGCCATCACCTTTACCGGCTCGGTGATCGCCTTTCTGAAGCTCTCCGGGCGCATGAGCGGCAAGCCGATCATCCTGCCGGCGCGCCATATCATCAACGTCGCGTTGGCGGTTGGGCTCATTGCGCTCATCGTCTGGTTCTTCGAGGCGCAGCAGCACATCGCATTCTGGCTGATCGCGGCCGCCTCGTTCCTGCTCGGCGTGCTCATCATCGTCCCGATCGGCGGCGCCGACATGCCGGTCGTGATTTCGATGCTCAATTCCTATTCCGGCTGGGCGGCCGCGGGCATCGGTTTCACGCTCGGCAATTCGGCGCTGATCATCACCGGCGCGCTGGTCGGCTCCTCGGGCGCGATCCTGTCCTACATCATGTGCAAGGGCATGAACCGCTCGTTCATCTCGGTGATCCTCGGCGGCTTCGGCGGCGAGGTCGCGGGTCCGAGCGGCGCCGCCGAAAACCGGCCGGTCAAGCTCGGCTCGGCGGACGACGCCGCCTACCTGCTGAAGAATTCCTCGAAGGTCATCATCGTGCCGGGCTACGGCATGGCGGTGGCGCAGGCGCAACATGCGCTGCGCGAGATGGGGGACAAGCTCAAGGCCGAAGGCGTCGATGTCAAATATGCGATCCATCCGGTCGCCGGCCGCATGCCCGGACACATGAACGTGCTGCTGGCCGAAGCCAACGTGCCCTATGACGAAGTCTTCGAGCTCGAGGACATCAACTCGGAATTCGCCCAGGCCGACGTCGCTTACGTGATCGGCGCCAACGACGTCACCAATCCGGCCGCCGAAGACGATCCGAAGTCGCCGATCTACGGCATGCCGGTGCTGCAAGTGTGGAAGGCGGGCACGGTCATGTTCAACAAGCGCTCGCTCGCATCCGGCTACGCCGGCATCGACAATCCGTTGTTTTACCGCGACAACACCATGATGCTCCTTGGCGACGCCAAGAAGATGACGGAAGCGATCGTCAAGGCGATCTGAAAGCAGCGCGATGGCGCAGGACAACCCTTCGCCCAAGCCGCCCGCCCCACGGCGCTCTACGCCCTGGTCGCGTGCGGGTTCATCGCCCGGCCGGCCCAATCGGCTGGCGTTTCGCCTGGTAGGTATTCCCGTGCTTGCCGTGGCCGGCGTGCTGCTTTACCGCGGGCTGCACGATTATTTCGTCCTTCCCGAGTGCGATTCCTCGCGCGCCAGGGACACGCTCGCCGACGTCCTCAAGCAACTCAAACTCGAGCCGCTACGCTACGACCCGCGGACGACCGTTTCCACGCGCAAGGATGAAGTGGTCTGCCGCGCGGCGCTGCCGCTCGCCGACGGCGCCAATGTGTATGTCGATTACGGTTTCTTCTGGCAGGGCGCCAAAGCGACCATGAAATATTCGATTTCCCGCAGGCCGCTAGAGAATGCGCCGCCCGCGCCGCCCATGCCGCCGCGCGCGTCCTAAAACTTCACCGCACTTTGTAGGCGGCGAGAAAGACCTTGACCGCGATGCGCACGCTGCGCTCGACCTGTTCGCCGCTCGGCTCCGGCGCGAAGTTGAACACGATCGGCTTGAACAACGCCGCGTGGCTCGCCTCCATGAACTGCGCCGCGGCGATCTCGCAATCTTCGACGGCGAGCACGCCGGCCGCCACTTGCGCGGCGAGATAATCCGCGAGCCGGGCGATGCCGCTGGCCGGTCCGGTCTCGTAGAATCTCCGCCCGACTTCCGGCATGCGGTCGGCGATGGCGATCACCGTGCGGATGGCGGAGGCCTTTTCCGGCCGGCACAAAAACTTGACGTAGGCAACACCGAGACGGGCGAGTACGGCCTCGACGTCGTGGTCATTCGGATCGAAATCAAAAATCCCTTCCGCCTGCGCCGTGCATTCCTGTTCGACGATGGCGTCGAACAATTCCTGCTTGTGCTTGAAATAGACGTAGAGCGTGCCCTTGGAGACTCCGGCGGCACGAGCGATATCGTTCATGCTGGCGGCGTCGTAGCCCTGCGCCAGGAAGACGGCGCGCGCGCCGTCGATGATCTGGCGCCGCTTGGCGCTGTCGTCATCCGCCGGGAGGGGTTGTGTTCGCTCCAGGACCGCTGATTCGCTCATTTTGAGGTCTCCTTTGCCCTCGCCGCACCGGCTCTTGGTCACTAAGGGCCGGTAATTATTCGGCAAATCTTCTGTGTCTATATAGATTGACCGAACGGTTCGGTCAATATTGACAACGTGCCTTCCCCCCAATATTAATGACCGAACGGTTCGGTCACTCATATCGAGGTCCGCATGGGGCCTTCAAAGGAGTGCAGCTCATGTATCGCAATCGTGAGAAGGACGGCGGCCGCTCCCCGCTGATTGTTTCCATCCCTTCCGATGAAGCGGCGGACCATCCGCCTGGACCGGTGAGTCCCCGCCCGCCCGCGGCCGAGGCGCCGGCGCAGCAGAATTCGAAAGAAGCCGCGCCGCCCACCGTCGTCGGCCGGCTGCGGCGTACGAGCCGGCGCAGGCGCGCACTGGGCGCCTTGGTGGTGCTTGCCCTTGCCGTCGCGGCCTGGTTCGGCGTCGACTGGTTGATCGTCGGCCGCTTTACGGTCACAACCGATGACGCCTATGTGCAGGCCTACAACACGACATTGGCCGCGAAAATCTCCGGCTACATCGCCAGCGTCTCGGTGGTCGACAACACCTACGTCCATGCCGGCGATGTGATCGCCACCGTCGACGATGGCGATTACCGCCTCGCGGTCGATTCGGCGCATGCGAAGGTTGTGACCCAGCAAGCCACCATCGCGCGGATCGCCCACCAGATCACCGCGCAGGAAGCGGCCGTCGAGCAGGCGAAGACCCAACTCGTCTCCGCCCAGGCGGCCGCCACCCGCACCGAGCTGGAGCTCGAGCGGCAGAACCTGCTGGTCGCCCGCGATGCGTCGAGCCGCCAGCTGCTCGAACAGGCGCAAGCGAACCGGGATCAGGCCGTCGCCGCCGTGCACGGCGCCCAAGCCGCCATCGATTCCGCGGCGGCAAATGTCGATGTGCTCAAGGGTCAGCAGCAGGAGGCCGCCGGCACGCTCGATGAACTCAAGACCGCGCTGGCCAAGGCCGAGCGCGATCTGTCCTTCACCGTCATTCGCGCGCCGCTCGACGGCGTGATCGGCAATCGCGCCGTGCAGACCGGCGACTTCGTCCAAACCGGCCAGCGGCTGGCGAGCCTGGTGCCGCTCGACGAAGTCTATGTCACCGCCAATTTCAAGGAGACGCAGCTTGCGCGCTTGCGGCCGGGCCAGCCCGCCGTCATCGCGGTCGACGCGCTCCCCGAGCACTCGATCCAGGGCGTCGTGGAGAGCTTCTCGCCCGCCTCCGGCGCGGTGTTCTCGCTGCTGCCGCCGGACAACGCCACCGGCAACTTCACCAAGATTGTGCAGCGGCTGCCCGTTCGCATTCGCGTGCCTCCCGCCATCGCCCGCGAAGGGCTGCTGCGCCCGGGAATGTCGGTCGTGGTGAGCGTGAACACCAAGGCGGGCGCCGTCGCCGATGACACGGCGGCGCGGAGCACGGCGGCACGCTGATCCGGCGCTCGAAGTCGGCCGATGGCACAAGCGACGACCGCGACCTTCTCCACTTTGCCGCCCGCAGCGGCCGACGCCGATCGCGTCGATCCGATGCGCGTCATCGCCTTCCTGGCGATGTGCTTCGGCATGTTCATGGCGTTCCTCGACATTCAGGTCGTCTCGGCTTCGCTTGCCGAAATTCAGGCCGGGCTGGCCGCTTCGAGCGACGAGATCACCTGGGTGCAGACCGCCTATCTGATGGCCGAGGTGGTCGCCATTCCCCTATCCGGCTTCCTGTCGCGCGCGCTCGGCACGCGCATGATGTTCGCCGGCGCGGCGGCCGGCTTCACCGTCGCCAGCCTGATGTGCGGGCTTTCCTCGTCGATGGGCGAAATGATCGTGTGGCGGGCGCTGCAGGGCTTCATCGGCGGCGG
Organism: Xanthobacteraceae bacterium; assembly: GCA_031291475.1. GTDB lineage: Bacteria > Pseudomonadota > Alphaproteobacteria > Rhizobiales > Xanthobacteraceae > BOG-931. Next base: position 30,314 of record JARLIY010000076.1, read on the forward strand.
CATGGTGCCGACGGTGTTCGCTTCCGCCTACATCATCTTTCCGCGCCGGCTGCAGCCGGTGATCACGCCGATGATCGGCCTCGTCGCGACGCTGGCGCCGACCATCGGGCCGACGGTCGGCGGCTATCTCACCGACATGCTGTCCTGGCACTGGCTGTTCTTCATCAACATCGTCCCCGGCATTATGGTGACGATCGCCGCCATCACGCTGATAGATTTCGACCGGCCGGACTACAAGCTGTTCGACAAATTCGATTTCGTCGGCCTGATCTTGATGGCTCTGTTTCTCGGCGCGCTCGAATACGTGCTCGAAGACGGACCGCGCTACGATTGGTTCGAGGATTCCACGATCGCGTCCGCGGCAATGGTGTCGGCGACCGCGGCGGTGCTGTTCTTTGCGCGCATGTTCACGGCGCCGCAGCCGATCGTGGACCTGCGGGCCTTCGTCGACCGCAATTTCGCGGTCGGCAGCATGTTTTCCTTCGTGCTCGGCATCGGCCTCTATGGCCTGACCTATCTCTATCCGGTGTTTCTCGACCAAATCCGCGGCTTCAACGCGCTGATGGTCGGCCAGACGGTGTTCGTTTCCGGCGCCACGATGTTTCTGTGCGCTCCCATCGTCGGCCGGATGATGACGCGGGTCGATCCGCGGTTGATGCTGGCGGCCGGATTTGCCATTGTCGCGGTCAGCAACTGGCAGGCGACCTACATCACCAAGGATTGGGATTTCGCGCAGCTGCTGGTGCCGCAAATCCTGCGCGGCGCCGGCATGATGCTGGCGATCGTGCCGATCACCAGCATCTCGCTGGGCACGCTGGCGCCGGACCGGCTCAAGAACGCCTCCGGCCTGTTCAACCTGATGCGCAACCTCGGCGGCGCCGTCGGGCTTGCCGGCCTCAACACCGTGCTCAACAAGCGCATCGATCTGCACCTGGCGCGCCTGCACGAGTCCATTACCTGGTCGCGACGGCCGGTGACGGAAGCGCTCAACAACTTCGCCGCGCGCATCCCCGGATCGGATGCGCAGAATATGGCGCTCAAGCAGCTATTTCTTTTCGTCCGCCAGCAGGGGATCGTCATGGCGTTCGCCGACGTCTTCCTGCTGCTGGGCCTCCTCTTCCTGCTCTTCGCCCCGCTGGTCTGGCTGATGCGCCGTCCGCCGCCGGCGAACGTCGAAATCGACGCACATTGATGCTTTAATAAACCCGGCCGCGCCAGCGGGAGTAAATCCGATGCAGACGGCGCTCATGCAACTGGCTGAAGATTTTCTCAGCGCGTGGTATTCCTCGGAATCTATCTGGCGACCGGCAGCCTGCCCCTGGCGGTCGGATGTGCGCTCGCCATCGGCGCAGGACAATTCGCATTCGCGAAGTTACGGCGGCGGCGGATCGAAGTGATGCAGTGGCTCAGCCTCATGCTCGTTGTAGTGCTCGGAGGAGCGGCGCTGATCACCAATGACAGCCGCTTCATGATGGCGAAGCCGAGCATCATTCACTTTGCCATCGGCGCCGTCATGCTGCGGCCGGGATGGATGGAGCGATACATGCCTCCGATCGTGAAGGAACACGTGTCGGAAAGCGTGCTGGTCGCGAGCGGCTATTCCTGGGCCGGCCTCATGTTCATTCTCGGCTTGCTGAATCACTATTTCGCGGCTGAAACGAGCCCGATGGTCTGGGGTTGGTTCATGACCGTCGGGGCAATCGGAGCGAAAGTCGCGGCATTTGTCACGCAGTATCTGGTCCTTCAGATTCTTGTTCGCCGCGACCTCCACCAATTGAAGAATGAGACGGGCTTGAAGGGCGGATAATCAGTTAACTGTCGGTACCGCGCGCCGGGTCAGGCCGACGGCGCACCCGGCAACCCGTAGCCGCCGGCCGTTGGCGTCTGGATGATGATCGCCTCGCCGGCATCGATGATCGTGGCGTCGCAACCGGCGAGCCTTTCCATGCGACCGTCCCGGCGCCGCACCCAGTTCTCGCCGATCTGACCGTCTTCGCCGCCGGCAAGTCCGAACGGCCGCACGCGGCGATGCCCGGAGAGGATAGTGCATTCCATTTTTTCCAGAAAGCGGATGACCCGAACGACGCCGTCGCCCGCATTCCAGCGGCCGCGGCCGCCGGAATTTTCGCGGATGTGAAAGTCTTCAAGCAGCACCGGATAGCGGAATTCCAGGATTTCCGGATCGGTGAGCCGCGTGTTGGTCATGTGGGTATGCACGGCATCGGTGCCGGGAAAGCCCGGCCCGGCCGGCGAACCTGAACAGATCGTCTCGTAATACTGATAGCGGGCGTTGCCGAAATTCAGATTGTTCATGGTGCCCTGCGCCGCCGCCATGGCGTCGAGCGCGCCGAAGAGGCAATTGGTCACCTCCTGGGAGGTTTCCACATTGCCGGCGACCACGGCGGCAGGAAATTCCGGCGACAGCAGCGACTTTTTCGGAATGACGATGCGGATCGGGCGCAGGCAGCCGGCATTCATCGGGATGTCGTCATCGACCATGACCCGGAAGACGTAAAGCACGGCGGCGCGGGTCACCGGCTCGGGCGCATTGAAGTTGTTCGGCTGCTGCGGGCTGGTGCCGGTGAAATCGACGGTCGCCTCGCGTTTCTTTTTGTCGACGCTGATGTGCACCTTGATCGCGGTGCCCTGGTCCATGTCGACGCTGAACGCGCTGTCGCGCAGCCGGCCGATCACGCGGCGCACGCTTTCCGCCGCATTGTCCTGAACGTGGCGCATATAGGCGCGCACCACCGGCAGCGTGAAGTGGCGCACCATCTTGCGGAGCTCCTGCACACCCTTCTCGTTGGCGGCGACCTGCGCCTTGAGATCGTTGACGTTCTGCAGCGGATTGCGCGCTGGATACTTTCCGCCGATCAGCAGCGCATAAGCTTCCTTTTCACGGAAGCGGCCGCGCTCGACCAGCTTGAAATTGTCGATATAGACGCCTTCCTGCTCGATCGTCGTGGCCTTCGGCGACATCGAGCCCGGCGAGATGCCGCCGACGTCGGCGTGGTGGCCGCGCGAAGCGACCCAGAACAAGATTTCCGGAGTCCGGTTCGCCGCAGCGCGTTCCCTCCCCCCTTGAGGGGGAGGGTTAGGGAGGGGGGTCTGTTTCTTGGATCGTTTTACAACCTTACCCCCCTCCCGGCTCGCTGCGCTCGCCGACCTCCCCCTCAAGGGGGGAGGTGATTGGCTGGCAAACACCGGCGTGCAGACAGTGATGTCCGGCAAATGCGTGCCGCCGTTGTAGGGCGCGTTGATGGCATAGACGTCGCCGGGTCGGATCGCACCATTGTTTTCGCGGATGACGGTCTCGACCGCCCGATCCATGGAGCCGAGATGCACCGGCATGTGCGGCGCGTTCGCCACCAGCGAGGCGTCGCCGGCAAACACCGCGCAGGAGAAATCGAGCCGCTCCTTGATGTTCACCGAATAGGCGGTGTTTTGCAGAGCCACGCCCATTTGCTCGGCAATCGACATGAAGAGATTGTTGAACACTTCGAGCATGACCGGATCAGCCTTGGTGCCGATGGCGCGCACGCGCTCGAGTTTTGCGATCCGCCGCAGCAGCAGGTGGTTCTTCGCCGTGAATTCGGCTTGCCAGCCCGCTTCGACAACCACGGTCTGATGCGGCTCGACGATGATGGCCGGACCTTTCACCTTGTGGCCGGGCGCCAGTGTCTCGCGCAAAAAAACGAGCGCGCGGTGCCATTTGCCGCCGGAGAAAAAGCGCGTGCGGCACGCCGGCGACGGAAGCCTGGTCCGCTTGATCCTGTGCGCCTTCTCCCGGAAGGTGGCGCCGCCACCGACCGCCTCGACTGACACCGCCTCGACGACCAGCGTCTTGCCGCGGTCGATGAATCCGAAGCGCGCCTTATGCGCGCGCTCGAAGGCGGATTGCATGGCTTCGAGCGAAGCCATCGGCACTTCAAAGGGAGTATCCGTGCCCGCATAGCGAATATGCGCGCGCTTGCGGACTTTGATCTTGCCGGCGGCGACGCCCTGGCCGGCGACCTCCCCGTGCACGGCGCGCGCGAGCCGCCGCGCCGCGTCCTCCAGCGCCGCGCGCGCTTTCTCGCCGAACGGCTCCTCGATCGCCTGCTGGCGGACGCTGCGGATGTCCGCCAGCCCCATGCCATAGGCGGAGAGAAGCGACGAGAACGGATGGATCAGCACGCGCGTCATGCCGAGCGCATCGGCGACCAGGCATGCGTGCTGACCGCCGGCGCCGCCGAAGCAATTGAGCGCGTAACGCGTCACGTCGTAGCCGCGCTGGACCGAGATTTTCTTGATCGCGTTGGCCATGTTCTCGACGGCGATTTTGATGAATCCGTCGGCGACCTGTTCTGGCGGGCGTCCATCGCCGATGGCTTTGGCCAGCGCCACGAAGGCCTCGCGCACCGCCTCGGCGTCGAGTGGCTGATTTTGTCGCCGCCCGAATATCTTGGGAAAAAAATCGGGAAGAAGCTTGCCGACCATGACATTGGCGTCGGTGACGGCGAGCGGCCCGCCGCGCCGGTAGCATTTCGGCCCGGGATTGGCGCCGGCGGAATCGGGACCGACGCGAAAGCGCGCGCCGTCGAAATGCAGGGTCGAGCCGCCGCCTGCCGCCACCGTGTGGATCAGCATCATCGGCGCGCGCATGCGCACGCCGGCGACTTCGGTCTCGAAGGCGCGCTCGTAGTCGCCGGCGAAATGCGACACATCCGTGGAGGTGCCGCCCATGTCGAAGCCGATGAGCTTGGCGAAACCGGCCTGCCGCCCGGTCTCGGCCATGCCGACGACGCCGCCCGCCGGTCCGGACAAGATCGCGTCCTTGCCGTGGAACAAATCCGCCGCGGTCAAACCGCCCGACGACATCATGAACATCAGTCGGGATTGCTTTTTTTCACCTCCGGGTGAAGCAGTTGCCTCGCCGTTCAGATCCCGCGCCACCTGCGCCACATAGCGGCGCAGGATCGGCGAGAGATAGCTGTCGACCACGGTGGTGTCGCCGCGGCCGACGAGCTTGATCAGCGGCGACACTTCATGACTGGCGGAGACTTGCGCAAAGCCCAGCGCGCGCGCCAGCGCCGCGACCCGCTCCTCGTGCGCGCGATGGCGGTAGGCGTGCATCAGCACCACAGCGACGGCGCGGATACCGTCGGCTTTAGCGCGCACCAGTTCGCCCCGCACCGCGTCGAGGTCGGGCGCACGCTCGACCGTGCCGTCGGCGCGCACGCGCTCATCGACTTCGACCACGCGCTCATAGAGCATGTCCGGCTTGACGATGTGCTTGGCAAAGATGTTCGGCCGCGCCTGATAGCCGATCCGCAATGCGTCGCCGAAGCCCTTGGTGATGAGAAGAAGGGTCCGCTCGCCCTTGCGCTCCAGGAGCGCATTGGTCGCGATCGTCGTCCCCATCTTCGCCACGCCGATGCGCGCTTGCGGAATTGGCTCGCCGGCGGCAAGTCCGAGAAGATGACGGATTCCGGCCACGGCCGCGTCGGCATAGGCTTCGGGATTTTCCGACAGCAGTTTGTGGGTGACGAGCTTGCCGTCGGGCCGCCGGCCGATCACGTCGGTGAAGGTGCCGCCGCGGTCGATCCAGAACTCCCAGCTTCCGGGCATGCGGCGATTGTACCCAATCCGCTCATTCCGCGGAATGGACTACTTGTCCTGCTGCAAAATTCCGGCGATCGTGCCGATCTCGTTGCGCGCATATTTGGGCAGGCCGGCGCTGATCGAATTGCCGGAATTGAACGAGGATTGCCCCATCAGCACCTGCGCCGGCATGAGATTGCGCAGCACCGGCACTTTCTCGAATGTGCGCCGCTCGTCGAGCACGCTCGCTTTGATCGCCAGCGCCACGTAGGCGGTGACTACCGTCCTGTCGGCCGCGGCCGGATCGCTCTGGAACACGGCAAACAATTTGCCGAACTTCATGATCTGATTGACGTAGAAAATATTCTGCTCGAGCACGCCTGAGACCGGAGCGTCGAGCCCGGTCAGCTCCTTCAATCCGGCCTCATCGACGTCGGCCGGCGAAAGTCGCGACAGCTCGCTCTGAAAATCGAGCTGATCGGAAACTTTCTTGGGACTGTCGCGCAACTTGTTCACCAGCATGACACCGATCGGGATCTTGCCTTCGAGCTTATAGCTCGACTGAACGCAGACCAACGTCGTGCGCCCGGTGCACCATTTGCGCTGCGGGTTATCGTTGCCGGTCCCTTGGGCATCCTTGAGCGGATTGACGTTGCCGGCGGCGACCGCCGTGTGCGTGATCGCCGGATCGATTTTCTCCAGGAACGGCAGGGTGACGTAGCGCGCAAGGTCGATCGAGCCCGGCGGCCGGTCGAGGACGAAGCGCGCTTGCGCCACATACATGGTGAGCTTCTCGACCACGGGAGCGGCCGCCGCGCCGGCGCTTGCCACCTTGATGACCGTGGGTTCGCTATAGCCGGGGAACAGCGAGAGAAATTTCTTCTGCGCGGGCTGCGTGCGCGCCCAGTCGGCAAACGCCGTCAGATTGGTCTTGCCGTCGGCGGCGCCGCCGGCGGCGTCGCTGAAGACGATGGTGCCGGGCTTAAGCTGCGACGGATTCCAGTCTTTCGCCGAACCGGCGTCGACGATGCGGAAATCCTGCGCGCCGGCGGCGGACAACGATCCGATCAGTCCGACAAGCGCGATCGCATGCCGTATCCACATTGCGCGTTCTTTTGGTTGCGTGAGGTTCAGTTGGCCCGTCCGCCGAAGAAAGAGTCGGGATCCTGGCCTGCGTGGGCGCGCGGATCGCCGGGACCGCCGGGAGTGCCGGGACCGCCGAACAAGGGCGCGAACAAACCGCGCAACACCGATTCCGGCGTCAGCGGTTGCGGCGGCGGCTGCCAACCCTGCGCCGGATAGTAGGAACGGCCGGCGACAACGCGGCCATCGTCGGCCGGCGCTCCCCAATAGCCCTCGCTGGTTGGGCTATAACCGCGCGCATCCTCGTGCGACACCAGCTGATATTGCGTCTCATCGACGCGGCCGTCCGCCGCGCGCCGGAAGTGTTCGATGAAGCCGCCGGCGGATAGGCGATCTCCGCTCATGTAATCGATCGGCAGATCGACCAGCTGCCGGCGCGCCTCCGGCGACGGGCCGTTGAGCGCGGTCTTGGGCGCGATGCCCTCGGACCAGACCGCCGTCATGATCGGCTCGAAGATCGGCAGCGCCACGCGCGCCCCGCTCGCGCCGGGACCGAGCGAGCGCCGCTTGCCGTCGCCGTTGTCGTAGCCGACCCAGACCGCGACGGTCACGTCGTTGGTGAAGCCGATGAACCAGCCATCGACCGCATCCTCGGTTGTCCCGGTCTTGCCGGCGACGTAAGGCGAGAGCGAAGCGATGCCGCGGGCGGTGCCGCGCGCCACGACGCCCTGCAACATGGTCTTGAGCTGATAGAAGGCGGCGCGGTCGGCGGCGCCGATGAACGGCAGCGGCGCGGTGGGATACTGATAGACAATGCGACCGTTCTCCTCGATCGAGTCGATGGCGTGCGGCTGCGGCAGCGCGCCCTCGTTGGCGACCGCCGCATAGAACGCGGCGAGATCGATCATGCGCACTGGCTGCGCCCCAAGCACGAACGGATAATAGCGGACACAGTCGCTGTAGATTTTCGCCGCGACCGCCGTCGCGCACACATTGTCGAGGCTCTTCTCCGGCAACGCGCTGATGCCGCCGTCGAGCAGGTGCGCGGTGACGATATTGACCGAATTTTCCAAACCGCGGCGCAAAGTGAAAACGCCGCCCGCGTAATTGTCGGCGTTGCGCGGCGTCCAGAAATCTTCTGCGCGCGCGGTGCCGCCGTACTCACGGGTGAGGATATCGCGGCCGTCGGCGCGGCCGCTGCCGATCGGCGGCAGCGTGATCGGGTCGTCGGGCACGAGCGTGTTCGGCTGCAAGCCCGCTTGCAAAGCCGTCAGATAGGTCAGCGGCTTCAATGCCGAGCCGGGCTGGCGCTGAGTCTGCGCGGTGCGGTTGAGCTGGCTCAACAGGTAAGAAAAACTGCCGGCCATGGCGAGGATGCGCCCGGTCTTGTTCTCCAGCACCAAGGCCGCACCCTCCACCGTCGGCCGCACGCGCAATTGCGCCTGGGCGGCGGGGGAGCCTTTGCCTTTGGCCGCAGCTTTGCCCTCGATGACGCGAACATAGACGACGTCGTAGAGCGCGAGGTTGCGCCTGATCTCATAGGTCCAGGCGTTGAGCGGCATGATGCGACCGTCGCTGAGACCGACGTGGATGACGCCGTCGCTGCGCTTGCCGCCCTTGTCGAGAACCACCGCCACGTCCCAGTGCACGTCGTAAAGCGGCAGGCGCAAAGCGGCGAGCGCCTGTTGCCAGGCCGGAAGTGTCGCCGACGCGCCCGCCGGCTTGTCGGCGCCGATTTTCTGTATGGCGTCCGCTAGATTCGCTTCGGCGCCGCGGAATTTTATGCGGCCGCCAGCTATCTCGTAATGCGCCAGGCCTTCCTGGAGCGCGGCTTCGGTGTCGCGCTGCAAAGCGGCGTTGATGGTCGAATGCACGGTGTAGGGCTCGGCGGTCAGGCTCTCGACGCCGTCGGCTTTCGCCTCGCGGCCGAGATAATCGATGAAGTGGAAGCCAGAATCGCGATGCGGCCGCTCGTAAACGATGAGCTTGGGCGGCGCGGCGAGCGCCTGGTCCTTCTGCTCGGCGCCGATGACGCCGTCCTCCTGCATGCGGCCAAGCACGTAGGCAAGCCGCTCCCGGGCGCGATCGGGATGGCGATCGGGATTGAAATAGTTAGGCCCCTTGAGCAGACCGGCGAGCATAGCGCCTTCGGCAAGCGTCAGCTTCTTGGCCGATTTGCCGAAATAGCTGCGCGCCGCCATCTCGACGCCCCAGGAGCCACGGCCGAGATAGGCGGAGTCGAGATAAAGCTCGAGAATCTCCTGTTTGCTCAGCGTGCTTTCGAGCCGCGAGGCGACGATCATTTCGCGGATCTTGCGCTCGTAGGTGACGTCTTCGCCGACCAGGAGATTCTTCACCACCTGCTGCGTGATGGTCGAGCCGCCTTGCGGCCGGCCGGGATCCGCGAGATTGCCGAGGAAGGCGCGGATGATGCCGCGCTCGTCGACGCCGTGATGCTGGAAGAACCGCCGGTCCTCGGCGGCGACGAACGCTTTCTGCACGAGATCGGGAATATCGGCGAGCGGCACCCAGATGCGGCGGTTGCCCGGCTCGAACACGTCGGCGAAATTGCCGCCCTTGCCGTCGAGTACGGCACTGATGCTCGGCAGCTTCCTGCCCTTGAGCCGCGTCTGGTCGGGCAGATCGGTCGCCGCGTTATTGAAGAACTCGATCACCTGGCCGAGATCGACCGTTCCGTCGGCGACGTCCTCGTTCTTGCAGAACTGGCGATAGGCGGTGTTCAGGTCGGCGAAGTTGATGCCGTGAAAGGCCTTGATGTCGCCGGCGACCGCCTTCGGGTCGTCAAGCGCAGTGGCGATGAGGCTGTCGAGGTTGATCGACTCGATATCGAAGGCCGCCCGCATATGCGCGCAGCCGTTGCGCAGGATCTGCACAACCTCCGCCCGGTCCTGCACGGCGTCGAAGTGCGTCTTCACCGCCTGCGGCTGGGTCGTCACCTCGCTCAGCGCCAGCGCGGTGGCGAAAATCTTGACCAGAATCATGTCCATGGCGGGACGCGAAGACAACCGAGTTTGAGGGACACCACAACAGCCAACGCCGAATATAGCTATCCGATCCTTACAAAAGGACTTTTTTACGGGTCTTTTGTGCCGCGTTGGTGAAAGCGAATTTGTGACGCAATTTCCATCGCCGCCCGGCTGCGGCACGGCTCGATATGTCCTTGAGCCGACAACCCAAATGGCGGCCCGCCTGCGGTCGCGGTGTTATTTCTTGCCCGGCGTCAAGCCGTCGAAATGGCGGCGCGTTTGCAGCCAAGCCAGGAGGGTCAGCGCCGGCAGCCCGGCGAGCGCGCAGATGACGAAGAACCAGGCCCAGCCGACGGCGTGCGCGATAAAGCCGGTCGGCAGCGCGAATACGTTGCGGCCGAGCGCCGCCAACGCGGTCAACAGCGCAAATTGCGTCGCCGTATACAGCGGATTTTTGCACAGCGCAGAAAGATAGGCGACGAAGATCACGGTGCCGACGGAATCGGTGAAGAATTCGATCGTGGTGGTGAAGGTGAGCAAGGTCAGGCTTTTGCCGACGACCGCCTGCCAGGAAAACGCCAGGATCATCACCGTTTGCAGGAGGCCGCCGATCCACAGGCTGATCGACAGCGGCAAAGCCCGCGCGATCAGGCCGCCGGCAAAGCCGCCGAGCACGGCAAAAACGAAACCGACGCCGTTGCGGATGGTTGCAAGCTGCGTCAGCGAAAAGCCGAGGTCCAGCACGAAGGGCGTCAACAGCGCAAAGGCGAGCGCGTCCGCGAGCTTGAACAGCGCCACGAAAACAAGCGCCGCGATGGCCAGATTGTGCGAGAGGAAGTCGCGAAAGGCGTCGAGCGCCGAGCTGAGCGCGCGCTTGAGCGGCCTCCTGTGCGCCGGCAGCGCGTGGTCGGCTTCTGCAACGGCCGAGGCGACGGGCTCCCACGCCAAAAGCGTGCCGAGCACACCGACAAGGACGAGCGCCGCCATGAGCGCGTAGCACGCGGTCCAGGCGCCGCGGCTGCCGAGCTCAGCCTGAAAGGCCGCCACCAGGAACAACGCGCCCGCGCCCGAGACGCGCGCGCCGACGCGATAGGCGGCGACGAAGGCGGCCATGCCGGCGGCTTGCTCGTTCTCCGGCAGGCTTTCCACGCGGAACGCGTCGACGACGATGTCCTGCGTCGCCGACGCGGCGGCGACGACCAGCGCGCCGATGGCGATGACGAAGGCCGAGATTGCGGGATCGCACAGGCCGAGGCACGTGATCGCCGCAATCAGCCAGGCTTGCGAAAAAAGGAGCCAGCCGCGGCGCCGCCCCAACAACCTGCCCAGCACCGGCACATCGAGCGCGTCGATCAGCGGCGCCCAGAGGAATTTGAAGTTGTACGGCACCGCCACGGCGGCAAACAGGCCGATGGTCTTGATGTCGATGCCGCTTTGCTTCATCCACGCTTGCAGCGTCGAGCCCACCAGCACGATCGGCAGCCCGCTGGAGAAGCCGAGCAGCAGCACGACCAGCACCCGCCGCTGCAAATAAACCGCGAGCGTGTCGGCGATGGAGGCGCGGGAAGTCGCGTCGGGCGTTGCCGTCATGCACGACCACTAGGGCGGAGGATCAAGTCACTCGCCCGCTTCGAGTTTGCGCAGCGGCGTTGCCGGGATGACGTTGGCGTCGGCCGAAGCTTGCGCGCCGAGCTCGACCTGTTGGATGCGCTCGCCGTGCGCCTCGATCTTGTCGATCGAGATGATGGCCTGGCGGATATCCTCGGTCGACTGATTGAAATGGCTCTGCAACTTGCGGACCCGATCACCGAGCAAGCCGACGTCCCTCACCAGATGCCCGACTTCATCGCGGATCTGGTCGGCCGCCTCGCGCATGCGCGCATCTTTCTGGATCTGCTGAATGACGTGAACGGCGATCATTAGGAGCGACGGCGAGACGATGACCACCCTGGCGCGGAATGCCTTCTGCACGATGTCGTCGAAGCCGTCATGCAGCTCGGCATAAACCGATTCCGAGGGCACGAACATGAAGGCCAACTCCTGCGTCTCGCCCGGAATCAGGTATTTCCCCGCGATGTCGCTGACATGCTTGGCGACGTCGATGCGCAGACGCTGCGCCGCGGCCTTGCGCTCGTCCTCGGATTTGGCCTCGCGATACGCGGTGACGGCCTCGAGCGGGAATTTGGCGTCGATCACCAGCGGGCGCTTGTCGGGCAGGAACACGCAGCAGTCGGGACGGGTGCGGTTCGACAACGCCTGCTGAAAGGCGTAGGCGCCCTTGGGCAGACTGTCCTGGATGATCGCTTCCATTTGCCCCTGGCCGAAGGCGCCGCGCGACTGCTTGTTGGCGAGTACGCTTTGCAGCGAGGTGACCTGGGTGGCGAGTTCGGTGATGTTCTTTTGCGCGCTATCGATGACCACAAGCCGCTCGTTGAGCTTCTGCAAATTCTCCGCGGTATTCTGCTTGGTCTTCTCCAGCGACTCGCCGATGCGATGCGTCACCGAATCGAGTCGTTCGTTGACCGCTCGCTGCAGCTGCGACTGACTGTTCGCCAACAACCGGATCATGCCTTCGAACCGCGCCGCCGTGTCGGTATGCGCACGCGCAAGCTCGGTCATGGCGTCGCGCGCGGGCGCCGCTTGGCGCGAGCGCCAGAGCACGATCGCCAGGGCGGCGAGCGCGGCGCAGGCGATGGCGATGGGGATAGCGATAACGGCAATCACCGTCGGACCTTCGGTCATGCGCTGCTTCTACGCGATTCGCCCGGCCGCGGGCGGCGGCAAGCCCTGGAACAAAGAGCGAACACCTATAGCGCGAATGCGTCCGTTTGCGCAACGGAAGGCGCTCATTGACCGCGCTTTATGCACCGCTTACATCGCCGACCAAGGTTCGGTGAGATATGGCGCTCCGCGAAATCCTCAAACTGCCCGACAAGCGGCTGCGGCTCGTTTCCGAGCCGGTCAAGCGCGTCGATGCCGGAATCCGCGCGCTGGTCGATGACATGTTCGAGACCATGTATGGCGCGCCGGGCATCGGACTTGCCGCCATCCAGATCGGCGTCGGCAAGCGCGTCGTGGTCATGGACCTCTCGAAAAAGGAGGACACGCACAAGCCTCTGGTCTTCATCAATCCCGAAATCACCTGGGAGTCGAAGGAAAAATCGAGTCACGAGGAAGGCTGTCTTTCAATCCCAGAATATTACGAGGAGGTCGCGCGACCGGACGAAGTGAAAGTCAAATTTCTCGACCTCGACGGCAAGACCCACGAGATCACGGCAAAGGGCCTGTTCGCCACCTGCATCCAGCATGAGGTCGACCACATCAACGGCGTCCTCTTCATCGATCACATCTCCAAGCTCAAGCGCGACCGCGTCATCAAGAAATTCATCAAAGCCGCGAAAGCGGCAAAGGCAGGAAAGACGGCGAAGAAAGTGGAGGCGTGAGTGCCGCTCCGCCTCGTCTTCATGGGTACGCCCGATTTCGCCGTACCCACGCTGCTTGAGATTGTCGGCGGCGGCCACGACATCGCGGCGGTCTATACCCGCCCGCCGCAGCCCGCCGGCCGCGGCATGGCGCCGCGCGAAAGCCCGGTGGCGCGGGAAGCGGAACGTTTCGGTCTGCCGATCCTCAGGCCGAAGACTTTGCGCCAACGCGACACAGCCGATGCCGTGCGCGCGCACGGCGCCGATGCCGCCGTGGTCGTGGCCTATGGCTTGATCCTGCCGAAACCGATCCTCGACGCATTTCCGCTCGGTGCGTTCAACCTGCATGCGTCGCTGCTGCCGCGCTGGCGCGGCGCGGCGCCGATCCAGCGCGCCATCATGGCCGGCGACCGCGAGACCGGCGTCATGGTGATGAAGATGGAGGAAGGCCTCGATGCCGGCCCGATCGCCATGGCCGAGCGCGTCCCCATCGGCCCCGACGCCACCGCGGGCGAAATGCACGACCTGCTGGCGCGGCTCGGCGCCAAACTGGTGGTGGTCGCGCTCGGCGCGCTGGAGCGAGACTCGCTCCAGCTCACACCGCAAGCGGATGCGGGCGTGACCTACGCGCACAAGATCGACAAGAACGAGACGCGCATCGACTGGAGCAGGCCGTCGCAGCAGGTCCATGACCATTGCCGCGGCCTTTCGCCCTTTCCCGGCGCCTGGTTCGATCTCGCCGGCGCCGGGCGCGTCAAGGTCCTGCGCACCACGAAGGTAAGCAGCGTGGGCAAGCCCGGGCAAGTGCTGGACGACAAACTCGCCGTCGCCTGCGGCGACGGCGCGGTGCGCCTTATCGAACTGCAGCGCGAAGGCAAGAAGCCGATGCCGGCTGAGGAGTTTTTGCGCGGGACGCCGATCATGCGCGGCAGCGTGCTGGGCTGAACGCGATCATGCCCCGCTACAAGCTCACGATCGAATATGACGGCACGCCCTTTGTCGGCTGGCAGGCACAGGACAACGGCGTCTCGGTACAAAGCGTGCTCGGCGACGCCATCGCGGCGTTTGCCGGCGAACGCCCCGCAGTGGCCGGCGCCGGACGCACCGACGCCGGCGTGCATGCGCTCGGCCAGGTTGCCCATGTCGATCTCGCCAGGGAATGGGACGGCGACATCGTGCGCGACGCACTCAATGCGCATTTGCGTCCGCATCCGGTCGCGGTGCTGGCGGCAGAGCGCGTCGCCGACAGTTTCGACGCGCGTTTTTCCGCGACCAAGCGCCACTATCTTTATCGCCTCATCAATCGCCGCGCCGATTTGACGCTCGATCAGTACCGCGCCTGGCGCGTGCCGCGCCTACTCGATACCGGCAAGATGCAGGCGGCGGCGCAAAAACTCGTCGGCAAGCACGATTTCACCACCTTCCGCTCGACCGAATGCCAGGCGAAATCCCCGGTGAAGACGCTCGACCGGCTCGACGTGACGCGCGAGGGCGACGAGGTGCGGATCGGCGCGTCGGCGCGCTCGTTTTTACAGCATCAGGTGCGCTCGATGGTCGGCTCGCTGGTGCATGTCGGCGAAGGCAAATGGAGCGTCGACGATCTTGCCTTGGCGCTCGCCGCCCGGGATCGCGCCACTTGTGGTCAAGTCGCGCCGCCGCAGGGGCTTTATCTCGTGCGGGTGGAGTATTGAGGCGGCGGGGACTTAAGCGAAATACTTCTCGATCATCCGCCGGTAAATCGCGGTCAGCGTGACGAGGTCGGCGACCGGCGCGCACTCGTCCACCGCATGCATGGTCTGCCCGACCAGGCCGAATTCGAACACCGGGCAATAATTCTTGATGAAGCGCGCGTCCGACGTGCCGCCCGAGGTGGAGAGCTTTGGTTTCCTTCCGGTCACCTCGGCGATGGCGGCGATGGCGAGATCGGTGAACGGCCCCGGCTTGGTGACGAACACGTCGGCGTTCGACGGCAGCCACTCGAAGCGATGATGCACGCGGCCGCCGGCGGCGTGCGCCCGCCGCTCGATCAACGCCTTCAGCGACGCCTGGCTGTGGCGATCGTTGTAGCGGATGTTGAAGCGCGCGCGGGCCTCGCCGGGAATGAGATTGACGGTCGGGTTGCCGACATCGACCGACGTGAATTCGAGATTCGACGGATCGAACTCCGCGCTGCCCTCGTCGAGCGGCGCCTGCAGCGCGGCGATAAGAGTCACCAGGCCGCGGATCGGATTGTCGGCGCGGTGCGGATAGGCGACGTGGCCCTGGCGGCCAGTGACGATGAGCGTGCCGTTGAGCGAGCCGCGCCGGCCTGCCCTGATCGTGTCGCCGATGGTCTCCACGTTGCTCGGCTCGCCGAGGATGCAATGGTCGAACATCTCGCCGCGCTCCGCCGCCCATTGCAGAAGCTTCACCGTGCCGTTGACGGCGACACTCTCCTCGTCGCCGGTGATGAGGAAAGAGATCGAGCCGTTCTTCGGCGCGCCGCCATTGGCGCCGAGATAATCGAGTGCCGCGGCCACGAAGCAGGCGATGCCGCCCTTCATGTCGACGGCACCGCGGCCGTAGAGTTTCTCGCCGGCGATCTCGCCGGCAAACGGCGGATGCCGCCACATGGCCTCGTCGCCCGGCGGCACCACGTCGGTATGGCCGGCGAAGACGAGATTGGTTTTTTTGCCGCCGATGCGCGCGTAAAGATTCTCCACCGGCGCCGTGCCGGGCTCGGCGAAGATCGGGCGATGCACGGTAAATCCGGCTTTCGCCAGGACTTTTTGCAAATAGGCAAGCGCCCCGCCCTCGTCCGGCGTGATCGACCGGCAGCGGACCAGATCGCGGGCGATGGCGACGGGATCGGCGGTCATCGCCTCAACTCGTGGCCAACGGGTCGGGACCGTACGGGTTCGGACCGACCGTGCCGCGGCGGAAGCCGAGTTCAACGAGCAAAGCGAGCCCGAAGACCGTGAACGGCACCGCGATGGCCAGCGACAGCATGCTCGGCGCCTCCTCGGAGCCGGCGAGCCCGAGCACGGTGAAAAGGTCTAGCACCGCGCCGGCGCCGAAGAAAATATACAACAGCCAGACCGGCAGGTTGCGGTCATGCGCGCGCTTCATCGCCACGGCGAATTCCGGATAGGTGAAAGCGAGATCGACGATGGCGCCGAGCCGCTCGCCCTGAATGCTTTGGGCGATGAGATGGCAGATGATCTCGGCAACGGCCAAAACGGCCATCGCAATCCAGAACGTCCGGCGGCCGATGCGGCCGTGAAAACCGTTGAAAAGGTAGCCCCAATTCATCGGCTAGTCTTGGTGCAAATACCCGGCGGATTCAATCCCGCAGCAATTCATTGATGCTGGTCTTGGCGCGCGTTTTGGCGTCGACGCGCTTGACGATGACCGCACAAGCAAGACTTGGGCTCGGCTCGCCGTTCGCCCGCGGCTTGCTGGGAATGCTGCCCGGCACCACCACCGCGTAGGGCGGTACTTCGCCGACAAAAACCTCGCCGCTGTCGCGATCGACGATCTTGGTCGAGGCGCCGATGAAGACGCCCATGGAAAGCACGGCGCCTTCGCGCACGATAACGCCCTCGGCGACTTCCGAACGCGCGCCGATGAAGCAACTGTCCTCGACGATAACCGGGCTCGCCTGCAACGGCTCCAGCACGCCGCCAATGCCGGCGCCGCCGGAAATGTGACAGTTCTTGCCGATCTGCGCGCAGGAGCCGACGGTAGCCCAAGTGTCGATCATGGTGCCGCGATCGACATAGGCGCCGAGATTGACGAAACACGGCATCAGCACGACACCGCGCGCGATAAAGGCCGAGCGGCGCACCACGCAGCCCGGCACGGCGCGAAAGCCGGCGGCGCGAAAGCTTTGGTCATCCCAGCCGTCGAACTTCGAGGGCACCTTGTCCCACCATGAAGCGCGGCCGGGCCCGCCCGGGATCACCGCCATGTCGTTGAGCCGGAACGACAGCAGCACCGCCTTTTTGAGCCATTGATTGACCCGCCAGGAGCCGTCGGGCGCCTTTTCCGCCACCCGGGCGGCGCCGGCATCGAGCAGATCGAGCGCGTCCTCAACCGCCTTGCGCACGGCGCCCGTCGTTGCCGGCCCAATGGCCTCGCGCCGCTCGAAAGCGGCGTCGATGGTCTCGGCGAGAGACTTATTGCGGGTGGCGAGGCCGGCGTCCGGCATGAAAAGAACCCCCTTGTTGGCGCGGTTTGTCGGGGTGCGCCCCGGCGATGTCAAGGACCGCCGGCCGCGCCGGCGGCAAACTGGAACCTTTTTTGCATGCCCCGCTTGTAAGCGACGGGATCAAAGGGTGTTCAATGCTCACCATGGCAATAGCTGTCGGCGCCGGCGTGTTTTACTGGTTCGGCGACTATAAACTGGCGTTCTGGATTCTGCTTTACGCGATCGTTTATGGCGGCTTGTGCGCGCTGCGCGGCGATAATCACGCCCAGTGGGCGTATCGGCGCGACACCGGCCTCGTTATCGCGGTTCTCATTCCGGTGGCTTGGCATATCGGCGAACTGGCCGGCTATTTCTCGTAGTTCGGATTAACCCGGAGCCTGTCATCGGGCCGGCCACTTCGGGCCGGACCCATTAGCTCCGTCCAGGCTACTTCCCGGCGATGCCGCGCAGAAAACCGGCGAGATTGTCGGTGACATGATCGACATGGGGCGCGTCGCGCCCGGCGAGCTCCCATTCTTCGCGAAACACTTCCCGCGTGCCGGCCGGCACCACCAACACGGTGGTCATCCCGAGAGCGTGCGGCACTTCGAGATTGCGCGCGAGGTCCTCGAAAATTGCCGCCTTGGCTGGATCGACTTTGTGGCGGGCAAGAAAGCGCTCATAGACCGCAGGCCGCGGCTTCGGCTCGAGCGCGGCCGCAGCAATGTCGAAGATGTCCTCGAAGCCCTCTTCGATCTCGAGCCGGCGCATGACGGTTTCGGCGTGCCGGCGCGTGCCGTTGGTGAGGATAAGCTTGCGTCCGGGCAAGCCGGCAATCGCCGCCCCGAGCGCCGGGTCGGGGGTGAGCGGCGAGTAGTCGATCTGATGCACGATCTCGAGGAATTCGTCCGGATCGAGGCCGTGCTCCTCCATCAATCCGCGCAGGCTGGTGCCGTAACGGCGGTAGTAATCCTTCTGCAGGCGGAACGCTTCCTTGTGGGTCACCTTGAGAAAGTCGGCGATGTAGTCGCGGATGCGCACATCGACCTGCTCCCAGAGATTGAGGTGATGCGGATAGAGCGTGTTGTCGAGGTCGAAGACCCAGGTCTCTACCGCGGCGAAACCGCGGACTTCGCTGCGGATTTGGCTGGGGACCTGGAGTTTACGGTCGTTCATTCCCGGGCGACTGTTGTTGCCACACTTGGCGGCGAGGACGTTGAACCTCGCCGAATCGGTTTTGGCAACTGGCGGGCCGGGAGCAATCGATGCGACGCGCGTTACGCAAGTCGATTCCATTCATGCAGGCCGCGCTGATCGGCACAGTGGCCGCGGCGGCGCTGGCCGGCGTCGCCATGCTGATTTCCCATTCCTGATTATCGACGTTTTTAGCTCGCCTCGCGCCACGCCGCTGCCGGCAACAGCCCCATGAGCGCGCCGTCGTGCAGCCGCACCGGGTCGCGCTCGCCTTCCATGGCCAGCCGCAACACCGAGCGCGCCAGCTCGTCCGGCCGCACCGTCGAATTGCCGACCGCCTTGAGCGTCAGCCACGCTTCGTCGAAGGCCGCCTCCAGGACGATCAGCGTCTGGGGGTCGAAGGAAGCCGTATGGAACCCGCGCATGGTCCGCCCTCACCGCAATTCTACGGACACAGATTGACGGAATGGCTTGACGGAATGGCGAATGATCGGCGTGAAGTTAGCCGAGTTTGTGACGCCCGCCGTGATTTGCGCATGCCCCGCACGCCGGCCATGCAAGGATGCCGTGCAGGCAACGAACATCATCGCCAAATCTGAAACGCGACCAGGGCCGCAAGCATGATGCCGCTGCCCGCCGCCTGCAGCGGCGTGATCACCTCGCCGAGCGCGAGCGCGCTCAGCACCATCGCTGTCAGCGGCTCGAGATTCATGATCAGCGCGGTGCGGAACGGACCGATGCGGATCGTCGACACGAATATGAAAAGTATGCCGGCCGTGGTCGCCAGACTCATGGCGACCAAAGAAGCCCAGCCGCCGTCGGTCTGCGGCGGGTTCCAGGTC
Source organism: Xanthobacteraceae bacterium (assembly GCA_031291475.1). GTDB lineage: Bacteria > Pseudomonadota > Alphaproteobacteria > Rhizobiales > Xanthobacteraceae > BOG-931. Next base: position 49,593 of record JARLIY010000076.1, read on the forward strand.
TGCGTGGCAAGCGACAGCGCGACGAAAATGGCAAGCTGCGCGACCACCGAATACCAGGTCGTGAGCCGCGCGTCGGCGCCGGCGAGAAATGCGCGGGTAACGATGAGCACGCCGGTGCGGCAGCACGCCGCGCCGAGCGCATAGGCGACGCCGGCGAGCACGAGTCCCGCCGGATGGGCGCCGATCATGATCGCGAGCCCGAAGAATGCCGCGAGCGCGCAAACGGCGCCCTGCCACCGCAAACGCTCAAGGCCGGTCGCCGAAGCGGCCAGCCCGGTCAGCAGCGGATAGGCGAAATAGGTGAGCACTGCGGTCGGCACATCGTTCGCTTCGATCGCCTTGAACAGGCAGTAAATGAGGGCCGCGAACAAGACGCCGACGCCGAGCGATATCCAGCGCATGCGCGCATCCGTGGGCGGCTTCGGCCCGACGTAAAGCCACAGCGTGATGAAAGCGAGGCCGACCACGCTGCGAAACGACAGCATGGTGAGCACGTCGCAGCCGGAGCCGATGATGATTTTGGCGAGCACGTCGGAGATACCGAGCGTGATCGCCGCGGCAAGCCCGGGCGCGGGGGAAAAGACGAAGCGGAAGGCCAAGCGGCAGGAACCCTAGCGCAGGATCCGGAAAAGTGGAAACCGGCTTTACGCCCTTTCCCGCTCCGGCGCAGGCAGCGGCACCGGGGGCGAGCGCCGCTCGAACAGCTCCTTCAGAACGAGCGCGGAGCGGATGAACGGGGCGATCAGCTCGCCCCTGATCGTATGCGCGTGCGCACGGTCCGGCTCGACGCCGAATTCGAGCGCCTCGCGCTCGGCGGACGGCACGTACAAGGTGCCGAACATCCAGTCCCACAGCGCCAGGCAGCTTCCCAAATTCTTGTTGAAGTGCGCCGGATCGCGCGAGTGATGAATCTGATGATGCGCCGGGCTCATGAATACGTGACCGAGCCAGCCGGTAAACGCGATCCATAGCTGCGAATGCTGCAAATGAACGTAGAGGTAGATGAAGAACACGAGGATAAGGTTGGTATCGGTCAGGCCGTATTGATGCGTGGTCTGGCCGAAAATGTAATCGCCGACACCGTTCGCCAGGCCGATGAACACCGCGAGGATGTTGAGGAAGATGCACATATAGACCGGATGGACGCGGAAGTTCGTCAGCGGGGTAAGCACCGTCGCCGAATGATGGACTTTGTGGAATTCCCAGAGGAACGGTATCCGGTGCGACAGATAATGATTGAGCCAGTAGCCGAGCTCGTAGGCGAGGAACAGCGCGACGGTGATCACCAGCCTGGAGACGAAGGCCGGCAGCGCCGTCGGTCGCGTCGGACCGAACAGCGAGACGAGCAGATCGGTGACGCCATGACTGAGCACCTCGTAGGAAACGAGCGCCCAGCCGAAAATGATTCCGAACAGGAACAGGTTGAAATAAAAATAGCCGAGGTCGGCCAGGCTCGACCGGCTCATCACGATGTGCCTGGGGAATAGCGCGCGCAACAGCGGCCGCAGTCGCACGCGCCGGCCTTTGCGATAGCGCCGCACCGCCAGCACGACCAGAGCGACCGACAGCGCGCTCGCCAGCGAAAAGATCGAAACATGCGAGCCCGGTCCCAGCAACGCCTTGCCGAGCTGGCTGAAAAAATACGCGAGGCCTGGCGACAGATCCAAGCGCGCCTCCACAGCGTGCGAGAAGGCGCAAGTGTTACGCGGCCATTGGTAAAGGCCGCGTTTTACCCGCCCGCGCGCCGGGGTTAACGGCTGGTGAACGGCCTGTGATGAAGCCTAGTGAAGCCTAGTTATGAATCAGCGTGCCGGCGCCGAGGTCGGTGAACAGCTCAAGCAGCACGGCGTGCGGCACCTTGCCGTCGAGGATGACGACGCCTTCGACGCCGCGCTCCAAAGCATCGATGCAGGTCTCGACCTTGGGGATCATGCCGCCGGAAATGGTGCCGTCGGCGATGAGACCGCGCGCTTCGTCGGCGGATAGTTGCTTGATCAGATTCTTCGATTTGTCGAGCACGCCGGGCACGTCGGTGAGCAGCAAGAGCCGCTTGGCCTTGAGCGCGCCGGCAATGGCGCCGGCGAAAGTGTCGGCGTTGACGTTATAGGTGCCGCCATTAGCCGCGGCGCAGACCGGCGCCAATACCGGAATAAGCTCGCGGCCGAGGATTTGCGTCAGCACCGTCGCGTCGACTTTGTCCGGCTCGCCGACATATCCGAGGTCCACTACCTTCTCGATGTTGGAACCCGGATCGACCACGGCGCGCGTCAACTTGCGCGCAATCACCATGTTGCCGTCCTTGCCGCACAGCCCGACCGCCTTGCCGCCGGCCTCGTTGATGTAGCCGACCATCTGTTTGTTGATCGAGCCGGCCAGCACCATCTCGACGATCTCCAGCGTCCGTTCGTCGGTGACGCGCAGGCCCGCCGCGTATTGCGACCGCACGCCGACCTTTTTCAGCATCGCCTCGATCTGCGGGCCGCCGCCATGCACGACGATCGGATTGATCGCGGTCTGTTCGAGCAGCACGACGTCGCGGGCGAATTCGCGGGCCAGGTGCTCGTCGCCCATGGCGTGGCCGCCATATTTGATGACGATGGTTTCCTCGTCGTAGCGCTGCATATACGGCAGGGCTTCGGAGAGGACGCGGGCGATCTCGTGGGCTGAAATGCTCATGAACGCTGCTCAACGTGATGGAACGCAGGCACGGCGACCGTTGCCTTTTAGCGGGCCGCGCGCGGCGGCGAAAGGACTATCCCCCGCGCTCCGCCAGCAAGCGGGCGATGGCCGCGCGCAGCGCCGGGATGCCGGCGCCGGTGCGCGCCGATGTGGCGATAAGCTTGGGAAAGGCCGCCGCGCGCTTGCGCATCGCCGCTTGCACGGATTCGCTCACTTCCGCGAGCTCCGCCGGCGTCACCTGGTCGGATTTGGTCAATACGATCTGGTAACTGACGGCCGCCTTACCGAGCGTATCGAAAATACCCGCATCGGCGGTTTTGAGGCCGTGCCGGGCGTCGATCAGAACATAGACGCGACCGAGCGCGGCGCGGCCGTGGAGATAATCGCGGATGAGGTCGGTCCAGGCCGTGACTTTGCTTTTCGCAGCCGCCGCATAGCCGTAGCCCGGCAGGTCGACCAGCACCAGCCGCTGCAGTCCCCCGAAGGAGATCAGCTCCTGCGTGCGCCCCGGCGTGTTCGAGGTACGCGCCAGCGCCCGGCGGCCGGTGAGCGCGTTGATCAGGCTCGATTTCCCCACGTTTGAGCGGCCGGCAAATGCGACCTCGGGTGTCCGTTCGGGCGGCAGCGAATTCAGCGAGCCCGCCGCCGAAAGAAACTCCCACTCACCGGCAAACAGCCGGCGCCCGGCCTCGATCTCGGCGCTGGAAAAATCCTCCGCTTCGCTCATGGAACCCCGTGGCCTTCCTGCGGTTGCCCGAATACGGGGAGCCCGGTCCACGCGCGCGGAACGATCTCAGCTCCCGGCCCGGAGGCCGTCATGGACGATTGGTCCAGCGCCAAGCTCGGCGACGTGGTGAACCTGATCTTGGGCATGATCCTGTTCTTCTCGCCCTGGCTGTTCGATCTGTCCGCGGGTGCCCAATGGCAGACCGCCTCGATCACCGGCATCTTCATTGCGGTGCTGTCGATTGCCGCGCTCGCGGCGTTCGCGCTCTGGGAGGAGTGGCTCAACCTGACTGCCGGGCTCACGCTCATCGTATCGCCGTGGCTGCTCGATTTCCAGAACAGCGATGCCATGACCGTCGATATAGCGATCGGCGCGATGGTCGCGGCGCTTGCGGCCTTCGAGGTCTGGCACAACTACGCCAACGCGCCGCGGATCGAGCCGAGCCGCACCCATCAATGAAAAAGGGGGACTTGTCGTCCCCCTTACGTCATGCAGCACCGTACCGGATGCAGCACTGGTACCGGGCAACGAGGCGATCAGGCGACGCTTGCGGGCTCGTCCGATTTGATCGCAACCGGGGCATAGGCGGGATTCTTGCCGCCTCCCTGATACCGGGCGGCGGCCGCGACGGCGGAAATTCCGATTTGCCCGTAGCTGAGGTGAAGCGCGATTTTGTCAGCGGAAGACGAAGACTTGCGCGGCTGGGTGTCGGTCTTGTTGGCCGCCTTGGCGGTAGCGTCTTGCATTATGGAACCCCGTTCCCTTTGTCGTGCAGCGATGAGCCGTCGTAAGCGAGGACTGGGGCGGAAATTGGCGGCAAATTGTCCGCTGCCGTGACATTCTTCGCCGCAACCGCGCCGCCGGCAGATGACACGAACCCTGGTAAACCTTTGGTTAATGGGTGCAAATCATATTTGTCCGCGTCGGCGAAATGGGTGGAAGGCACACCAGTAGAAGATGCGACATTCCTGCCACACTCGGCGCCGACGTCGGTATCGGAGGGCGCGGAGTGCTGGCGTGACCAAAGCGATTTCGGTAGAAAATCTTGGGGTTGATTTAAGGCTGGGACGGCGGAAAAGTGGGAAACTCATGACAATTCGTACGCTGGCCTTCGTCATTGCCGCCGTCGCGCTCGGCGGCTGCGTTCAGGATATGGCGGGTGGAACGCTCGATCCCGCGGGCGATGCCGGCTGGAAGCAGCGCGACAAGGATTTGATGTCGAACCTGCCGTACAACCGGGCGGAGGTTTCCGACACCTATCGCCGGCACATCGTCGAATATCACCGCAAGGAAGCGCCCGGCACCATTCTCATCGATAGCAACAACAAGTTTGCTTATTACGTGCTGCCGGGAGGCAAAGCGATCCGTTACGGCATCGCGGTCGGCGAAGAGGCGCAAGCCTGGAGCGGCCTTGCCAAGATAGGCCACATGGAAGAGTGGCCGGCTTGGCACCCGACCCCCAGCGAGCAAGCGCGCCTCGGGCCCTTACCCGAATATGTGACCGGCGGTCCGCACAATCCGCTGGGCGCGCGGGGCATGTATCTTTATTCCGGCAACAAGGACACGCTCTATCGCATCCACGGCACCAACCAGCCGGAATATATCGGCTCCGCTGTTTCGTCTGGATGCATCCGCATGACCAATGAGGATGCGATCGATCTCTATAATCACGTCAAAATCGGCACGCCGGTCGTCGTCCTGCCGCCGCACGGCGGGCTGTTCAGCCCGCGCATGGCGCTCGGTGGGAGCAGCAATTCGAGCAGCAGCAACAACTAAGAATCCGCTGGTCTAGGCTGCGGATTCTGAGGGCGCCAGCGCAGCCGGCGCCCTTTTTGTTTGTTGATCGCTGGATGAGCCAAGTTCGACCCGCACGATTTCGGGCGGCACGCCCAGACGGGCGGGAATGATGCTGGTGCCGAGCCCGCCGGACACGATCAAGTGCCGGCCCTCTTCGACCACGTGCCCGTAGGCGAAGCGCGCGCCGTATTTCGACGGCACGAAGGCCGGCCAGACCAGCGGCAGGCGGATTTGCCCGCCGTGGGTATGGCCGCAAAGCGTCAGCGTCACGCGCGCCGGCACGTCGGGGAAAATATCCGGCTCGTGCGCGAGCAACACGACGGGATCGTCGGTTTTGATCTGCGCCAGCGTTCCCGGCAGATCGTCGACGCCGCGAAAGCGGCCGTGCCCGAGCCGATGGGCGATTTGATCGCCGAGACCGGCAAGCCAGAACCGCTCGCCTTCGGCGCCGAGCATCACGGCTTGGTTTTCCATGACGGGAATGCGCACACCGGCGAGCGTCTGCCGCACCTCCATCAGGTCGTTCCACCAATCGTGGTTGCCGAGGATGGCCCAGGTGCCGAGCGGCGCCGCAAGGCGCGCGAGCTCGGCCGCCCACGCGCCGTAGGGGACGCGCTTGTTCGCGACCCGATACGACGTGGTGTAATCGCCGAGCAGGACGACGACATCGGATTTCAACGCGTTCGCGGTATCGATCACGTGGCGAATATGCGGGAGCGTCATATCGGGGCCACCGGCATGCAGGTCGGCGATCACGGTCATGGAAAGCTTGCGGCGTGCGGGCCAGCCCGGTGGATTGAGCGGGTAGCGCGTAACGACGAGACCCATCGGCTCGATGCCGCCGGCGTAAATGCCGGTCGCGAGCGCGGACGCGCCGATGAGACCGGCAGCGCCGCCAAGAACCCGGCGGCGGGTCATGCGCGCCTTCATGCGCGCCGCGGCCGCGGGCGCGCCGGCCTCTGCGCCGGCAAGTTCCTCCCCCGGCTTTTTCGCTGCGGCGTCGTTCATGTCGCATTACCTAGCGCGCCAGGGATGAATGGAGTCTTCATCGCCGCGCGTTTTCCGCCGCATCGGACGGGATCGCTTGGGGGCGGTCATCACGCTTGTGTGAGCCGCTCGCGGGTCACCCAATCGAGCGTCTTGTCGAGCGCGCGGGTCAGCCGATTGAATAACTCGTCGATCTGCGCTCCGCCGATGACCAGCGGCGGCGAGATCGTCAGGACGTCGCCCCCGACCACGCGCACGATCAGACCTTCCTGCTCGGCGAAACGCACCGCCCGGGCGGCAACGCCGTGCTGCGGGGCAAAGGCGCGCTTGCTGGACTTGTCGGCGACAAGTTCGAGCCCGCCGATCAGTCCGAGGCCGCGCGCCTCGCCGACCAGCGGATGGTCGCCGAGCCCCTTGAGCCGCGCCTGGAACAGCGGACCGCGCTTGGCGGCCTTCTCGATGATCCGGTCGCGCGCGTAGATCTCGATCGCCTTGAGCGCCACCGCCGCCGAGACCGGATGGCCGCCATAAGTAAAGCCGTGGCCGAAGGCGCCGATCTTTTTGCTTTCCGCCAGCAATGCCTCATACATCAATTCCGGAATCATCACCGCGGCGATCGGCAGATACGCCGAGGATAGCGCTTTGGCGACGGAGATCGCCTGCGGCTTGAAGCCGAGTTTCTGGCAGCCGAACAGCGTGCCGAGCCGCCCGAAACCGCAGATCACCTCGTCGCTGATCACGAACACATCGTGCCTGGCGCAGACCGCCATGATTTTCGGGAAATAGGTGCTGGGCGGAACGATGACGCCGCCCGCGCCCATCACCGGCTCGGCGATGAACGCGGCCACCGTCTCCGGACCTTCCTTGACGATCATCGCCTCAAGCTCGTCGGCGAGCCGCGTGGCGAATTCCTCCTCGCTCTCGCCGTCGTGCGCGAAGCGGTAGTGGTGCGGACAGCCGGCGTGGAGGAAGCCCGGCAAGGGAACGTCGAAGTCGCGGTGGTTGCCGACGAGCCCGGTGAGGGAGGCGGCGGCGACGGTGGCGCCGTGATAGGCTTTCACGCGGCTGATGATCTTTTTCTTCTGCGGCCGGCCGCGCGCATTGTTGAGGTACCAAACGAGCTTGACCTGCGTGTCGTTGGCCTCCGACCCGGAATTGCAGAAGAACACCTTCGAGATCGGCACGGGCGCAATCTCTTTGAGCTTCTCCCCAAGCTCGATCGCCGGATCGTGGCTGCGGCCGGTGAACAGATGCGCGAAGGAAAGCTTGCGCATCTGCGTCGCGGCGGTCTCGATCAGTTCTTCGTTGCCGTAGCCGAGCGCCGTGCACCACAGCCCGGCCATGCCCTCGATGTAGGGCTTGCCCTCGGTGTCGTAGACGTAGATGCCCTTGCCGCGCTCGATGATCAGCGGGCCGCTCTCGCGGAAGCTTGAGAGATTGACGTAAGGGTGCACCAGGGTTTCGACGTCGCGGACGGCGAGATTACTGAGCGGTGGCATGAGGATCCTTCAGCGGTATTTTCGGCTCGCGGCGACGCCGGCCGCTACACCTGTTCGCCGGCCGCAATGGCGAATATATGGACGAGGCGGCCAAGTCCCTTAACAGCGCTTTTTCAAGGAACAAACGATGAAGCTCAGTGCACGCAATCAGATCAAAGGCAAGATCGTCGAAGTGACCAAGGGCGCCACGACCTCTCACGTTCGCATCGAGATCGGCCCGGGCGTCGTCGTCACGGCATCCATTACCAACGAAGCAGTAGCCGATCTGGCCCTGCAAAAAGGCGATGCGGCCTGGGCGGTCATCAAAGCCTCCGACGTGATGATCGGCAAATAATCGAACAAGTGATTTCAGCGAAGACCACGCCGCGCTTCTTTCCTATCGAGCACGAAGCTGAATGTTCGTTCAGGCTAAAAAGCGGAACGCTTTGGGCATCCGCGAATTATGGATGGGCATAACCCCCGAAGGAGGCAACTACGCGCACGTTCGTCGTTTCGCTTGCGGCTTTGGCCGCGTTGAGTTTCGCTCTGCCCTACGCGGCGCCGGCGAAGGCCGATACCGTCGTTGTCCACCGCCATCATCATTGGTGGCATCCCCATCACCACGACACCGTCGTCATCAAGCACGATCACAACTGATCGCGCCATCGCGGCGAAAATCCTGATCCAACGCGCTCCAGCGCGGGTGTCTTTCACCTGAGCTGCGAGCGCATTTTTTTCGGCTGGGCGTGCGCATCGTCCGCCGCATTCGCCACCGGGCGCGCACGCGGCAACGGCACCGGCTCTTCGAGCTTGCCTCCGTTTGCAGCATCCGCCGGCTCGGCCTTTGCCGCCTGTTTGACCGGCTCGCGCACGTCCCACTCGCAGGTTTTGTAGTCGCCGCGGCGCTCGGCGAGATCGACATGGATGTGCGCCTCGTGACTGCCGTCCGAACCGGGGCCGAGCACGGTTGAAAAGCGTGTGCAGGCCGAGGCGCGCAAGCCTTCGCGCCATTCCTTGGCGACGTTTACGTCGGTCAGCCCGACCATCCCGCCGTCGGCGAGCTTGAAACCGCGTATGTCGAGCGCATTGGCGCGGCCATGTTCGCTCAGCGTGGCGCCGCGCACCCGGTTGCGGCCGCGGCACTCGTAGGAATCGTAATTATCGACCCCCCGCAACGCCGCGCCGAGTGTCAGCGCCAAGGGCGCGACGTCATCGCGCAGCCAGTTGGCGACCGCTTCCGCCATGGCGCAGCGGAGCGTCGCCGGCGGCGTCAGCGTCACATTCGCGGCGTCGGGCAGGATCACGTTCTCCAGCGCGACTGCGTCGACGGCCCCGCATTCGCCGGGCCCGGCGAGCACGGGAAGCGGCTTGAAGGTCGCGATCTTGCCAAGCCGCATTTGGCAAGCCGAAGGCTGTGCCGGCGCCGCCGCGGCCGCCGCTTCGGCGGCCGATAGCGGGAACGCGGCGTAGGCCTCCTGCGGCGGCGAGAATTGCTCGGGGACGGCGAAGGGCCGCGATGCAGACTCCGGCCGGGGCCGCGGCAAATGCTCCGGCAACAGCCGCAGCGGGACGCGGTTCTCGGCGTGGCCACGTTTTGCCGCCGGAACGGCGGCTTCCTGCGCCGCCGCAAGGCCGGTTGCGCATAAAAGCACGGCGACAGAGATCAGAGCCTTCACGCGACAGGTTTCCGGCGCACGCGCAGTCCTTGCTGCAAAGCGGTCAAGCGGCACGAACGTCAAGCTTTACGCGCCCGGCCCGTCCGCTTTCAAGGGTTGCGGCCGTGGCGGCGGCCGTTTTTCGCGCCAAAGGCGGCATTTTCATCGCCGCCGCGTCCGGTTACATTGGGCGGCCGCGAAGGCCGTCCGCCTTCGCGCCACGAAGCAAGAACAACACGTCCAAGGAGGCAAACCATGCTCGGGCTCATGCAGGATTGGCCGCTCCTGTGCCAGCGCATCATCGACCACGCCGCCATCAATCACGGCGAGCGGCCGGTGATCACGCGCTCGATCGAAGGGCCGTTCCACCGTACCAATTACGCCGAACTCCGCGCCCGCGCCTTGCGCGTGGCGCAGCAGCTTGACCGCGACAGTATCAAGCTCGGCGACCGTGTCGCCACGCTTGCCTGGAATACCTGGCGTCACCTGGAAAGCTGGTACGGCATCCTCGGCATCGGCGCCATTTATCACACGGTCAATCCGCGGCTGTTCCCCGAGCAGATCGTCTGGATCATCAACCACGCGGAGGACCGTGTGATGATGACCGATCTCACTTTCGTTCCGCTGCTGGAAAAGCTCGCCGACAAGCTGCCGACCATCGAGCGCTACATCGTATTCACCGATGCGGCGCACATGCCGAAGACGTCGCTGCGCAATGCGATTGCCTACGAGGAGTGGATCGTCGGCGCCGACGGCGACTTCGCCTGGAAGGAGTTCGACGAGAATACCGCCGCCGGCATGTGTTACACGTCCGGCACGACCGGCAATCCGAAAGGCGTGGTCTATTCGCATCGCTCGAACGTGCTGCACACCATGCTGTCGCTGCAGCCGGATGCGATCGGGCTGTCCTCGCGCGATACCGTGCTGCCGATCGTGCCGATGTTTCACGCCAACTCTTGGGGGCTCGCCTTTTCGTCCCCAATGACCGGTGCGGCGCTGGTGCTGCCGGGAGCGAAACTGGACGGTCCTTCGGTGTATGAGCTGCTCGACGAGTTCAAGGTCACCTGCACGGGAGCCGTGCCCACGGTATGGCTGTTGCTGCTGCAATATCTGGAAAAGACGGGCGCGAAGCTTCCCTATCTCGAACGCGTGGTCATCGGCGGTTCCGCCTGTCCGCGCGCCATGATCAAAGCCTTCGAAGAAGACTACGGCGTCCAGGTCTTCCACGCCTGGGGCATGACTGAGATGAGCCCGCTCGGCACCGTCGGGTCGATGAAGCCGCAACTGGCTGACCTCAAAGGCGATGCACTATTGGATATGAAACAGAAGCAGGGCTACACGCCGTTCGGCGTCGAGATGAAGATCACCGACGATGCGGGCCGCGGAGTGCCCTGGGACGGCAAGACCTTCGGCCGTATCAAGGTGCGCGGCTTCGCCGTATCCAAGGGCTATTACAAGCTCGACGACCGGATTCTCGATGCCGACGGCTTTTTCGATACCGGCGACGTCGGCACCATGGACCGCTACGGCTATATGCAGATCACCGACCGCTCCAAGGACGTGATCAAATCCGGCGGCGAATGGATTTCCTCGATCGATCTGGAAAACCTTGCGGTCGGCTATCCCAAGGTCGCGGAGGCGGCGGTGATCGGCGTGGCGCATCCCAAATGGGACGAGCGGCCGCTCTTGATCATCGTGCTCAAGGAAGGCCAATCGGCGACCAAAGAAGAGATCCTCGGTTTCCTCGAGGGGAAGATCGCCAGCTGGTGGATGCCCGACGACGTCGCCTTCGTCGCTAGCATTCCGCACACCGCGACCGGCAAGATCCTCAAGACCGCGCTGCGCGAGCAGTTCAAGGACCACGTGCTGCCGACCGCAATCGCCGCCGAGTGATTTCTTAAAGCAGCTTCTTCCGTTAACCCGGCCGGTGCGATTGATTCGCGCCGGCAAGAATAACCATGTCCGGCGCGAGCTAATGCGCTGGAATCCCCCAAGTATCGCGATGTATCGCGCACAATAGCGCCGTTAACGATTTGTTACATCAAGTAACGGCTGTGGTGTGCGCCGCAATATCTCCACAATAGGCTGTGATGAGGCCCGCGGCTCTTGAATCAAATGAGCCACATCATCCTTCCCATCAACAACGCAAAAGGTAAATTATGGCTGGCAATAGCCGGACGAGAAAACTTGTGCTTGCCTCAGCTCTTGTCGCTTCGGTCGTCGGCCTGCCGATGACCGCGTCCGCGCAAAGCGGAATTGCCTCCGTCTATTCCGGCGGGCGGACCGCCAATGGCGAACGCGCAGCGGCCTCGGGCCTGACCGCGGCCCATCGTTCGCTGCCCTTCGGTACCATGGTGCGCGTCACCAATCAGAACTCCGGCCGCTCGGTCGTGGTGCGCATCAATGATCGCGGCCCGTTCATCCGCGGCCGCATCATCGACGTCACGCCGACAGCCGCGCATGCGCTTGGCTTTTCCGGTCTCGCGCATGTGACCGTCGACGTACTCGGCAGAAGCTGAGACAGGCACCGGGTATTGTTGAAAACGCCATCGCGGGAGGCTTCGGCCTCCCGCTTTTTTGCGCCCCCGATAGTCTCAGGTAACGGGCATTGTAACTCTTCCCATTCACACTCAAGCAACCATTGTCCGCCACCATGCCGCGACCCCCACTGAGGTCACGTTTGCGGCCATGGATAAGATCGAGCCCATTCCGGCCTACGAAGCGCGCCTGGCGATGCACAGAATCGACGAGCGCACCCGCGCCGTCCTCGCCGAGACATGGCCGGTGCTCGCGCCGCACCTCGAACGCACGATCGACGAGGTTCTCGTAGCGATTATGGGTTTGCCGAAGATCGGCGAGGTGGTCGCGCAGAACAAAGACACGATCAAAAAACTCGAAGTGGCGCACTTCCAGGCCCTGCTCGGCGGAAAGCTCGACCGGAACTATGCCGAATCGTGCCGGCAAACGGTGCAGCGGGAAGCGGAAATGGGGCTTGATGCCCGCGTCCGCAGCACATCCGGGAGCTTGGTGATCCAGATGTCGCTCGATGCGCTCGCGCGCAAACACCGGTTCTCGTCCGCCAAGCTCGCGGAGCGCGGCCGCATCATTGCGAAAGTCATCAGCTTCGACGTCTCCAACGCGATGACATTGCACCGGCAAGCGGCCGAACACGCGGCGCAAGCACGGCGCGGCGCCATCGACGCCGCTATCGCCGACTTCGACGCCGCCATCGGCGAGGTGATCGAGGCGATCAAGGAAGCTTCCGCTTCACTCACCGCAACCGGCGCGGCATTGCGGCAGGTCGCCGACGATACGCTCGGCCGCATGGCGTCAGCGTCGGCGGCATCAGCCGAGACCGCCCAGCGCATGGACGTGACGGTGACGGCGACGGAAGAGCTTTCCGGATCGATTCAGGAGATCGGCCAGCAGGCAACCAACGGGCTCGATATGGCGCAGTCGGCCGTCGCCGACACCGAGCGCACGCAAAGCGTCATCGGTTCGCTCAACGATGCCGCCGAGCGCATCGGCTCCGTGGTCGGCACGATTTCGGCGATCGCGGCGCAAACCAACCTGCTGGCGCTCAATGCAACGATCGAGGCGGCGCGCGCCGGCGAAGCGGGTAAAGGCTTCGCCGTGGTCGCCGCCGAGGTCAAGACGCTGGCCAATCAGACTTCGCGCGCCACCGGCGACATCTCCCAGCAGGTCGCCGCCATCCAGGAAGCGACCAAGCGGTCGGTGGAGGAGATTTCCTCGATCGCGCGCACCATCGGCAAATTGACCACGGTTTCCACTAGCATCGCGTCGGCGGTGCAGCAGCAAAGCACGACCACCCGCGGCATCGCCGAAAGCATTCATACCGCCGCCGGCCATACCGCGCGCGCCTCGGTCGAGATCAATTCGGCCGACGAGGCCGTGACCCGCGGCGTCGCCGCCGTCAGCGAAATCACCGCCTGGACCGACCGGCTGTCGGCGCGCGCCAACGACCTGGAAACCAAGGTCGCCACCTTCTTCACCCGCGTCCGCGCGGCGTAGCCTTTTTTCCTCGATAGAGCGGACGCGCGATCCAACGTTGCGGAGAACCCGCAATGACGCGTAAAAGCACGCACGTTGCACCGTTCGGAGATCAACGTGACCATAGTGAATCAGATCGTGCTGGCGTCCCGGCCCAAGGGACCGCCGACCGCGGCCAACTTCCGCCTCGAAGAAACAGCCATGCCGCAACTCCCGCCGAGCGGGCTTCTGCTGCGGGTGCTCTACCTCTCGCTCGACCCCTATATGCGCGGCCGCATGGATGACGCGAAATCCTACGCCAAGCCGGTCGAAATCGGCGAACCGATGCAGGGCGAGAGCGTCTGCGAGGTGCTTGCTTCCGATCGTCCGGGCTTTTCCAAGGGCGACATCGTGACGGCCTTCACCGGCTGGCGCACGCACGCGGCGTGGAGCGCCGGGCCGCTGCGCAAGCTCGATCCGAAGGCCGGCTCAATCACCGCCGCGCTTGGCATGCTCGGTATGCCCGGATTTACCGCCTATTCCGGCCTGATGATTATTGGCAAGCCGAGGGCGGGCGAGACGGTGGTCGTCGCGGCCGCAAGCGGCCCGGTCGGCTCGCTGGTCGGCCAGCTGGCGAAGATGGTTGGCGCGCGTGCGGTCGGCATCGCCGGCGGCGCGGACAAGTGCCGCCACGTCGTCGAGGAATTGCGCTTCGACGCCGCCATCGACCACCGCGCGCCCGATTTCCCGGCAAAACTTGCCGCGGCGTGCCCGAAAGGGATCGACGTTTATTTCGAGAATGTCGGCGGCGCCGTCTGGCAGGCGGTGCTGCCGTTGCTCAACACTTATGCGCGCGTCCCGGTCTGCGGATTGATCGCGCAATACAACTCGGCCGGTCCGGCCGCCGGCCCGGACCTTCTACCCAGAACCATGCGCAATGTGCTGACCCGAAGCCTGACTTTGCGCGGCTTCATCAACACCGAATTCGCGCCCGAGCATTATCCCGCGTTCCTGAAAATGGTCGCCGGCGGGATCGCCGACGGCCGCATCCGTTATCGCGAAGACATCACCGACGGGCTGGAAAACGCCCCGGCCGCCTTCATGGGGCTGTTGGAAGGAAAGAATTTCGGCAAGGCGCTGGTGCGGGTGGCGACCTGAGCCGCCGCCCGCTCCAGCGGGCTACTCCGCCGGCTGTTTCGGCTTTGGCTTGAAGAAGGTGCGCTTGAGATTGTCGAACAGCTCGATCTTGGCGCCGTGCTTGTGCATGATGACGCTTTGCTGCGCGACCGAGAGCGTGTTGTTCCACGCCCAGTAGATCACCAGCCCCGCCGGGAAGCTCCCGAGCATGAAGGTGAAGATCAGCGGCATCCAGTTGAAGATCATCTGTTGCGTCGGATCGGGCGGCGGCGGGTTGAGCTTCATCTGCACCCACATGGTGACGCCCATGATCAACGGCCAAATGCCGAGGTGCAGGAAGCTGCCGACCATCGGCAGCACGGTCGGATCGAACGGGATGAGCCCGAACAGCGTAAAGATGTTGGTCGGGTCCTGCGCCGAAAGATCTTTGATCCAGCCGTAGAAGGGCGCATGCCGCATCTCGATGGTGATGAACAGCACCTTGTAGAGCGAGAAGAACACCGGAATCTGGATGGCGATCGGCAGGCAGCCGGCCACCGGATTGATCCTCTCCTTCTTGTACAGCTCCATCATCGCCTGCTGCTGCTTCATCTTGTCGTCGGCGAAGCGCTGGCGGATCATGGTCATCTCCGGCTGCACCGCCTTCATCTTCGCCATCGAGGCGTAGGACTTGTTGGCGAGCGGGAAGAACAGGAGCTTGACCAGCACCGTGACGATGAGGATGGCGATGCCGAAATTGCCGACCAGATGAAAGAAGAAGTCGATGGCGAGGAACATCGGCTTGGTGATGAAATAGAACCAGCCCCAATCGATCAGCAGGTCGAAATGGTTGAGATTGAGCGCCTGGTTGTAGCCGCCGGCGCTGGCGAACGGGAAATTCACGCCGACCACCGAGACTTCCTTGGCGCCGGCGAACAGCCGCGCGTCGGCTGAGCCGGTCGCGCCCGGAGCGACAGTCACCGCATCGAGCAGATAATCGGTCTGGTAGGTCGGCTGCCCCCCGGCTTCGCCCGCCGAGAAATGCGCCTGCACCTTGGCGTCGGTATTGGGCAACAGCGCCGCCGCCCAGTATTTGTCGGTGAAACCGAGCCAGGCGTCGGTGACGTCCCAGGTCTCATTCTTCTTATCGACCATCTTCTTGTAGGTTTCTTCCTGCTCGCCGTCTTTGCCCATCACGCCGATCAGGCCTTCGTGCAGGATGTAATAGCCCTGCACTTTGGGAGTGCCGTGGCGCGAGATCAGCGCGTAGGGAAACAGCGTGACCGGATTGCCGCTCTTGTTCTGCACCTGGTCTTTGATCGTGAACAGATAATGATCGTCGACCGCGATGATGCGGCGGAACGACAGGCCTTCGCCATTGTCGTAGGTCAGCGTCAGCGGATGATCGACGCCGAGCGCGCCTGAACCTTCTTGCGTCCAGACCGTGTCCGCCCCCGGCAGCTTTTGCGTCACGCCCGCCGCCGGCACCCAGCCGAACTCGGCGTAATAGGCCTCCGGCGCGCCCGATGGCGAGAACAGCACGATCGGCGGCGAACGGGGATCGACGGTCTCCCGGTATTGCTCAAGCGCGAGATTGTCGATGCGTGCGCCTTTGAGGTCGATGCTGCCGTTAAGCCGCGGCGTATTGATCGCCACGTGCGGGGAGGCGGCGATCACCGCCTCGCGAGTCTGTATCAGCGGTTGCGCCGGCGCAGCCGCCATGCCCGGCACCGTCGGTGTGCCGGGTTGCGCGCCGGGCGCAGCCGGGGCGGCGGGGGTCGCAGGCGTGGCGGGGTTGGCCGGGGTCGCCGGCTGGATTTGCGCCTGCTGCTGTTGCTTGAGCAGCGCGTCCTGGCGCTGCTTTTCCATCTGCGGATAGCCGATGAAATATTGCCAGCCGACCACGACGATGAGCGACAGGACGATGGCCAGGATGGTGTTCTTGTGCTCGATCATTCAGCGCTCTTGCGGCTTGGGTCCGGGCGGCTTCGGAGACGGCTGGAACGACTTCCTGCGCCCTTTTGCGCTGCTTTCGCGGGGCGGCGATCCCGCTTCATGTAGGGGGTCGGTTCGTGCGTCACCAGTTCCCCCGTGCCTGGACGTGCCCGCGAGAATCCGGGTAAGGGCCGCATCGAATTCCTGCATCATTTCGCCGAACGGCGCCATGAGCGCCGCGCGGCGGCCGATGAGCACGTAATCGTGGCCGGGGCACATTGCGCCGCCCGCGACTGCCGGCGACACGCGCACCATCTCCCGCAATCGCCGGCGCACCCGATTACGCTCCACGGCATTGCCGACCTGGCGCGATACGGTGAAGCCGACACGCACGGCACCCTGGTCGCCGCGTGAACGCGCCTGCAACACAAAAGCGCGGCCCGAAGCCCGCTCTCCGCGCGCTGTGGCCCGAAAATCGCTGCGGCGCCTCAGCCGCTCGACAACGACGGAACGGGCCCGATCACGCACTGAGCCGCTTGCGCCCATGCGCGCGCCGCGCCGCGAGGACCTTGCGTCCGCCCTTGGTCGCCATGCGCGTGCGAAAACCATGCCGGCGTTTGCGCACCAATTTGCTCGGCTGATAGGTTCGTTTCACGGGATTTTCTCCGCCGCGGCAAGACCCGCTTTCAACAACCGCGTCCGTAAGCGTCCGCGACCGATCGAGCACGCAATTTTTACGCGCCGGAGCACCGGCGCGCGATTGGCGCGGCTTATACGAAAGCCCTCCCAACTCGTCAATGCGACGCTGCGGCGGCTTGCCGGCCGGGCCGGATGTATAGAATATGCGTGACGGCCCCAAGAACCCAAACAGACCTCGGCGCCGATTATTTCCACATCAAGACATTCCAATCATGTGCGCGTGTAACGTTTTTCCGCCGAAATCCGTGACAATGTTCACGTCCAGATTTGCGCCCATAACGGTAAGCTCGGCGGCCTGATGGCGCAAAACAGCAAAGAACTGACACCGGAGTTTTGCGTGATCGGGGCCGGCCCAGGCGGGCTTGCTGTGGCCGCCGTCGCCGCGGCTTTCGACGCCCCGGCGGTGCTGATCGAAAAGGGCCGCATGGGCGGTGCGAACCTCAACGACGGCGGCGTGCGGGCGCGGGCACTGGCCGTGGCGGCCCAACGCGCTTACATCGCGCGCAGCAACGCGCGCTTCGGCATCAAAACCGGGCGCATCAGCATCGATATGCCAGCGGTCAATGCCGGTGTGCGCGAAACCGTCGGCGCGCTGACCCCGAACGCGGCGCGTCACCGCCTCGCCGGCCTCGGCGTCAATGTCATCGAAGGCGCCGCGCGCTTTACCGATCCGCGCACCGTCACCGTCGGTGAATATGTCATCAAGGCTCACCGCTTCGTCATCGCCACCGGCTCGTCGCCGGTCATCCCGGCGATTCCGGGCCTTGCCGTCACGCCGCATCTCACCGAGGAGACGGTCTTCCAGCTTCGCGAAGTGCCGCGCCATTTGATCGTCATCGGCGCCGGCCCGGTCGGCCTCGAACTCGCGCAGGCATTTCGCCGGTTCGGCTCCGAGGTCACCGTGCTGGAAGCGGCAACGCCGCTTGCCGGCGCCGACCCCGAAGTCGCGGCCGTGGTGCTGCACGCGCTGACGCGCGAGGGCATCGAACTGCGCAGCGGCGTTGAGGTCGCGAAAGTCGGTCGGGCGTTGGCCAAAGTGCAGGTGACGCTCGCCAGCGAAACCGGTACGGACACGATCGAGGGTTCGTACCTGCTGGTGACGGCGGGCCGGCGGCCGGACATCGACGATCTCAACCTCGACGCCGCCAAAATCCGCACCGATGAGCACGGCCTCGTCCTCGACCGGTCGCTACGCACCACCAACAAACGCGTCTTCGCCGTCGGCGACGTCGCCGGCGGCCCGAATTACACCCACGTCGCGCATTACCACGCCGGGCTAGTCGTCCGGCGCGTACTGTTTGGCGCACCGATCCGGATCGATCATGAGACGATCCCGTGGGTGACCTATACCGACCCGGAGCTGGCCCAGGTCGGCATGCTCGAACAGGAGGCGCGCGCTCATTCCGGCGTCATCCGCGTCCTGCGCTGGCCCTACCGCGAGAACGACCGCGCGCAGATCGAGCACGCGACCGAGGGTCACATCAAGATCGTCACCGACCGCGCGGGCGAAGTCCTCGGCGCCGCCATCGTCGGCCCGCGTGCCGCCGAATCGATCAATGCCTGGACCTTGGCGGTGGGCCAGAGGCTCAATATCCAGGCGCTTGCCGGTCTCGTTGTTCCCTATCCGAGCTACGCCGAGGTGGGAAAACGCGCCGCCATCACCTACTTTACCCACGGTTTGACGAGGCCGCGGACGCGTCGCATCATGGGGTGGTTGCGTCGTCGGCGTTGACGCATAAGGCCTAGCAGATGAGCGATGCTGCCGCTGCGCGGACCCAGCCGGTCCGCGCGCCACGCTTTGGGCTTTCGGGAAAGCTCCTTGTATTCACGATCCTGTTCGTGATGCTCGGGGAAGTGCTGATCTATGTGCCGCTGGTCGCCAATTTCCGCGTGAACTGGCTGAACGATCGCCTGGCCAGCGCCCGCACCGCAGCCCTCGTGCTCGACGCCGCGCCGAACGGCATGGTGTCGGAGAGCCTCGCCAAGCAAATCCTGGATTCGATCGGCGCCCGCGCCGTCGCCATGAAGATGGGAACGCAACGCCGCTTGCTCGCGGTCGGCGATGCGCCGCCGCCGATCAACAACGACTTCGACATGCGTAACGTCTACACGTTCGATTCGATCATCGACGCTTTCATGCTGATGTTCGACAACCATACGGCCAAGAAGGTGATGCGCGTCGTCGGACCGGCGCCGATGGGCGGCGACTACATCGAAATCGTCATGAACGAGCAACCGTTGCGCAAGGCGCTGCTGCGTTACTCGGTCGACCTGTTGCTGATCTCGCTGCTGATCTCCGGCCTCACCGCGGCGCTGGTTTATCTGACGCTGCACTACACCTTCGTGCGCCCGATGCGCCGGGTCACCGCCAATATGATGGCGTTCCGCGCCGACCCGGAGAACGCCGACCGCATCATCGTGCCTTCGGCGCGCGCCGACGAGATCGGCGTCGCCGAGCGCGAGCTTGCGACCATGCAGGCCGAACTCGCCTCGATGCTGCATCAGAAGAACCGGCTTGCCGCGCTCGGGCTCGCGGTGTCGAAGATCAACCACGATTTGCGCAACCTGCTCGGCTCGGCGCAGCTCATTTCCGACCGGCTGCTCAGCCTACCCGATCCGAACGTGCAGCGTTTCGCGCCCAAGCTCGTTCGCGCGCTCGAGCGCGCCATCGCCTTGTGCCAATCAACGTTATCCTACGGCCGCGTTCAGGAGCCGCCGCCGGAACGAAGGCCGATCCTGCTCGAGCCGCTGGTCGAGGAGGTCCACGAGACGCTCGGGCTTCCCGCCGATACGCCGATCCGCTGGATCAGCGCGGTCGAGCGCGGGCTGACGGTGGAGGCCGACTACGACCAGCTCTTCCGCATCCTGCTCAACCTCGCGCGCAACGCCGTGCAGGCGCTGGAAAGCCGCGCCTCGCGCGACCCCGGCCGCGACCAGATCCGCATCACCGGCCGGCGCGAAGGCGCGGTGGTGGTGATCGAGGTATCCGACACCGGGCCCGGCTTCTCCGACAAGGCACAGGCGCATCTGTTCGAAGCGTTCCAGGGCTCGACCCGCAGCGGCGGCACCGGGCTTGGGCTTGTCATCGCCGCCGAACTGGTGCGCGCGCATGGCGGCGAGATCCGCCTGGTCGAGGGCACCATCGGCGCCACATTTCGCCTGACCATTCCCGATCGCGCAGTCGAGTTGAGCGCCCACCGCGGCGCCCGCGCGCAGGCGTGACTCAGCGCAATCCCGCCTGTTGCACCAGCGGGAAGGTCTCCGCCTTGAATTGCCGCATGTCTTCGAGGTAGCGCGGCCATGACAGCACGATGCCGTCGAAGCCGGCGCGTTCGAGCAGCGCCAGGCCGTCAACGACCTGCTCCTTGGTCCCGATCAGCGGATAGCCGGCCCAGCCGGCGATGAAATGCTGCTTGAGCGTTTGCAGCGCAGGCGCCGGGATCGACAGCGAGTTGAGCCCCATGATGTTGACGAGGTTCTCGACGCCCTCCCAATCGCCATTCTTGAACACGCAGTCTTCATAGGTTGCGCGCGCCTCGGCTTCGCTGTCGCCCTGGAAGATATAGGCGTTGGTCCACACCTGGATTTCGCGCTTGCATTCTTCCCAAGCGGTCTTGCGCGATGCGTCGACGCGCGCCTTTACGGCCTCGAAATCGTGAGCATCGAGATTGATGAAGTTGACGTCGGCGTGGCGCGCGGCGAATTCGCGGCCCTTGGGAGAGGCACCCGCGCTCATGATCGCCGGATGCGGCTTCTGCACCGGCTTCGGCGCGATGATCGCGCGCTTGACCTGGTAGAATTTGCCGTCGAAGTCGAACTCGTCCTCGCTGGTCCACAGCCGCTTGATGATTTCGAGCCATTCGACGGCCATGTCGTAGCGGGTATCGTGTTCGAGGAGCGGCGCGCCGAACATCTCGATTTCCGGCCGGTACCAGCCGGTGACGACGTTTAGCGTGAAGCGGCCGCCGCCGATATGATCGATGGTGGCGGCCTGCTTGGCGGCCATGACCGGATGCATGGTCGGCACGTGCGAGGTGGCGAAGACGCCGCAATTCCTGGTCAGCGCGCTCATCGCCGCCGCCCAGGTGAAGCACTCGAAACCCTCGCCGTTGAAGTTGGTGGTGCCGCCGAAACCCTTCCAGCGCCCCACCGGCACGATGGCTTCGAACGTCATCTCGTCCGCCAGCCGCGCCAGCGCCAGCGAGCTTTCCCACTTGGCCTGCAAGATGCCCTCGATCGACGCCATGGTGGCGCCGCCGCTTAAGTTGCTGCAAAAGGTGCCGAGCTTGAGCTTGCGGTCGTTGAACAGCGGATTGCTGGCCTCACGCAGCTGATCAGTCCTGCTCCGCGCACCCATTTCGCAGTCCTCCCACCAACATTTGCGTTTGTTGTAGTATTCCTAGAATGCCAACCAATCCGCCACAATACGGAAAGCGTGCTGAGAGCGAGGAACTGCCGCTCGCGGGCCGAGTCGTCATCGTCACCGGCGGCGGTCGCGGGCTCGGCCGCGCCATGACGCTTGGGCTTGTGCAGGCCGGGGCCGCCGTGTTGGCGACGGCGGGACGCGAACAGGGCGAGGTCGAACGCGTCGCCGCCGAGGCCGCTACGGCCGGCGCGCCGGACCGCGTCCTGCCCATCCTTGCCGACGTGACCAGGGAGGAAGACTGCCGGCGTATCGTCGCCACGGCGCTCGATCGTTTCGGCCGACTCGACCTCCTGGTCAACAACGCCGGACGCGGCATGAAATACGTCAGCGAAAAGTTCATGACCGAACCGACGCGCTTCTGGGAAACGGCGCCCGATGCCTGGCGTCTGGTGATCGATACCAACGTGGTCGGGCCCTTCCTGATGGCGCGCGCCGCGGTGCCGCCGATGCTGGACGCGGGCTGGGGCCGGATCGTCAACATCTCGATGAACGCCGAGACCATGCGGCGGCGCGGCTTTTCACCTTACGGTCCGTCCAAGGCGGCGCTGGAATCGGCGACCATCATCTGGGCGCAGGACCTCGCCGGCTCCGGCGTCACCGTCAACACGCTGCTGCCGGGCGGGGCGACGCTGACCGGAATGATTCCGGCGAGTTTCCCGGATCGGCTGCGCGCCACATTGCTCGACCCCGCGATCATGGTGCCGCCGCTATTGTGGCTGGCGAGCGCCAAGTCCGACGGGGTAACGGGGCGACGCTTCGTCGCCGTCAACTGGCGGGAAGACAGTCCCGAGGCGGCGGCGGCCGGCTGGTAGGCACGTCCGCCGCCATCTGCCGCGGCCGCGACCGATGGCGCTGGCAATCTTTGCGGCGCAACATATGTGTCCTACACTTTCGGTTACGTCGATCCGGAGAAACCGCTATGGCGGAGAGCCAGTCGCGTAGGCTCGCAGCTATCCTGGCCGCCGATATCGCCGGCTACAGCGCCCTCATGGGTTCCGACGAAGCGCGCACGGTCACGGACCTTAAGGGCCATCAGGCCGTCGTGCTACCGATGGTGGGCAACTTCGGCGGACGCATCATCGATACCGCCGGCGACGGCATATTGGCCGAGTTCGCCAGCGTCGTGAACGCCGTCGAATGCGCGGTCGCCATTCAACGGGCGATGGCCGAGCGCAACACCGCCGTCGACCCCAAGCGACGCATGCAGTTTCGCATCGGCATCAACCTCGGCGACGTCATCTATGACGAGAACCGCATTTTCGGCGACGGCATCAACATCGCGGCGCGGCTGGAGGGAATAGCCACACCGGGCGGAATTTGCGTCTCCGCAAAGGTCCGCGATGAAATCGACGGGAAAATAAATTTTGCCTATGAAGACATGGGCGATCGCCAGCTCAAGAACATCGCGCGGCCGGTGCGGGTCTACGGCATCCGCCTTGACGCCGCTCCCGCCGCTCCCGCGCATTCGGCGCAAACGACGGCGGCGGCCGAAAAACCCGACGATAAGCCATCGATCGCCGTTTTGCCGTTCACCAATATGTCGGGCGATCCGGAACAGGAGTATTTCTCCGACGGCATCAGCGAAGACATCATCACCGATCTGTCGAAGATCGCCGGCTTGACGGTTATCGCGCGTAATTCGAGCTTCACCTATAAGGGCCGCTCGGTCGACGTTCGCACGGTCGGCCGCGAACTCTCGGTGCGTTCGGTCCTCGAAGGCTCGATCCGCCGTGCCGGACAGCGGGTGCGGATCACGGCACAGCTGATCGACGCCGCAACCGGCGCACATGTCTGGGCCGAGCGCTATGACCGCGATCTGACCGACATTTTCGAGGTTCAGGACGACGTCACGCGTCGAATCGTTGGCGCGCTCAAAGTCACGCTGACCCCAGCCGAAAACGCACACCTTACCAGCAGCGGCACTTCCAATATCGATGCTTACGACAGCGCGCTTCGTGGACGCGAGCTTTTGCTTGGGAACCGCAAGAACCGCGATACGTTCGAGCAGGCGAAAGCCTGCTTTCTCCAGGCGATCGAACTCGATCCGAACTATGCGCAAGCTATTGCCGGGCTCGGTTTTGCGTACATGTTCGACTACCAGAACCGGTGGAGCGGCGATCCCGACAGCTCGCTGCCGCTTGCCAAGCGATATGCTGAACGGGCGATCGAAAAGAACCCGAAAGAACCGCTGGCGCGCGTGGTTGCGGCGGTGGCCGCAACATTCAGCAGGGACCTCGATGAGGCGAAGTCGCAGATCGAGGTGGCGCTGTTGCTCAATCCGAATTTCGCAATGGCCTACAACGTCCTCGGCACCCTGCGCAGTTATGCGGGACAGCCGTTGGAGGCAATCCCGGTGATCGAGCATGCGATGCGTCTCGATCCCGCTTTCAATGCGCAATATCTCCACTTCCTCGGCATGGCGCACCTGCTTGCCGGCAATTACGAAAAAGCGGCGGCCTTGCTGCGGCAGCGCATTGTCCTCGTGCCCGAGACGGATTTTTCACGCTCCGCGCTCGCCTCCGCTCTCGGTCATCTCGGCGAGATCGACGAAGCCCGTCGCGTCTGGGGCGAGCTCAAAAAGCTCAATCCGAAATACTCGTTCAGCGAACATTTCAGCCGGCTTCCTTTCAAAAAGGAAGAGGACGTCAGGCACATCGCCGAAGGACTCGCCAAAGCCGGCCTGGATTGAAGTTTATTCCGGCGGCTGCCAGACCGGCGCGGTCATGCGGCGCCTGCCGTCCGCCGTTCGCCGCTCGCCCGCGGCCGAAGGAAGTTTATCCCAGAGTTGGCAGGTGACCGGTTTGTGTTTCTGGTCGAGCCCCTCGCAGTAATTGGTGTATTCGCACACGCGCACGTCGCCACCCTGTCCG
Source organism: Xanthobacteraceae bacterium (assembly GCA_031291475.1). Lineage (GTDB taxonomy): Bacteria > Pseudomonadota > Alphaproteobacteria > Rhizobiales > Xanthobacteraceae > BOG-931. The sequence continues at coordinate 73,952 of JARLIY010000076.1, forward strand.
AGCCGGATTTTGCGAAACCAGTCGGGATCGGCCAGCGTTTGCCGCGCCGCGCCGACGATGTCGCAGACGCCGCGCGCCAGATAGTCCTCGGCCATATCGAAGTTGTGGATGCCGCCGGTGCATACGACCGGCACCTGACTACCGGCGTCGCGCACCGCCTTGCGGATCGCCGCGGAGGGCTTGGCGTTCCTGCCGAACGGCCCGGTCTCGTCGGAAATGAATTGCGGCATGCATTCGTAGCCGCTGCGACCGGTATAAGGATAAGCTGCGGCGCCGATCGCCGGTTGCTTGGCGTCGTCGAATTTGCCGCCGCGCGATAATGAGATGAAATCCGCCCCCGCGCGCGCAAAGGCAACGCCGAAATAGCTCGCATCGTCGACGCCGCTGCCGCCGTCGATGCATTCGTCGGCAAGGAAACGGAGACCGACGGCAAAGTTATTGCTCACGTGCTTGCGGACCTCGGCAAGGACTTCAAGCGGCAGGCGAACGCGATTCTCGCGCGGGCCGCCGTAACCGTCGGTGCGCGTGTTGGTCCGCGAGAGGAACGACGCCATCGTGTAAGCGTGCGCGTAATGCAGCTCCACGCCGTCGAAGCCGGCCTCCTCCGCGCGCAGCGCCGCTTCCGCGAACAAACCCGGCAACACCTGCGGCAAGTTGCGGATGTGCGCGTGCTGCATATCGCTGACGCGTTCGCGATAGCCGAATTGCAGCGCCTCCCATTCGTCCGGTGCGAGAATTTTCTCGACGTTCTGCTCACTCATCGCGGACAGGCGGGCGCGCACCTCGGCTTCCGGCAGGCCCGGATCGCCGAGCGCCGCGCGATGCCGGTCGGTCACGGCGAGGAAGCGCTCGAAGAATTTCTGCGGCTCGGGGCGGCGGCGGATGACGAGGAAGTCGATGAGCTGGACCAGAAGCCGCGTGCGGCCTTCGCTGGCGCGGCGCACCGTCTCGACCAGGCGGCGCAGGCCGGGAAGGAAGCGGTCGTGGCCGATGCGCAAAAGCGGCCCGGACGGCACGTCGCGGATGCCGGTCGCCTCGAGCACGATCGCGCCCGGCATGCCGCGGGCGAAGCGCTCGTACCAGTCGATGACGTCCTCGGTGACGTAGCCTTCCTCGGTCGCCCGCCACGGCACCATGGCGGGAACCCAGGTCCGCTGCAAAAGCCGCACCGGGCCGATATCGACCGGCGAGAACAGCCGCGACGCGGCGGCTTCCGCCGCCGACGGGATGCGTCCGGCCGAGGCCTCATACCGGATCCGTTGCGGTGGTCGCCACATCCGCTATTTGCTTTCGATTGTCCCACCTTATACCACATCGCCGGCGCGGCGCGGTCTTAAGCCGGGGCGCGCTTGCCAACGGGCGGCGAAGGCTTTAGCTACGCCTTTCGACGCGCCCGTAGCTCAGCTGGATAGAGCACCAGACTACGAATCTGGGGGTCAGGAGTTCGAATCTCTTCGGGCGCGCCAAAAATACGAGCTGCCGAAACGGGAGGGAGTAACGGGTGCGCGCATCGGTCTAGCGGCGCGTCTCTGTTAGAACGACAATGACCGACATTCTCAATCTGCCGCGCCCGGCATGGATGAGCGAGGATCTCGTCCTCCTCGAAGACCAGGCGCGGCGCTTTATCGCCGCCGAATTCGTGCCGCATCTCGATCAGTGGCACGAGGAGCATTTCTATCCGCGCGAGGTGTGGACCAAAACCGGTCAGGCCGGCCTCCTTTGCGCGGCGATGCCCGAGGAATATGGCGGCGCCGGCGGCACCTTTGCGCATGAAGCGGTGATCAACCGCGAATATTCGCTGGCTGGCTTCGACACCAGCGGCGCGCCGCTGCATTCCGGCATCGTCGCGCCGTATATCCTGCATTACGGCACCGAAGAGCAGAAGCGGCGCTGGCTGCCGAAACTCGCCAACGGCGAAATGGTCGGCGCCATCGCCATGAGCGAGCCGGGCACCGGCTCCGATCTGCAGGGCGTGCGCACAACCGCGAAGCGATCCGGCAACGGCTACGTGCTCAACGGCTCGAAAACCTTCATCACCAACGGCCAGCACGCCGACCTCATCATCGTCGTCGCCAAGACCGATCCGAAGCAGGGCTCCAAGGGTGTCTCGCTGATGGTGGTCGAGACCGACGACGCGCCCGGTTTCCGCCGCGGCCGCAAGCTGAAAAAGCTCGGCATGGATTCCGCCGACACCTCCGAATTGTTCTTCGAAGAGGTGCCGCTGCCGGCGGAAAGCCTGCTCGGCACCGAGGAAGGCCAGGGCTTCTACCAGCTGATGAAGGAACTGCCGCAGGAGCGGCTGATTGTGTCGACCCAGGCCGTCGCCATGACCGAGCGGGCGCTCGCTTTGACCGTCGATTACGTCAAGCAGCGCCAAGCCTTCGGCAAGAAGATCATCGATTTCCAGAATACCCAGTTCGTGCTGGCCGAGTGCAAAAGCGAAGCCACCATCGCCAAGGTGTTCCTCGATCACTGCATCGAGCGCCACCTCAAGGGCGAGCTCGACACCACCACCGCCTCGATGGCGAAATACTGGCACACCGATCTGCTCGGCAAGATCGTCGATCGTTGCCTGCAATTGTTCGGCGGCTACGGCTACATGGACGAATATCCGATCTCGCGCATCTATCGCGACGCTCGCGTCATGCGCATATTCGCCGGCACTAACGAAATCATGAAGCTCCTCATCGCCAGAAGCCTGTAAAATCCGTAAGCGGGTCCCTCGCCATGAAGAAAGCAACGAAGAAGCCGGCCAAGCGCCCTGCCGCAAAAAAGAAGCCGTTCAAGCGGCCGGTCTTCCATCACGCGCTGTTGAAGACCGCGCGCATGGACGAGATGATCAAGTGGTACGCCGACGTGGTCGGCACTCAGCCGAATTTTTACGCGCCGGGCATCGCCTTTCTCAGCAACGACGGCGCCAATCATCGGCTTTCGCTGGTCGGCAATCCGCTGTTCCGCGACAATCCCGAGTTTCGAAAATATGCGGGATTGCATCACCTGGCTTTCGAATACACCACGGTGAACGACCTGCTCGACACCTGGCAGCGCCTGCACGACGAATTCGGCTATGAGCCGCATGTGGCCGTGCATCATGGCATGACGCTCTCCTTCTATTACGTCGACCCGGACGGCAACAGCGTCGAGCTGCAGGCCGACGCCTTCGGCGACTGGAAAAAATCCACCAAGTGGATGCGCGAATCGGCGGAGTTCAAGGCCGACCCGATCGGCAAATTCGTCGTGCCGGCGAAGATGGTGGCGGCCCGCGCCGCCGGCGTAAAGACGAAGGAACTACTGCGGCGCGCCTATGCTGGCGAATACGCGCCGTCGGCGCCCTACGACTATCGCGTCGATCTGCCGGCTTAGCTCAGCATCATCGCCGCGCCTTTCTCGGCGATCATGATCACCGGCGCGTTGGTGTTGCCGGATACGAGCGTCGGCATGATCGACGCGTCGATCACCCGCAAGCCCTCGATGCCGCGCACCCGCAGCCGCTCGTCGACCACGGCCATGGCGTCGCTGCCCATCTTGCAGGTGCCGACCGGGTGATATTCGGTTTCCCCCGTGGCGCGGATGCATTCCGTCAGCGCGGCGTCGGATTGTGACGCAGCCCCGGGAATGCGCTCTTCGCCGAGCCAGCGCTTGAATGCCGGCGCCGCCAAAATCTCGCGCGCCCGCCGGGTGCCGTCGATGAGAATTTTGCGATCATAGTCCGCTGCGAGATAATTCGGGTCGATCAGCGGCGGTCGAAGCGGGTCGGCCGACGCCAGGCGGATTTCGCCGCGGCTCTGCGGCCGCAAACAGTTGACATGAATGGTGATGCCGTGCCCGTCGAGAACGGTGCGGCCGTGATTGACCACCTGCGACGGGATGAAATGGTACTGAATATCGGGCGTCGCGGCGCCGAGGCTGCTGACGATGAAGGCTCCGGCCTCGGCGACGTTGGTGGTCCCCGGCCCGGTCTTGAACAGCATCCATTGCAGCCCCACGGCGAGCGAGGCGAAGCCGCTGCGCTTGTCATCGAGGGTGACCGCCCCCGTCGCGCGCTGAACGACGCTGACGTTGAGGTGATCCTGCAAATTCTTGCCGACACCGGGAAGATCCAGCATGATCGGCACGCCGATCCCCTTTAGCTCCGCGGCCGGGCCGATACCAGACAGGAGCAGCAGTTGTGGTGAGTTGATGCCGCCGCCGGCAAGCACCACCTCCCGTTCGGCGCGGACACGATGCCGCTTCCCTCTGCGCACATATTCGACACCGACGGCGCGGCCCTTCTCGATCAGCACGCGGGTGGCCTGCGCCTTGGTGACGATGGTGAGGTTTTTGCGCGCCGCCGCCGGGTGCAGATAGGCGCGGGCCGCGCTCCAGCGTTCGCCGTTCTTCTGCGTCACCTGAAAGAGGCCGCAGCCGAGCTGCACGGCGCCGTTGAAGTCCGGGTTGAATGGAATGCCGATCTGCTGCGCTGCTTCGACGAAGACGTGGCTTAGCGGATTGGTATAGGGCCGGTCGGCGACGTTGAGCGGCCCGTCTTGCCCGTGAAATTCGTCGTGCAGGCGCTCATTGTTCTCGGCTTTCTTGAACAATGGCAGCACGTCCGCGTAGCTCCAGCCGGCATTGCCGAGCTGCCGCCAATGATCGTAGTCGGCCGGCTGGCCGCGCATGTAGATCATGGCGTTGGTCGAGCTTGAACCGCCGAGGAGCCGGCCGCGCGGCTGGAACATGCGCCTGCCGTTCATCGCCGCCTGCGGCACCGTGTCGTAGCGCCAGTCGTAACGTGGCGAATCCAACTTCAAGATCCCGGCCGGCATGCGCACGAACAGCGATTTGTCCGAGCCGCCGGCTTCCAGCAGCAACACGGTGACGTCGGGCCTGGCCGAGAGCCGGTTGGCCAGCACCGAACCCGCCGAGCCGGCGCCGACGATGATGTAGTCGTAAGCTTTTTCGGCCATTTCGCCCCCTGCCCTGTCGGCAGACTCAAGACATCGGATCGACCGGCAGGCCGAGCCGGACCTTGCCGTGATTTTCGTAAGCGGTGTCGCTCATCACCTGATGCAGTCCCGCGGTATTCAGATCGCGCAGCAGCCGGCCGACGACATGCGGGTGATGCAAGCCGGTGTTGCCGGCAAAGTGAAAGACCTGCGTCGCCGTCTCGATGGCGATATCGGTGGCGTAGACCGCGGCAGCGCGCACGTCGGCGATCGCCGCCGCGTCTGGCATCTTTCCGGCGCCGATGCCTTCGAACAATTGCGCGTAGCGCTCGTGCAGCAGCGCCCGCACCGCTCGTATCTTCAAATCCGTCTGCCCGATGAAGCGGTGCACCACCTGCCGCTCGTCGAGCTTGGAAGCGCGGAAAGTCCCGCGCGTGGTCGTGGCCAATGTAATCAGCTCGTCGAGCGCGCGCCGCGCCGCGCCGATGGCCACCGGCCCGTGCTCTTTGGCGACGTAGCTGAACGGCGGGAACAGATATGACGGCCCGCCGCGCAGCGGCTGCGGCTTCAGCAGATCCCAGGCGAATGTCATCTCCTTGCGCAAGTAATAATTCTCCACGGAAAAATCGCACGAACCGGTGCCACGCAGGCCGACCACACCGCCCCAATTGTCGTGGAGCTTGATGTCCTTCTTCGGAAACACCGCGTAGATGACGATCGGGCGGCCGCCGTTCTCGGCTTCGCTGCCTTCGATCAGCGTCCCGCCGATCGACCACTCGGCGTGTTTAATGCCGCTGTTGAAGCGCCAGCGCCCATTCACGCGGTAACCGTCGCCTTCGCGCACGGCCCGCCCGCCCGGATAGAACGATATCGAGGCGGTCGGAATGTGTCCGCCGGCGAACACGCGGTCGAGGCCGGCTGGCGGCAGGAACGATCCCATCGAGGCAACGGACGTGGCGCCGACCATCGTGCACCAGCCGCTGGTGAAATCGTGATAGGCGATCGTCTCCAACACCATCATTTCAGTCAGCGGATCGACCTCGGCGCCGCCCAAAGCGGTGTTGAGCTTCATGCTGAACAGGCCGGCATCGCGCAGCGCGCCGACCGCCTCGGGCGCAAGCGTTCCCAGTTCCTCGTTCTTGGCTCCCGATGCGCGCAGCGTCTCGGCGATGGCGTCGACACGATCGAGCAGCATCTTTCGCTTCGCCAGGCGTTCTTGCGACAATGCCTCGGTCATGTTTCCCCCGGCTTTGATCTTGAGCGAAAAAGGCGGCCGCGACAATCGCCGCTTGGCCGCTTAGCCAATCGTCTGCGCCTGCGCCCGCGCGCGGGCCGCGGCGGTGCGGGTTGCCACGCGATCGAGCACGGCGATCATGTCCTCGACCTCGGCGCGATCGAACCCTTGCGTGATAAACACAATCTTGCTCCTCCGGTCGGCATCGGGCCAGCGCTCGAGCCAGGTGAGATTATGCAGGAGCTGCTGCGCGCCCTGGATCACCGCCGGGCGGTCGGGTTCTTCCGCAACATTGACGATGCCTTTTACGCGCAGCAGGTTCGGCCCGAGATTTTGCTGCAAGGCGTCGAGCAGGAGGCGCAGCGCCTCGCGCGTGATCGGCTGCTCGCGCACGAAGCAGAACGAGGCGATGTCGCGGTCGTGCAGGTGATGGTGATCGTGGTCCTCTTCGCCGTCGTGATGCTCGTGACCATGCGCGTGCGCGTCCTGCTCCATATAGGCGGCGGCATTGAGCCAGGCGCGCGCGTCGGACTTGGCATCGCCGGGCTTGAGCGCGTCGGCGCGCAAGACCTTGCCGATGTCGAAGACCGGATCGTAGATACGCGTGATCTTCGCCGCCGGATTGAGGCGATGCAGCCGCGCGGTTAGCGCCGCTTCCGCCGCCTTGGCCTTTTCCGGCGCGACCAGATCGAGCTTGGTGATGAGGATATGATCGGCGAGCGCCACCTGACGCACGGATTCGATGTGCTCGTCGAGCGTCGCCGGGCCGTTGACCGCGTCGACCGTCGCCACCACCATGCCGATGCGATAAAGCCCGGCCAGGGTCGGATCCGACAGGAACGCCTGGATCAGCGGCGACGGATCGGCGAGGCCGGAGGTTTCGATCACCACGTGATCGAAGCGCGGAACGGCGCCGTCCTCGCGCTGGTGATAGAGATTGTTCAGCGTCGTCACCAGATCGCCGAACACCGTGCAGCACAGGCAGCCGTTTTCCAGCACCATGATGGTGTCGTCGCTTTGCGCCGCCAGCACGTGATCGAGGCCGACCTCGCCGAATTCGTTGATCACCACGGCAGTGTTGGCCATCGCCGGATCGCGCAAAGCGCGGTTGAGCAGCGTCGTCTTGCCGCTGCCGAGGAAGCCGGTGAGGATGGTGACGGGCGTGTGGGACAACTCGATAACCTCGAACCTTCGCTAATTGTAGATATAACCGCACCAAACCGTCGTTGCGAGGCACCAACGCCGTTCGCACGCGGATGGCAAGCTTGTCCCCTCCACCGGGGCGGAGGCATCCACTTCCTTCGTCACCACCGGGCTTGACCCGGTGGTCCATGCTGAAGTGCGGCTCTCCAGGGATTGCCGGATCAAGTCCGGCAATGACAAATAGAGACGCCCCCTCCACCACCCCCGCTTCGCGGGGGCGGATGAAAGCTAAAACACCTCGCAGCCCGGAAGCCCGCAGGAGATCAGCCGGTCGGACGGGAAGTTGGTGATGATCTGACAGCCGTCCTTGGTCACGACGACCTCTTCCTCGATGCGGGCGGCGCCGGAGCCGTCCTCGGCGCCCTTCCAGGTTTCCAACGCGAACACCATGCCTTCCTTCAACGGCGTGTTCTGCCCGGTGTAGCGCTTACTGATGATCGGCCGCTCCCAGAGCGACAGCCCGACGCCGTGGCCGTATTGCAGCAGGAACGCTTCCGCCTCGTCGCGGTAGCCGAATTCCTGCGCGTCCGGCCATACCTGCGCCACCTGGTCGGGCGTGATGCCGGGGCGGATCAGGTCGATCGAGGCGGAAATCCATTTCGACGCGGTCTCGTAGGCGTCGATCTGATATTTGTTCGGCTCGCCGCAGATGAAGGTGCGGTAGTAGCAGGTGCGATAGCCGTTGAACGAATGCATGATGTCGAGGAACACCATGTCGCCCGGCTGGATCATGCGGTCGGAGAAGGTGTGCGAATGCGGCCGGCCGCGCTGGCCCGATACCGAGTTGACGCACTCGACGCGCTCGGAGCCCATGCGGAACAGCCGGTCGTTGGCGATGGCGACGAGCTCGTTCTCGCGCGTGCCCGGGCGGATCGCGCGGGCGATGTCGACGTAAGTGGCGTCGACCATGGCGCAGGCCATTTTCAACAGCTCGATCTCGTCCGGGGTCTTGACCTCGCGGGCGTCGAGCATGGCCTGCTGGCCGTCGACCACCTCGATGCCTTCCTTCTCCAGCGCCCGCAGCATCGGCAGCTCCATCAAATCGATGCCGATCGGCTCCTTGTCGATGCCGAGCTTCATCAGGACTTTCTTGATCTGCTTGGCGAAGTCGCCCTGGATGTTCAGTTGCAGCGGCAAGCCGCCCTGCATGGTCGAAATCGGCGCCGCGACATTGTCGGCGATCCACGGCGAGGAAATGCGCTTGGCCGGCGGCGCCGGATCCCACAGCATCGGCTCGCCCACCACCGGGCAAAGCGCGTAGCGCATGAATTTGTCGCGCGCCCATTCGCCGATATGGGTGCCGGTGATGTAGCGGATATTGTCGAAGTTAAACGCGAGCACGGCGCCGAGGCCGGCGTGGCGGATCGCCTCCTGGGCGCGCTTGACGCGCTCCTTGTGCAGGCGGGCGTAATCGATGCCCTGCTCCCAATCCTTGGCCATCATGCCCCAGGAGGCGGTGGCTTGCTTGCGGTTGTATTTCATCGGCATTTCCTCACTTTTTTACGGCGGCGCACGAGAGGCGGAATTTCACGGCGGGCCAAGGTATAAGACAATTAGCGTATGGCGCGGGTCGCGCAAACGGGGATTTTCAAGCGGCCCAAAAAGCTGATAGGGCTGGCCGCCGGCGGTTTTGGCGTGGGCAAGGCGTAGGGTTTTCAGTCATGCATGTGGGCTTCATCGGCTTGGGCATCATGGGCGCGCCGATGGCGCTCAACATCCGAAAGCGCGGCCACACGCTCACCGTCTATAACCGCACGCCGGGCAAGGACCGCGCGCTGATCGCAGCCGGCGCCAAGGCGGTTTCCGCGCCGCAGGACATCGGCGCCGTCGACGTGCTCATCACCTGCGTCGCCGACGGACCCGCCGAAGAGGCGATGCTGTTCGAGTCCGGCCTGATCGACCGGCTGCCGAAAGAGTGCATCCATGTGTCGTGCACCACGCTCGGGGTCGACACCGCGCGCAAGCTGACCGCCGGGCACAACAAGCGCGGGCGCGTCTTCGTCGCCGCGCCGGTGCTCGGCCGCGCCGTCGACATGGCACCGGCCGGCAAATTGTTCGTCATCGCCGCCGGCCCGCCGGACGCCATCGCCCGCTGCATGCCGCTGTTCGACGCGGTCGGGCAGCGCACCTTCACCTTCGGTCCCGATCCGGCGAACGCGATCGCGGTCAAGCTCGCGGTCAATTTCATGGGGCTCACCAATATCGAGGGCATGGCGGAGGCCTTCGCGCTGACGGCGCAATACGGCGTCGACCGGTCGGCCTTCTACGAGTTCCTGACCAACACGTTGTTCTCGACACCGCTGTACAAATCCTACGGCAAGCTGATCGAGCAGGACAACTTCACGCCGGCGAACTTCGCCGTGCCGCTGGGGCTGAAGGACATCAAGCTAGCGATCGAAGCGGCCGAGCGCGTCAATCTGGCGCTGCCGGCCGCCAATGTGGTGCGCGATCATCTGGTGCAGGCCATCGCGCAGGGCTATCGCGAAGAGGATTGGTCGGTGATCGCGCGCGTGGTCGCCAACAACCTCAAAGCGCCGCCGCGCTGAAAGCTCCGGAGGTTTTCATGCCCAAGGCCAACGAGCATGTGGTCGTCATCGGCGGCACGTCGGGGATCGGCCTGCCGCTGGCGCGCGCCGCCCATGCGCTCGGCTGCATGCTCACCGTCGCCGGCCGCGGCGCCGAACGCGCGGCCGAGGTCGCGCGATCGATCGGCCCGAGCGTGACCGGCCTGCATGTCGAGCTCGACGATCCGACTTCGATCCGCGCGGCTTTGGCCGACGGACCGGCGATCGATCACCTGGTGCTGGTGCCGATCGATCAGTGCGCGACCAACATCAAGGATTTCAAAGTCGAGGCCGCCAACAAGGCGCTGCACGTCAAGCTCACCGGCTATATCGAAGTCGTCCACACATTGCTGCCGCGGCTCAAACCGACCTCCGCGATCGTGCTGTTCGGCGGTCTCGCCGAGGCCAAGCCTTATCTGAACTCGACCATGATCACCGTAGCCAATGCCGGCGTCGTCGGCGTCATGAACACGCTCGCCGTGGAGCTGGCGCCGATCCGGGTGAATTCGGTATCGCCCGGGCTGATCGGCGACTCGCCGAAATGGCAAGCGGCGGCAAAGAAAGGCGCGCAGGGCGTCCTCGACGCGCTGGCGGCGCGGGCGCCGGCGCGGCACCTGGCCACGACGGACGACGTGATCCACGCCGTGTTCTTCCTGCTCGATAACCGGTCGGTGACCGGCCACGATCTGCAAATCGACGGCGGCGACCGACTGGTCTGAAATTATTTTCACTTGGGGAGAGAAACGATGATTGCTGTTGTCGGCGCTACCGGCAATACCGGCCGGGCGGTGGTGAAGGAACTGAAAAGCCTCGGGCAAAACCCGGTCGCCGTGGTGCGTAACGCCGAGAAGGCGGGCGAGGTTTTGGGCGCCGACGCCAAGATCGCGGTCGCCGACTTGAACGACAAGGCGGCATTGGAGAAGGTGCTCAAAGGCGCGGACTCCGTATTCCTGACCACCGCGGTCAACCCGCAGCTCGGCGAGCAGAACACCAACGCTATCGACGCGGCGTTGGCGGCCGGCGTCAAATATCTGGTGCGGCTGTCCGCCGGCCGCGCCGTAGTCGGCCCGGATTCGCTGGCGCCCGCCGGCCGCACCCACTATGTGATCGACCAACGCCTGCGCGGCCTCAAGATCGGCTGGGTGATCCTGCGTCCAGGGCTATTCATGCAGAACGTGCTCGGCCAGGTAGCGGCGATCAAGAACGACTCCAAGATCGTGATGCCCTATAAGCCCGATTTCCGGCTGGCGCTGATCGACGTTCGCGACACCGGCGCGGTCGCCGCGCGCATCCTCATCAATCCGGCGCCGCATGCCGGCAAGGAATACGAGTTCACCGGCGCGATGACCTCATTCGGCGAATTCACCGACGCGTTCTCGGAAGTGCTGGCCCGCAAGATCACTTATGTCGGCGTCACGCCTGAGCAGGCCGCCGAAGCGATGAAGGCGCGCGGCATGCCCGACTGGCTGGTAGCACATGCGCTCGCGATCGGCCGCATCGGCAATGTCGGCGGCTTCTCCACCGAGAACACCAAGCCGATCCACGACATCGTCAAGCGCGCGCCGCTCACGACCAAACAGTTCGTCACCGATTTCAAGGGATTGTTTGCTTGACCGTCATCACCGGGCCGGCGCGCGGCGCCGAGACCCGGTGATCCAACTTGGCTGGTGCGAACAGATGGATTGCCGGGTCAAGCCCGGCAATGACGCTCCTATTTCACAAGCCCGCTCGCCCGCGCCTGATCCTTCGCCATCACCGCCCAGTCGTGGTCGCCTTCGCCGTGCGCCACGGCGCCGACCAGCCGGTCGCGCCAGACATTTCCGCTCGGCAGCGGCACGCCCTTCGCCTCGCCGGCGGCGAGCGCGAGGTTGGCGTCTTTCAGACCGTTGAGCGCGCTCTGGCCGGGCGGCAGGTAGCGCTCGTCGGCGATGAATTTGCCGTAGGTCTTGTATGCCCAGCAGCCGAACAGCCCTTCCGTCAGCACGCCGTAAAATACGTCGGGCGCGACGCCGTATTTGCGCGTCAGCGCGAAACCCTCGCCCAACGCCTCGATGGCGCAGCCGAGCACGAAATTGTTGGCGATCTTGATCGCCGCGGCGCTGACCGGCTCGGCGCCGGCATCGACCACGCGGCCGGCGATGGCGGCAAATAACGGCCGCAACCGTTCGACGCTTTGCGGCGGCCCGCCGACCACCATCGTCGCCGAGCCGGCGGTGACGACTTCGGGACGGCCGAGCACCGGCGAGGCGATGAGAGCTTGCCCGGCGTCGCCGTGCAGCTTGGTGAGCTTGACGATGGCGGCGACGCTGTGCGTGCCGGCGCAAATGTGGACGCCGCCCTTCGGCAGCGACTCCTTGAGGCCGCCGGCCTTCGTCACCATGTCGAGCACCGCGGCATCGTCGGTGAGCATGGTGACCACCGCCGCGCCGAAATTCGCCGCGTCCTTGATCGACGCCATCGCCTTGGCGCCGTGATCGGTCAGCGGCTTTAATTTCTTCGCCGTGCGGTTATAGACGCCGACTTCGTGGCCGCCGTCGATCAGGCGGCGCGCCATGACCGCGCCCATGCGGCCAAGCCCGATAAATCCGACTTTCATGACGTTGCTCCGTCAACTCAGCTGCCCGCGCACCCAGTCGAGCTCGCGGCAGACATATTCGACGATATCGCCGGTCTTCAGGTTCTCCGGCAGCATGTCCCAGGTGTAGGTCTCGACTTCCAGATGGTGCGACAGCGGTTTTTTCTTGTGAAAGCGCAGCGCGTCCTCGATGGCAAACCGCGTGGTGCGGAATTGCCCGAGATCGTCGAGGAAGACCGGGACGTGGATGTGGGTGCGCCATTCGCGCGGCCCGTTCGGATCCTTCTCGAAGGCGGCGATGGCGTCGTCGACGTTGAGGTAGCGGTTGATCTTGCCGTTGCGCTTCTCCATCGTCTGGGTGAGATAGATGGTCTTGGCGTAACGCTTGAGCGTGTCGACGGCGCCTTGCGTCACTTCCGGGACGAAAAGGGCGGCGGCTTCCTGGAGCTTGAAGATCGGCACGCCGGCATCGACCAGCTTCTGCAGCGACTCGGCGATGTTCTCGTATTCTACCGCCTGATGGCAGATGTCGTAGACGATACCGAGATGCCGGCGCAGCGCGCCGATCGCCTCGGCCACCGGAATATGCGCGAGCTTGGCGAGCCTTTCGGCGGTCGACCCCGTATAAAGATGATCGGTGAAATAGGCGACCGTCTCGTCGGTGGTTTCGAGGAAGCAGAACGGCTCGGGCTCGAGCGAGAGCTGGATGGTGCGCCCGGTCTTCGCCTCAAGCGCGACGAGATGCGCGACCACGCGCAGCACATTCTCGGTGTAGCTCGCCACCACTTCGGGGCCGGTGACGCGCGCCTTGAAGCCGAGCGGCGCGGTCTGGATCGAAGGCGCGGTGCCGGGCGCGCAGACGTCCGCCAGCACGTCGGCGACGTTGATGGTGTATTGGGTGCGCTCCTCCGAGCGCCAGTCCGGCTCGTAGACCTGCTCCTTCACCGCCGCGCCCTTGAAGTGGCCGTAGACGAAAGCGTTGGCGGTGTAGATGTACATATCGTTGTCGCCAAGGAACTTCTTCAGCTTGTCGCGCTCGGCGGCGCTGGCGGCGAGCGTCGCCGCCGTTTTCGCCGACAACCGGATGCAGACGCCGAAGGATTTGTTGCCGGCGATCCGCGCCTTTACCTTCGGTAGATAGGTAACGAGCGAATGATACAGCTGCTCCCAGTCGTCGGCGGGATGCACCAGCGTCGAGTAAGTCAGGTGGCCGAGGCCGTTGCCGAGATCCATTTCTGTTTTCCTGTATTTCCGTTGTTGCCGTCACCGCGGCGCTAAGCGACGCGCTCGATCTTGCCCGACCCCGCCGAGCGGATGATGGCCTCGGTGGCGGCGACGCCGTCGATCACCTGATCGAGCGGGACCGGACAGGCCGGGCCGCCGGCCGCCGCCTTGGCAAAGGCTTCGAGCGCCACGCGCGATATGTCCATGGTCGCCGCCTGCCACACTTTCGCTTCGCCCTTCACCGGCTGGAACTTGCAGGTGCCGAATAGCCGCGTGCGCCGTTCTTCCGACGAGGCGCCGGCGACATGGGTCAGCCCTTCGAGCCGCAGCCAGCCCTTGGAGCCGAACACCTGGAAGGAAAAGCCGGGCCCGGTCGTGGTCATGGTGCCGAGATAACCCGACATTCCTTCTTTCATGCGCAGGAGGATCGAGGTGGTGTCGTCGGCGTCGATCGGGGCGGCGCGGCGGAAACTCTGGGCGAAGGCGTGGTCGATCGGTCCGCACAGGTCGATCATGCCGTCGATGGCGTGCACGCCCATCGGCATCAGGCCGCCGAGCGGCGTCTCGCTCTTGTCGGCGCGCCAGTGCTTGGGATTGATGGACAGCGCGTTGGGGAACGTCATCGTCGCTTCGACATGCAGGACGATGCCGAGCTCGCCGCCGCGGATCATGTCGCGCAGCTTGGTCATCTCCGGATGGAAGCGCCGGTTATAGCCGACCGCGAGCGTGACCCCGGCGCGGCGCACCGCGGCGACGGCGTCCTCGGCTTCGCGTTTTGTGAGCGTGAACGGCTTCTCGCAATAGATATGCTTGCCGGCGGCGGCCGCGGCCATCACCTGCGTGGCGTGCATGGAATGCGGCGTCGCCAGCACCACCGCATCGACGCCGCCATGGTGCAGCAAGCCGTCGTAGCTTTCGGTGAGGCGGAAGCCCTTTTGCTTGGCGAAGGCCTCGACCTCCGGCGTCATCGTGCGCGTGGTGCCGGAGACGAAACGGATGGCGTCGGAGTTCTCAACCGATTCGACCAGCGTCTTGCCCCACCAGCCCAGTCCGACGATGCCCACTTTAATCATACGCTACGCTCCCGCGACTTTGAGTGATCGATTTACTTTTGCGTCGTCACTTCGGCCAAACTACCGGCGGCTAGGTCAGCATAGCCAGCACGATGCAACACAGCATCCAGAACACGCAATATTCGATGCCGCCGATCACCCAGATCCATTTCCTGGTCACCTTGTAGGTCGCGGCGCCGGCGACCAGCAGATGAAAGGCGGCGATGACGGCGACATAAGGCGTGTAGATGCCGAACACCAGGGCGATGGTCAGCAAGGTCTCGATGGTGCCGGCAATGTACATCCAGGTCGCCGGCGGATTGAACTTGGCGGCCTTGAAGAAGTTCAGCGTCGCGGGCTCGGTGAACTTGCCGACGATATGCGGGATGAAGAACAGCCCGCAGATCAGCCGCAGGACGTTGATCCCGTTGGTGAGATCGAAGTTATGTGCCAAGCCCGACATTGCGCTCCCCGTCTTTTGCGACGCTAGGTTTAGCCCGACACTTGCGCGATTTCCATCGTCATTGCGAGGAGCAGTAGCGACGAAGCAATCCAGAATTCGGATCGACCGACTGGCCGGTCACTTCGGGCCGGACCCGTTGGCTCGCAATGACGGGCCTTTGCCCAACGATGGGCCGCTACAACACTTCGAACATCTGATAGATCGGGCCCTCCGGCAGACGGTGGCCGACGCCGATGCTGATGACGTTGTTGAGCCAGCCATACTTGTCCGACGAGGTCTCGAAGATCGCGCTGATGCGCAGATAATAGTCCGTCGCCTTGACCACCTCGCCGCGGGCGATGCGGTCGAGCACCTCCTTGGGGCCCTGCCGAATGCCGGTATAGGGCATGCCGATGATCGCGCCGTCGTCGGTTTTGAGCACGATGCGCACATTAATCATCCAGGCGCCGTCGCCCGGCCGGATCGACTGCCAATCGCTGCCGCCACCGGGAAACAACGTGCCGGAGAGGCGTTCGCCCTCGAAGCGGCCGCCGGTGATGACGCCGACGCGGCGATCGACGCCGGGCGTCTTGCCGACAACGATCGGCGGATCGACCGCGAGCAGCAGCGTGAACAACGGGCGCACCCTGAGCTCGGCCATTTCCTTCGGCAGAATTTCCGACAGCGGACGTGTGGCGGTCACCGGCGATCCTCCCTTTTTCTTTATCGGCGCACCGGCTTTGCCGGGCGCCGCAGACCAAGCGAACTCTTTAGCTGCCGCGATAGGTCGAATAGGACCACGGCGAGACCAGAAGCGGGACGTGATATTTGCCTTCCGGCTCGGCGACCGCAAAGCGCACCGGCACGATGCTGAGAAACGGCGGGTCAGACATCGGCGTGTGCAGGCGCGCGAAATATTCGCCGACGGCGAAGCGCAATTCGTAAGTGGCGATCGGGATCGGCGTGCCGCCGAACAACGGCTTCTCGGTGCGCCCATCGGCATTGGTCACGGTGCGCCGGAGAATGCGCGCGCCACCCCCCGCCTCGATCTCGCACAGCTCGATCGCCACGCTTTCGGCCGGATGGCCGTCATGGACGTCGAGCACGTGGGTCGAGAGATGGCCGTGCACTTTTAGCTTGTCGGGCCCGGTCACGCGCTGGTCGAGGCGCAAAGCCGCGATACGGAAGATTTCGCCGAGCGCCGCCTCGCGCTCCGCCGCCGCGTCGTTCTGCAAGCGCCGCTCGAACTCGCGCAGGATCGATTCCTTGCCGTGACGGCGCACACAGACGATGAACGGCATGCCGAACTTTTTGCGGTAGGCGCTGTTGAGGCCGTGAAAGGCGGCGAACTCCTCCTCGCTCAGCCGATCGAGCCCGGCTCCGACCTGCTCGGCGGTGGAATCGGCGGTGAGCTTGCCCTCGCGCGCGGCTTTGCCGGCGAGGTCGGGATGGCCTTCGATCAGCGCGCGCTGCGGCACGTCGCCGGCCTTGCGCACGGCGTCCGTCATCGCCTGGTAGAGCGCGGCGACGCTGGCGAACGGCCGCGCCGTATAGGCCTGCTCCGCCACCCACGGCGCCAGCTCCATCACATCGCCGAGCATGGCGGCGAAGGCCTCGCGGCCGGCGTCATTGAGGGTTTCGAGCGAAACGGGATTCATCGGACGCCTTGAGCCTCACGCAATCGCCGGAGCGCCGGCGCCGACCTGATGGTGCTCGCGGTACCAGTGGCGGGCGATGTCAATGCGGGTTGCAATCCAGACCCGATCGAACCCGCCGACATAATCGAGAAAGCGCACCAGCCCCGCGGCGCGGCCGGGCCGCCCGGCGAGACGGCAATGCAGGCCGACCGACATCATTTTCGGCGCAAATTCGCCTTCGTTGTACAAAACATCGAAGCTGTCGCGCAAATAGGTGAAAAACTCCTCGCCCGTGGCGAAACCCTGCGGATTGATGAAGCGCATATCGTTGGCGTCGAGCGTGTAGGGAATGATCAGGTGCGGCGCCTTCTTCGGACCCATCACCCAATAGGGCAGATCGTCGGCATAGGAATCGGAGGAATAGAGAAAGCCGCCTTCGGCCAACACCAGCGGAAGCGTGTTCTCCGAGCTGCGCCCGGTATACCAGCCGAACGGCCGCTCGCCGGTCGAGGCGGTGTGCAGGCGGATCGCTTCGCGCATATGCGCTTCTTCCTCGCCGCGGGAAAAATTCTTGTAATCGATCCATTTCAGGCCGTGACAGGCGATCTCCCAGCCGGCTTCGTGCATGGCGGCGACCACCTTCGGGTTGCGGGCGAGCGCGCTCGCCACCCCGAACACGGTCACCGGGATTTTCCGCGCGGTGAACAGCCGCCAAAGCCGCCAGAAGCCCGCGCGCGAGCCATATTCGAACATCGATTCCACGTTCATGTGGCGCTGCCCGTACCAGGGCTGGGCGCCGAGAACGTCGGAAAGGAAGGCTTCCGATCCGGCGTCGCCGTGCAGGATCGAGTTTTCGCCGCCCTCCTCGAAATTCACGACGAATTGCAGGGCGAGCCGCGCGCCGCCGGGCCAGCGGGGATCGGGTGGATGGCGGCCATAGCCCGCGAGATCGCGCGGATAATCGGCGGAGGCAGGGGGGGACATCGCGGCTCTCGCTAAGACTCAGAGCATGATCCGGAAAAGTGGACCCCGGTTTTCCGAAAAGATCATGCTCCACCAAAATCATAGAGAGCCAACCGATTCAACCTGAAGCGGTTGGCTCTCGGAGCCGGGCAAGTCCCACCATGGCAGGGGCGAAGCCGCCTCATCAAGGGTCCACGGGATTGCCGCGGCCGGCCAAAACACGCGATTGACCAATCCGGACGATGCCTCCATTAAATGCCCGCAAGTGGATGCACGGCGGATTTCATGCGGGCCATGGCGGTAGCGGACGAAGGCGTATTGGGCGAGGCGATCGCCAACCGGCTCACCGAGCTGGCGGCGGTCAGCGACGAGCCAGGCCGCCTGACCCGGCTTTATCTCGGCCCCGGGCACCGCAAGGCGGCAGACCTCGTCGGCGGCTGGATGCGTGAGGCCGGGATGGCGGTGCGGATCGACGCGGCCGGCAGCGTCGTCGGCCGCCTCAAAGCGCGCGACGGCGGATCGCGCACGCTGATGCTCGGCTCGCATATCGACACCGTTCGCGACGCCGGCCGCTTCGACGGTGCGCTCGGGGTGGTGACCGCCGTCGAGGTGGTGAAGGCGGCATTCAAATCCGGCAAGCGATTCCCCTTTGCCATCGAGGTCATCGCCTTCGGCGACGAAGAGGGCGTGCGCTTCGCCTCGACGCTCGGCGGCGCCAAGGCGCTCGCCGGCCGGTTCGACATGAAGGCGCTCGACGAAACCGGCGAAGACGGCGTATCGCGCCGCCAGGCGCTGGTGGCGTTCGGCAGCGATCCGTCGCGCCTGCGCGAGGAAGCTTTGTCGCCGGATCACGCGCTCGGCTATGTCGAAGTCCACATCGAGCAAGGCCCGGTGCTGGAAAAGGAAGGGCTTCCCGTTGGCATCGTGACCGCGATCGACGGCATCACGCGCGGTGCCGTCGACGTCGAAGGCGTCGCCAGCCACGCCGGCACCGTGCCGATGCCGATGCGCCATGACGCGCTGGCTGCGGCGGCGGACATGCTGCTCGCCGTCGAAGCCCGCGCCCGCGCGCGCTCCAATCTGGTGGCCACCGTCGGCAAGATGGACGTGCCCGAATCGGCGGCCAACACCATTCCCGGCAAGGCGCGCTTTACGCTCGACATCCGCAGCCCCTCCGACGAGGAGCGGACCAGCGCCGTCGGCGACATCGAGAAACTGATCGCCGCGATCGCGCAACGTCGCGGCGTCACGGCGAAGCTGTCAATCGGCCACCAGGTGCCGGCGGCGCTGTGCGATCAAAAGCTTTCCGACCAGATGGCGCAGGCGGTCGAAGCCTTCGGCATCGCGCCGCGCCGGCTGCCGAGCGGCGCCGGCCACGACGCCATGGCGTTCGACCGGCTCATTCCCTTCGCCATGCTGTTCGTACGCTGCCGCGGCGGGGTCAGCCACAACCCGGCCGAGTTCGCCTCGCCCGCCGATATCGACATCGCCGCGCGCGTTCTTTTGACGTTCCTCGACAGGATTGCAGCCCAATGACTCTCCTTCGCATCAAGGCCGGACCTTACGAGTTCGAGGCGCAGACCGAAAACGAGCTGGCGCCGCACACCTCTGCCAAGTTCGTCCACATGCTTCCCTACCGGCGGCAGATCATCCATGTGCGCTGGAGCGGCGAAGGCTGCTGGATTCCGCTCGGCGACTTCGATTTCGGCCTCGGATACGAGAATGCCACCAGTCATCCGGCGCCGGGCGAGATCATCCTTTATCCCGGCGGCATCAGCGAAACCGAAATCCTGCTGGCCTACGGCGCGGTCGATTTTTGCAGCAAGGTCGGCCAACTCGCCGGCAATCATTTCCTCACCATCACTAAGGGCCGCGAGAATTTGCGCGAGCTTGGCAAGCTGTGTCTGTGGAAAGGCGCGCAGGACATTGTGTTCGAGCTGAAGAAGTAAGCTTAGCGAGCAAAGAAGCTTGAATTTCGCTGGTTATCGATTCCGCCATGATTCAGTCAAAGCTTTTGCAATATTGTCGAGGCGTTCCAGCGAGGGGGACCTGACGTTGCTTGCAGCGTTTCGACTACGCCTTTTTGCCGCTGCCGCGAGCGCCACCGCCTTGCTGCCGATTGCAGGGGCATTTTTCGCCGTTCTTTTACCGGCCGCCAGCGCGCAGGCCGCGGGCCTGTTCGCCTCCTGCGACGAGGCCGCCGAGGTTGCGGTCCTGTCCGCGCCGATAGCGCCGTGGAAAGGCGCGCCGTTGCGCGTCATCGTCACCACGGAGAAGCCGGGCGAAGGCGAGCTTTCGCTGATCGCGCCTGATGGCAGTGTCGCCGCTAAGTCGCGGGCGCGGCATGGCGGGCCGCCCTATTTCTGGTCCGCCGAGGTCGCGGCGCCGGCGGCGGGAACCTGGCACGCGACGCTGACACGCTCCGGCTGCGCCACGATCATCCGCGACATCGCCGTGCGCGACACGGCGCCGCCGCGGCCGTCCGCAACGGCGGGCGCCATCTGGCCGGTGCGCACCAGCTGGAACCGCGCGACCGAAGACCTGTTTTCGGCCTGGATCGAGAAGCTGTTCGACGCGCCGCTCGACGCCGAGCCGTCATGGCCGAATTTGCGTGAGGTGCTGCACGATCGATCGCGCAATGTGCTGTTCAACTATCTCGGTCTCGGCGAAGACGAGGCGAAGGTGGTCATCAGCCCCGACTGCGCCGACCTCGTGTATTTCTTGCGCGCCTATTTCGCCTACAAGATGGGATTGCCCTTCGGTTATTCGAAGTGCTCGCGCGGCGGCGGCGGCACCCCGCCAAAATGCTTCGGCTGGTTCACCAATCTCACTCCCGACACGGCGCAGCGGCCGGGGCAAAAGGAGTCGTTCGGTGAATATTTGCGGGTCGTCGCCGACGCCGTTCAATCCGGCGCCGTGCGCGTGGCGGCCGCCGACGACAAAACCGATTTTTATACCGTGCCGCTGAAGCAGGAGACGTTGCGCCCGGGAACCGTCTACGCCGACCCCTACGGGCACGTAATGATGCTGGTGCGGCGCGTACCGCAGTCGGGCGGCGCCGCCGGCGTCTTTCTCGCCGTCGACGGCGAGCCCGACGGAACGGTGGCGCGCAAGCGTTTTTGGCGCGGCACTTTCCTGTTTGCCCACGAACCCGCGCTCGGCACTCCCGGCTTCAAGCGCTTCCGGCCGATCGTGCGCGAGGGTAACGATAGCTTGCGGCGGCTGACCAATGCCGAAATCGCCAAGGATCCGCAGTACGGCGACTTTTCGCCCGAACAGTCGCAGCTTTCGGCCGAAGCTTTCTACGACCGCATGGATGACGTTATGTCGCCCGAGCCGCTCGATCCGTTGCGGGCGATGAAAGGCGCAATCGACTCGCTCGAAGAGCAGGTGAAGACGCGGGTGGGATCGGTCGAGAACGGGCGCAAATATCAGAACAGCGGCAAAGGCGACGCCAGCATGCCGGACGGCGCGGCGATTTTCGCCACCACCGGCGCGTGGGAGGATTTCGCGACGCCGGCGCGCGATTTTCGTCTGCTGATCGCCATCGACGTGGTGCGCTTCTATCCGGATCGCGTCGCCCGGCAGCCGCAACGCTACGCGATCCCGTTTGGCAAGAGCGTGACCGACGTGAAGGCGGAATTGCAGAGCGCGCTCGACGCCGAGCTGGCGGCGCGCAAATTTACCTATACGCGCAGCGACGGCTCCACATGGACGCTTGCGCTCAAGGACGTGATCGACCGCGCGGCCGAATTCGAGATGGGCTACAATCTGAACGACTGCGTCGAGCTGCGCTGGGGCGCGCGGGCCGACAGCGACGAGGCGTCGACCTGCAAGCGGCACGCGCCGGCGGCGCAGCGCGCGAAGATGACGGATTACCGCAGCTGGTTCCGCGAGCGGCACTGGCCGGCACGCGCTTAGCGGACAACCCGCGGATTCGCGACGGTGCGATGCTTCCGCAAGGAATTCGGCTCGTGATCCCACGCCACGGCATGATGTTCACCCGGCTCGCGGTCGTGCTGTGCGCGCTTTTCTCAGATGCGGCGGTAAGTCTCGCCGCCGCGCAGGAAAAGCTCGACGCCGCCTACACGGCAACGCTGCTTGGCCTTCCGCTCGGCGAAATCTCCTGGAAGGTCGAACTTGGCGCCAAGCAATATACGGCGGTGGCGAGCGGAGGGCTCGGCGGCTTGCTGCGGATTTTTTCCGACGGGCACGGCGACGTCGCGGCTCACGGGACTTTTTCCGCGGGACGGCCGGTTGCCGCCAATTTTGCGCTTAAGGTCATCGCCGGGAAATGGACCGACGAGGTACGCATCATATTCAAAGGCGGCAAGGCCCAGGAATATGTCGCCACTCCGCCGCCAAAACCGAATCCGAACCAGGTGCCCATCACCGACGCGGACCGCTTCGGTGTTGTCGATCCGATGACGGCGTTGCTCATTGCCATGCCGGGCGCCGGAGAGACCGCCCTGCCGGAAGCCTGCGATCAAAACATCGCGATATTCGACGGCCACACCCGCTACAATCTGCGGCTAGCGTTTAAGCGTGCGGAAAAGGTCAAGACGCCGATCGGCTATCAAGGACCGGCCATGGTTTGTTCGGTGCAGTTTTTCCCGGTGGCCGGCTACGATCCAAAACACTTCCTGGTCACCTATCTGGCGGCACAGCCCGACATGGAAGTCTGGCTCGCACCCATTGCCGGCAGCCGGCTGATGGTGCCGTACCGCCTGTCGGTCCCCACCCCCTTCGGACTCGGAATTCTGCAAGCGACGAAGTTCGAGTCGCTTTCCGCGCGATCACTCACGACCAACCTCAATTGAAAGCCGGCTTTTGCCGGCTCATGCGAGCAGGCCGATAGCACATGCGGATTTCTTGTGCTTAATATTGCCGGCCGGCCGGTACTGTAGAAGTGATGGAGCGTGCGAGTATGAGCGGCAGTGCGACGCTGCGGATCGGCATCGATACCGGCGGCACGTTCACCGATATCGTCTGCGTCGATGACCGTTCCGGCGCCATGCGCGTGACCAAGGTTTCGTCGACGCCGTCCAATCCCGCCGTGGCGCTGGTTCGCGGCGTTCACGCCATCCTCGGCGAATGGGGCGCAAGCGTCGACGATCTCGGCGTGCTGGCGCACGGCACCACGGTCGCGACCAATGCGCTGCTGCAGGGCGGGATCGAAGGCCTCGGCCTGATCGTCACCTCGGGCTTCCGCCACATCCTCGAAATCGCCCGCCAGGCCGTGCCCGAGGGTTACGGCAATTCCTATTTCTGGGTGAAGCCGGAACGCATCGTGCCGCTGCGCCATGTGCGCGAAGTCGGCGGCCGGCTCAATTTCCTCGGCGAGGAGCTGCGTCCGCTCGACGAGGGCAGCGTGCGTGCTGCGGCGCGCTACTTCCGCGATGCCGGCATCGATGCCGTCGGCATCTGCCTCATCCATTCCTACGCCAATCCGGCGCACGAGCGCCGCGCCGCGGACATCGTGCGCGAGGAATATCCCGCATGCACTCTGTCGCTCTCTTGCGACGTGCTGCCCGAATATCGCGAATACGAGCGGGCGGTGACGACTTTGGTGGACGCCTTCATCAAGCCGCATATGAGCCGCTATCTCGACCGCATCCGCGACGAGCTGGGGCCCGCGCTCAACAAAAAGCCGTTCCTGGTGATGCAGTCCTCGGGCGGCGTCGCGAGTCCCGATCAGGTGATGCGCAAGCCGATCACCACGGCGCTGTCCGGCCCCGCCGCCGGCGCGCTTGGCTCGGCGGTGATCGCCGACATCGCCGGCTTTCCCGATCTGGTGACGCTCGACGGCGGCGGCACCTCGACCGATCTCTGCCTGATCGAAGCCGCCAAGCCGAAAATCACCAATGGCGGCCGCGTCGGCCAATTCCCGGTGCGCATTCCGATGCTCGACGTGCGCACCATCGGCACCGGCGGCGGCTCGATCGCCTGGCTTTCGCGCGAAGGCAAACTGAAAGTCGGGCCGCGCAGCGCCGGCGCCGTGCCGGGGCCGATGTGCTACCCGAACGGCGGCAACGAGCCGACGCTGACCGATGCCAATCTCGTCCTCGGCCGCATCCCGCCGGCGCTGATCGGCGGTGGCATCCGCCTCGACCTCGAGCGCGCGCGCGAGGGATTGAGGGCGCTGGCCGCGCGGCTTCCGGGGAAACTTTCCGCCGAGCAATTGGCCGCAGGCATCGTCGAGATCGCCAACTGGGACGACGCCAACGCCATCCGCCAGCTGACCGTCCAGCGCGGCATCGATCCGGCCGGCTTTGCGCTTCTTGCCTTCGGCGGCTCCGGGCCGGCGCAGTCGCCCGCGGTGATGCAATTGATGGGCATGAAGACCTGCATCGTGCCGCCCAATCCGGGCAACCTCTCCGCCTTCGGGCTGTTGGCCGTCGACTGGCGGACCGACCACATGGTCACCAGGGTCATGCACGAAGAGGCGATCGATTTGCCGGCCATCGCCGCCATCTATGCGTCGCTGGAAAAAGACGCCGCCGCGGCGCTGGAGAAAGACGGCATCGCGCCGTCGAAGATCGCGCTCGTGCGCGAAGCTGACGTGCGTTACGCCGGCCAGTCGATGGAAGTGCGCGTGCCGGCGCCGTCGGGCGCGGTCGGCGCGTCATTCATCGCCGGCCTCACCGATGCGTTCCACGCCGCGCATCGCAAGACCTTCGGCTACAATTACGCCGGGGCGCAGAAAGTGGAGCTGGTGAATTTCTGCGTCTCCGCTTTCGGCATGATCGATCGCCCGAATATTCCCGCGCTGAAAAAATCGGGCGTGGCGCCGAAGCAGACGAGCCGGCCGGTTTATTTCGACGGCCAATTCCGCGATACGCCGGTTTTCGAGCGCCCTTCCCTCGACCCCGGCTTCACTTTCGAAGGCCCGGCCATCGTCGAGGAGTTCGGCTCGACCACCGTGATCATGCCCGGCCAGCATCTGACCGTCGACCCGCATGGCATCCTCATCATCAAAGCCGCGGGGGCCGGGCGATGATGAACGTGCATGCCAAGGAATGGCCGTGGCCGACCGCGCCGGATCTGCCCAGGCGTGAGGTCGATCCGATCGTGCTGCAAATCGTCGAGGGCACGCTCAATTCGATCGAGGCAGAGATCGAATACGCCATCGAGCGCACCGCGCGCTCGCCGATGATCCGCGAAGCCCACGATTATCGCGTCGGCTTGTTCGACCGCTATTGCCGCAAGCTCACCGGCCGCTCCTACTCGGCGATGCCGAATGCAGTGGTGCGCGATTTCCCGCCTGCGACGATGAAGCCCGGCGACGTGTTCCTGATGAACGACACCTATCTCACCGAGGGCTCGATCGGCCACCTGCCCGATTTGTGCTCGACCGTGCCGGTGTTCCATCAGGGCGAAGTCGTCGCCTACATCCAGGCCTTCGGCCATCACGACGACATCGGCGGCCGCGTGCCCGGCTCGATGCCCGGCACCGCGACGACGGTGTTCGAGGAAGGCCTCGCCGTGCCGCCGGTCAAATTCTACGACCAGGGCGTGCGCAACGAGGCGGTGTTCGCCATCGTCAAGCGCAACACCCGCGTGCCGGAGACTTTGGCAGCCGATCTCGACAGCGAGGTGCAGGCTTGCCTGATGGGCGCGCGGCGCATGGCCGAATTGTTCGAGCGCTTCGGCCGCGAGACGGTCGAAGGCTGCTTCCAGGCCATCCTCGACACCTGCCGCGATATTTTCCGCCGCGAATTGCTGCCGAAGATCGCCGACGGCGAATACCGCTGGGAAGATTATGTCGAGCATGACGGCGTCACCGATCCGAAGCTGCACAAACTCGCGCTCACGCTGATCAAGAAGGGCGACCGCCTCACGCTCGATTTCACCGGTACCGATCCGCAATCGACCGGGCCGATCAACTGGCCGGCGGATTATGCCGGCGGCGCCTTCCTGATCAAATGGATCGCGCCGATCCTGCGCAATCTCGCCGACACGCCCGAGCGCGCTGCCGAAATCCACGTCAACGAAGGCGTCTGCGAAGTTTTCGATATCGTGTTTCCGCCCAAGGGCACGCTGATCACGCCGGAATGGCCGGCGGCAACCAATGCGCGCTCGTTCGTGCTGCTGCGCTGTCTCGGGCTGCTCGCCGGCGTGGTGGCGCAGGCCGCGAAAGGCCGCATGCCGGCGGACCAGGAGACCATCCGCTACACCGGCTTCTACGGCACCGACAAGAACGGCAAGCTGTTCCTCTCGCGCGAAGTGCTGGGCGGTGGCTCCGGCGGCCGCTATTACGCCGACGGCAGTGACGCCATCCACATCGTGCCCGATTCGCGCAACCAGCCGGCCGAATTCACCGAGACGCGGTTCCCGCTCCTGGTCGAGAAGCTCGCCTTGCGCACCGATTCCGGCGGCGCCGGCAAGCGCCGCGGCGGGCTCGGCTACGACAAGCATTACCGCGCGCTGATCGATTGCCGCACCATCGTCACCGCCGACCGCGTGCGGCTCGGCTGTTACGGCCTCGCCGGCGGCAAAGCCGGCACGCCGTTCTGCGTCACTATCGACGCCGAAGGCACGCCGCGCGACCTCGGCGGCCTGGTCGACGGCGAGCCGGTGTGCGCCGGCGAGATCGTCCGCGTCGTCACCACCGGCGGCGGCGGCTGGGGCGATCCGCTCGATCGCGAGCCAGAATGGGTGGCGCGCGACGTGATCGACGGCAAGGTCTCGCTTGCAGCGGCGCGCAATGACTACGGCGTGGTGCTCAAGCCGGACGGCGCGGGCTCGTTCGGCATCGACGAAAAAGCAACTACGGATTTGCGCGCCAGACTCAAGGCCGAGCGAACGAGCGAGCCGCCGATGATCGACCGCGGCTCGGGCTTTGAAAAAATGCTCCGCGGCGAGGTCAAGCCGTGGACGCGCACGGCTTGAAAAAATTATCCAGTAGCGAGGATCAAGCGTAATGGCCATTGAAGTCGCCAAAGTCGAATTGAAGAACGTGCAGGACGCCTCCGGCATGGAGGCAGCGATCAAAAAGGGCCAGTTCGCGGCCGACGAAGTCATCGCCGTCATCGGCAAGACCGAAGGCAATGGCGGCGTCAACGATTTTACCCGCATCCTCGCCGATCAGGCGTTCCGCGCCGTGCTGAAGAAGCTCGGCAAGCGCTCGGACGCGGAGATTGCGAAAATTCCGATGGTCTGGTCCGGCGGCTGCGACGGCGTCATCACGCCGCACGCCACCGTGTTCGCGCGCAATGCCAAGACCGGCCCAGCGAGCAAATCCCGCCTCGTCATCGGCACCGCCATGAGCGCCGAGATTTTTCCCGAGGATATCGGCCGACCGGCCATGGTGGAGAAAGTCGCCGAAAGCGTGCGCGCGGCGATGCGCGACGCCGGCATCGACGATCCGGCCGACGTGCATTACGTGCAGACCAAGACGCCGCTGCTCACCGTCGACTCGGTGCTCGACGCGCATGCGCGCGGCAAGGAGGTCGCCTGCGAGGTGCACGATTCCATGGGCGTGTCGAATGGCACCACCGGGCTCGGCATCGCCGTCGGCCTGCACGAGATCAAGATGCCGAAGGCCGAGGACATCTGCCGCAACCTCGATCTCTATTCGTCGGTCGCCTCCTGCTCGTCCGGCGTGGAGCTGACGCAGGCGCAGATCGTGCTCCTCGGCAACAAGGCCGGCGCCGGCGGCCGCTATCGCATCGGCCATTCGGTGATGAAGGACGCGCTCGACATCGACGGCATTTACCAGTCGATCCGCAATGCCGGCCTCGAACTGCCCGCGCGTCCGCGCGCCGAAGACCTCAAGGGGCGTTTGGTCAACTGCTTCATGAAATGCGAGGCGGATCGCACCGGCAAATTGCGCGGCCGGCGCCAGATCATGCTCGACGATTCCGACGTGCCGTGGCATCGCCACGCCAAGGCTGCGGTCGGCGGCCTCGCCGCGGCGGCGATCGGCGATCCCGCGGTGTTCGTGTCGGTCGACGCCATGCATCAGGGCCCGCCGGGCGGCGGACCGTGCATCGCCATCATCGACGCGGGAGAGTAATCCATGGCTCCGGCACCCTCCGCACCCGATGTGAAGGAACGCGCCACGTTCGACACGTCGCTCACGCGCAAATCGGCGCGCGAATTGGCGCGTCTGATCCGCACGCGCGCAGTCAGTCCAGTCGAGGTGCTCGACGCCTATCTCGCCGTGATCACGGCGCTCAACCCCAAGCTCAACGCCATCGTCACGCTCGCCGCCGAGCAGGCGCGCGACATTGCGCGGCGCGCCGAGGCCGCCGTGATGAAGGGCGAGACGCTCGGCCCGCTGCACGGCCTGCCGATCGGGGTCAAGGACGCGACGCCGACCGCCGGCATCCGCACCACCTACGGCTCGTCGCTGTTCAAGGATTATGTGCCGACCGAGGACGCCGAAGCCGTGCGGCGCCTGAAGGCCGCCGGCGCCATCGTGCTTGCCAAGACCAACACGCCGGAATTCGCCTGCGGCGCCAATACCACCAACGTGCTGTTCGGTTCGACCCGCAATCCGTGGAACCCGGCGCTCAGCCCGGCGGGTTCGTCGGGCGGCTCGGCCGCCGCCGTCGCCGCCGGCTTACTGCCGATCGCCCACGGCACCGATTTCGGCTGCTCGATCCGCATACCGGCCGCGTTCTGCGGCATCGTCGGCATCCGCCCGACGCCGGGATTGACGCCGAGCCATCCGCTGCATCTGCCGTGGGACCCCGGGCAGGTCCCCGGTCCGCTGGCGCGCGATGCAGAAGACGCGGCGCTTTATCTCGACGCCAGCGTCGGCTTTTCGCGCATCTCGCCGATTTCGGTGGCGCCGCCGTGGCAGAGCGCGCTCGCCGAGCTCCAGCGCAGCGACGACATCAAGGGGCTGCGCATCGCTTACGTCTCCGACATCGCCGGCATCGGCGTCGAAGCCGAGATCGACACGATCTGCCGTGACGCGGCGGCGGCGCTGGGCAAGCTCGGCGCGGAGGTCGAGCGGATCGAATTCGACGCCAGCGGCGGCCGCGCGCCGTATCAGACCTGGCGCGGCTTCTGGATGGTCGCGCAGCAATTCGAGCGCCTCAAGCAGATCGAGCAATTCGGCAAGAATCTGCGCGGCAACGTCGAAGCCGGGCTGAAGCTCAATGCGCTCGACTTTGCCGCAGCCGAGCTCAAACGCGCGGAGATGTTCCATCGCTTCCGCAAGCTGTTCGAACGCTTCGACGTTCTGCTCACGCCGGCGGCGCCGGTGCCGCCCTACCCGATCGAGATGAATTTCCCCGACCAGATCAACGGCAAGAAATTCGAGAATTACATCGACTGGATCGCGCCGGCTTATCTGATCACTCTGGTCACCCTGCCGGCCGCGACCGCGCCCGCCGGGCTGTCGAAGGCCGGGTTGCCGGTCGGCATGCAGATCGTGGCGCCGCGCTTCGATGAGCCGCTGATCCTAAACGTGGCGCGCACAATCCACCGGGCAAGTGGAGTCGGTGCGCCGCCGATGGCGAACTGAAGAGACCTTCTCTTTCGCGGGAACGGGCAGTGGGGCACGCCGCTTGCATCGGTTTTTCACGACGGTTCAAGATGGCGAATGACCAAAAATCAGCGCTCTGGATCAAAGACCCGCTGGCCATCTTCGCCGATGGCGCCGAACGCGGCATCGTCATCGAAAATGGCCGCATCGCCGAGCTCATCCCGGCTGGGCGCAGCCCCACGACGCCGAACGTAAAATCCTTCGACGCCGGCGAGCACGTGGTGCTGCCGGGCCTGATCAACACCCATCATCACTTCTACCAGACGCTGACGCGGGCCGTTCCCGCGGCGCTCGACCGTGAATTATTTCCCTGGCTGGGGGCGCTCTATCCGATCTGGGCGCGGCTGACGCCGGAGGCGCTTGATCTGGCAATGACATTGGCGATGGCCGAGCTGATGCTGTCCGGCTGCACCACCACGACCGATCACCATTACGTCTTCCCCGCCGGCGCCGAAGACGGCATCGACATCGAGGTCGCGGCGGCGCGGCGGCTCGGCTTGCGCGTGCTGTTGACCCGCGGCTCGATGAATCTTTCGCAGCGCGACGGCGGGCTGCCGCCGGACTCCGTGGTGCAGGACGAAGATACTATCCTCGCCGATTCAGAGCGCGTGGTGGCGCGCTATCACGAGACCGGGCCGGACGCGATGGTGCAGATCGCGCTGGCGCCCTGCTCGCCGTTTTCGGTCACCACCTCGCTGATGCGCGCGACCGCCGATCTGGCGAAACGGCTCGATGTGCGCCTCCACACCCATCTTGCCGAAACCGAGGACGAGAACCGCTTTTGCCAGGAACTCTACAAATGCCGGCCGCTCGATTATCTGGAGGATTGCGGCTGGCTCAACGCGCGGACCTGGCTGGCGCACGGCATTCATTTTACGGCTGAGGAGATCAAGCGGCTCGCTCGCGCCGGCACGACGATCGCGCATTGCGCGTGCAGCAATCAGACGCTCGCCTCGGGGACCTGCCCGGTCTGCGCCATGGAGGAGGCCGGCATGCAGATCGGCCTCGGCGTCGACGGCTCGGCCTCCAACGATGCCTCGAATTTGATGCAGGAGGTGCGCGCCGCCTTCCTCCTCCAGCGCAGCCGCTACGGCGTCGGCAAGGTCAGCCACCGCGATGCGCTGCGCTGGGCGACCAAGGGCTCCGCGGCTTGCGTCGGGCGAACCGACATCGGCGAGATCGCCGCCGGCGCGCAGGCCGATTTCGCGCTGTTCAAGCTCGACGAACTGCGTTTTTCCGGCAGCGGCGATCGGCTGGCCGCGCTGGTGCTGTGCGGCGCGCATCGCGCCGACCGGGTGATGGTCGGCGGTCGCTGGATTGTGGAAAACGGCCAAATCCCCGGACTTGACCTCGCCGCGCTGATGCGGCGGCATTCGGCGGCGGCCCGCAAGCTGCAACCTCCCCGCTGAGGTTCGCTCGCGCAACGCAACGAGGACGACAGGAGACGATCATGCGCCGTTATCTCGCCCTCGCGGCCGCGGCCATCGCGATCCAGCTGCTTTACCCGGTGGCGGGCGCGCGTGCGCAAGATGAGGAAATCCCCTGCGACGCATTCGTCAGAAACGCCGACGGCTCGTGGAAGGCAACGCGAGCGACCTTTCTCGTCGGCCCCAATTTCAGCGTTCGCCCCGGCGGCGTGTTTCGGCCCGGCGAAACCTACAAGGGTTACAATTTGGCGGCGAAGCTCGACGAAGTGTGCGGCACTGCACCGCCGCCGGCCCCGGCGCCTGCAGCGGCGACGACGCCGACACCGACGCAGCAACCGCGCATCGCCTTGGCGCAATTCGCCGACGCCAACGGCAATCTCGATATCCAGCGCCTGAGCTGCGGCCACATTGCGGAAGCGTCCGCCGAAGAAGTCGAGTTGTTGCTCGCCTGGTATGGCGGCGCGGACAGCGGTCCCGGAAAACGGCACATCATCAATATGCCGCGGCTGCGCACCGCCGCCCACAGTACCGCCGATTACTGCAAGGCCAACCGCGACGTTGCGCTCGTCAAAGTGATGCAGCTTTTCCTCAAGTGAGGCGACGAACGATGCCGGAGACACTGTAAAATGTTTCGCGATTAGCTCCCTCCCCCTTGTGGGGGAGGGGAACAGTCTGAGGCAGGAGGTAGTCATGGTCGATCTGCGCGACTTCATCGCCGGGATGCCGAAATGCGAGCTGCATCTGCATCTGGAGGGCACGCTCGAACCGGAATTGAAATTCGAGCTGGCGAAAAGGAACGGCATGAGCCTTCCCTACAAGGATGCGGCTGAGATGCGGGCGGCTTACGACTTCAACGATTTGCCCTCCTTCCTGAAGATCTACTACGAGGGCATGAAGGTCCTCGTCCATGAGCCGGATTTCTACGACCTGACTTTCGCCTATCTCGCAAAGGCGCATGCGCAAAACGTGCGCTACGCCGAGATGTTCTTCGACCCGCAGCCGCACACCGGGCGCGGCGTGCCGTTCGCCGTCGTGATCCGCGGCATTCGCCGCGCGCAGATGGACGCCGAGCGCATCCTCGGCATCAAGAGCCAGCTCATCATGTGCTTCCTGCGCGACTGGAGCGCCGAGTTCGCCATGACGACGCTGGTGCAATCGCTGCCTTATCGCGAATGGATCGTCGGCGTCGGGCTCGATTCCGACGAAAAAAACAATCCGCCGGTGAAATTCAAGGCGGTGTTCGAGCGCGCCCGCAGCGAGGGTTTTCTCCTCACCATGCATTGCGACGTCGACCAGCAGAACTCGACCGAACATATCCGGCAATGCCTGGAGGAGATCGGCGTCAACCGCATCGATCACGGCGTCAATGTGCTGGACAGTAACGCGCTGATCGACGAGGTGGCGCGCCGCCGGCTGGCGCTTACCATCTGCCCGGTCTCCAACGCCTTCGTCACCAACGGCAGCAAGGCCAAGGAGATCAAGCGCATGCTCGATCTCGGCATCCGCGCCACGGTGCATTCCGACGATCCGGCCTATTTCCGCGGCTACATCACCGAGAATTTCGTCTGCACCCAGGAAGAAGCCGATCTGGGGCCCAAGGACGTCGTGCAGCTGTCCCGCAACGCCTTCGAAAGCACCTGGCTGCCGCGCGCGGCCAAGGAGCGTTACCTCGCCGAGCTCGACGCCTACGCCGCGCGCTAGGGCGCAATGCGGCATAATTTTACAGCCGGGCCGGCCACTTCGGGCCGGACCCGGTTGGCCGGGCATGACGAGTCGGAGTTGAGCGCTGGCTTATAAAACGTCGATGGCCGGGGGTTAAGCCCGGCCATCGCGCGTTTTCGGCTGACGAAGATCGGAGAATCACTTCCCCGGAATCTTGTCGTCGATACCTTTGACGTAGAAGTTCATGCTCAGGATCTGGCCGGGGTCGAGATGGGTGCCGCCTTTGCAATCAACCGTCTTGCCGTCCTGATCGGTGATCGGACATTTGAACGGATGCAGCTGGCCGGACTTGATGGCGGCTTGCGTCGCCTCGGCCATCTTCTTCACGTCGTCGGGCATGTTCGTATAGGGCGCCATCACCACCATTCCCGAATCCAGCCCGCCCCAGGTGTCCTCGGACTTCCACTTGCCGTCGAGCACGGCCTGGGCGCGCTGCGTGTAGTAGCCGCCCCAATAATCCGTGTCCGCGGTGAGCTGGGCCTTCGGCCCGAACTTGATCATGTCGGACGATTCGCCGAAGGAGTGGATGCCGCGCTGCTCCGCGATCTGCGTGGCGGCCGGCGAGTCGGTGTGCTGCGTCAGGATGTCGGCGCCCTGGTCGATCAGCGTCTTGGCGGCGTCGGCTTCCTTGCCCGGGTCGAACCAGGAGTTCACCCAGATGATCTTCACCTTGATGTTCGGGTTGACCGACTGCGCGCCCAGTATGGTTGCGTTGATGTTGGAGATGACTTCGGGGATCGGGAA
This sequence comes from Xanthobacteraceae bacterium, assembly GCA_031291475.1. GTDB lineage: Bacteria > Pseudomonadota > Alphaproteobacteria > Rhizobiales > Xanthobacteraceae > BOG-931. Next base: position 107,164 of record JARLIY010000076.1, read on the forward strand.
CGAGACGATGTAGCCGATGACGCCCGTCTTCGACATCTTCGCGGCGATCTGGCCCTGGATGTAGCGCCCTTCATAGAAGCGGGCGGCATAGGTGCTCAGGTTGTTCGCGCGCTTGAATCCGGTGGCGTGTTCGAAGAACACGTTTGGATATTTGTTCGCCACCTTGAGCGTGGCGTCCATGAAGCCGAACGACGTGGTGAAGATCAGCTTGTGGCCGCTGCGCGCCAGCTGCTCGATCGAACGTTCGGCGTCGGGGCCTTCGGGAACGTTCTCCAGGAAGGTCGTCTCGACCTTGTCGCCGAGCGCCTTTTCCATCGCCTTGCGGCCGACGTCATGTTGGTAGGTCCAGCCGAGGTCGCCGACCGGGCCGACGCCGATGAATCCGACTTTCAGCTTTTCAGCGGCATACACCCCGCAGAATGTCGCGGTTGCGGCCGCGAGGACAGCGGCCATAGCGACGATGTTCAATTTCTTCATGACTTCACTCCGGGTTGGAAAGACGGGCCTATTTTCACTTTTTCACTTTCCCAATTCGAGTTCACTTACTGCGAAGCGCGCGGTGCGCCCGCAGGACGTTCAGCGGTCAGGCACAAAAACTACCCCCAGTGACGCGGGCGCGGCAGACCCGGCAGTGCCACGCGTCCGTGAAATCAACACCAGAACGATGACCGTGGCAAGGTAAGGCAGCGAGTTCATCAATTGCTGCGGCACGCCGAGTTGGAGCGGTTGCAAAGCCAGCCCGAGGATGCTCACGGCCCCGAACAGATAGGCGCCGGCGACCAAACGGCCCGGCCGCCAGGAGGCGAAAACCACCAGCGCCAGCGCGATCCAGCCGCGTCCCGCGGTCATGCCGGGAATGAAAAACGGGGTATAGGACAACGACAAAAAGGCGCCGCCCAGCCCGGCACAAGCGCCGCCGAACAGAACAGCCAGCATGCGAATCCGCAGCACCGGGTAGCCCAGCGCATGCGCCGAGACGTGATTGTCGCCGACGGCGCGCAAAATGAGGCCGGCGCGGGTTCGATAAAGGAAGAGCCAAATCGCGATGATCAGCGCGATCGAGAAATAGACGAAAGCGTCCTCGCCGAACAGGATCCGGCCGATCACGGGCAGATCGGTGAGCACCGGCAGATGCAGCCGCGGAGCCTGCACAATCTGCTCGCCGACAAATCCCGCTCCGATCAGTCCCGACAGACCGACGCCGAGAATGGTCAGCGCCAGCCCGGTCGCGACCTGGTTCACCGCAAGTCCGAGCGTGAGGAAGCCGAAAACCGCCGACAATGCGGCGCCGGCGACGATGCCGCAAAGCGCGCCGACCAGCGTCGAGCCCGACATGAAGGCGCCGGCGAAACCGCAGGCGGCGCCCATGATCATCATCCCCTCGATGCCGAGATTGAGCACGCCCGCGCGCTCGACAACCAATTCGCCGGACGACGCCAGCAACAGCGGCGTCGAGGCCGTGATCACCGTGAGGATGAAGCTGACCGAGAAGATCAGCCTGAAGATCTCGATGAGGGCATCAACCATGGGCATGCACCGGATTGCGCACGGTTCTGATGAGGCGGATGCGATAAATGATCAGCGAATCGCAGGCCAGCACGTAGAACAACAGGATGCCCTGGAACACCTTGGTGAGATCGAGCGGGATTTTCATCGAGATTTGCGCCTCTTCGCCGCCGATAAAAGTCAGCGCCAGAAACAGTCCGGCGATCAGGATGCCGACCGGATTGAGCCGTCCGAGGAAGGCGACGATGATGGCGGTGAAGCCGTAGCCCGGCGAGATGTTGGGCTGCAGATGTCCGACCGGCCCCGCGACTTCGATGATGCCGGCAAGCCCGGCCAGCGCCCCGGACACCGCGAAGGTGAAGAGCACCAACCGATCCGCATTGAAACCGGAAAAGCGCGCCGCTTTCGGCGCCGCGCCGACGAGCCGGATTTCAAATCCCATGATCATGCGGCCGAGCAGTACCGTCGCCAGCATGACGACGATCAGAGCGAGGACCGAGCCGGCATGCATCCGGCCGCCTTCGATAAAGGTCGGCACCGTGGCGACCGGATCGAACTCCGCCGTGGTCGGAAAATTCAGGCCCTTGGGATCGCGCCACGGTCCGCGCACCAGATAATCCATGCCGAGATCGGCGACATACACCAGCATCAGGCTGGTGAGGATTTCGCTGGCGCCGAAACGTACCCGGCAGAGCGCCGGAATAAGCGCGTAGAGCGCACCGCCGAGCGCGCCCAGGAGCAGCATGGCCGGCAGCACCCAAGCCCCGGCATCGGTTCCGTTGGTGCGCACGGCAAGCCAGCTTCCGCAGACGGCGCCGACGATAAACTGCCCTTCGGCACCGATATTCCAGATGTTGGCGATGTAGCAGAGCGACAGGCCGACCCCGATCATCACCAGCGGCGTCGCCTTCACCGCAATCTCCTGCAGCGAATAACTGTCGGTGAGCGGCTCGATGAAATAAACGATCAGCGCGGCGATCGGGTTCTTCCCCATGATCGCGAACAAGATGCCGACGGTGACCAGCGTCAGCGCGACCGCAATCAACGGCGAGGCGATGGCGATCACGGCCGAGCGTTCGGCGCGTTTTTCAAGCACCAACTGCATGCTTCGTCTCTTGCTTACCGGCTTGCCCGGCGGCGTTGGCGCCGCCCATCAGCAATCCAAGTTTCTCGCGCGTCGCGTGGGCGGCATCGAGCGGTTCCGACAGCCGGCCGTGGAACATCACCGCAATGCGATCGGCAATCTCGGCGAGCTCGTCGAGATCCTGGCTGACAACCAGCACTGCCGTGCCGCGGGCGGCGAGATCGATCAGCGCCTGGCGGATGACCGCCGCGGCGCCGGCGTCGACGCCCCAGGTCGGCTGGGCGACCACCAGGACGCCGGGCTCGCGCAGGATTTCCCGGCCGACGATGAATTTCTGCAAATTGCCGCCTGAAAGGCTGACCGCTTCCGGATCGCGCTTGGCCTTGCGCACATCGAAGCTCTTGGTGGTGCGGTCGACGGCGGCCAGCGTTGACGGCTTGTTGACGAAGCCTTTTTTGACCATGCCGCTGGCGGCATGGCCGGTGAGCAAGGCGTTCTCGGACAGCTTCATGCGCGGCGCGGTGCCGTGGCCGAGGCGTTCCTCCGGCACGAAGGCCGCGCCCAGGCGGCGGCGCTCGGTCACGCCGAGGAGGCCTGCGGCCTCGCCGTCGATCACGATATTGCGTTCGCCGGGCGAGAGGCGCTCGCCGGACAGCGCGGAAAACAATTCATCCTGACCGTTGCCGGAGACGCCGGCGATGCCGACAATTTCTCCACCGCGAACCTCGAGCGAGACCTCCTCGAGGCGCGTGCCATGCGGATCGTCCGGCTCGAGCGAAAGTTTTTGGACGACGAGCCGCGGCACGGTCACGCCGCGGCCGGACACCGCCTTCACCTCGCCGATGTCCGCGCCGACCATCATGCGCGCCAGCGAGGCGGCGGTCTCCTGACGCGGATTGCAGGTCGCCACCTTCTTGCCGCCGCGCAGGATCGTCGCCGTATCGCAGAGCCGTTTGACCTCTTCGAGCTTGTGGCTGATGTAGAGAATGGTGCGCCCCTCGCCGCGCAGCCGCTCGAGCACGGCGAAGAGCTGGTCGGCCTCCTGCGGCGTGAGCACTGACGTCGGCTCGTCGAGGATCAGGAGCTTGGGATTTTGCATGAGCGCGCGCACGATCTCGATGCGTTGCCGCTCGCCGACCGACAGCTGCCAGACCACGCGCTTGGGATCGAGCGGCAGCCCGTAAACTCGCGCGGTCTCCTCCAGCCGCTCGGAGATGGCGGCAAACGAATCGGTCGGCGGCAGGCCGAGCGCGACGTTCTCCGCCACATTGAGATTTTCGAACAGCGTGAAGTGCTGGAACACCATGCCGATGCCCAGCTCGCGTGCCGCGGACGGTCCGGCGAGGACGACCTTTTGGCCCATCCAGCGCAGCTCGCCGGCGCTCGGCTGGATCACGCCGTACATCATCTTGACCAAGGTGGACTTGCCGGCGCCGTTCTCGCCGAGCAGCGCATGGATTTCGGCCGGGTAGAGGTCGAGATCGATGCTGTCGTTGGCGAGAAAATCGCCGTACCGCTTGCTTATGGAAACGGCACTCAATAGCGGTCCGGACCGCTGGGAAGGCGCTTGTGGCGACGCATCGAGCATGGGAATGGCTGCGCTTACCCGTATTTTACAAGGATTCTTGCCGAAAACGTTGCAAGGATCGTTCCATTATCGGACGATCCCGCGGCCCCCTCTCGAGCCCCATCATCCGCCAAAAATCGGGCGAACAAAAGTGGCAATCGCTGAAGGCTGCCCAAAACGGCGGCACAGCCAAGCTTGCACAGGCTACGCGGGTTCTGTCATTGTAATTTGCCGGGGTCGTTTGAGGGGAACCCGACATCGTGGAGCTGATACTCGCCGAGTCCGCCGGCGCCATCCTGCGCTGGCTGCACGTCGTTGCCGGCATCGCCTGGATCGGCAGCTCGTTTTACTTCATCCACCTCGATCTCAGCCTGAAGGCCCGTCCCGGACTGCCCGCCGGCGTCAAGGGCGACGAGTGGCAGGTCCACGGTGGCGGCTTCTATCACATGATGAAATATCTGGTGGCGCCGGCGCAGATGCCGGACAGCCTGACCTGGTTCAAGTGGGAAGCCTATACGACCTGGCTGTCGGGATTCGCGTTGCTGGTGCTGGTTTATTATCTCGGCGCCGATCTGTTCCTGATCGACAAGGCGGTGCTCGATCTGACGGTCGTGCAGGCGGCCGGGTTTGCCTTCGTCAGCCTGATCGTCTCCTGGCTCATTTATGAGGGCCTCTGCCGGTCGCCGCTCGGCAAACACGAAGTCGCGCTGGCTCTGGTCGGCTACGTCTACCTGGTGGCGCTGACCTACGCCTTCACTCACGTCTTCAGCGGGCGCGGCGCCTTCAACCAGATCGGCGCGGTCATCGGCACCATCATGGTAGCCAACGTCTTCGTCATCATCATCCCGTATCAGAAGAAGACGGTCGACGCGATGATCGCCGGCAAGGAGCCCGATCCGATATGGGGCCAGCTCGGCAAGCAGCGCTCGGTGCACAACAATTATCTGACGCTTCCCGTCATCTTTTTGATGTTGAGCAACCACTATCCGCTGTTCTTCGCCACGCGCTTTAATTGGCTGATCGTCGCCATCGTCCTCCTCATCGGCCCGGTGATCCGCCACTTCTTCAATTCGCGCCACGAAGGCAAAGGCAGCCCGTGGTGGACCTGGGGCGTCGCCGCCGCCGGCATGGCGGCGGTCGCCTGGCTGTCGGCGGCCGGGGCGCGCGCGGCCACCCGCCGCGCGCGGCCGCCACCCCCCAAAAAAACACAAAAATAAAAAAAAAAAAAAAAAACAATAAAAAAAAAAAAAAAACCCCAAACCCCAAAACCCCCGGGGGGGGGTTTGTTGTTTTTGCCTGAAAAATGGTTTGCATTGGTATGGAACTAACGCATTTTTTTTTTATTGTTTTTTTTTTTTTTTTTTTTGTTTAAACAATTTTTTAAAAC
>JARLIY010000077.1 GCA_031291475.1 Xanthobacteraceae bacterium
ATCTAGGTGGAGCAGTGGTCCGCGCCAATTCTCGCGGGTCACGAAACCCTGCGCGCAGAACCGCGCGACGGCTTCGCAGTCTCCATTGACCTCGGCACCACAACGCTCGCCGCCCAACTTGTGGACCTGACCAGCGGCGAAGTTCTGGCCACCGAGACTGCCCTCAATCCTCAGGCCCGCCACGGCGCGGACCTGATGAGCCGCATCGGTTTTGACGGCGCTCAGCCCGGAGTTCTGCGCGGCCTGATTCGCACGGAGCTGGGAGCAATGGCCGCGCATCTGGCCGTCGGCCGCACCGTGAGCGAGGTCCTGATTTGCGGCAACACCGCCATGCATCACCTGTTCTGCGGGCTGAGCGTGGATGCCCTCGCCGAAGCCCCGTTCCGCACGCCGTATCTCGATGCGCAAACGTTTCACGCGCCGGACCTGGGCTGGAGCGCCGGCATCGCCGGCGCAGTCACATTTCTGCCCAATATCGGAGGCTTCGTCGGCAGCGACATTCTGGCCGGGCTGATCGCCTGCGGCCTGATCCGCCGCCCGGCGTTGACGGCATTCGCCGACCTGGGCACGAATGGCGAAGTCGCTGTCGGCTCGTCGAACGGCATCGTCTGCGCCTCCACGGCGGCGGGCCCGGCGTTTGAGGCCGGCCGCATCGGCATGGGCATGCGCGCGGGCGCCGGAGCGATTGATCGTGTGGACTGGCGCGACGGCGCTCTGCATTGCCGCGTCATCGGAGGCACGGCCGCGCGGGGGATTTGCGGCAGCGGTCTCGTCGATGCGGCCGCCGCGCTCGCCGCAAGCGGGCTGGTTCTGCCCACCGGCCGCATGAGCAATGGCGTGAAGGAAATCGCCCTCGCCGAAGGCGTCATCCTGACGCAGTCCGACATTCGCGAATTGCAGCTCGCCAAGGGCGCCATCGCCGCTGGAGCGCTGCTGCTGCGAGACCGTCTTGGCGTCGAAAAGCCCGCCACGTTCCATCTCGCCGGAGCGTTCGGGAATTACGTTCGCGCGCAGAGCGCCAGACGCATCGGTCTGCTGCCCGACGATTCCGAAGTGG
>JARLIY010000078.1 GCA_031291475.1 Xanthobacteraceae bacterium
CGGACGCGGCGACACCGGCCATGCGGAATCGGTGCAGGTGACGTTCGATCCCGCGCAGGTCACGGTCGGGCGCATTTTGCAGATCTATTTCGCGGTGGCCCATGACCCGACCGAACTCAACCGGCAGGGGCCGGACCACGGGACGCAATATCGGTCGACGATCTTCCCGGGCAATGAGGAGCAGGCCAGGATCGCTCGCGCCTATGTCGCCCAACTCGACAAGGCGCATGTCTATAACGCCGCGATCGTCACGACGATCGAGCCGGGCCGGACCTTCTATCCGGCCGAGGCCTATCATCAGGACTTCCTGGCCCTCAATCCGACCTATCCCTATATCGTCTACAACGACCTGCCCAAGGTCGCGGCGCTGAAGCAGCTCTATCCGGGCTTCTATCGCGACGATCCGGTCCTCGTCGGCGCGGCTATACGATAGGCCGCCCGACCTGCGAGGTTGGGCGACGGCGTCAGAACGTGTAACGCACGCCGGCATAGACCGAGAGCGGCTGGGCTGGCACGACGCTTTCCGGATTGGTGAAGGCCTGGAACACCTGCGACGTGTCGAAATAGCCGCCATAAGTGTAGTAGCGGTGGTCGAAGAGATTGCTGACGCTGGCGAACGCTTCGAGATCGTGAGTGACCTTGTAGGCGCCATTGAGCGAGACGGTGGCGTAGCCCGGCAGCAAGGGTTGCTGGTTGGAGGCGTCGCCGGCATAGCGCTGCGGGCCGGTGATCAGGATGTCGGCGCCCACGCGGGTCCTGGAATCGATGTCCCAGTCGAGGCTGACCTTGGCGCGCTGGCGCGGGATCATCGGAAGCTGATCCCCCGGCACAACGTAAATGTTGCCATTGGCGTCGGCCGAGGGGCTGTTCGAGGACAATGTCAAATAATTGCGGAAGGTCGCGTCGATATAGGCATAGGTCGCGCGGACCGTGAACGGGCCCTTGCGGTAATTGAGCTGCAACTCGACGCCTTGCCGCAGGGTGTCGCCGACATTGGCGAAATAGCCGAAGCCGGTTTGGGTGGGCGACGGAATGTTCAGGATGTCGTTGGTGCTGAGCGTGCGATAGACGCCGGCCTTCCAGCCGACCGCGCCCCATTCGTTGGCGAGGACCTGCTGGCCGCGAAAGCCGGCCTCGAAGGTCTGCGCGATGACCTGCTGGAGCGGCGGGTCGGAGATGAGGAAGCTGCCGATGATGCAGGGCTGCTGCGGATTGGCGCAGCCGAGTTCGAGCGGGGTCGGCGCGCGGTTGGCCTCGGAGAACGAACCATAGACCAGCAGGTCGGGCGTGATCTTGTAAGTCAGGCCGACGACCGGATTGACATGGGTATATTGGTTGTTGCCGTTGACGTCGCCGCCGAGCTGGTCGGAGAGCGAGATCGAGGCAAGGTTGAAGCGCGCTCCGGCCGAGAGCGTCAGCTTGTCGGTTAGGTCGAGCGCGTCCAGCGCATAGATCCCGAGATAGCGGTTGAGCGAAACGACGTCGACAGGACCGATGGAGACGGGATTGCCCGAGGGGCCGAGATAGGTTCCCGAACCGATGACGGCATAATTCGGCGCGATGATTCCCAGTTCGGCCGAGGCGCTGTAATCGGTTGTGCCGAAGTCGAAGCTCGCGCCGAAGGTGGCGTGGTTCTTGAAGCCGAACAGATTGTCGGTGTTCGAGAGCTGCGCGCTGGTCCCGGCGCTCGTGGTGAGGATGGTCGAGCGGTCGATCTCGCCGAGCACGGCGCTCGATGGGAACGGGTTGGCGAGTTGCTGGCCGTTCACGCCGTTGGCCGGCGTCGATGAGTCATTATAGCAAAGCTGGGTCGGATCGTCGCAGGGTTGCGTATTGGTCGGGTTGCCGTCGACGATATGCTGGATGTAGCGGCGCACATAGGCGTTGGCGGTGAGGCTCCAGCTGGGCGACAACGCGAAATTCCCCGACAGCGCGATCTGGCCCATCTGGGTGTGCGAGGTCTGCGGCGACGTATAGACGTTGCTCCAGTCCTGATTGAGCCACTGGATCGGCGCCGGCCCGGTCACGCCGAACAGGTTGTCGGCGAGGCCGGCGGTCAAATGATATTCGTTGCCTTCGGCGCGATAGCCGAGATCGCCATAGAAGCGGCGGATCGTTGAGCCGCCGAAGTCGCGAAAGCCGCCGTCGGTCACGCCTTCGAGCGCGCCATAGAACGCGAAATTGCCAACCTGCTTGCCGTAATCGACGGCGCCCTGGACGCGCCCGAACGAGCCGCCGGAGATCTCGAACTTGCCGCCCTGATAGGTGAAGCCGTCCTTCATCTTGATATTGACCGCGCCGCCGAGCGCGTTGAGGCCGAACACCGGATTGTTGGAGATCATGTCCATCGAGGCGATGGCGAAGGTCGGGAGCATGTCCCAGTTC
>JARLIY010000079.1 GCA_031291475.1 Xanthobacteraceae bacterium
AGCGCCCATTGCCGACGCCAGAGCGGAACATCGACGAGCGTCTCATAAGGGTCGTAATCCCGGCGCTCCATGACGCGCAAATAAAGCTCCGGCAGCGCCAGAAGGCGGAAAGCCTCGCGATCGGATGCGGGAAGGGAGGAAACGCCTTGTTTCGCTTTTGCCAGATTGTCGCGCGCCAGAGCGCGCATCTCCGCCAGAACGGCCGCGACGGCGGCCTTGTTCCCGCGCGCGAACACAGCGCCCGGCGTCAGCCCGTGCCGGGCAAGAACGTCCTCGGGCAAGTAGCAACGCCGCTGCGCGACATGCCAGGGCAACGCCCGAAGCAAACCAACGATCGCGTAGGCGCGGCCGCCGTGCCGCGCGGCCAGGCTCAGGGAATCCTCAGCCGTGGCGTTTCCGGCCGGGTCGGACTCGACGATGCGGGCGGCAAGCGCAAACAGGGCCGAGCAGGTCTCGTCGCAATAACGATCCAGAAAGGCCATATCCGGCGCCGGGTCCTCGTAAAGGTCGAAGCGCCGCGCTTCTAGCGCGTCCAGCAAAAGCTGGCGCGGCAGCGCCCGGCTTTCGATCGTCGCCAGCAGGGCGTCGGCCACCGGATGGGCGCACAGATCGCCGCGCGGCTCGCCGCCGTCGACGGAGTCCAGCGCGTCGATCCACCATTGCATGCGCATCTCGCCAAGGATCGGCTGCGAGACATGATCGCGGATGCGCGCGACCTCGGCGTTGAAGGCGTAAAGCGCGAACAGGTGCGGCTGCGCGGCTTCCGGCGCGAACAGGCAGGCCAGCCAGCGATCGCGATCGCTCTCGCGCAGCGCCGCGCCGCAGAGCGCGTAATGTTCGGCCAGACGGTCCTGCGGACGATCCCCACTCACGCGCTGAGCCGCATGAAATCAAAGGCCGGCTCGACATTGTCCGGCAGGCTTCGCCGCAAGGTCTCGTAATCGAGATCGGTGTGGAGATTGGTCAGAACCGCGCGCCTGGGCTTGAAATGGGCGATCAGCTCCAGCGTCTCGCCGAGCGACAGGTGGCTCGGATGGAGCCGGTGGCGCAGGGCGTCCACGATCCACAGGTCGAGATTTTCCAGATAGCGCATGCTTTCCGGCGGGATGAATTTCACGTCCGGCGTATAGGCGCAGGCCCCGAACCGAAACCCGAGCGCATCGATGTCGCCGTGGTTGAGCCGGAACGGCAGGACTTCGATCTCGCCGCCGGGGCCGCCATGCGAGAACGGCCGTCCGTAATGGATGAAATG
>JARLIY010000080.1 GCA_031291475.1 Xanthobacteraceae bacterium
CGTTCGGAAAACAGGCGGCGATATCGGCGCCGAATTCTTCGAGCGGATCGTTGACGACACCGTCGGCTTGCCAGTGCGCGCGCCAGTGGCAATCGTAGGCGTGCGTGTTGGCGCGGCAGTCGTCCACGGCCGATACCCCCGGCAGTTGCGCGGCAGGTTGCACGTGCAGCTGCTTGAAGTCGGGTGCGTCGACGATGTGTTTGAGCGCGGGGCAAACATCCGCCGGCTCATTGGGCTGGGTGGCTTGCGCAGCGTACGCGGCGCTCGTGAGCAGCAGGGCTGCGCCAAGCGCAAGCGCTGCGCGCTGGGTCAAAGGATAGAAGCGGCGATCGAATGACATGTGCGGAGAGTCCAGTAGCAGTGAGGGGCGGGGCGGGCGGCGCATGGTACGGCCCGCACGACTATCGTCGCTGCTACAGGGGATTTTCAAAGCGCGGAACAGCTTGCCCGCTTCGCAAATGCTTTCGAACTGTTCTCGCGTGTTTCCGGATGTTGCGGCGTGCTGCCTAACCGAGCGTCAGGCCGCCGTCGATATGGATCACCTGGCCGGTGATGTGACGCGCTTCATCGGAGAGCAGGAAGGCGATCAGCGCGGCGATATCCGCGGGCTCGGCGACGTGGCCGAGCGGTGTCGCTTCGGCGGCGCGGGTCCATACCGATGCATTATCGGCACTTGGGCCGCGATCTTTACGGGTGTAGCCGGGCGCCACGCAATTGACCGTCACGCCATGCGGCGCAAGTTCGGCGGCGGCGGTTTTAGCCAGTGACTCGAGCGCCGCTTTCGCCGCAGCCGTTGCGGCGAACGGCGCATCCACGCGATAGCGATGCGCGACGAACGAACTGAGCGCGACCACGCGGCCTCGCTTCGAGGTTTCCAGCGCGTTCGTCGCACGCTTGACGAGCGCGGCGAACGCGGCCGGCATGGCGGCAAAGGCGGCGCTGAACGCATCCGCGTCGAGTGCATTGAGCGTTTGCCGTTGCGCGTGGCCGGCGTTCGCTACCAGTTGATCAAGCGCGCCGAAGTTCGCGAGCGTTTGATGAATCACATGTTCGGCAGCGCCGCGTTCGGCCAGATCGCCGAACACCGTCGCACAGCGCGCGCCGTTCGCGCTGCAATCGGCGGCGACCTGTGCAAGACGCTGGCGCGCTTCGTCGTCGGCGCCGCGGGCGTGCAGCATCAACGCGGTGCGCGGCGCGGCGATGCGTCGGGCCAGTGCGGCGCCGATGCCGGAGCCCGCGCCGGTAATCAGGACGACCCGATCGAGTTCGGCGCTGCTCATGCCAGTCGTGCTGCTCGCGTCACCGGTGCTGCTCATGTCGCTTGCGTTGCTCATGCTGTTCACGCGGCAATCGGTTCGCCCGAGCGCTCGACGTCGAGCGTTTCGCCATGGAACGCCGCCAGCGATTCGCGATGCGCGACGCTGACGATCGCCGCCTGCGGAAGCCGCTCGGTGAACAGGTGATAGAGGCGTGC
>JARLIY010000081.1 GCA_031291475.1 Xanthobacteraceae bacterium
GGCCGTCGGCATCGAGTTCACCGACGATCCGCACCCGCGCAACACCTTCTGGGAAATGTGGGGCCATCCCATGTTCGACCTGAAGGACGCCGCCGGCGTGATGATGGAGCTGAACGCCTGCCGCAAGGCCCATCCGGACGTCTACATCAAGCTCATCGCGTTCGATTCCACGCGTGGTTTCGAAACGGTGCGGACGTCGTTCATCGTCCAGCGGCCGAAGATCGAGCCGACCTTGATCATGACCCGCACCGACGTGCGCGGTCGCTCGATGAACTACACGCTGACGCTGCACAGATGAGCCTGAGGCGGGGCCGGCTCCCTCCGACCGGCCCCGCTGCATCGGACAAGGCGCCAGCGCCGGAGCCGGTCGAAGGATCGCACCCAAAGGTCGCAACATGAACGAGCATTTTCCCGCTTCCGAGGGCGACGTCGCCGCCCGGACAGAACCCAACACGGAGCCCCGGACCGATGGGCGGGTCGATCTCGCCGACGACTACCGCTCCTCCGGCGTCGCCGATGTTCTTGGCGAACTCGATCGCGAACTGATCGGCCTCACGCCGGTCAAGACCCGCATCCGCGAAACCGCCGCTTTGCTGCTGGTCGATCGCGCGCGGCGCAAGCTCGGACTTGCTCACGAGACGCCGACGCTGCACATGAGTTTTACGGGCAACCCGGGCGTCGGCAAGACCACGGTTGCGCTGAAAATGGCCAATCTGCTGTTCCGGCTAGGCTATGTGCGCAAGGGCCATCTCGTCGCCGTAACGCGCGACGATCTCGTCGGACAATATATCGGGCATACGGCGCCCAAGACCCGCGAAGTGCTGAAGAAGGCGATGGGCGGCGTGCTGTTCATCGACGAGGCCTATTACCTCTACAAGCCCGACAACGAGCGCGACTACGGCCAGGAGGCCATCGAGATCCTGTTGCAGGTCATGGAGAACCATCGCGACGATCTGGTGGTGATCCTCGCCGGCTATGCCGACCGCATGGAGAGCTTCTTCAACAGCAATCCGGGCTTTCGCTCGCGCATCGCGCACCACATCGAATTCCCCGACTACACCAACGAGGAATTGCTGCGCATCTCCGAGAGCATGCTGGCGCAGCAGGACTATAGTTTCGACGCGGAAGGCCGCGCTTCCATGGCGGATTATATCGCCGCGCGGCGCGCCCTGCCCCATTTCGCCAATGCTCGCTCGATCCGCAACGCGCTCGACCGTGCGCGGCTGCGGCAGGCCAATCGCCTGTTCGAAACCGGCGCGCTGGTGGACGCCGAGGCGCTTTCGACGATTCGCGGAGACGACATCAAGGCGAGCCGCGTCTTCGCCGGCGGGCTCGCGCATGAGCGGGCGAAAGACGATTGAGCGCTGCTCACGGCACGGCGGAAAACAGCAGGAACACCCCGAAGATCACCAGATGGACTGCGCCCTGCAAGATCGTGGCGCGGCCGGTCGCCAGGGTCAGCGTGGCGACGAACAGGGTCAACATCAGGATGACCATGTTTTCTGCGTGCAAGCCGAGTGTCAGCTCCTTGCCGAGATAGAGCGACACGGCGCCAACTGCTGGAATGGTCAGGCCGATGCTGGCGATGGCCGAGCCGAGCGAAAGGTTCAGGCTGGTCTGCAGCTTGTTGGCCCGGGCGGCGGCCACCGCCGCGACGCTTTCGGGCAACAGCACCAGCGCCGCGATGATCACGCCGAGGAACGAAACGGGCAATCCGACGGATTGGATCCCGCGCTCCAGCGCCGGCGATAGGGTCTCCGCCAGCAGCACCACGCCCGCCAGCGAGACCACCAGCATGATACCGCTGAAGGCCGTTGCGCCCGCCGACGGCGGCGCGTGCGCGGCTTCCTCGTCACCATCCTCAACGAGGAAATAATCGCGGTGGCGCACC
>JARLIY010000082.1 GCA_031291475.1 Xanthobacteraceae bacterium
ATTGGGACCCGATCCGCGCAAAGCATTATGGCCAGCGGCCACACCGGCCGCACAAACAGGCCGGACACATGACCGCACCCGACCAATGCTGCGGCAACGTCAGAAAGTTCTTGCCAAGGCGCCGTCCACACATGACCCAAAACAGTCGTCCGGCGTATTCGTGGAGACAGTTGCCGGTAGTTATTGCGACTGTTAGGTTTTGGATATGGCAACGGACCCCATCCTCATTGTGGGTGGTGGACTTGGTGGGCTGACGACGGCACTGGCGCTGTCACGCTGGGGGCTTACTGCGCGCGTGCTCGAAGGCGCGCCAGAGTTTGGCGCCATCGGTTACGGCATCCAGTTCGGCCCGAACGTCTTTCACGTCTTCGACCGCCTCGGCTTGATGGATCGGGTTCTTGCGGTTTCAGATTCGCCGGCCGCCGTGCTGATGTGGGACGCGCTCGATGGCAAGGAGCTGGTGCGCATTCCGACCGGCGCATCGTTTCGCGCCCGCTTCAAATATCCCTACATCATCGTCCATCGCATCGATCTGCATAACGTTCTGCTCGACGCTTGCCGGCGCAGCGATGCGATCGAGCTTGTCGCCGATGCGATGGTGACCGGCTTCCAGGATCGCGGCGACGGCGTTGCGGTGACGACGGCGGACGGCCGCACGTTTTTCGGCCCGGCACTGGTTGCCGCGGACGGTATTCGTTCGCTGTTCCGGCAAAAACTTATCGGCGACAGCGAGCGTCCCGTCGGGTATGTAGCGCTTCGCACCATTGTGCCGATGGCTGACGTCAAAGCCGATGTTCCGCGCGACAGCGTCGTGCTGTGGGGCGGACCGGGCTGCCACATCGTCCACTATCCGCTGCGTCACGGTACGGAGTTCAACATTGTTGCCGTGTTCCGCACCTCGACCTACGCCGAAAAAGGCGAAGCGGCGTCCTACCGCGCCGAGCTTGAACAAACCTACGCCAATTTGCATCCGGCGATGCGCGCTCTGATCGGCATGATGGACTTTCGCTGGCGACGCTCGGTGGGCGACCGCGACCCAGTACGGCATTGGCACCACGGCCGCATCGTCCTCCTCGGCGATGCCGCCCACGCACCGCTGCAATCGCTGGCGCAGGGCGCCGGCATGGCGATTGAGGACGGGCTGTGCCTTAGCGAACTGATCCATGCAGCGAACGACGACTTCCCGACCGCGTTCCGCCGCTTCGAGACGCTTCGGCTTACGCGAACAGCACGCGTGCAGCTCGAATCCCGCGCTATCTGGGATTGGTTGCTTCACGCCGAGGGGGTTGCAAGCGATGTGCGTAACGCGACCGTGGCCAATTGGGACGAGGCCCACTTGTTCGACTGCCTGTCGTGGCTTTATGACGGCGTCCCCTCGCCGACAAAATTTAAGCCAATGAACGGCTAAGCGGATCTCCAACCACTTCCGGTAATGGCCGAAGCATCGGCCCTTAGCGGCCAATCGGCAATGTCCGCTATTACCGTTGCTATCGGAGGGAAAGCAGACGTGACGCGGACATCGCCAAACAGGCGTTCTTGACCCAACTCGGACATGTACGGATGCACACAGTCCGTAAGGGCCAACGCCGTTCAGGTCCCGACGCAAATCTCAGTTTGTGATCAAAATTGCTCAGATTGCGTTTTTCGGCTGAAACAGTCTGTAGCCGAGGGGTCTCGTGAATGGAGACCAATATGGAGGAGTTCGTCCGAAGGCAGAACGTTGAGCGCTACCGGCGTCTTATTGAGTGCGTGAGAGAGGACGGGAGCGTGACCAAGGAGACGAAGCGGCAGACAATTTTGAATCTGCTTGCGGAAGAGCAGCAAAGGCAAAAAGGCGCGGGCGATCGAATTTAATCACCTTCTTTGGGAAGAAATTCGTTCGCCGCTTGTTACACGGATGGTTATGATTACTTGCAGCCCGTATTTATTAAGGCCTATCCGAACCCTTCGGCAGGCTTGTATTGATATCTCGGCATCGCATCCAGAACTGATAGCTCCTAGAATTGATCTGTACGCCAATGTCGAGAAGTATGCAGAGTGCGACTACGCCCTCGCTATCAAAAACAAGGGCCGTCCACCCAAACCGTGGCGATGGGAAATTTACACGGCCGGGAAGAGCAAACCGGTGCAGAAATCTGAATTTTTCGAGACGATGTCTGAAGCTACCCGAACAGGCAAGGCGGCATTGGCAAAACTCCAGCCCAAGCGAGTCACCCTCAGCACCTCCACGGCAAACTAAATTATCGACGCATCCTTGTGCTTTGGTCTCGGCACCTACAGATGTAAAAAAGGACAGGTAGTAGGCAGTAGCCTGGCCGAGCTGCCCACGAAACGGCGATTTGCCGAAGTTTCCGTTCAGCCACTGGCAGTACTGGTGTCATCGGCAGACACAATTCGAATCTCAAAATTGATACTGGCTTGCTTTGCTGATGCTGTTGCGTCCGCAGGCCGGGCGTGCACGCGAATAAGTGCAAGATGCCCTTCGATATTTTCTTTAACCCCTATCTTTAACCCCTATGGAGTGAGCAGATGAATCTTCTCCCGAGACTGTGGACCACGAGCCCAGAACTAACATCAGATCCGTTTCGTGCCATGCGGCGCGAAATGGAGAATGTATTTCGCGCTTTCGATCAAACCTCCTCATCCTCCGACATTGGGGCCGGCGTGCCGGCAATCAATGTCGCGGAAACAAGGGATGCCTTCGAACTGACCGCGGAACTTCCCGGCGTGGACGAGAAAGACATTAACGTCAGCCTGGATGACAACCAGCTGGTCATTTCCGGCGAGAAAAAGGCCGAAAGCACGAAAGAAGAAAAAGACTGGCATGTCGAAGAGCGGAGCTACGGCTCATTTTATCGATCGATGTCCCTGCCATTCGAGCCGGAAGACGGAGCCGTCGACGCTCGCTTCGACAAGGGCGTGCTGTATCTCACGATTAAGAAGCCTGCCAAGGCCATAAGGACCACCAAGACAATCAATATCAAGACGGGCGCTCTGCCGACGACTGGCGCCGCACCGAGGAAGGCCGCTTAATCCTGGAAACCGTTGAAATCGGGCTGGCATGTAGCGTGAATGTGAATGTTGCGTTCCATCCCGAAGTTGGAAGCCCCAGCCCCAAGCTGGGGTTTTCCTTTGGGGCTTCAGCCGGCGGTGGCCTCTTCCCTGTTAGAACGCACGCGCGATGTCCGCTTGCGGCCATAAACCGATGCGCCTGTCGTGCCGGCGAATGTCTGGTGTTGACGGCAAACCGGACATAACCGCGAAGCCGAGGAATGTCGCCTAATGCCCCAACTCGGACCTACTGCGCGCGCCGTAGTGTCCTTTGGGATGTACGATCAATGCGACGGGTGGTGTACTTGGCAACCAGAATCTAACGTTTAATGAAAACATCGTCCGCGTCGGGCTGAATTTCAGATTTTTCGGTACTCACTAGTAGCCGGCCTCTCGGCTGACGCAGAACCCCGGCCTCGTGTCGGGGTTTTTGTTTGGGCACCTCAAGGATTGAATGTCTGTTGTTGGCCCTTAGCGACAGTTAGTGCGGTGCAGCGATACTTCCGGAGTTGAGGGCTAAGCGGACATTGCGCGGTGCCAATCATCGTCCCGCACCAGCAATCAGCACTGACCCATGCTGGTGAGGCCTCAGAGCTTCTTCAGCGCGGGTTAGTGCTATTCGCGCAAGAACCGGCGACGCAGCTTGCTGCTGTACTGAGACATTGCTCCCGGCTTTGGTGCTCACATAGCTGCCGACTGTAACAATCACGAGCACGCTAATTCCGAGTACGATTGACCGCCTAAACTTTATCACGGCAACCTCCCTCGCTGGCCCAATTTCCTAAGCAGCACTCCTTGATTACGGTTCCCAGAATGGCTTGCTGGTCTCGTTGAAGGCATCCATGGGTGTTAGGCCCATATCCGACAGCTCGCGCTCGTTGAACATCATCAGCTCACTGCGCGAACGGGCACGCTGGCGCCATTCGATGAACAACGCCCGAACCTCACTCCACTGCGGCAGGCGACGCGAACGCGCTACGGGGAGAGTAAGGTTCAGCATGCTCATGGCTCGCTCCATTTGCCCGGCGATGCTGAAGCGAAGCTACATGAGCCCCCGGCGCCACGATGTGATCAGCAACACAGTTTGCCGTGTTTTCAAGGGGGTTATTTTGCGGCGATCTCACCGGGTGGGCCGGCACAGGCGCGTCGACGGCATCAACGAAAACGGCAATATTTTCAAATAAAATATGGCGGGCCATGGCCGACGATCAGCGGCGCACCTGCTGAGCAAAGAAGAGGCGCGGCGCATCTCCGGCACCCGTCACCAAGCCTGCCGGACCTGCAGCGGCGGATAGTCTGAAGGCGCTTGACCCCAAACGGCCGATTAGAGAAGCGGACATTGGCCAACGCCTGATCACGAATTTCAAAATGCAGGAGAGACAGTCTCCGCCAACAGCGGCGTCAAACGATCATTATAATGAATCGGCTGGGTTTCACCCCTCAAGAAAATGCCCTAATGCAGCCAGCGGCCGAATACGGTCGCAGATGATCTTAGTAGTCGCCAGCATAGGCACTGAAAGGATCGCGCCGGGAATGCCCCACATCCAGAACCAGAAGACGAGCGAGATGATGACGAGGACGGGATTGAGGGTGAACCGTCTAGCCAGAAGCATCGGCGTCAAAGTCTCGCCTTCGAGCACATGCAATCCAACGTAGATGCCCGCAGGGAGCAGCGCCAGCCACAGCGTGTCAACGGTCAAGAGGCCAGCGAAAAGAAAGATCAACACCCCTAAAGCAGTGCCGAGTATCGGCACATAGTTCAGCAGAAGGGCTACCGTTCCCCAAAGGATCGGATCGCCCACCCCCGTGAGCGATACCGCTAGTGCCATAACAACACCCACCGCCGCGTTCATGAGCGTGATCGTGACGAGATACGCGGAGATGTCGCGCTCGATTTGCCGCGATATTTCGATGACTTGGCGTTTGCTGCTGAAGTGCGGCAGTATCGCGACAAGACGGTGCAGGAAGGTATCGCCAGACACGAGAAGGAAGAAAAGAAACAGCACCGTCGTGAAAAAGCCGCTGGCGAAGTTTCGGGTCCCAGTGAATAGCGTCGTCAAAAAAGCGGCACCTCGTTCCGAGACAGCCCCATTTGTCGAAGGTCCCGTTGCGCCAATATCTTCCACCTGCTGCAAAAACAATTGCAGTGTTGTGATAGGAACCCGCGTAAAACTCAGCCGCTCCTCAAGCCGGGGGATGCCCTCGGGAAGCTTTGCCGCCCAGGTACGAGCCGGGCCTGAAATGGCCGTTCCCAAGCCGACGATCGTTCCGAATAGGGCAAGGATCAGCAGCAGCGCCGCGGGCAGTCGCGGTATGTGCAACCGCTCCAATGCGCGCAAGGCCGGCTGAAGCAAAAGCTTGAGAACGATCGCAAAGACCAAGGGCAACACGACCTCGCGGGCGACAAAGGCCGTCGTCAGGAGCGCAAGGACGAAGAGACCACCAATGAATATTACTTTCGGATCTGAGGGCAGCGGAAGCTCATCCGGCTCTGCTGCCGGCGAAACGATTTTGCTCGAACCGGTGGGTACTATGTCCAACACTACATCTGTCCTGTGTGCTCACTATGCTTGAGATATCGTGTAATCAACAAGCGGCGGCTCCCTAAGCCAGAGCCGCATGGAAAAGAGCCCCGGCTATGACCGGATAGCCGGGGTCTCGTACGCGTGAACGCTACGTACACATCGGCGCTTGAAGGCGGGGGAGTGTCGGGGCGGAGGCCAAGCAAGCGCATCTTATAACTTTGGCCCGGGCATCTTGCTGAATCTGTATAGAATAGCTCACTCTTCACGGATGCGGCAAAGCTCAATGAAATGACGGACGCGCGGGTGCTCGAATTGGAGCGGCAATTGTTGCAGCGCCATGCGCGTTGGTCGACGTCGCGATCCGCCAGCCGGCGATTCCGAACGGCATCCCGGTTTCAAAAATCCATCACCGCCGCATGATGATGTCCACCTGATCGGCATCGGCCAAATTATCGACTGCATGCGCCGGACCTACTTCTCGATGGCCGCGGTTTCACCGTGCCGCATTCGACGCAACGTTTAAAAGGCCGACGTGCTAATGTGATCAATACGCTTTTCTCCTGAGCAACAACGTCGTCCAAGGAGCGCCCAATGATTCCGCAAGCCCCTCTGGTGGTGTGGTTCGAGAAATTGGGGCGGGGAGACGTAGCCCTCGTCGGCGGGAAAAACGCCTCGCTCGGCGAGATGGTGCGCCATCTCGGAGAGCGGGGCGTGCGGGTACCGCCGGGGTTCGCTACCACGGCGCAATCTTATTGGCAGTTTGTCGACGCGAACGGACTGAGAGAAACGATGGTCGATTCGCTCGCCGCACTCGAAGCCGGCCATGCACCGCTTGCCGAGGTTGGGGCCGCGATCCGTCGCGAATTTCTGCGTGGGACATGGCCACCGGACATCGCCGAGGCTATTGAAGCCGCGTACCAAGAACTTTGCAGGCGCGCAGGGAAGGCGAACACCGATGTTGCCGTCCGTTCGAGCGCGACCGCCGAGGATCTGCCTGACGCGAGCTTCGCCGGACAGCAGGAGAGCTATCTTAATATTCGCGGCGAGAAGGCCCTCCTCGACGCCTGCCGGCGTTGCTATGCCTCGCTGTTTACCGACCGCGCCATCAGCTACCGGCGAGCCAAGAGATTCGATCATCTTAAAGTCGCGCTTTCGGTCGGCGTGCAAACGATGGTGCGCTCCGATCTCGGCGGGGCTGGGGTCATGTTCTCCATCGATACCGAGACCGGCTTCGATAAGGTCGCGCTCGTCAATGCGGCGTGGGGGCTCGGAGAAAACGTCGTGCAGGGTACGGTCGATCCCGACGAATATCAGGTGTTCAAGCCGCTGCTGTCGCAGCCTTTGCTCATGCCCATCATCGAGAAAAAGCTCGGCGAAAAAGCTAAAAAGATGGTCTATGCGCAGGACGGCGATCAACCGACACGTAACGTCCCGACTTCCAAGGCGGAGCGCGCCACGTTCGTGCTGAGCGACCAGGACATCCTGGCGCTCGGCCGCTGGGCCTGCGTGATCGAGGACCA
This sequence comes from Xanthobacteraceae bacterium, assembly GCA_031291475.1. Lineage (GTDB taxonomy): Bacteria > Pseudomonadota > Alphaproteobacteria > Rhizobiales > Xanthobacteraceae > BOG-931. Next base: position 7,097 of record JARLIY010000082.1, read on the forward strand.
TTACGGCTACCCGATGGACATGGAGTGGGCGAAGGATGGCGAGAGCGGCGAACTGTTCATCGTGCAGGCGCGACCCGAGACGGTGCAATCGCGCAAGGAGGCGGGCGCTTTCCGATCCTATCGGATCAAGTCGAAGGGCCGAAAACTCGCGTCTGGTCTCAGCATTGGGGATGCGGTCGTATCCGGACGCACGTGCCTGATCGACGATCCGCGCGATATCGGCCGCTTCGTCGATGGCACAATTCTCGTGACGCAAACGACCGACCCCGACTGGGTCCCGATTATGAAGCGGGCTGCGGCGATCATCACGGATCATGGCGGACGCACCTCGCATGCGGCCATCGTCAGCCGCGAGCTCGGCCTGCCCGCCATCGTCGGGACCGGCGATGCGACGCACATTCTTCATGACGAACAGGAAGTCACTGTGTCCTGTGCCGAGGGCGATGAAGGTTTCGTTTACGAGGGAACCGCCGATTTTGAAGTGGAAGAGCTCGATCTTGAGCACATCCCGACAACCCGAACTAAGGTCATGCTCAACTTCGCAAACCCGGCAGCCGCCTTCCGCTGGTGGCGGATTCCCGCCGACGGTGTTGGCCTCGCGCGCATGGAATTTGTCATCAGCAACCAAATCAAGGTGCATCCGATGGCCTTGGTCCGCTACGACACGCTCAAGGATGAGGATGCCAAGCGCGCGATTGCGGAACTGACCCAAGGCTACGAGGATAAGACCGAGTATTTCGTCGACCGCCTGGCCCGCGGCCTCGGCCGTATTGCAGCTGCCCACTACCCAAAGCCTGTCATCGTGCGCATGAGTGACTTCAAGACCAACGAGTACGCGAATCTCGTCGGCGGCGCCGCGTTCGAGCCTAAGGAGGAGAATCCAATGCTGGGTTTCCGCGGCGCCTCGCGCTACTACTCGCCGCGTTACCGCGACGGCTTCGCGCTCGAATGTCGCGCGATCCGTCGCCTGCGCGAAGAGATGGGATTTATGAACGTGATCGTCATGATCCCGTTCTGTCGCTCGACCAAGGAAGCGGACCGCGTACTCGTAGTCATGACCGAAAGCGGCCTGCGGCGCGGCGAGAATGGCCTTGAAGTCTACGTCATGTGCGAGATCCCATCGAACGTCATCCTGGCGAAAGCGTTTGCGGAGCGCTTCGACGGATTCTCGATCGGCAGCAATGACCTCACGCAGCTCACGCTCGGGGTCGATCGTGATTCGGAGGAATTGGCGGGGCTGTTTGACGAGCAGGATGAGGCCGTGAAGTGGATGATCGATAGTGTCATCCGCGAAGCTCACAAGTCCGGCGCCAAGATCGGCTTGTGCGGCCAGGCGCCGAGCGACCATCCCGAGTTCGCCGATTTCCTCGTTGCATGCGGCATCGATTCCATGTCCGTGAGCCCCGACAGCTTCATCGCGGTGAAGCGCAGGGTTGCCGCTGCTGAAGCCGCCATGAATGGTACTGATACGCCCAAGATTGCGCATCGCTCATGAGCAAGTTACAGCCTGACGAGACCATTCGGCCTGGCACTAACTTTGGCGCACCGGCGGAGCTTGGTTTCATCGGGGATGTCGGCGCCACGAATGCGCGCTTTGCCTTGGTTCAGCCAAACGGAACCAACACAACCGCCCGGGTATATGCATTGAATGATTACCCATCCCTCACCGAGGCGATTACTACATATTTGGCCGAGGAGTCCCCGTCGGCTAGGCCGAGACAAGCCGTGTTGGCGGTCGCCTCGCCGATAACGGGTGACCAGGTCACGCTCACGAACCATCCGTGGGCATTCTCAATCGAGGCAGTCCGCAAGCACTTCGGGTTCAGGCGGTTTCGCGTGATCAACGATTTTGCCGCCAATGCCGCCGCCATCCCCCACTTGGCCGACAGCGATCGCCTTCAGATCGGCCGCGGCTCTCCAGTGGCTGTTGCCCCTATCGGCCTCATCGGGCCCGGTACCGGTCTCGGCGTGAGCGCGCTGGTGGCCATGCCCGGCGGTTGGACGCCGATCGAGGGGGAAGGCGGCCATGTGACAATGGCGCCGGCCGACTCCAAGGAGAGCGCGGTGCTGGAGCTCATGCGCAGACGTTACGATCATATCTCGGCAGAACGAGTTCTCTCTGGCCCCGGTCTCGTCAATCTCTACAATGTCCTCTGCGAGTTGGCCGCAGCGCCGGCTGCCCCATTCACGCCGCCGCAAATCGCCGACCGGCGGATCTGGAGCGAAGACTCCCGCGCGCGTGACGCCACGGAGATGTTCTGTGCGATGCTCGGGACAGTGGCCGGCAATCTGGCTCTGACGCTCGGCGCGCGCGGCGGCATTTATATTGCGGGCGGCATTGTCCCAAAGTTGGGCACTGTCTTCGCGGAATCCGGGTTCCGGACGCGGTTCGAGGCCAAAGGTCGGTTTCGACCGTATCTTGCCGCGATCCCCACTTACGTCATCACGCACCCGCTTCCCGCCTTGCTGGGGGCTGCGGCGTTGTTGGAACGCCGGTGAGGAGACCTTTCGAAAACGCCATGACGAACACGCCGTCGATGGCGCAAGATCGCCAAAACTCAAATCGCTTGCACCTTGACTTCGCCGACCAAACGTTCGGCGTCCTCTCGCCGGCACAGCTCCGTTCCCGGCAGAAGCAATGCTGCCGATCCGGCAGCGATTCCATAGCGAAACGCGTCTTCGATGGAATGACCGGACGCAAGCCTGCAGATCATGGCGCCCAGGAAGCTGTCCCCTGCGCCGACAACGCTGATCGGCTTGATAGGGACGGCTAGTGCCCGCAAGACTTTATCGCGGGCCACCAAAAGCGCCCCTTGATCGCCCAGCGTTAGCGCAACCACCTCGGCCTGGCCGCTCTCTACGAGGCTGCGACAGGCTGCGACCTGATCGCGTTCAGTTTTTAGCGGAGCTTCCATCAATTCTCTGAACTCTCGCAGGCTCGGCTTCACAATGAATACGCCTGCTTCCAACGCAGCTTTCAAGGGTGGCCCTGAGGTGTCGACAATGATCTTGGCGCCGACTTGCTTCGTCGTCCGAACTATTCGCCCGTAGAAGTCCTCCGGAACGCCTGGCGGAAGACCTCCACTGGCAACCACGAAGCGCGTTCCCTGTTCGCGAGATGCATGAGACGCAAACGTATCGAGAAAGGCGCGCCATTCTCGCTCGCTCAGTCGGGGGCCTGGAAGAATGAACCGATATTGTTGTCCGGACACTCCCTCAACAACCGTGAAATCCTCCCGCGTCTCCTCCGAGATCGGGACGGGGAGACCCGGAATTCCCTCTTGGTCGAGAAGGTGCCGTAGTAACTGACCGAGCACTCCGCCCATTGCATATATTGCCGTCGCATCGGCGCCGAACCGCTTTACGACGCGAGCTACATTGATGCCGCCGCCGCCCGGATCGCGGCGCGCGGAGGTGCAGCGCAGTTTGTGAATCGGAACTAGTTGCTCGACGGAGGTCGAAGCATCGATCGACGGGTTTATGGTGATGGTGACGATGTCGGCCATTTATTGCTCACCTCAATCAAGGGCGTTCGCGGCGCACTCTGATCACCTACCCAATGCGAACCCAACACGATCGGCTTGAGACAGAGTATTTTCGCCGTCTGCGTGCGAAGCAAGCGAGATGACGGCGGCTCCTCTTTCCACCGCCGAAGCATTTATCCCCAAACGACCCCTCCGAGGAGCATTCCGATGCGGCCGTCTCCCCACATTGGAAGAAGAAGCCGAGAATAGGTGTCCGTCGAGCCAGAGCCCTTGCGCTTGGTCGAACCATGTCGGTAATACGTCGGAGCGCGACTCTCGACCGTGGCACTCGATTGAGAGTTCAAGTACTGCAACGGAGGATGGGTATCGATTTCATCCAGGAATTTGCCGACGACATCACGGCCGCGCCGCTCTTTGAGTTCCTCGCCGAGCATTTCGAGCCGGCAACGCGCGGGTTTGTCGAAGACCTTAAGCAACATCAGCCTGCCGGAAAGGTCTGGCAAGCTGGATAGATTGACGTCGTCCCAAAAGGGCATGTCGGCGTCTCCGCGCTTAAGGCCTTCCCAATATGCCTGGACAGTGACGAGGTCCGGTTCCAACTTTCGGGGCAGAGGAAAGGGCGCTGTTGACGTGTTCATGAGCTAGCCCACACTGGCAGAACCTGAGAGACCCAAGGTTTAAGCGCGAACTTAAGGCAGCGACGGGTTCGGGAATGACCCGCATCGGCGTCTGATGCAGCCTTGACCCTGGCTGCAGAGACCATCCTCCCGGTCCCTTTCTTATAGATGTATGTCAATGGAGTTCAAACCAATTGCTGTGATTCCGTGAAACCATTGAATTGAGCGCCCAAATCCGGCCGTAACTGCATTTTTATCAGGATCAAAACCGGGTTTGATATTCATGCGACTGTGATGGTGGTGGAGGCACTGGTCATGATTTCATTGGAGACTGCGTCGGGCTTTACGGTCTCGATGAGGTTGAGGTCGCCGCGATCGGCGAGCACGAGCCCATCTCGGAGATCGCCGCTACTGCATTGGCGGACTATTTGCTAAAGCAGCCTCATGGCGGCGCAACGGTTCGCACCATGATCACTGACGACATTCGTAAGGCGTTGGACGATAGGTCGTGTGAGGCACGCAGCAGAGCTTTTCATGGCGCTGCGGCATTTCCTCGAACATCACCCCGAAGCTCACGCTGGATTGGCTGCAGAATGAGTTGCTTCGGGAAAGGTGATGAGCGTTCGATTATTCGAAACGTTATCGGCCCGGATCAGCTAAGACGAACGTGAAGAAAATGGACGGCGCCGTCGGGCGGAAAGAAATTTTAAAAAGGAAGAGCGCGCCAAGGATGGCCGAAAGGCGATGATCGAATACCAAGCTCAAGCTGTCGTCACTTGCAAAAAGCCCGCGCGTTTGAAAGCGCGCCGATTAGCTAAGGAAGCCCAGGCGCAGACCGACGCGCCGCCCGCGAAAACAGACCATACGGCGTCCCCGCGCGCTGTGCTGCGATCGTAGGCAAACAGATATCTGACGCGCGGCATCGGCAGAATTGGGAACGTCATTCGGCGTTTGATCCAATCCTTCTGAACATCAGCGAACGTATTACCGACTGCCAATTTGCGTGTCGACGATCGCCGTACGGGCACAGTCGAGGCGACGCGCGAGCGACCTGCTCATCCGAGTTGACCTGGATCAACGTCGCCAATCCTCCGCAATGCTGTATGGATTGTGATCTGCGTTTCCGGTCGTCCGAGGCAGAGCGACGTCCGTCGTTCCCCGCGGGCACTCTTGGAGGCAGGCGCCATGATCACTTTCGACGTTGTCAAGGAAGAGCACGGCTGGGCCGTCCGAATGGGTAAGCGCATGACGACGCCCTTCCGGTCTCGGGAGCAGGCTATCCGTGAGGCAAACTGCCTGGCCGGTGCCATCCGCTGCCATGGTGAGTGCGCGGAAGTAGTTGTCGAAGGCGCGGATCCGAACGAACCGCTCGAGAAGATAAAGGGCTCTAATTGGGCTGGACGCGCCGTTGGTGTTGGGAAGGCCCCGGCGTCCAGGCCCGCGGAAGGGCCGCAAGACGATGCTCGTCGAGACCGATAATTCCGCGAGCCGACGCAGGTTCCTCGAAAACGGGGTGCTAGGCTCGCCGCTGGGGCGCTTCTGGGGCGCTGCTCGACCGACGCCGCCGTGGGACGATAGCGCGCCCATCCGGGCGGAACTCTTCAGCGTCGAGCGTCTGGAAGAGCACGCCCGCAGCCTCGCCGCCGCGCAGACGGTGTCGCCCGGCGAGCTCAAGGGCGCCTCACTGGCGAAGAGGCTTGCCGACAACGAGGCCGTGCTGCTCGCGGCCTATCGCGATGTGGCCGAGGCCACCGATGCTGGCACGGCCATCACGCCTGCTGCCGAATGGCTGGTCGACAACATCTATGTGGTCGAGAAGCAGATCCGAGAAGTCCGGGCCGATCTGCCGCCTGGCTACTATCGACAGTTGCCCAAGCTCGCCGGCGGACCATTCGTGGGGTACCCGCGCGTGTTCGGCGTAGCCTGGTCGTTCGTTGCCCATACGGACAGCCTGTTCGACCCGGAGGTCCTGCGCCGCTACCTGCGCGCCTATCAGGAGGTCCAGCCGCTCACCATCGGCGAACTATGGGCGGTCGCCATCACGTTGCGGATCGTGCTGGTCGAGAATATCAGGCGGATCGCCAAGCGGGTGGTGGACAGCCGCGCGGGGCGTCGCGCGGCGGATGAACTGGCCGACCGGTTGCTAGGCGCTGGGGACCGCATGGCAGAGCAGCCCGAAACGGTGCTGCCGTTGCATCCGCAGACGGCCTTCCCTGGCGCCTTCCTTGTGCAGCTCGTTCATCGGCTGCGCGATCAGCATCCCGGCATCGCCCCGGCGTTGGCGTGGCTCGATGAGCAACTGGCGACACAGGGGACGAACGCCGATGCCGTCGTCCGCGATGAGCACCACAGGCAGGTCGCCGGCAGCATCACGGTGCGCAACATCATCACCAGCATGCGTCTCATCTCCGACGTCGATTGGACGGAGTTGTTCGAGCGCGTCAGTTTGGTTGACGAGGTCTTCAAGGCTGGAAGCGCCTTCGAGGAAATGGATTTCCCGACGCGCAATCTCTACCGCAGCGCCGTCGAACACCTCGCCCGCGGCTCCGATCTTACAGAATTGGAAGTGGCTCACGCGGCCGTTGCGACGGCGAGGCGTGAGCTCCAGGCGAACGCTGATGGGAACGAAGCCCGCCTCGCCGACCCGGGCTATTATCTTATCGCCTGCGGGCGGGACAGCTTCGAGGCGGCGATCGGCTTCAAAGCGCCGCCCAAGGCTTGGTCGGGACGCCTTTATCGCGCGCTGGGGATCGGCGGCTATATCAGCGCTGGCGCGATCGTCGCAGCCGGCCTGCTGGCCATCCCGCTGTCCGTCGCCGCGTTAAGAGGCATGGAGTTGCGATGGCTGTTGCTGCTGGGGGTTCTGGGGTTGGTCCCGGCGATCGACGCGGCCGTTGCGCTCGTCGACCACGTGGTCACCCGAGGTTTCCGCGCCACCTTGTTGCCGGCGCTGGAGCTGCGTGGCGGAATTCCCGCAGGCCTGCGCACGCTAGTCGCGGTCCCGATGCTGTTGACCTCGCTTAAGGACATCGAGGAGCAGATCGAGCGGCTCGAAATCCACTACTTGGCGAGCCAAGGGGGCGACCTTCACTTCGCGCTGTTGTCCGATTGGTGCGATGCGCCGAGCGAGCACGTGGATGGGGACGACGCGCTGCTGGCCACCGCGAAGGCAGGCATCGCTAGCCTGAATAAGCGACACGGACCGACACTAAGCGGCGACCGTTTCCTGCTATTGCACCGCCGGCGTGTCTGGAATCGGGGCGAAGGCTGCTGGATCGGGTGGGAACGCAAGCGCGGGAAGCTCCGCGAACTCAATCGGCTCCTGCGTGGCGCCTCAGACACCACATTCCTGAAGCCCCCCGCCGTGCCCGAGAATGTCCGCTACGTGGTCACGCTCGACGCGGACACGCGGCTCCCGCGCGAGACCATCGGGCGGCTCATTGCCAAGATGGCGCATCCCCTCAACCGGCCGCGTCTGGACGCCACCCTGGGCCGAGTCGTCGAAGGCTACGCAGTGTTGCAGCCCCGGGTCACGCCGGCGCTGCCGGTGGGGAGGGAAGGCTCGCTCTTCCTGCGCGTGTTCTCGAGCGCCTCGGGCATCGATCCCTACGCCGCAGCGGTCTCGGACGTGTACCAAGACCTGTTCGGCGAAGGCTCTTACACGGGCAAAGGCATCTACGACGTGGACGCCTTCGAGGCGGCGTTAGCCGGACGCGTGCCCGACTCCACGCTCCTCAGCCATGACCTGTTCGAGGGGATCTTCGCCCGCGCCGGCCTGGTCTCGGACGTGGAAGTCGTGGAGGATTTCCCAGCGCGTTATGACGTCGCCGTCCTTCGCCACCATCGCTGGGCGAGAGGTGACTGGCAGCTCCTCCCATGGATCGTTGGACGGGGCCCTAGCGGGGCCGCTCGTCGATCGCCGGTTCCCGCAATCGGTCGCTGGAAGATGCTCGACAACCTGCGCCGTTCGCTCTCACCGCCGTCGGTTGTGCTGGCCCTGATCGCCGGCTGGGCCATGCCGTTTGGTGACGCGACGGTGTGGACCGCCTTCATCCTGTCGACGATTGTTCTGCCCCCTCTCATCCCCGTGATCGCGAGAATTGCGCCGCAACGCCCTGGCGTGACACTTCGCAGCCACTTCCGCGCCTTACGCGCGGAATTTGATCTTGGGCTTGTCCAGTCCGGTTTGATGATCGTCTTCCTGGCCCACCAGGCTTGGCTGATGAGTGACGCCATCATCCGCACCCTGGTCCGGCTCACAGTGACGCGCCGCCACTTGCTCGAATGGGTCCCAGCCGCCCACGCGGCATCCAGCCAGCGTCCGAGCGTTTGGCACTCCTACCGACGGATGTCGGGGGCGGTCGTCATCGGCGCCGCGGCAATAGCCGTGGCGTGGTTCAGCGGATGGGGAACGTGGCCGCTGGCGTCGGCGTTCGCCGTCGCCTGGTTCGCCTCCCCGGCGGTGGCCTACTGGGCAAGCATGTCGCCTCGAATCGGGGCCCGACGCCCACTCGCCGAGGCCGATGCCCACGCCCTGCGCCTCATCGCCAGACAGACTTGGCGCTTCTTCGAGACCTTCGTCACGGCGGCCGACCACATGTTGCCGCCGGACAACTTCCAGGAAATTCCGGACCCGGTGGTGGCCCACCGGACCTCGCCGACCAACATCGGGCTCTATCTGCTTTCGGCGGCCAGTGCGCGCGACTTGGGCTGGATCGGAACCCTCGATGCCACCGAGCGACTCGAGGCGACCCTCTCGACCATGGCCGGCATGGCCCGGTACCGCGGCCACTTCTACAACTGGTACGACACGCGCGATCTGCGTCCGCTCGATCCGCAGTACGTGTCCTCGGTCGACAGCGGGAACTTGGCTGGACATCTGATCGCGGTAGCCAATGCCTGCCGGGATTGGCGCAGTCTGCCCTTAGCGGAGCGGCGGCGGCTCGAGGGCGTGGCAGATGCGCTCGACCTGGCGCGGGATGAGGCGCGCCGTTTGCGCCACACCCGGCAGTCCCGCAGCGTGACTTGGATGCGGTTCGACGACGAGTTCGCGCGTCTGGCGTCCGGCCTGCGCCAGGCGAGTGCCGAAGGCGTCAGCGCCGAACAGCAGTTGGCGGATTTGGGCGAGCAGGCCGCGATCCTGGTGGACACAACACGCGAGATCGCCATCGAAGAAGACCATCGCGCCGGGACGGATCTGGAGTTCTGGACGGAAGCGATCCGCGCCTGCATTGAGAGCCATCGGCGCGATTTGGATTCGCGGCTCGCTGCCCCGCTGCAAGCGCGGCTCAAGTCGTTGGAGGATGTCGCGCGGTCGATGGCGCTGTCGATGGAATTTGACTTCCTGCTCGATCCCGACCGGCTGTTGCTCTCGATCGGTTATCAGGTTCCTAAGGGCGTGCTCGATCCGAGCTGCTATGACCTTCTCGCCTCGGAGGCGAGGCTCGCGAGTTTCATGGCCATAGCCAAGGGGGACGCGCCCGCACGGCACTGGTTCCGCCTGAGCCACGCCGTAATTCCAGTGGGCAACGGCGCGGCGCTGATTTCGTGGTCAGGCTCGATGTTCGAGTATCTGATGCCGTCGCTGATAATGAGAGCGCCGACTGAGAGCCTGGTCGAGCAGACCAATCGGCTGATCGTCCGCCGCCAGATCGAATACGGGGCGACGCTGAAGACGCCTTGGGGCGTATCTGAGTCCGCCTACAATGCGCGCGACCTGCAGTTCATCTACCAATACTCCAACTTCGGGGTTCCAGGGCTCGGCCTCAAGCGTGGGTTGGCCGACAACGCCGTGGTCGCTCCGTACGCCACAGCCTTGGCGAGCATGGTCGAACCTCAGGCTGCGGCGCGGAACTTCGAGCTTCTCGATGCCATTGGCGCTCGCGGCCGGTACGGCTTTTACGAGGCCTTGGACTTCACGCCGGGCCGGGTGCCGAACGGCGAACGCGTGGCCGTCGTTCGGTCCTTCATGACCCACCACCAGGGCATGACGATTACGGCCATCGCCGACGCCCTGCTGGACGGCGTGATGAGGGACCGCTTCCATGCCGAGCCGATCATCCGGGCGACGGCGCTACTTCTGCAAGAGCGGGTGACTCGCGACGTCACGGCGATGCCGCCATCGGTCTCCGAGACCACGTCGAACACCAGAACCCGGGAGGTTGCCAGCGCCAGGCGCAGCGCCAGTCCGTGGAGTGCCGCGCCGGCCATCCAGCTGCTTTCGAACGGCCGTTACACAGTAATGCTCACGGCCGCAGGATCCGGCTATAGCAAATGGCGCGATCTGGCCGTGACCCGCTGGCGTGAGGACGCCACGTGCGACGACTGGGGCTCGTATGTCCTCTTGAGGGACATCGCGACCGACGAGGTCTGGTCGGCGACCTGTCAGCCGATCGGAGCCGAGCTCGACGCGTACGAGGTCACTTTCAACGAGGAACGCGCCGAGTTCGTGCACCTGAGCGGGTGGTTGGTGACTACACTGGAGGTGCTGGTTTCTGCCGAAGACGATGCGGAAGTGCGCCGCGTGACGGTCTCCAACTTCGGCGACGAACCGCGCGAGATCGAGGTAACGTCCTACGCCGAGCTGGTGCTTGGGCCTCAGGCCGACGACGTTGCGCACCCGGCGTTCGCCAAACTGTTCGTCGAGACCGAACACCTCGCCGGATTGGGCGCGATATTGGCGACGCGGCGGCGGCGTGCGCCGACCGAGCCGCAGGTCTGGGCCGCCCACCTGGCGGTCGTCGGTCGCCAAGCCGGGGGCGGTCGTGAGTTCGAAACCGATCGCGCGCGGTTTCTCGGCCGGGGAGGCGGCATTCGCGCGCCCACCGCGGCGATCAATGGGCGGCCGCTTTCCGGAGCGACCGGGACGGTGCTCGATCCGATCTTCGCCCTGCGCCGCCGGGTGAGGATAGCCCCTGGCGCGATGGCGCGCGTCGATTTCTGGACCATGGTCGCCTCTTCGCGGGAGAGCGTCCTCGATTTGATCGACAAGCACCACGACGCCGGCGCGTTCGAGCGAGCCGCCGCGCTCGCCTGGACCCAGGCCCAGGTACAATTGTACCATCTCGGCATCGATCGCAGCGCGGCAGAACAATACCAACGTCTCGCCGGGCACGTCATCCATGTCACCCCCATGCTCCGGCCTCCTTCGGATGCCATAGGGAGCGGAAGCGGCGGGCAGCCTGACCTCTGGAGTCTGGGCATATCCGGCGATCTGCCGATCATCCTGGTCCGCATCTCCGACATCGACCAACTCAACGTCGCCCGCGAGGCGCTGCAGGCGGTTGAATACTGGCGCATGAAGCGGCTTGCGGTGGACCTGGTCATCCTCAACGAGCGCGACACATCCTACGTTCAGGACTTGCAGATCGCGCTCGAAACCCTGGTGCGGGCCACCCAGTCCCGGCCCCAGATCGGCGACGAGCGGCCGCCGGGGCACATCTTTATACTGCGCGCGGACCTGATCACGCCGGAGGCGCGGGCCCTTCTCGTGTCCGTCGCGCGTGTCGTGCTGGTGGGAGAGCGCGGTAGTCTCGCCGATCAGCTCGAGCGCACGCCTGAGGCCAAGCCCTCGCCTCGGGCCGTGGCAAGGCGAACCGCGCCCGCTTCCGGGCTTCAGGTGCTGCGCCCTGCGCCCGGCGTGGAGTATTTCAACGGGCTGGGTGGCTTCGCCGAAGACGGACGCGAATATGTGACGATCCTGGGCCCGGGCCAATCGACTCCGGCCCCATGGATCAACGTCATCGCCAATCCCGGCTTCGGCTTCCAGGTTTCCGCGGAGGGCGGCGGTTACGCCTGGTCCGTGAATAGCCGGGAGCATCAGCTGACGCCGTGGTCCAACGACCCGGTGACCGACCGGCCCGGCCAGGCCTTCTACCTCAGGGACGAGGAAACGGGGAATGTCTGGAGCCCGACGGCGTTGCCGATCCGAGACGAGACGGCCGCCTATGTGGCGCGGCATGGATGGGGCTACAGCCGATTCGAGCATACCTCGCACGGCGTCGCCGGGGAGCTGCTGGAATATGTGGCGCTCGCCGATCCGATAAAGATCTCGCGGCTGACGCTGCGCAACACCTCACGCCGCACCAGACGGCTCTCCGTGACGGCCTATGTGGAATGGGTTCTCGGCACCTCCCGCGGAGCGGCGGCGCCGTTCGTAACCACGCGCATCGATCCGGGCAGCGGGGCGATGCTTGCGAACAATCTGTGGAACCCGGCCTTTGGAGAACGCGTCGCCTTCGCGGACCTGGCCGGGCGCCAAACGAGTTGGACCGGCGACCGACGCGAGTTCATCGGCCGCAACGGCGCGCTCGCCTTGCCATCGGGCCTCGCCCACGGGGCGGTGCTCTCGGGTCGGGTCGGTTCCGGACTCGACCCCTGCGCCGCGCTCCAGACTACGGTCGAGATCGCGCCGAATGGCGTCGCCGAGATCGTTTTCTTCCTCGGCGATGCTCCCAATGAAACCGAGGCGCGCTCGCTGATCGCCAGTTACCGCAGGGCCGACCTGGACGCCGTTCTTTCGGAAGTGCGCCGCTTCTGGAACGAGATCGTCGGAACGGTTCAGGTGAAGACGCCCGACCGGTCGATGGACATCATGCTCAACGGCTGGCTCACCTACCAGACCCTCGCGTGCCGTGTCTGGGCTCGGGCGGCGTTCTACCAGGCGAACGGTGCCTACGGCTTCCGCGACCAGCTGCAGGACTGCATGGCCCTGGCCACGATCCGTCCGTCGATTACCCGGGAGCACCTCGTCAGAGCGGCCAGTCGCCAGTTCGTCGAAGGCGATGTCCAGCACTGGTGGCTGCCGCACTCAGGCCAGGGGGTGCGCACGCGGATTTCGGACGATCGCGTGTGGCTGGCCTATGCCACGGCGCACTACGTGAAGGTCACCAGTGACGCCGCCGTGCTCGACGAGACGGCGTCTTTCCTGACTGGCCAGGCACTCGAGCCGGGCGAGAGCGACAGCTTCTTCGAGCCGGCCGTCGCCGACGAAGACGGCAGTCTCTATGAGCACTGCGCCCGTGCCCTGGACACCAGCCTGGCGCTGGGCAGCCACGGCCTTCCGCTGATCGGTGGCGGCGATTGGAACGACGGCATGAACCGGGTTGGCGAGGGCGGCGAGGGCGAGAGCGTGTGGCTGGGCTGGTTGCTGCACGCCGCGCTCGACGCCTTCGCGGAGATCGCCGACACGCGCGGCGATCAGGTGCACGCCGCGAAATGGCGGGCGCACATGCAGGTGCTCAGCAGCGCCTTCGAGCATCAGGCATGGGACGGCCAATGGTACCGACGCGGCTGGTTCGACGACGGCTCGCCGCTCGGCTCGGCAACGAACGAGGAGTGCCGCATCGATTCCATCGCCCAGTCTTGGGCGGTGATCTCGGGGGCCGCGCGACCCGATCGCGCGGCCCAGGCCATGGCGGCCGTCGAGCGCGAGCTGATCCTGCCCCATGATGGCTTGGCGTTGCTGTTCACTCCGCCTTTTGATCGTTCCGCCCTCGACCCCGGCTACATAAAGGGGTACCCGCCTGGCGTGCGCGAGAATGGGGGGCAGTACAACCATGCCGCCCTGTGGTCCGTGATGGCCTTCGCCGAGCTCGGGGAGGGCGACAAGGCGGCGGCGCTTTTCTGGATGCTCAATCCGATCAACCGCGCGCGCACTCGCAGCGACTTACACCGCTACAAGGTGGAGCCCTACGTGGTCGCGGCCGATGTCTACGCCGCTCCAGCCCAAGTCGGGCGCGGCGGTTGGACTTGGTACACGGGCTCAGCGGGCTGGATGCAACGCGCCGGCGTCGAGAGCATCCTTGGACTTCGCATCGAGGGTGGCGCCCTGTGTCTCGAGCCTTGCATTCCCAGGTCATGGCCCCGTTTCGAGATAATGCTCCGACACGGCGCCTCGCGGTATGAGATCGTTGTCGAGAACCCACAGGGCGTGCAGCGCGGCGTCGCCGCCGCCGAGCTCAATGGCGCGACGATCACCGTGCGGCCGCTCTCGGTCCCGCTCAAGGACGACGGCGCCGTCCATCGCCTTCAGGTTCGCCTCGGCTGATCCGGGCGGATCGGAAGCGGTTCTGCGACGTCCATAGATTTGGGATGTGAGGTTGGCCTTTGAATGGAGAAAGAGATGTGTTGCGACCGCGTTGCGACAGCAGGCCCCCGTCGATAGGGCCGATGCTTAAGAATTTGACGCCAAAAATGAAATCCAACCGCCAATAGGAAAGTCCTTGTACTCTTGATCATCGTGCTTCCGGCGATGTTTTGCTGTTCGTCAATGGCTTCGGTGGGACGCCGACGCTGGAGCTCTATCTCATGTACAATGCGGCTAGGCGCATCTTGGAAAAGCGCGGGCCTACAATCAGCGATTGACTTGTCGGTTCCTACGTCACCTCACTCGAAATGGCCGGTGCTAAATAGCTGCGACGCGGTTCGACGCCAAACTTGCCGCATTCTGGGACGATCACGTGCACGCAGCCGCGCTAAGATGGTGACGACGTGCTTCATATGCGGAGCGGGACGTCTTCTTTGCGGAGTACGTGAATGAGGGTCCTGACCGTCGGCGGCGCGATGATCGACACGATCGCGATCATCGACAGCGATCGCATCGAACGCATGACCATGCTGAATGCGGACTCTTCCTTCCTGCTACTGGAGGAAGGCCGCAAGACCGAAGCCGAAGAGGTTTCGACCCACCCTGGCGGCGGCGCGGTCAACGCCGCGGTCGCCATGGCGCGCCTCGGAATGGATGTTGCACTGCTGGCGAAGCTCGGAACCGATGCGCGGGCAGACGCAATCTTGGCGCGCCTTGCACAAGAGCGCATATCGAGCCGCTGGACGATGCGCGATGGTCGCACTCCCACGGGCGCTTCCGTCCTCATCGCCTCGCACGATCGCAACGCGGCGGTCTTTACTTTTCGGGGCGCGAACACCTTGCTCGAAATCAAGGACCTTGCCGACGACGCATTCGCCGTCGATGTTGTCTACATCGCCAATTTGAGCAACGAGTCGGCCGATTGCTTTCCGGCGATTGTCAGCCGCGCCAAAGCTCATGGCGCGCTGCTGGCGGCAAATCCCGGACCGCGCCAGCTTTCCGCCCGCAGTCAGGCGTTTCTCGAAAGTTTGGCCGCAATCGACATTTTAGCGTTGAATCGTACGGAGGCCGATCTTCTGGTGCCGAGCCTGGTCGCGCGCTATGGCGAAGGCGGCCCGACTTTGGCGCTAGCGCCGGGGGAGGAGGCGCCGGCCTTGGTGGCGCGGGGTTTCGTTGGTGGCGGGTTTGAGATGGGCATTGCCGCATATTTTCGAGCACTGACGCGGCTCGGTCCCAAACACGTGGTCATCACGGACGGCGCGGGCGGCGCCTTTGTTGGATCCCCCCAGGAAATCCTCTTCGCCCCACCGCTCAAGTCGAAGGTCGTCGGCACGGCGGGCGCAGGAGACGCTTTCGCCGCGACCTTTACGGCTTATGTGGCGCTCGCCCGTCCTATCGAAGAAGCGCTATGGGCAGCGATAATTAATTCAGCGTCGGTGGTAGCATATATTGATACACAAACGGGCTTGTTGCGACGCCAGGAGCTCGATCGTTGCCTGGCCACGCCGCGGCAATCAGCTATTCGCGGGTGGATAATATAATGATCGAGGCTTTTCGCCCAATCCCGCTCTGACTAGGCGGACCGGGGCCAGGCCGGCAAAGGGATCGGTCATCGCGCATAGGTTCCACGATCGGCTAGTCCGAGTTTATGCGATCGTTGAAGTAGGGCGAGCGTGAGCTTCAATTGGCTTTTTTTGCTCCGGGCGCAACAAAACCGGGCGCAACCAAAGATTTTTCGTCCTTGCTGCTCCCACCTCTTGCACAAATGGTGGTCGCTTCCCTTATCACCAATGCTCTATCGGCGGCGGCGTTGCATCCTGCCAGTTGACGGTTTTTTCGAGTGGAAAGCGATTAAGGGGCAGAAAGCGAAACAGCCCTTCGCTATCGCCATGAAGGACGGCAAGCCGCTTGGGATCGGCGGTATATGGGAGAATTGAAAGAACCGGCCTCGGGCGAGTGGATGCGAACGTTCGCCATCATCACCACGGACGCCAATGAACTGGTTGCCGAAATTCATGATCGTATGCCGCTGATCCTTCATCCCGGCGATTATTCGCGTTGGCTCGGTGACGAAGCAGACCCTCGTGATTTGATGCGACCATTTCCGTCCGAGCCAATGCGGAAGTGGCCGATTTCAACCCGGGTCAACAAACCAGAAAATGACGATCCCTCGATTGTTGAGCCGGTAGCTGTGACGCCGTCTGTGGCGTAAGCTGAATCGCGGGCGAGGCCGCCCACTGAGGCGGCCCAATTGGGAGGAAAAGATGGAATGGTTTAGCCAGAAAACATCAATAGCGGGCGTTCAAATTCCCAATTGGGGAATCGTTCTGGGTGCCATTCTTGTAATCTTGCTCATCTATTCATCCATGCACTGAACATTTAGCTTCATTCGGCCAATGGCTTTGGAACTCGGCGAGCATCCCCGAGGCTAAGGGACCGTTCCGCAGACCGACAACGGAAGGTGCGCCGCTCCGGCCCTTAACGGCGCTTCCGCTCTTTAGCAGCCGCAACCACGCACGTAATAGCCGGGTGCATATCCGTAATAGACGGGTGCGTAATAGACGGGAGCATATCCGTATGTGGGGGCGTATCCGGGTGCGTAGCCGTAGGAATACGAATAGGAGCTAGGACCGTATGGAGAGTAGGAGGAAGCGGCCAAGGCACCGCCGACGACCGCTCCAGCCGCAAAACCACCGTAGCCGCCATAATCCGCATATCCATAGCCGCCGTAGCCGCCGTAGCCGCCGTAACCGCCGTAGCCGCCGTAACCGTAGCCTCTGGCGTAACCGTAGCCTCTGGCGTAACCAACTCTGTATCCGCCGTAGCCTCTGGCGTAACCAACTCTGTATCCACCGTAGCCGCCGCCTCTGTATCCGCCGCCAACAAACCCGTGGCCGCCGCGAGCATCAGCGCCGGTCGTGATCGTGGCCGTACCGAGGACTAAGGCTGCGGCAAGCGCAAGAAATTTTCCCCGCATCGTAGTCATCTCCTTTTGTTGCCCTTGGGACCTTTGTAGCACCATGCCCTCGCACAGGCGTGCCTGTAACGCTGGTTCGGTTAACGACCACGCTGCGCCAAATGCACTAAGTGCGGCCACAAGGGCGCTACGATTCAAAGAGCCGGTTGCGGCGGAGACGACATCGGATTCCTGCCGTCCCTCCGCCAACGCCGCTAAATGATGAGGCTCCCAAACTGGAGCAAAATTGACCCTATGCGAGGCGGAAATGGTGGGCAATCTCCGAAAGCATTTGAGCAATGCTTAGAGAAAGATGGCCACCGTTTAGTGACGTATCCAGTGAAGTCGCCAGAGCGGTCAAAGAAACTATCCAAAGAAATCCTCGCATTGGGCCATGATCGGGTGAAAATACTAAAAGTCTGTTGGGGCCGCATTCTGCGAATTATGAAAAAGGCTTCACCAACATCGGATCGGAGTAGGTGCCTAGGAGCTGTTGCGGTTCGACCTTAGCCACCGGCTTTAGGCGCCTTGGCGGTTTTACAAACAGAGAAAAAAAGTTGGGTAATACGTGAATTCGGTATCAAGCGGTTTGTAGAACGGACTCAGCAAAATCAAACGGCTCCTCCAAAGACCGTGAGTTTACCGTTGAATTATCTCCAAGTTTAGCGGCGACTTAGCAGGTGCGCAGGCTATTGTAAGACTTCAAGTTTGACCTTTGCGATACCCCGTTCGGTCATTCCTAGGGTTTCGGCCGCTGTATATGACACGTCGACGATTCGTCCGGAAACGAACGGACCACGGTCATTAATCCGAACTGTCACGGAGTGCCCATTCGCAGCGTTCGTGATACGCACCCGTGTGCCGAATGGCAGCGTAGGGTGCGCGGCGGTCATTTTGTGTCCGTCAAATTTCTCGCCACTCGCGGTCTGTGACCCTTCGGTATAGAAGCTGGCCATTCCATACATCTCACCGGGTGCTCCGCCTGAGCGTTTGTCAGTGGCTAACGAGGCACGCCCATTGGTCAAGAACGATGTGGTGCGGTTGGGCGGTTTCGCGGCGAGTGACGCGGTTTTGTTGGTTACAAGGGGGGATTGGGCACAGGCCGCAAGCGTTACCGCCGTCACAGCGATGAAAAAGAACTGAAAGGTTTTCCGACCGCCACACAAAGTTTGCCCACAGCTAAGTCGAACCATGCTGCTGCTCCCCACCGACCCCCTATGCGATTGGTGAGGCGGGGCAGAAGCGTGGCTAGATGAAAGCAAAATCCGGACGCTATCGATTTTCATTTAGGTGTGGCGATTTTGTCACAGCCGAGCCGTCCGTGGCAGCGTCAACCGGGGGCCTTCTGAGACGGCTCGTAACGTATTGAAATCACAACGGCGCAATTTTGGGCGCTTATCAGAACGCCGTTTGAATCGAAAGAATAAATGGTTGGATTTTGATTCCGTCATTCGGAGGTTCTAATCCTCCCGCCCCAGCCAGCCAGTCTCGATCTTGGAGAATATTATTTTTCGTCGAAGAAAAGCCCGGCAAATGTGGGCTTCTTGTGACCCGCTTTTCTCCGAAATTCCCAATTTCCATGAGGGCGCGGACGAACCTCGCCGAATTCTCTACGCAGTATTTGAAATATTCCCATTTTCCGGAGTCTCGGACTGGAGACCGAAGAAATAAATTCCACTGCGTGAGTATCAATCCCGGCCTTCCTCCACCATGCGGCTTCATCGCCGCAACGGTGCACCTCGCGATGGTGTCCCCGGCACAAAGGCACGGTGAACTCATCGCTGACCTTGCGCCCGAGTGCTCTGCTCTGGGCAAAGCGGAAATGGTAGGCACCCACGGGTCGTCGGCCGCAGATCAGGCAGTTGCGTCCGGCCTTCATCGACTAGTTTTCGAAACCTCCCGGATTCAAGCAGCTCGCGGTCGAACATCGCGTGCAATAGCTTCTCCGTTTTCGATTCGAGTTTTTGTCAGATCGTGCATGGCCTGCAGGTTCATCCAAAATTCGGGACTGGTGTGGAAGAAGCGCGCCAGACGCAAAGCCGTGTCTGCCGTTACCGCGCGCTCGCCCTTCACGATAGCGCCGATGCGTGTCGCCGGAACCCGCAAAGCAATCGCCAACCCATTGATCGACATTCCTAGAGGCTTGAGAAATTCCTCGTTCAGCACCTCGCCGGGATGTGCGGTCACCCGGTTAGGGGTCGCAATAGCTTTAGTGGTAGTCGACGATTTCGACATCGGTGGTCCCTTCTTTGGTCCAGGTAAAACTGACCAGATTCAACGTCAAACAACGACTGAACGGTCGATACGCCAGCGCGGCGCGGACGAAGATAATAACGTGGAAGTGCTTTCTCCACGCGCAACTGCAGCCAAGCACAGAACTCGCAAAGGCAGCGAGCCTGCTGCCGCAAAGCTCTCGAACGGGACGGCCGCGCCCGCCGCCCATCATCCTTGAGGCGTGTTGTCGGACCGTAATTTTTAGTTCGCTTACGCCTGCAGGTAATAGAAGCGCTCGGAGACAGCAGCACGATTGTTTCACCGCTCTGCACATTGCAGAGCTGGAATTCCTTGCGAAAGAGCACCGCAAGTTTGGCATGATTGATCGCTTCGGACATGGCGCACTACCCTTGCTGTCGGCGTTCGCGAGAAGCTTAGCAAGAACTTGCCTTAGACGACAGGGAGGGCGCGGGTGGGTCTCGCGCGCTACGCTCGATAGGGCGCGTGGGCCTTCTTGGTAGCTTTACTTTTTTGCCGCCGCGCAGCCAGATACCGGATCCGCCGCCGTTCCGCGCAACCGGCAACGCTTGGGCCCGCAGCGATCTCCTAGCGCTGATCCGTCGGCGGCAAACTTATTGCGGATGAGACCGAGGAGTAGGGCAACCAAGAACGGCGCACGTAAAAGCTGGATCCGCATCGGCGATGCCGGCGATGGCCGCCATCGTCCCAGTGCGGACGCTGCAACACGAAGCTTATGCAGCAGTGCGCAATCCCCTATTCGGCCGCCGGCCAGTTCGGACGGTGGCAGAAGGGAAGTTGTCCGTCAGGCTAGCGGCCTATCCCAACCAGTGATGGCAGCGGTGGTGCCAGGCGGCCCGATGCAAGGCCCTTTCGGCTCCCGCCCAGGTGTGGAAGCGCTGGTGCCAGTGGTGGTGCCCCCGATGCCGTCGAAACCACAGATAGCCGCCGTCCTGCGGACCGGCCGCGGTGCCGGTCCAAACGCGGCAATAGCCGCTGTTAAACTTAACCACGGCGAAATCGGCGCTCGCCGGGCTCGACGCGCTGAAGCTCAGCGCCAAAAGGCCAATCGCAAAAGCAAATCGCTTCATTGTCACCTCCCTACTATAAACTACGTGGAATGCGATAATACGGCGCTGATTTTGAGGCAAGCCAATACCAGTTCGCGTGCGTGAGTTTGACGAACTTTTCGGGCCCAGCCCGATCGCCTGGCCGTAGTCTACGATGGCAGAAACGGGCGCGACGCGCTGGTTTGAGCGGCGCCGATTGGGCGGCGGCCGCAAAAATGCTGCGATGAACAGCCTGCAGAACGCCTTCGGGTCTTCGACAGCGAGTTGCATGAGACCACCAACCGGAAAGGGTTGTCCGGTCCAACCCACTGGCGACAGTGAGAAGCCGGGAATTGTTGGCCGTATTGGCCGGTGTGTGCCGGGTGCGATCATTCTTGCGCGCGCGGATATCCGACCGTCTGGGCAAAGGTAACGAACTGCCCTTCGCCGAGCTTCATCGTGTGACCAAGCTTGTCATAATCGACCGCCCCACGAAAGACGGTCGCCAGCCCTTCGGAGGCGCAGAATAAGTAGACGTTCTGTCCGATAAAGCCGGTATCGACCGACGCATAAAGGCGCCGCTCCTCGGCGGAAATGTCCTGCATGCGCTCGCCGTGAGCAACGTAGACAAGATTGAGGGGCGCCGTGCCGACGAAGTCCTGGAGCCCGGTCGCTGTGCGGATGTCGTCGGGCAGATGCGGCAGCAGTGCGTGCTTCTTGGGCTCGTAGAGCCAAACCCCGTCTTCCATCGCCGCATAGACGTCGATCACCATGACATGGCGCCAATAGGGGGCGGTACGATCGCCGCTCGCCGGCCGATTGACGCCGAAGGCTGCCCATAACAGGTCGGACAGAACCTGATTTGGCAATGGTCGGGGCGAGTATTCGCGGATGGAACGACGCAGCCGAAGAGCCTGAATAAGAGGCTTTCCACCGTCGGCTCGCGGCGGCGGCAGGTCAATAGCAGCGGCGTTCTCGGCCGCAAGTCCGGGCGCAGCCACGAGGACGGCGCCAGAGAGCAATCCTGTGCTGGCTTCTCGTCGAGTGATCATGATGTTGGCTCCGCTGCAGTGATGCTGTCGAATTAATCAACGCGATAATTGCGCTCCTATCGCCTTTTGACATCTTGCTGGTCGCGTCCAGTGGCGGCGATTGGGACGAAAGTTGACCTAAGCGCACATGGTCGGATCGTCATTCTCCGGCTTCTTGACCCGCCACTTCTGAACAAAGAGGCTCCGGTCGAGAACGCGCTCAGGGCTTCTACGCTGGGCCTGTGAGTTCTTGGGGGAGGTGGAGCAGAACACGGAATGCGTGCGCCATCTTGATTTGGATCAATCCCGCGCATCTCGGCGCCGGGCAAGTTGCGCGCATGTCCCGCGCCGCTGATCGAACCTGGAGGGCTGCTGTGGCGGGTATCGTCGCCCTCATGAGCCTCTATTCATCGAACGCGGCGCCACAGCCCGTTCCGGCAACCGGCGCGTCACTTCTCACCGCTGAGCAGCTCGATCAGTTGGTCGTCGCGCCTTTCTGTCGGCCGCCATGGCGTGCGCCTCGTCGATGGTGAGGTTCGATACCTGATACCTACGGTTCTCGATATCGGCGACGAGCTTGCGCCCCCATTTTGTTGGCGGCGCGTTATATTGGCCGGATAGATATATGACGATCGGTGGGAAAAATGATCGACGGGCGGGAAATTCCCTGCTCCTCGTAAACAAATTCCCTGCTCAGTTTATGCAGGGAATTTCCCGGCAAGTGATTGACGCGGCTAACTTACCGGGCGTAGCAAGTCGAGGAGGAGGCCAAATTCAGGAGGATTCCCTGCTAAATTCCCTGCTAGCAGGGAATTGGTTTCGATGGGAAGTGAGCCAGTGTCGAGTTCATCGACGAGAACGGCGGCAGCCCGACGCCTACCGAATGCGATGATTCCGTGAACACGGAGAACGACATGCTTGAGGAGCAAAAGGCAGTTATCGTCGGGGGTACTTCGGGAATCGGTTTGGCTGCGGCGACGGAGTTATGTCGCGCCGGCGCGAAGGTCTGGGTGACCGGACGCACGCAGGATAAGGCCATGGCCGTTGCGGCCGCCATCGGCGATCGCGCCACCGGGGATGCCGCAGACGCGCGCGATGCCGTGAAGCTGCAAGCTTTTTTCGCGAAGGTCGGGGAATTCGATCACCTGATCGTCGCTCTCGGCGGCGGCAGCGCGATTGGCGCGTTCAAGGATCTCGATGAAGCAAAGATGCGAGCCGGCTTCGACAACAAGTTTTGGCCGTATCTCAACGCAATCCGCATTGGCGTAGGTTATATTCGTGGTCCCGGATCGATAACATTGATCACCGGCGCCGCTGGGCGGCGGGCCATCAAGGGCACCTCTGGACTCGCCGCGGTGAACGGAGCCCTGCAAGCGATCATCGGCCCGTTGGCACTGGAATTGGCGCCGATCCGCGTCAACGCGGTATCGCCCGGCTTGATTGCCACTCCCTATTGGGATCGTATGCCAGAGGATGCTCGGCGAGCGATGTACGAGCGTTCAGCCGCGAGCGTTCCGGTTGGTCGCGTTGGTGCACCGAACGATATCGGGCAAGCCGTCCTATTTCTTGTTAGTAATGGATTTACGAACGGCGCAATTCTTGACTGCGACGGCGGCGCCAGATTGGTTTAGGGCTGCCCGTGGCTGCGGGCAATAAGTATTTGAAAGCTGGAGCCATGAACATCATCCCGATCAAGAACCAGAATGGGCTTCGGCCGTGCGATCTCATTCCCTTCATCGGCAGCCGCAATCGTACATGAAGTTGCTGAATCGCCGGCATGTGCCTCTCCATACAAATCTCTGAGCGGTTTCTGCAGAACATTACCACGCCTCTTCGAGGCGCCGCCTAACCGGAGAAACCATGCGCCTCGCCGCGCTCGCCACCGGTGCCGGAGTGCCGATAGTAGATTTTGCCGGCCGCATCGCGGAAGTCCATACGCGCGCCGCTCTTCTTGCGCTCGCAGACGGGAAGTCGGTGATGCTGGTCGCCCCGGAGTTGGGCCGTTTCCCCCGCGCCATCACGTTCGATGCGCCGGAAGGACTCTCATTGCGGGCCCTCATTGCCCCCGGCGCTGCGGTGGCGGCGCGGGGCGCCGTGTTGCGGGTCGTCGGCGCCGTGTTCACGATCGATTTGCGCGCGGGTCTGCCCTGGCGCAGCAATCTCAAGGGGCTGCGGTTGGATCCCGGTCGCAACGCAGTAGTGCGGGCCTACTGCACGGCTCGCGCGGCTCTGGATGCCGATGGTCGCAGTGACAGATTGCGCCACACCGCGGGCGCGACGCTCGACAGCATGACTGAGGCGACGCGACGCCGTGATGTGACGGCCGCAGAGCCGGCAATATCGCGTCTCATCGGTCTCGGCGAGGGCAGGACGCCGGCGGGCGATGACTATCTCGTCGGCTATTTGGCGGCGCTATGGGCTTGCAGCGACGCAAGCAGGAGCTTCGCCGCCAAACTTGGTCCGCTGCTCGCGGCGCTGGCGGTGCAAACCGAGCCCTTGAGCCGCCTCTATTTGGAAGCGGCGGCCGCCGGTGAGGTGTCAGAGCGGATCGCGGCGGTCGCCGCCGGTATTATTGCGGGTATCGACGATGCCGCGATTGCGTGTGCCGTCGCTGCCGCGTTGGCGGTTGGGCATAGTTCCGGCGCCGCGGCCGTGCTTGGCCTGCTGCAAGGCTGCGCCGCCTGCGCGGAGTGCCGGCTCACGCCTGCACCGATGCGACCTTCACGCCCGCTTTGCCCGCCTGCTGCTCGCTCAGCGCGACACTGAGGCAGATCGCTGCGAGCAGTACGTAGCCGGGCGCCATCGTGGTGATGGCATCCCACCAAGCAGCGCCGTGGATGCGAAGAAGGAGAGGGCCGTCGCGCCAAGCGCGTAGACCGTCGCCTCCATGACTCCCGCTCAATAATGAATGCGGCGATGCGCCGAGCATGAGCCGGCCAGCACAGCGCCACTGACCAGGAGTGCATGCCTCGATACTCCGGCGTTGCGGTTGCTCGTGTTGCGCTCAGGCCGCGACGCGCTTTGCTTCTGCGAGTGTCGGCAGCAGGTCGGCGGAATTCCCGACCCAGCCAAAGATGCCGCCTTGTGCTTTGATCATTTCCAGTGCCACGCGCTGGAATTCAGGAAAATAGGAAGCGACGCAGTCGGCGAGCACTAGACAATCGTAGCCTCTGTCGTTGGCTTCACGGACCGTCGTGTTTACGCACACCTCGGTGGTGACACCGCAGACGATGAGCTGGCGGATGTCGCGGCTGTGCAGGATGGCGTCGAGAGCGGTGGCGTAAAACGCGCCCTTGCCGGGCTTGTCCACCACCGGTTCGCCCGCCGCTGGCCGGAGGTCGTCGATAATGTCGTGGCCGTATTCGCCTTGCACCAGGATGCGGCCCATCGGACCGGGATCGCCGATGCCGGTCGCGAGCCGCCCGCGCGCCTTCTTCGACGGCGGCAAGTCGGCGAGGTCGGGGCGATGTCCCTCGCGCGTGTGGATGATGAGAATGCCGGCCTTTCTTGCGGCATCGAGGACGCGTGCGGTCGGTGCCACCGCCTTGCGCAAGAGCGATACATCGTTACCGAGCGCCTCGCCAAATCCACCGGGATCGACGAAGTCGCGCTGCATGTCGACGATGACGAGGGCGACGTGCTCAGGCTGGAACACGAACTCGTAGGGTTCGGCTCGTACCGTCGGCATAGAGTTCCTCCTTGCTGCGCGGCACCATGCGGCGTGTTGCCTGGCGACGCAATGGCGCCCAGCACCGAGATTGCCAGGCCCGCCCCTTTCCGTTTTGCCGTTGGCTCGGTATGCAATTTAGTAATACAAAAGCGGATTCCAAAGCCAAGGCCAGAGAGCCGGCGGTCATTCGCGACATGCGAGGAAGGAGTATGAATGGCGCAGGTCGCCAAAGTGATCCGGAATTTCTATCGGGACTCTGTGGCGCTGATGCAGCTCTCCGCGCGCCTCTCCGAGCTGCCGGGAGTACGGCAGGCCTCCGCCGTGATGGCATCGGCGAACAACTTGGCCTTGCTGCGTGAGGCTGGCCTACTCGCGGGCGATGTCGCCGCCGGTCCGAATGACCTGCTGGTCGCGCTCGACGGTGAGGACGAAACGACGCTTGGTGCCGCGCTCGAACAGGCCGAGCGAGCGTTCGACAGTCAACCCGGTTCAAGTGCCGCCGCGGGGCCACGGCGAGAACCTCCGCGCAGTCTGGAGATGGGCCTGGAAAGCATGCCGGCAGCCAATCTCGCGCTGATCTCGACTCCCGGGGACTACGCCGCGGCCGAAGCCTTAAAGGCGCTGCACCTTGGGCTCAATGTGATGCTGTTCAGCGACAACGTGCCGATCGAGGATGAGGTCGCGCTCAAACGCTATGCCCTTGCGCACGAGCTGATGGTGATGGGACCGGACTGCGGCACTGCGATCGTTGGCGGAATTCCGCTCGGTTTTGCCAATGCGGTGCGCCGGGGATCGATCGGCCTGGTGGGCGCATCGGGTACCGGGTTGCAGCTTGTGACCTGTCTGATCGACCGTCTGGGCGGCGGCGTCAGCCAGGCGATCGGTACCGGTGGGCACGATCTTTCCCGTGACGTCGGCGGCATCACCATGCTGCAAGGGCTGGACGCTCTCGCCGACGATGACGCCACTAAGGTGATCGTATTGATCTCGAAGCCTCCGGCGCCCGAAATCGCCGCGCGCGTGCTCGCTCGGGCGCGCGAGGCCGGCAAGCCGGTGGTCGTGAACTTCCTCGGTGCAGATCCGGCGTCAATCGCCGCCTCTGGTCTCACGCCCGTCAAGACGCTGGAGGATGCGGCACTCGCCGCCGTGGCTCTGGCCACAGACCGCAAACCGGAGTCCCGCGCTTCGATCTCTGCGCCACTCGACCTGCCGCCGCTGGCCCCGGGGCAGCGCTACGTGCGCGGCCTCTACAGCGGCGGCACACTGTGCTTCGAGGCGGCGCTGCTGCTCGGCGAGGTCCTCCCGGACGTCTACTCCAACACGCCCGTTGGAGGGGCGCGAGCGCTGGAAAACGTTTGGCAGAGTCGCGCCCACACGCTGATTGATCTCGGCGACGACGTTTTTACGCGTGGCCGCCCGCACCCGATGATCGATCACCGGTTGCGCAACGAGCGCCTGGCCGTGGAGGCGCAGGATCCGCAAACCGCGGTGATTTTGCTCGACGTCGTGCTCGGTTACGGCGCCCACGCCGACCCGGCAAGCGTCATCGCACCGGTGATCGAGGCATCGATCGCCCAGGCCGCGGCGTCCGGGCGGCATCTTGCGGTGCTCGGCTTCGTGTGCGGCACCGCGACCGATCCGCAGAATCTGCAACGCCAGGAAGCGCGGTTGCGCGCGGCGGGGATGCGGCTCGCCGGCAGCAATGCCGAGGCAGCCCGGCTCGCGGCGCGCATCGTCGCTAGTGCGAAGGGAACCTGATCATGCGCCTTTTCGCGCAGGAGCTGCAGGTGCTCAACGTCGGCCTCGCTTCATTTGCCGACGAGATTGTGCAGGCCGGCGGCAAGGCGACGCACATCGAATGGGCTCCTCCCGCCGGTGGCGACCGCGCGGCCGGTTGGGCACTCGCGCGTCTTGTCAACGACGCGGAGGTCGAGGCGGCGAACCGCAAGGCGTTCGGCTCCTATCTTGCCGCTCAGCCGCAGCTCGCGGGCATCGGGCCGGCCCGTGACGTCATTCCGGGCATGAGCGAGCATCGTATTCTTCACGCCGGACCGCCGATCGAGTGGGAGCGCATGTGCGGCCCCATGCAAGGCGCTATCGTCGGTGCGCTCCTGTTTGAGGGCTGGGCCAAGGACCACGAGTCCGCCAAGCGCCTCGTGGAGCGCGGCGACGTTACTTTCGCGCCCTGCCACCATCATGGCGCGGTCGGCCCGATGGCCGGCATCATCAGCCCGTCGATGCCGGTGTGGATTGTCCGCGATGGCGCGACCGGCCATCGCACCTTCAGCAACCTGAATGAAGGGCTCGGCAAGGTGCTGCGCTTCGGCGCCAATAGTCCCGACGTCATCGATCGCTTGAGATGGATCGCAACCACGTTGTACCGCGTGCTTGACGCAGCCTTCGCGGAAGCCGGCGGCATCGAACTCAAACCGCTGATCGCGCAGGCGCTGAACATGGGCGACGAGGTCCATAACCGCAACGCCGCCGTGACCTCCTTGCTGCTGCGGTGGTTGGTCCCTGCGATGCTACGCTCGCGCGCAAGCAGAGACGACGTGACCTCCGCCGTTACCTTTATCGCGGGCAACGATCATTTCTTCCTCAACATTTCGATGGCCGCCTGCAAACTGATGCTGGATGCGGCGCGCGACATTCCCGCCAGCACTATGGTTACTGCGATGGCGCGCAACGGCGTTGCCTTCGGCATCCAAATGAGTGGCACCGGAGACCGTTGGTTCACCACGCCCGCTCCCGTGGTCGATGGCCTTTACTTCCCCGGATATTCGATGGCGGACGCCGCCCCCGATCTCGGCGACAGCGCTATCACCGAAACCGCCGGACTCGGCGGCTTCGCCATGGCGGCTGCTCCCGCGATCGTCAATTTCGTCGGCGGCACGCCAGAGGATGCGATCGCCAATACCGCCGCAATGGGCCACATCACGCTCGGCCGCAACGGCGCGTTCACGCTGCCCGCGATGAATTTTTCCGGCACGCCTGCTGGCATTGACGCGCGCAAGGTAGTCGATACCGGAATCCTGCCAGTCATCAACACCGGCATCGCCCATCGCGAGCCGGGCATAGGCCAAATCGGCGCCGGTATCACTCGCGCGCCGCTCGACTGTTTCGCGCAGGCCGTGACCGCGCTCGCTGCCGCGCTGCCGGACCAATAACCGCGAAGCTGGCATAGAGGGGGACAATGGCAGGAGAAAAGAAACTGGCGGTGGTTGCGGTCGGCGGCAACGCGCTGATCCGCGACCGGGAGCATGAGGGGATCCCTGACCAATATGAAGCGGCCGCTCTCACCGTGCAGGGCATCACCGACATGATCGAGGCCGGCTGGAACGTCATCGTCACCCACGGCAACGGCCCGCAGATGGGCTTCGTCCTGCGCCGTTCGGAACTCGCGATCCACGAGGTCGCGCCAGTGCCGATGGACTATGCTGGAGCCGACCTGCAAGGCGCACTCGGCTACATGTTTGTCCGTGCGTTCCGCAATGAGTTTCGCAAGCGTGGTATCGCGCGCGAGCCGGTTGCGGTCGTTACCGAAACACTGGTCGATTCCAACGATCCCGCCTTTCGCGATCCGACGAAGCCGATCGGCTCACAGATGGACGAGGCGACGGCCAAGAAGCTTGCCGCCGCGCATGGCTGGACGGTGAAGGAGGACGCCGGCCGCGGCTGGCGGCGCGTGGTACCGTCGCCCCGCCCGCGCAAAATCATCGACTACCAGGCGATCGCTTATTTGGCGCGCGCCGGCTTTGTAGTGATCGGCGGCGGTGGCGGCGGCATCCCCGTGGTGGAGCACGCGGACGGCACGCTTCGCGGGGTCGAGGCGGTAATCGACAAGGACCTTGCTTCCAGTCTGCTGGCGCGCTCGATCGGTGCCGACCTGTTCGTACTCGCAACCGGTGTCGAGCGCGTTGCCCTCGGCTTCAACACGCCGCGCCAACGTTGGCTCGACCGCATGACGCTTGCGGAAGCGCGGCGCTACGATGCCGCGGACGAGTTCGACAGGGGCAGCATGGGGCCGAAGATCAAAGCCCTGATCGAGTTCCTCGACGGCGGCGGTAGTCGCGGACTGATCACCGCTCCGTCCAGTCTTTGCCGTGCGCTTGCCGGCGAAACCGGCACCGTCGTTGTGCCCTGAAGAACAGATGGCGACGTGTCTCAGTGGCGGCTGAGGCTTTTCAGCGCCGGTAGACGTTTATCTCAATGTCGCCGTCATTGCCGGCGTCGCGCGGTGCTGCCCTAAATTGGACGGTCCGGGACCTTGCTGAAGCTGCCCGCCTTCATCGCAACACGATCACAAACATCGAAACGGGTAGATATGCGGGTGATGCGGCAACGCTCGCCGTAATCGAAACGGTACTAAAGCGAGCCGGCATCGAATTCATCGACGAGTACGGCGGCGGACCGGGTGTTCGGCTGCGCAAGCGGCAAAAAAAGTAAAGCCGCCAAGAAGGCTCACACGCCCTATCGAGCGTAGCTCGCGAGACCTACCGGCGCCCTCCCTGTCGTCTAAGGCAAGTTCTTGCTAAGCTTCGTCGCGAACGCCGACAGGAGGGGTAGTGTGCCATGTCCGAAGCGATCAATCATGCCAAATTGGCGATGCTCTTTCGCAAAGAATTCCAGCTCTGCAATGTGCAGCGCAGTGAAACAATCGTGCTCCTAAGCGATCTCGGGTCGCGGCGCGATTACGTGTCTGCCGCATTTGCGGCAGCCGAGGACCTTGGCGCCGACGCCTACGAAATGTGCGTCAATTCCATGCCGTCATGGGCCAAAGTCGGGGTGGAAACCGTCGGCCGCTGCAAGGGCACGCTCGATGCCATAAAGGCCGCCGACATGCTCATGTGCCTGCACATCCCGTTGTTCACCAAGTGGCTTAAGGAGGCCCGCGACGCCGGAACGCGGGCGCTGATGGTCATTGACGGCCCCGACGAGCTGGAAGAGCTGATGGCCCCTCCGGGCCTAAAGGAAGCGGTGACGCACGCCGGTGAGCGTCTCAAGCGAGCAAAAACGATGCGGATCACGCGCCCCGGGGGCACCGACCTCACCGTCAGGCTGGGCGATTATCCGACCATGATCCAGTACGGCTTCGCAGAAGCACCGGGTCGTTTCGATCATTGGGGCGCGGGCCATGTGCACACCTTCCCCAATGAAGGTTCTGCCAACGGCACGGTCGTGTTCGCCCCCGGCGACATTGTCGTACTTCCCTATTGCCGATACGTGCAGGATGAGGTGCGCCTCGACGTCCGCGACGGCTTCATCCGTAAAATCGAGGGCGGGCTCGACGCCAAGCTGATGAGCGACTGGCTGGAAGGCAACCGCGCCACGCCTGAAGACATGGACGGCCACGCCATCTCGCATCTCGGATGGGGATTGAATCCACAAGGACGCTGGGACGCGATTGCGCTAAACGGCTCGGATCCCAAACGCCACCATGCCGGCGCCCGCTGTTTTGCCGGCAATTTCCTCTTCTCTACCGGCCCAAACTCGCAAGGCGGCGGCAAACGCACAACCAAGGGCCACTATGACGTGCCGATGCGCGATTGCACGGTCACCCTCGACAACGACGTGATTATCGACCGTGGCCGTTTCGCCGACGAAAAAATGCGCGTCGCGCGCACTGCGCGCTAAAAATCCGGGGCGCTGCAGGCATGACCACTCCAGCCGCTGGCACGCGCGGCGTTTCGAAACGTTTCGGCGCGACGCGGGCGCTCGATCGTGTGGATTTCGACGTATTGCCCGGTGAACTGCACGCCCTTGTCGGCGAGAACGGAGCCGGCAAGTCGACGCTGGTACGGATCCTCTCCGGCGTGCATCGGCCTGACGCGGGCGAAGTCACCGTTGACGATGAGCTCCGCGCATTCGACGGCCCCCGCGATGCCATTGCCGCGGGCATCATCACAATTCCCCAGGAACTGCGGCTCGTTCCCGCCCTCTCGGTTGCCGAAAACCTTACCCTCGGCGACCCGCCGCTGCGGCGCACGCTTGGCGTTAAAGTGATCGATCACACCCGTATGCGGCAACAGGCGCGAGAGCAGCTTGCACAGCTCGAATTCGCACCCGATCCTGACACCCGCATCAGCCGCCTGAGTTTTGCCGAGCGCCAGCTTGTCGCCATCGCCAAGGCGCTGCGCCGGCGCTGTCGAGTCCTTATTCTCGACGAGCCGACGGCGGCGCTCGAGAGCCGCGAAATCGAGCGGCTGTTCGCCGTGCTGGCGCGCATGAAGAGCCAGGGCACTGCAATCATCTATGTTTCGCACCGGCTCGATGAGGTGGTTTCTTTTGCGGATCGCTGCACTGTGTTGCGGGACGGCCGCGTTGCGGCGGTGCGCCAGCGCGGCGCATTCAAAACCGCTGATCTTGTGGAAGCCATGACCGGCCGCAAGGTGGCTCAAATCGATGCCGAACCGTTGATACCTGGCGCGGTGGTGCTTGAAGACGTCACAGACCGGCCCGACGCCATCCGCTTGCATGCGAACGAAGTGATCGGCCTCGCCGGATTGCTTGGCAGCGGGGCCGGCAACGTGCTGCGCCGAATATTCGGCATCGGCGGCGAAAAGATTGAGACGCGCCGCAGTGGCGCAGTGTGCCGAATCACGAGTCCGGGCACCGCCGTCCGCCTCGGTATCGGCTTCGTGCCCGACGAGCGCCGGCTGGGTCTCGTGATGAATCTTTCGGTGCGCGATAACATTCTGCTTCCAAGTCTCGATCTTTTGACGCGCGGTGGCCATCTTGACAGAGCCAAAGGCGACCGGCTTGTCGGACAGTTGATGGAATTGCTTGATATCCGGCCACGCCAACCCTGGATGCGGACCGCGATGTTGTCGGGCGGCAATCAACAGAAGGTCATCATCGCGAAATGGCTCGCGCGCCAGGTCGGCGTGCTGTTGCTTGATGAGCCGACGCAGGGCATTGACGTTGCAGCCAAGGCGCAAATTCACGCCTTGATCCGCGATTTCGCCAAACGCGGCGGCGGTGTCCTCGTGCGCTCCAGCGATCTCGACGAACTTGCCCTTATCTGCGACGGCATCTTGGCGCTGCATCAGGGCCGCATCACCGACCGTCTGCAGCGCTCCGAAGGGTTCAGCGAAAAGCGACTCCATGCCGCGATCGGCGGGTGACCATGCCGCCGTCGCATCAACGCCTTAATCTCATCGGCCAAGCGCCGCTCATCACGCTGTTGGTGCTTTGTCTTGTCACCGCGCTTTTGACCAACCGTTTTCTCTCGCCGTTAAACCTCACAAATATTCTCGTGCAATCGTCAATCATGGCGGTCATCGCCATCGGCATGACTTTCGTGATTATCGGCGGCGGCTTCGATTTGTCAGTCGGCTCGACCGTCGCTTTTGCCGGCTGTATCGCGGCCATGACGATGGTGAAGTTTGGTTTGGCCGCGGGCGTCCTTGCCGGGATTGCCGCCGGCGTTGCAATTGGCGTCGTCAACGGCGTTATCATCGCCAAGCTCGGCGTAAACCCGTTCATCACCACGCTCGGGACCATGGTGCTGGTGCGGGGTCTCGTTTACCTGATTACCGGCGGCGCTCCCGCGGGCGATGATCGTTTACCGGCCGCATTCATCGCTTTTGGCTCGGCGCGCCTATTGGGCATCCACTATCTGGTATGGGTACCTGCTGTTCTGCTGGTCGCCTTATCATGGGTATTGCGGGCGACTCCGTACGGCAGGCGCGTTTACGCCACCGGAGGCAACCGCGAGGCAGCTTATCTTTCCGGTGTACCGATCGAGCGCATCATCGCCTCGACCTATGTCTGGTGCGGCGGGCTGGCCGGCTTGGCCGGGGTCATGCTGGCGGCCCGCTTGCAGTCCGGTCAACCGACGGCCGGCGAATTTTACGAGCTGACTGCGATTGCGGCCGTCATTCTCGGCGGCGCCAGCCTCCATGGCGGCGAAGGCACTCTCTATAAAAGCATTATTGGCGTCTTTATCATGGTCGTGCTCGGCAACAGCCTCAATCTTCTTAACGTCGATTCATATTGGCAGCGGGTGACAATCGGCGCCGTTATCATTGCCGCCGCGGCGACAGATCGGCTACGCTACCGGCAGTGAAGAGGGAGAACGCGTCATGTTGAACCTTCGTCCTGCTATTTTGGCTGCGGGCCTGCTGCTCGCCGCGTTTGGGCCCGGTGTCGCGCCCGGTCTGGCACAGGAAAAGATCACCATCGGAGTCTCGCTCGCGCAGGACGACAATCCGTTTTACATCGTCATGCTGAAGGGTATCCGCGCCCGCGCCGAGGAGCTCGGCTGGAACGTGGCAACAGTCTCGGCCAACGAGGACAAGGTCAAACAGATCAACGGCGTGCAGGACCTCGTCGCGCGCGGCGTCAAGGGCATCCTGATCTCACCGATTGATGCCGTCGGCGTCAATGCGGCCTATGACGCGGCCAAAGCCGCCAACATCCCGATCGTGTCGATCGCGCGCGGTTCGACGTCGCCCAACCAGACGCTGCATGTGGCAATGGATGAAAAGAAAATCGGCCGGGATATCGCCGAGTGGACGGCCAAGGCGATCGGCGGCGAAGGCAAGGTCGCCATGCTGCTCGGCCCGAGCGGGGCGCCGACGTTCCGCAATCTCGCCGACGGCTATACCGAAGTGATGGCCAAATATCCGAAAATCGAGATTGCTTTCCGCGCTGACGGCCCTCTAACGCGCGAGCGCGGCGTCAAGCAGGCCGAGGACGCACTGGTCGCCAATCCGGATCTCAAGGCGATCTATTGCGCCAATGACGACGTCGCGCTCGGTGCCTCGCAAGCGGTGATCGCGGCCGGCCGCGCCGACAAGACGATCGTCACCGGCATGAACGGCGTGCCGCCGGCGCTGCACGCAATCAAGGACGGCAAGCTTGCCATGACGGTTGAGCTCAATCCGTTTTTGTGGGGCCAACTCGGCGTCGACGTGCTCGCGTCCTACCTCAAGGGCGACAAAGTCGAGCCGCGCGTCTTCATCAAGCATGTCATCGTGGACAAGGCCAACATCGACCAGAAGCTGCCGAAAAGCTAAGGGTCGGACATGGCTGAGAGTGCGACAACCGTAAAGCGAAGCGATTTCGTCGCCCAATTGGAAGCCTCCAACCTGCACCCGCTGTGGGATCGCTTCCGCACGCTCACCCCGGTCAAACCCCAGGCCAAGGATCCGCCGCTGATCTGGCGCTGGCGGGATATCGAGCCGTTTGCCGAGCGAGCCGGGTCGGAAGTGCCGATCGACGACGTCGAACGCCGGGCGCTCATTTTGGTCAACCCGGCGTTCGACGGCGAGACGGTGACGACTTCCAACCTAATTGCCGCTTTCACCGTCCTCGATCCCGGAGATCGGGCGCGGCCGCACCGGCATACCTTCGCGGCGATCCGTTTTGCCACCCGCGCGGAGGGAGCGGCCACGATCGTCAACGATCGTCGCTGCGACATGCACGATGGCGACCTGATCCTGACGCCGCCGATGTGCTGGCACGGTCACATCAACGAGAGCGATCATCGCATTATCTGGTTCGATGCCGCCAATATTCCCCTGATCCGCACACTCGACGCGAATTTCTTCGAGCCTGGCGACCAGAAATCCAACCAATTCTGGCAGGCGGACGAAGGCGACGAGAAGCTATGGGCCGAATCCGGTATGATCGGCGCCGATCTACCCCACGCGACGGCACATTCGCCCAAATATCATTATTCGGGCGCCGCAACCCGTCGCCTGCTGGCGACTCTTCCCGCTGGTCCCGATGGCGCCCGAACCGTGCGTTACACGAATCCGGCCACCGGCGGGGCGGTGATGCCAGCGCTCGATTGCTATGCGGTGCGGCTTGCCAAGGACCGAGCAACCCGGCCGAAGCGCACGACCTGCAACAGTATTTGCCTAGTCGTTTCCGGAACCGGGCGCTCGACCGTCGGCGAGCACACGTTCCAATGGTCGCAACACGACGTGTTCTCGATCCCACATTGGAGCTGGGCCAGTCACGCCGCCACGGGCGGTGACGCCGATCTCTTCATCGTGTCCGATAGAGTGGCGTTCGAACGCCTCGAACTCCTCCGCGAGGAATACCAATAAATCCACGCCCGACATTGGCCCATGAAGGAATCGGCGCGCCGCTTCGCCGCGTCGAAGATCCGCAGCTGTTGCGTGGCCACGGTCGTTTCGTTGCCGACATCACCCTGCCCGGAGAGCTCCATTGCGTGCTGCTACGGTCGCCGCACGCGCATGCGCGAATTCTGCGGATCGATAGCGTGACGGCCGCGGGTCGGCCGGGCATCGCCGCCGTTTTCACCGGAGCCGACATGGCGGCCGACGACGTCGGCCCGATGGCGCCGTTTTGGGCGATCCAATCGGCCGACGGCACGCCGATGGCGGAACCGCCCCGCTTTGCACTGGCACGCGGAACGGTCCGTCATGTCGGCGAGGCGGTGGCTGCGCTCATCGCCGAGAGCGCCGACCAAGCACGCGATGCCGCGGAGCTGGTTCAAGTGGACTACGAGCCGCTACCGGCGATCGTCGATGCAAAAGCCGCGATGCGTAAAAAAGCGCCGCTCCTCCACGAGTCCGCTCCGAGCAATGTGTGCTTCCGCTTCGCACGCGGCGATGAGGCGGCCGTAGGCAAGGCCTTCGCCGGCGCCGCTCACATCGTGCGCCTCGATTTGATCAACAACCGCCTGATCGGTGCAGCGATCGAGCCGCGTGCGGTTATCGCCGACGGCAGCGCGGGTGGTAAGCTTACCCTCTATTGCGCCACTCAAGTGCCGCATCTCATTCGCCGCGCTGTCAGCGAGCAGCTAAAGCTGCCGCAGACGGCAATCCGGCTCGTGGCACCCGACGTCGGCGGCGGCTTCGGCTACAAGGGCAAGCACTATCCGGAGGAAACCCTCGTCGCCTGGGCGGCGCGGCGACTGCGGCGGCCGATAAAATGGATCGCCACGCGTAGCGAATCCTTTCTCTCCGACAACCAGGGCCGCGATCACCAGACTCACGCGGAACTTGCGCTCGATAGCGAGGGGCATTTTCTCGCCTTGCGCGTCGACACCATCGCTAACCTTGGCGCTTATGTCTCGACCTTCGGCGCGGCTATCCCGAGCGCGATCTACACGGCGCTGCTAGCTGGTGTTTACCGGACACCGGCCATCGCGATCCGGTCGACCGGCGTCTTCACCAACACTTCGCCGACGGACGCTTATCGCGGCGCTGGCCGTCCCGAAGCCTGTTACGTGCTGGAGCGGCTCGCCGACGAAGCCGCCGACATGCTCAAGCTTGACCGCGCGGAGATCCGCCGGCGCAATCTCATTCCCGCCGACGCGATGCCGTACAAGACGCCGATCGGTCCGGTTTATGACTGCGGCAATTTTCCCAAGGTTTTTGCGCGCCTTCTGGAAATCGCGGGATACGACGGATTCGCCCAACGGCGGCGGACGGCCGCGCGCACCGCACGGCTGCGCGGCTTCGGCATCGCTTGCTACGTGGAATCGTCGGGCGTAGCGCCCTCGCGGTTTGCAACGGCGCTCGGCGCCCGCATTGGCTTCTTTGAGGCGGCTACCATCCGCGTGCAGCCTGACGGCAGCGTGCAGGCGCTGGTCGGCACTCATAATCACGGTCAGGGCCATGCGACGACGTTTGCGCAAATCATTTCCTCACGCTTCGGAATTCCGTTGTCGAGCATTGAAATCATTGAGGGCGATACTGACCGAGTCCCGTTCGGGTCAGGCACCTTTGGCTCACGTTCGATTGCTGTCGGCGGATCCGCCATCGATAACGCGGCCGCCAAAATCATCGAAAAGGGCAAGCGGATCGCCGCCCATCTGCTCGAGGCTTCGGCAGCTGATATGACGTTCGGCAATGGCGTCTTTTCCATTGCCGGAACGGATCGCCGCGTGACGCTGCGCGAGGTCGCGCGGGTGGCTTACATCCCAAAGGCGTACCCGGCGGAGCTGGAACTCGGGCTAGCGGACACCGCAGTCTACGATCCCCCCGCCTTTGCTTGGAGCAATGGCGCGCACGCTTGCGAAGTGGAGATCGATCGGGACACCGGCGAAATCCGCGTCATCGGCTATTGGGGCGTAGATGACGTCGGCACCGTGATCAATCCAATGATCGTCGAAGGCCAGATTCAAGGCGGAGTCGCGCAGGGACTTGGCCAGGCGCTACGCGAACGTTGCGTTTACGATCTCGACACCGGCCAACTTCTCTCCGGTTCGCTCATGGACTACGCGCTGCCGCGCGCAAGTGACATGCCGGTCATTGTGTCGGAGCTCGATGAAAGTCAGCCCTGTACCCACAATCCGCTGGGCGCGAAAGGCTGCGGTGAGGCCGGTTCAATTGGCGCACCAGCGGCAATCGTCAACGCGGTGCTCGACGCACTGAGGCCGCTCGGCGTCACTGATGTCCAATTGCCGCTGACGTCCGAGAGTGTATGGCAAGCCATTCGTGCGTCGGACGGGCGGTGACGTAAAAGTCACGCGAGTAGCCGTGTCCCGTCCGACCTCAATGGCCCATTAGAAGTGGATGATGGCGTCCATAGCGAACAACACCGTGTAGTTCGCCGGACCCGCAGGCAGCCACGGGCCGTTAGGTCGCTAACACGTCTTATGGGTCATCCACCGACGGGAGCGCAGACGCTGATGCTCTGAATTTACTTCCGCCTTCGGGGCCTAGCCAACATGAATGGATTTGCTGTTGGCTTGACCCGGTCGCGAATGGCGCAAGCCGAACCCCGAGACGCCGAGGGTTATGCCAAACCTAGGCGTGACTTAATCTATTGCAGCCGTGGCTCAGCAGTCGCCGTGAGTTTCTTGGGGCTGGCAAGTCTCAACGCCAGCCGAGGCGAGGCGCGACATGTTTGAGAATCGCCTCGATGACGTGGGCGTTATAGTCGACACCAAGCTGATTAGGGACGGTCAAAAGCAGTGTGTCAGCCTCTGCGATGGCTTCGTCTTTCGCGAGTTGCTCGACGAGGATGTCCGGCTCGGCGGCGTAGCTGCGGCCAAAAATGGCTCGTGTGTTGTCGCCGAGGAAGCCGATAGTGTCCTCGTCCTCGTCCCCGCGTCCGAAATAGGTGCGGTCGCGGTCGTCCACGAGTGCAAAGATGCTGCGGCTGACCGATACCCGCGGCTCGCGCGCATGACCGGCCGCTTTCCACGCCTCACGGAATATCCGGATCTGTTCCGCCTGTTGGACGTGGAACGGACGTCCGCTCTCGTCAATCTTAAGTGTTGAACTCTGGAGATTCATCCCGAGCTTGGCCGCCCACTCTCCGGTGGCATTCGTGGCGGCGCCCCACCAGATCCGCTCACGCAGACCCTGCGAGTACGGCTCGACGCGCAGGAGGCCGGGAGGGTTTGGGAACATCGGTTGCGGGTTTGGCTGCGCAAAGCCCTCGCCCCGCAGCACCTCAAGCAATACTTCCGTGTGGCATCTGGCCATGTCGGCATCGGTCATCCCCTCGGGCGGAGCGTAACCGAAGTAGCGCCATCCATCGATCACCTGCTCGGGCGACCCGCGGCTGATGCCGAGTTGCAGGCGTCCGCCGGCGATAACGTCGGCCGCACCTGCGTCCTCTGCCATGTACAAAGGATTTTCGTACCGCATATCGATGACCGCTGTGCCAATCTCAATCCGCTTGGTCTTCGCGCCGACAGCCGCGAGCAGTGGGAACGGGGAGCCGAGCTGCCGGGCGAAGTGATGCACGCGGAAGTAAGCCCCGTCGGCGCCGAGTTCCTCAGCCGCGACTGCCAGGTCGATCGATTGCAAGAGCGCATCGGATGCCGATCGCGTCCGCGATTGGGGCGAAGCAGTCCAATGGCCAAATGACAGGAATCCGATCTTTTTCATGGACCTGCGTCGTTGGGGCTGCGCCTAGGCGCTCGGTCTGAATGCCGTCTATTGGCCAGGAGCGGAAGCCGCATTTTCCGGCAGGGGAGCAGAACTAACAATACGGCCAACGGGCTTATGTCCTACGTCGAACGTCGAAATCGGCTGAATTGGGCTGACTGAGGATGCAGTCCATCGCGAACCTGTCTCAACCCCAAATTTCCTTTAACAGGGAAATAAAAGTAACTCGCGGCTGCAGTGTCAGTTTTGGTTTCTGCGGGAGCGTCGACAACGGCCGGTGTGCCCTATTGCTGCATTACTTGCTCTTCATGCGCTCCTTCACGGGATCCTTGACGTTCTCGACCTTGTCGAACTCGACGTTGACCAGTTCACCGCCGACCTTCTCGACGCGGCGGATGTAGACCGTCTGGATGATGTCGCGCGTTTCCGGATCGATGCTGATCGGGCCGCGCGGGCTCATCCAGCTCATGCCTTTGGCGGCCGCGATCAGCGCATCGCCATCAGTATTGCCGCCGGTCTTTTTCAGCGTCTCATAGATGAGGTGCATGCCGTCGTAGCCGCCGATGGAGAAGAAGTCGGGATTGCGCTTGAAGTTGTCATTATAGGCCTTCACGAATTCATGGTTGAGCGGCAAATTGAGATTGTAGTCATACTCCCCGCAGGTGATGATCCCGAGAGCGGTATCACCCATGCTCTTGACCGCGCTCTCACCGGCGAGAGCATCCTGGCCCAAGATTTTGACCTTGGACGCGTCGATCCCGCGCTCGGCCAAGGCCTTGCCGATGGCGCCCGGCTGCGCCCCGCCGGGAATCCAGATGTAGATCGCGTCGGGGCTCATGTCCTTGGCGCGCTGGACGAAGGCGGAGAAATCCGGATTGGCGACCGGGAAGCGAACCGAGCCGACAATCTCGCCCCCCGCCTCCTTGAAGCCGGTTTGGAACGCGGTTTCGGCGTCGATGCCCGGACCATAGTCGGAGACCATCGTGTAGATGCGCTTGATCCCGTGCTTCGCCGCCCAGGTGCCGAGCGTCTGATTGAGTTGTGGCGTGGTCGTCGACGTGCGCGCAAGGTACGGGGATTTTAAGGTGATGATCGAGGTGGCCGCATTCATCACCACCATGAATTTCTTCGCTTCCGCGGAGACGTCGGCGGCGGCGAGCGCATTTGGCGTGAGGACGAACCCGGCGAGAATGTCGGCGTGATCGCGCACGATGAGTTCCTGCGCGAGCCGCTTGGCGATATCCGGCGCAATGCCGCCGGTGTCCTTGCGAATAAACTCGATCTTCTTGCCGGCGACCACGTCGCCATACTGCTTCACGTAGAGCTTGATGGCGTTGTCCATTTGCGCGGCCGTATCGGCGAATTGGCCGGAATACGGCATGATGACGCCGATCTTGATCGTGTCTTCAGCGTTGGCCGGAGCGACGCTGAACAGCGCCAGCGCCAGCGCCAATCTGGCAAAGCCCAAGGAAAACATGTGTACCCCTCCCGTGCCGCCGAGCGGTCTCATAATCGCCGCTTCCGGAAATGATGATAGCCGAATTTTTCGCGTTTTGCGAAGGTCGTTCCGCTCGCTTTGTCATATTCTCTGATAAAGTTCGAGCACGTAAGGTTCCAGGCGGAGCTGCGTTGAAGATGAAGCAAAACCTGCGAAGCAATTTCGAGCGCGGCTCGTCCCGCTGGGCGGTGCGCCGGGCGCAGTGGAAGGCGCTCGGCATTTCTGATGCTGACATGGAGAAGCCGAAGATCGCGATAGTCAACAGCTCTTCCGACCTGGCGATCTGCTTCAGCCATCTCGACGGCATCGCTGCCGGCGCCAAAAAGGCCATCCGCGCCGCCGGAGGCTTGCCCTTCGAAGTGCGCACGGCCGCCCCGAGCGACTTCATCACCAGCGCCGGTCATCGCGGCGGCTACATCCTGCCGAGTCGCGATCTGATCGTGAATGACATCGAAGTGGCGGTCGAAGGCGCGTTGCTTGACGGCATGGTCTGCCTTGCTTCCTGTGACAAAACGACCCCGGGACAACTCATGGCCGCTGCCCGGCTCAATATCCCAAGCCTCGTGGTCATCTGCGGCTACCAGCCGAGCGGCGAGTACCAGGGACACCACGTCGATATCGAAGAGGTGTTCCTGAGCGCCGGACACGTCGCCAGCGGCCAGGTGACGGTCGAGCAGCTCACCGGGATGAGCGATAACGCCATTCGCGGGCCCGGGGTCTGCGCCGGTATGGGTACCGCGAACTCGATGCACATCGTCTGCGAGGCGCTCGGCATGACGCTTCCGGGCAGCGCTCCGGTCTTGGCGAATGGCGGCAAAATGTGGGATCTCGTTCACGCCGCCGGTGCGCGCATTGTGCAAATGGTCTGGGAAGATCTTAAGCCGCGCGATATTCTCACGCACGACGCATTCGCCAATGCCGTGAGGGTTGCGCTCAGCCTGGGCTGCTCGCTCAACACCGTGAAGCATCTGCAAGCTATTGCCGTCGAGGCCCAATGCGATGCCGACATCTATGGCATGTTCGAAAAGTTCGCTGATCACGTTCCGATCGTTGCCGCGATCCGGCCAAACGGCGAGCATTCCATCGAGCAACTCGAGGCGGCCGGCGGCGCGCGCGCGGTGATGAAGCGGCTCGACGACATGCTGCACCAAGAGCCGATGACCGTCAACGGAAGAACCGTCGGCGAAAATCTTCACGATGTCTCCATCGTCGATGACGAAGTGATTCGGGCGCTTGACCGGCCCTTCTCCAATAAGCCGCTGATCGTAATTGTTAGAGGATCGCTCGCGCCCGACGGCGCGATCATCAAGCTCGCCGTCGCCGACGACCGGAAAATGCAGTTTTCGGGGCCGGCCAACATCTATTATTCGCGCGAGGAGGCGATCGAGGGGCTCAACAAGGGCGAGATCGTCAAGGGCCAGGTCGTGGTGTTGCGAGGTATGGGCGTTAAAGGGGGACCCGGCATGGCGATGACGTCGGCCTTCATCTTCGCCCTCGACGGCGCCGGTCTGGGCGAGCATGTCGCGGTCGCCACCGACGGCCAGCTTTCCGGCCTGATGAACAAAGGCCTCGTCGTTGGCGAAATCTCCCCGGAAGCGGCGGCCGGCGGCCCCTTGGCTTTAGTCGAAAACGGCGATCGGATTTCGATCGATGTCGACAGGCGCAAGATCGATCTCGATGTTCCCGATGCCGAGCTCGCCGCGCGGCGACAGCGGCTGCGGCAACGCGCCGGTCGGGGTGAGCGCGGCTGGCTCTCGATCTACGAGCGCAATGTCCAGCCTTTGACCAAGGGTGCCGTCCTGACCAAATGACCGCTTCCTGCGGCGCTCTGGCGAAGCCGGAAAATCGCCTTTCCGGTTTCGCGTATTGTATAATCCGAAGCGAAACCGGGCGGGGCTGGGACGAAAGAACAAGCAGGCAAAACAAGAGAAGAGACGATGAAGACGTTGCGGTTGTTAGCGCTGTGCGCCGCCGGACTGATGTGGGCGATGGCTACTGTCGCATCGGCGGAGACGGTTAAGGTCGGCGTGATCGCTACCTTTTCCGGACCCTTTGCGCGCTGGGGCGAGCAATTCCAACAAGCGATCAAGGTTTATCAGAAGCAGCACGGCGAAAGCGTCAACGGCAACACCATCGAGGTCGTCTATCGCGATGACGGCGGACCGGATCCTGCGCGCGCGAAGCAGTTGGCCGAAGAACTAATCCTGCGCGAGAAGGTTCAGTTCCTTGGTGGCTTCGTGTTCACGCCGAACGCGCTATCGGTGGCGGACATCGTCACCGAAGCGAAGATGCCGACGGTCATTTTTAACGCTTCGACGGCAATAGTGGTCCGCAAGTCGCCCTATTTCGTGCGGGTCAGTCAGACCATTCCGCAGGTGACGGTTGAGATCGCCAAGTGGGCCGCCAAGAATGACTTCAAGCGGATCATCACCGCGGTCACCGACTACGCGCCCGGCTATGACGCGGAGACATACTTCGTCAAGACGTTCAAGGCCGGCGGCGGCGAAATACTGGAATCCATACGCATTCCGTTGGCCACGACGGATTTCTCGCCCTTCTACGAGCGCGTGCTGCAGCAGAAGCCGGATGCGCTGTTCATCTTCGGACCTGGCGGGCCGCCCACCGTTGGTATGATCAACACCTGGGCGTCCCGGCTCAAACCGGCGGGGATCAAGCTTCTTGGCACCGCCGAGACCCAGGAGATTGATCTACCCAAGGTCGGTCCGGCCGCTTTGGGCGTCGTCACTGCGTTCCATTACACCGAGACGGTCGACAATCCTCTCAACAAAACCCTTTGGGCCGATCTCACCACCATGTTCGGCAAGAACACGGTGCCGGACCTTTCATCGGTTGCCGCCTATGACGGAATGGAGCTGATCTACCGGGCGGTAGCGAAATTCGGACCGCGGCCGACCGGCGATCAGGCAATCGGTTTCTGGCGCGGCATGGCATTCGACAGCCCGCGCGGCCCGATCAAGATCGACGAGAAGACCCGCGACATCATCCAGAATGTCTATCTCCGCAAGGTGGAGGAGCGCGACGGCAAGCTGGTGAACATAAACTTCGAGACCATTCCGATGGTGCGCGATCCGTGGAAGGACGAGCATCCGGGATAATGGCGCGCGCTCCACGCGGGGGATCTGCTGCCGATGCTCGATGTCACCATTCTCCTCGATGGCCTTGCCTATGGCATGGTGCTGTTCATCATCTCCGTCGGTTTGACGGTTACGATGGGCCTCATGCGCATCGTGAACCTCGCGCATGGCGCTTTCGCCATGATCGGCGGCTATTTCGCGACCATGTTGCTTGGCGCCGGGCTTCCGTTCTTTGCCGCCGCCCTCCTCGCCGCGGTGGCAGTGGGGATCGTGGGTGCAGCCGTCGAGCTTACGATCTACCGCCCGCTCTATCGCAAGGGCGAGCTGGCGCAGGCGTTGATGACCTTCGGCTTAACCTTCGTGGTCATCGCCGCGCTGACGACCGTGTTCGGCACCGGCATCAAGCCACTGCCGATTCCGCCGGCTTTGAATGGCGTGATCGATATCGGCTTTCGCACGTATCCCACTTATCGTCTTTTCTTGGTGGCGGTGGGGCTCGTGCTGGCGCTGCTGCTGTGGCTTTTGATCGACCGCACGTCCTTTGGAGCCCGGCTGCGCGCGGCGGTCGATAATCCGCGCATGGCAAGAGC
The DNA here is from genome assembly GCA_031291475.1 of Xanthobacteraceae bacterium. Lineage (GTDB taxonomy): Bacteria > Pseudomonadota > Alphaproteobacteria > Rhizobiales > Xanthobacteraceae > BOG-931. The sequence continues at coordinate 51,230 of JARLIY010000082.1, forward strand.
CGTGGGCATCGATGTCAATCTCCTCTTCACCGTCACTTTCGCTGGAGGATGCGCTCTCGCCGCGTTCGGCAGCGTGATCGGCGCGGCCCTGCTGCCGCTCGAGCCCTATTATGCGCTGCGCTATCTCGTGCTGTTCCTGGTCATCGTCGGTGTCGGCGGCATCGGCAACTTCAAGGGGTCGTTTGTTGCCGCCATCCTGCTCGGCATCATCGACACTGGCGGCAAGTTTCTGCTGCCGCAGGCCTCGGCCTACCTGTTCTATGGCGCGGTGATTATTCTTCTGCTGTTGTGCCCGCACGGGCTACTGCCGGCGAAGTCCGCGGCATGAGCGTGCCGCTGGCCACGAAAGGCCTCGCCGCGGCGACGCCGAGTTTCCAGATCGCAAACGCCTGGCATGTGGTGCCCTGGGCGCTCGCGCTTGTCTTCTACTTCACCGCCGGCGGCTATCTCAGCCTCGGCACCCACGTCTTGATTATGATCCTGTTCACACTCTCGCTCGACCTCGCGCTCGGCGTAGCCGGGATCATCACTTTGGGCCATGCCGCGTTCTTCGGCTTCGGCGCCTACGCCGCCGGTATCTTGGCGGCTCGTCTCTCCAATGACCCGCTGCTTGGCCTGGCCGTTGCCACCCTCTTGACCGGCCTGTTCGGCGCTCTCGTCGGCATGCTCATCCTGCACACGGCCGGCGTGACACTTATGATGCTGACGCTGGCGATCAGCGCGCTGCTTGCCGAGTTCGCCAACCAGGCGCATTGGCTGACCGGCGGCGACGATGGGCTGCAGGTCGGTCGAATGGCGCCCCTGTTCGGCTTGTTCCGCTTCGACCTCTGGGGCCATACCGCCTACCTCTACGCGTTGGCTGTACTCTTCCTTTGGTCGCTTGCGGCGTGGCGGATCATGCGCTCGCCCTTCGGCCGCTCGCTCGACGGCATTCGGCAGAACCCGCGCCGCATGCGGGCCATTGGCACACCGGTATGGCGGCGGCTCGTCGTCGCCTATGGCTTGTCCGCGGCAATGGCGGGAACCGCCGGCGCTCTCGAAGCGCAGACCACGCGCGCGGTGGGCCTCGGCGCGCTCGGCGTGCTGGCCTCCGGCACGGTGCTGGTAATGCTCATCCTTGGCGGCACGCGCCGGACCTATGGCGCCTTTGTCGGCGCTACCGTTTATGTCGTCGTGCAAGATGTCGCCGCCCAGATCGACCCCTTCCGCTGGATGTTCGTCGTCGGCATCCTGCTCGTGGCGGTCGTGTTGTTTCTGGAGAACGGGCTCATGAGGTTACCAGAGGCCGCGCGTCGTGTGCTGCGGGGTTCGCGGTCGCGATCGGGCGGACGGTGACTGCCATGGCGGATACGGCGCTGTCAGTCCGCGGGCTGTGTAAGAGCTTCGGTGCGCTGCCGGTGGCACAGGACATCAATATTGACTTGGCGCTTGGTTCGCGTGTCGGCCTTATCGGCCCAAATGGCGCTGGCAAGACCACGCTGGTCAATCTGCTCACCGGGACGCTTGCAGCCGATGCCGGCTCCATCTTGCTCAACGGCGACGCGATTGACGGGCTTACGCCGGAAGCGCGGGTACGGCGCGGTCTTGCGCGCACCCATCAGATCAACACGCTGCTGAATGAGAGCACGGTCCGCGACAATGTCGCCATCGCCATTGCCGAGCGCGACCGCATTGCCTGGCGTCTCCTGCGCTTCCGTCAAGACTGGCGCCGCTGCCTCGAGGAGGCGCAGGCGCGCTTGCACGAGCTCGGCATTGCGCATGCGGCGGAGCGGACCGTCGCCGAACTGCCCTATGGAGAGCAGCGCTTGCTGGAGATCGCCATTGCGCTTTCGCTGCGGCCCAGTGTTCTGCTGCTCGACGAACCTGCCGCCGGGGTGCCATCGCTCGAAGCGCACGTCATTCATGACGCGCTCGACCGTCTGTCCGCCGACATCGCGGTCCTGATGATTGAGCATGACATGGATCTGGTTTTTCGCTTTGCCCGCGAGATCGTCGTGCTGGTTCAAGGACGCGTTCTCACGCGTGGCGCACCGGCCGACATCGCCGCCGACCCGCAGGTGCGCGCGGTCTATCTCGGCCGGAGAGCGGCATGAGCGCCAGCCTCGCGGTCGACAATCTCGTGGCCGGCTACGGCGCCACGGTCGTGCTACAGGATGTGTCGTTCGACGTCGCTGCCGGCGGCACGCTCGCGATTTTAGGCCGCAATGGCGTCGGCAAGAGCACCTTGCTAAGCACGCTAATGGGCTTCACCACGCGCCATGGCGGCAGCATACGGTTCAACGGAACGCCGATCGAATCCGTGGCCTCGCATCGGCGCAATCGATTGGGCCTTGGCTACGTGCCGCAAGAACGCGAAATTTTCCCCTCGCTCACGGTCGAGGAGAATCTGTCGGTGGCGCAGCGAGCGGAAGGCGGCTGGTCGCCTGCCGAGGTCTTTAGATTCTTTCCCGCCCTCAAGGAGCGGCGGCGCAGCGCCGGCAACCGCTTGTCCGGCGGCGAGCAGCAAATGCTGGCAATCGGCCGCGCTCTGGTCGGGGCGCCCAAGGTGCTGTTGCTCGACGAGCCGATGGAGGGCCTGGCGCCGATCATCGTCGAGTCGCTTTATGACGCCTTGGCGCGCATCCGCGACGAGGCCGCGCTCACCATCGTTCTGGTGGAGCAGAAGGCGGACCTCGCCTTGTCCTTTGCCCGCGACACCATCGTGCTCGACCGCGGCCGCATCGTCTATCGTGGTGCGAGCGCCGAGCTTGCGCAGGATGAGCCGGCCAAGGCGCGCCTTCTTGGCGTTGGCGCGGCGCAGGCGACATGAAGGAGAATGCCGGTATGAACGCGGCTGCGTTGTTTGATGTGAGCGGCCTGGCAACGGTGGTAACCGGCGGGGCGAGCGGCATCGGGCTCGCTTATGCCGGCGTCATGGCCGACAACGATGCCCGGGTCACCATCATGGACGCCGACAAAAGGGCCCTCGGCGAGGTCGTCGAGCGCTGCCGCAGCGCCGGCCAGGACGTCCGCGGCGAAGTCGTCGACGTCACCGACCGCACAGCGCTCGAGCGAAGCTTCGACGCCACGGCGCGGCACTATGGTCGCCTCGATGTCGTCTTTGCCAATGCCGGTATCGGCGGCGGCCCCGGCTTTCTCAAGCTCGACGGCGAGCGCAATCCCGACCGGGCGCTCGAGAACATTCCGAGCGATTTATGGGACAAAGTCATCGCCATCGATCTCACTTCCGTGTTCTCCACCCTACAGGCTGCGGCACGGCACATGAAGGCCCGGGGTGGACGCATCATCGTGACCACATCGATTTCCGCGATGAGGACGGAAACCTTCGTAGCTGCACCCTACGTCGCCGCTAAAGCGGGAGCCGCGCAGCTCGTACGGCAAGCGGCCCATGAGTTGGCGCGCTACAACATCACAGTGAACGCCATCGCCCCGGGACCTTTCGTCACCAACATCTCGGGCGGCCGGCTGAAAGATCCCGCGGTGCGCGCACCGTTCGAGAGATTTTCCCCGATGCGCCGGATCGGTGAGCCCGATGACATCAAGGGCCTCGCTCTGTTCCTGGCCTCACCGGCAGCGGCGCTCATCACCGGTGCTCAAATTGTGATTGATGGCGGTATGACGCTCGGTATCGCTGACTGACGTTCGGCCGCGTTTATCATTGGCCAATAACGCGTTATCTTCATATACGCCTTGCACGCAGAGCGAATAAGGGAGCGAAACGACCGATGAATGCTCCGCTATCAGCCGACACGAAGATCGTCAGGCGCCAAGCCGACGCTGCTCCATGGCGGGTCACCGCGGATATCTGTGTCGTGGGTGCGGGGATCGCCGGCACATCGGCCGCGCTCACCGCCGCCCGGGCTGGACGCAAAGTCGTGCTGGTCGACGGTCTGCCAGTACTCGGCGGTCAGGCGGTGAATTCGATCATCGGCACCTTCTGCGGCCTGTTCGCCAATGGAACTCACGGCCACCAATTCACCCACGGTATCGCCGACGACATCTTGCGTGAGCTCGGCGCCAAGGAGCAGGCGCTCTATTACCGGCATGGGCCGCTGACGACGGTGGTCTACTACGATGAGGTCGCGCTTGCCCGCTGGATCGAGGAAGCTATCCGCCAGGCGGGCATTACCGTCGTGCTCGGCGCCGTGATGCGGCGGGTTCAGGTCGAAGGCCGCCGGATCCGCCGCATCGAGCTCGCGACCCGCTACGGCGACGTGCATGTCGAAGCCACCGGATTTGTCGAAGCCAGCGGCGACGCCGCGCTGGTCTGGCAAGCCGGCTTCGCCTGCCGGGAGCCGGCGAACGGTCCGGTGTTCGGCACCCAAATGGTTGTTCTGGAAAACATCGATGAAGCCAAGCAGCCGACGCGCGATCAGATCGGCGCGCGCATGAAAGAGAAGGGTGACGAGTACGGGCTGGTCAGGCGCGAGGGGCTGGCCTTCATCATCCCTGGACGCGGGGTCGCGGCCATGAACATGACCCATGTCGAGACGCCGCTCGATCCGCTGGAAGCTTCTACCCGCACGCTCGACGGTCGCGACCAGGCGGATCGGGCCGTCGCCTTCCTGCGCCACGAGTTTCCCGACTGCTTCGGCAAGTGCCGGGTGCGCGCCTACGGTTTTCCCGGCATCCGCCAAACTCGCTGGATTGTCGGGCGGCAGCAGCTTTCGGTGAACGATGTGCGGGCCGGTACCCGCTTTCCCGACGCGATCGGGCGCACCGCGTGGCCGATCGAATTGCACGATCACGGCACCGGGCACCAGTGGCACACCTTCCCGGAAGATCACGTGCATTACATTCCGCTCGCCAGCCTCACGCCGGCGGACGCCGACAACGTGGTGGCCGCCGGGCGTTGCATCGATGCTGACACCGCGGCGCTGTCAAGCGTGCGGGTGATGGGTCCGTGCATTGCAATGGGCGCCGCCGCAGCACATGCCCTGGACCTAGCCGGCACCGGCAGCGTTCATCAAATCGACCTCGCGGCGCTGGCGACGCGCGTTTACGACAACGTGGAGCGGACGGACTGACATGCGTCTGACCGATCACGAAAAGGCGATGCTGGACGGGTCGCACGGCGCCGCCAAGGCGCGGGCGATGGACCTGTTGTTGCGCTACGGCGAAGCGCTCGGCGCCGAGCGTCTCGTTGAGACCAACAACGTCGCCGGCGCTTTCAATGCCTCGACGCCGTCGGTGCGGGCATTGGTGGCGAAGGGCTTCGATGCGGTCTATTCCGAGTTGAATCTCGACAGCACTGAAGTGGTCGAGGTGCCAAGAATGGCGGTGAACACATGCCAATTGATCACCGGCATCGACAACGCCAAGTGGCGCATCCAGGGAATCTCTGACGATTTGGCCGAACAACAAAAGCGCGGCGAGGCGTTCTTTGGCCGCCGCGGTGTCAATATGCACGCGACCTGCACGCCCTACCAAGTCGGCAACGTGCCGGTGAAGGGCGAGCATTGCGCCTGGATGGAATCGTCGGCCGTCGTCTATTGCAATTCCGTACTTGGTGCGCGCACCAACACCGAGGGCAAAGAGAGCACCGGCGCCGCGGCATTGACCGGCCGCATCCCCTACTGGGGTTTCCATCTCGACTTAAACCGGCGCGCTACGCACCTCGTCGAGGTCGGCATCCCGGTCGAGGATATTATGGATTGGGGATTGCTGGGCTATTGGCTCGGCGAAATCGTGCAGGACGAAATCCCGGTGCTCACCGGTGCTCTGGTCAATCCGGCGCTCATCAAGCTCAAGCATTTCGGCGCCGCGGCGTCGTCTTCGGGAGGCGTCGAAATGTATCACCTTCCCGGCACGACGCCTGAAGCGCGCTCGGTTGAGGAAGCATTCGGCGGCCGTCCGATTGCCGACACGCTGCGCTACGGTTCCGCGGAACGCCGCCGCGCATATGAAAACCTCAATTGCGCGAGTGAGCGCAAGATCGATTTCGTCATGCTCGGTTGCCCGCACAATTCAATCGAGCAGGTCTGGCTGATCGCCTCGCTTCTGGAGGGCCGCCGGATCCACTCCGACACCGCGCTCTGGGTGCACACGCCGCGCGCGTTGCGCGACACCGCCGAGCGCAATGGCTATGTACGGATGATCGAGGAGGCCGGCGGCGTGGTCATGAGCGATACTTGCCCGGCCATTTCGCGGCACCTGCCGAAGGGCGTACGCACCGTGGCGACGGACTCCGCCAAGCAAGCGCACTACCTCCCGGCGATTACCGGCGTAGCGGCATGGTTCGGCTCGGTGCGCGACTGTGTCGAAGCGGCGATTGCTGGCACGTGGAATGGGACGCTGCAATGAGCGAGGTCGCAACGCATACCATCGCTCTGCACGGCCGCCGCGTAGTCGGCGGCTGCGCCGCGGGCGAAGCGCTGGTCACACGGCAGACGATTTCCGGCTGGGGCGGCATCGACGAGCGCGACGGCACCATCATCGAGCGCCGGCACGAGCTGCGTGGCCAGAGCTTTAGCGGTCGCGTGCTGGTATTCCCGGGCGCGAAAGGATCGTCAGGCTGGTCGGCCTATTTCCACATGACCCGGCTCAACGGAGTGGCACCGGCGGCAATGATTTTCACCCGCATGACCACAAAAGTGGCGCTCGGTGCGGTAGTGACGCGAGCGCCGGCTATCACTGATCTGGATCAGGACCCGTTTGCCGTCATCGCGACCGGCGATTGGGTCTTGGTGGATGCCGATCGCGGCGTGGTCGAAGTGACCAAGCGCTAACTGCGCTTAACTGTTACCATGAAGTTGATGCGGCAGGTATCGCGGCTGCTGGCTGACTGGTCTGAGCGGCGAACACCACTCTTTTCGCTGCGCGAATAGAGCCAAACGCGCAGGCCGATCATTCGATCTGTTGAATCAGCACCGCGATTGCCGGAGCAACGTCTGCAGTTGCCGGCGTTCCTCAAAAGCTTCGCGCGTAAAGCGCCCGTGCTTCAACGCATTTTTGTTGTTCTTTGGAGCACCGCTCACCTTCGCGCCAGCGAACATGATCTAGCCCCGTTAAGGAGAGAGCCATCACTACAGACAAAAGGGACGGCGACAAGGGGTGCACGAACGGACACCAA
>JARLIY010000083.1 GCA_031291475.1 Xanthobacteraceae bacterium
GTGAATTTGATGATGAGGCTCGAGCCCATGAGCGTGGGAACGGCGAGGCAGAACACCGAAATGAGGCCCGCGATGAGGGCGTATTCGATAGCGGTGGCGCCGGACTGGTCCTTCACCAGGCGAGCGAAAATCGACTTCATCACGGACTCCATATGCAATGCCCAATGCCGAGACCGACTCGCGCCTGGTTGCGTCTCGATGACCCTAGCTTGGGAAACTGGCTGACTCCTTAAGCCGTTTGCTAAATAATCCGCGACGTCTCCACTGGCGGCGGGTGCGGTTAACGTCTGGTGAAAACGCCGGTTTCGCCCTCGTTCGGCGCTATCTTGCAGCGCAAAATGACGCTAGCATCACACTTTCGGCGCGGGAGTGGCGAGGACGCTTTGAGCCGCAGCTTGTTTACGCGCAAGACGATCGACGAACTCCGCCGCTCCCAGGACGGGGCGGATGGCGAACCAGCGCTTCATCGCGCCCTCGGTCCGTTCTCGCTCATGGCGCTTGGCGTCGGCGCGATCATCGGCGCCGGCATTTTCGTGCTGACGGGTGCGGCCGCGGCGCGCTACGCCGGCCCGGCGGTGGTGCTGTCCTTCGCGCTCGCCGGCTGCGCCTGCGCCATCGTCGCCTTGTGCTATGCCGAACTGGCGTCGCTGATCCCGGTTTCGGGCAGCACTTACAGCTATGTCTATGCGACGCTCGGCGAGGTCTTCGCCTGGATGATCGGCTGGGATCTCGTGCTCGAATACGCCATGGGCGCGGCGACGGTCGCCGTCGGCTGGTCGGGCTATCTCGTCAGCATGCTGGCCGGCTTCGGATTGCGGTTGCCGTCGCAATTCACCGCCTCCTACGGCGGCCAGACCGCGCAGGCGGGAGTCGCGGGGCTGTTCAACGTCCCGGCGGCGGCGATCGTGCTCGTCGTCACCGCCTTGCTGGTTTCGGGCACGCGGGAATCGGCGCGGATCAACAATCTGATGGTCGTATTCAAGCTCGCGGTGGTCGCGATCGTGATCGTCGTCGGGGGCCTGCATGTCTCGCCGGGCAACTGGACGCCTTTCGTGCCGGAAAACACCGGCGATTTCGGCCATTTCGGCTGGAGCGGCGTGTTGCGCGGCGCGGCGGTGGTGTTTTTCGCCTACATCGGCTTCGACGCGGTCTCGACGGCGGCGCAGGAGGCGCGCGACCCGCAGCGCGACCTGCCGATCGGCCTGA
>JARLIY010000084.1 GCA_031291475.1 Xanthobacteraceae bacterium
CGAGATCAACGAGCTTCATGTTGGCCTCAAGGGTACGATGAACGCGCTGTTCCTCAAAGACCTCGCCATCAAGACCCATCGCGGCATCCGGGGCCGCGTGGAGGCTGGCAAGATCGGCGGCGGCAACGCCTACGGCTATCGCGTCGTAAAGACGCTGGACGCACGCGGCGAGCCGATCCGAGGCGAGCGCGCGATCATCGAGGAACAGGCCGAGATCGTGCGGCGCATCTTCCGCGAATATGTCGCCGGCAAGGGGCCACAGCGCATCGCCGCTGACCTCAACCGCGACGGCATCCCGAGTCCGACCGGCAAGCGCTGGAACGACACCACGATCAGGGGTAACCGGATCATCAGTTCCGGCATCCTGAATTGCGAACTCTATGTTGGCGTCATCCGCTGGAACAGACAGCGAAAGCTCAAGAACCCCGACACGGGCCATTTTGCGTATCGGCTCAATCCTGAAAGCGAATGGATACGCTCCGAGGCTCCCGAGCTTCGCATCGTGCCGCAGGACCTATGGGACGCCGCCAAGGTGCGGCAGGACGAATTGACGGCGCTCTACAAGAACCGGATCGAGGCATCGCGCGAGGGCACGAAGCGCAGCCTCGCCAGGAATGGCGCACTGAACGCCACCCATCGCCCACGCACCCTGCTGTCCGGCCTGTTGTTCTGCGGCTGCTGCGGAGGCTCCTATGCCCGGCGCGGGCAGGACCGCTACGCCTGCACCAACCATGTATTGGGCAATGCCTGTGACAATGCCCGAACCATCGCCCGAGAAGCGCTGGAAGCCCGCGTGCTGACCGGCCTGCGCGAGCGCATGATGACGCCGGAAATGGCGGCGGAAGCCATGCGCGCCTATACGCAAGAAACCAATCGGCTCAACCGTGAGCGCCGCAATACAGCCGACGCCACCCGCCGAGAGCTTGCCGAAACCGCGAAGGCGATCGCCGAGATCGTGCGCGTCATCGAGCAAGGCGGCTGGCACCGCACCCTGTCCGAGCGGCTCACCGAGCTTGAGGCCAGGCAGGACAGCCTCACCGCCCGCATGTCGGACGCCCCGCAGGACGCTCCTGACATCCACCCCGGCATTGCCGAGACCTACCGCCGCAGGATGGACCGCCTGACCGCCGCGCTCGACCACCCCGACGACGCCGCCGAGGCGGCCGAGGCCGTCCGTGAAATCATCGACCGCATCGTTATTACTCCCGGCCCGACGCGCAGAGACCTCTCAGTCACCCTGCAAGGCGAGCTTGGCGCCATCCTCGACTGGATCGACCGCACCGGAAAGCCAGGCTACAAACCCACACCTGACACCGCCTCAACCCGATTGTCAGTCTCGGTCAAAGCCGGGGCTTGACCCGCGCATCCAGGCGAAAACGCGACGGCAAAAAAATGGCCGGGACATGCCCGGCCATCGCAACTTCCGTCAGATGTTGGCTCCTTACGCCGCGGCGAGCTGGCGCAGCACGTAAGGCAGAATGCCGCCGTTGTTGAAATATCCGAGCTCGTCCTCGGTCGCGATGCGGCAGAGGAGCGGCACTTTCTTCTCGCTGCCGTTGGCGAACTTGATCGTCGCTTCCATCATCTGGCGCGGCTTCAGCGTGTCGCCGAGGCCGTGGATCGTCACCTGCTCGTCGCCCTTGAGGCCGAGCGACTTCCAGCTCGTGCCCGGCTCGAAGGTCAGCGGCAGAACGCCCATGCCGACGAGGTTCGAGCGATGGATGCGCTCGAAGCTTTCGGCGATCACGGCGCGCACGCCGAGCAGGCGCGTGCCCTTGGCCGCCCAGTCGCGCGAGGAGCCGTTGCCATATTCGGCGCCGGCGAAGACGACGAGC
>JARLIY010000009.1 GCA_031291475.1 Xanthobacteraceae bacterium
CCAGAGCGGTTGCGGCCTGGATTACCAGGCAAACCGAAGCGGGTGGCCCGCCCTGGAGGTGCTGACCAAAGACAGCTACCACAAGGAATTCGTTGGCGACCCTGAACGCCAGGAGTGCGTCGTTCCCATTGACTGCGCCGAAACCCGGCCGCTATTAGGGGCCATCAACGAGACCGGCATGTTCGGCAACCAGAACACAGTTTGGGCGCCGAAAACCCCGAAACGGCGGCAACACCCGAACGCGCCAGGTTCAGCAGCGCGCATTGGCGGCGCACCGAAAGATCCTTGCCTGGCCGCGCGACCATCGCTCTTCGATCGGGCGCGCTCACCGCCCTGGCCTTTTGGCCAAGAAATCCCGTTCAACCGTCAGCTGGCCGATCTTGGCGTGAAGCGCCTTCAAATCGACGCCCGGCGCCGTCTTCGCCTCGCCCTTGTCCGGCCCGAAAACCCCGGCCGCCCCGTCGAGCAACTGGCTTCGCCATTGAGCGATCTGGTTCGGATGCACATCGAACTGCTGCGCCAGTTCGGCCAACGTCTTGTCGCCCTTCATGGCGGCTAGAGCAGAGCTGGCCGCGGTCGTCTGCACAGGATTCCGCGAAGGCTAAGTGGATCGCTGCCGGGGTGGTCCTTTGCGATATTCGCGCGCTGTGCGTGACGGAGGGAGGGCGTAGCCCGGACCGGAGTCTCGTCCAGCGCGCGGCGGAAATTCACGCCGCCGCCGCGAGGGGCGAGCGATCGAAGTCAGCCTCGTCGGGCGTGCGCCGGTCAAGGCTCGAATGCGGGCGCTGCTGATTGTACAACGAGGTTTGCGAACGCCCACAGGAGCGTTTGCCGGGAACTTTTGTATCGACTTCATCCGTGGTTCGGGCGCGACGTCTTCATTCACGCGGCGATCGACAAGGTTGACGGGGTCGTCTTCCGTTGTACGGAGGACGGCTTGGAGGTCGAACGGGGGCTGGAGATTCCCGCATGGATGTTCGATCGCGCCGCATGCGCGTCTGGCGTGTGTATTTCGGCCGATCCGTTTGTCGGTCTGGACGGGTTCGAGGCATTGTCCGCGCTTCTCAGTTTGGCGTTGAAGACTGACGCGCCATCATCGAATGCCCGGCTTTGGGACGCATATGGGATCTCCTGCGAGCAGAATCGGGGGAAGACCCATGACAAGGAAGACGGCGGCGTCAGCGATCGAGATTCGGCGCAAACGGCGCCTCACATCACAGCAGATGGATTTGTTTGCAAAGCGACGCGCGGCCGACGCGCCCGATTGGTTCGACCTGCCGAAAGATGCGCGAGAGGCGTTGATCGGCCTGATGACGCGGCTGATCCTCGAGCATGCGCGGGCGACGGCGACGCCAACAACGGCGGGGGTCGGCCATGATCGCTGACAAGATCGGCCCTCATCATTTGGAGCGCAAGGCGATCCTCTATGTGCGCCAGTCCTCGGCTCACCAGGTGCTGCACAACCGCGAGAGCGGCGCGCTGCAATACGCCATGCGGGACCGGCTGACGGCGCTGGGCTTCACTGAGATCGAGGTGATCGACGAGGACCTTGGCCGTTCGGCGGCCGGCGGCGTGCAGCGCGTCGGGTTCGAGCGGATGGTGGCCGAGGTCTGCCTCGGCAAAGTCGGCGCTGTCTGCGCCCGCGAAGTCTCGCGCTTCGCCCGCAACAGTCGGGACTGGCAACAGCTGATCGAGATGTGCCGCGTCGTCGACACAGTTCTCGTGGATCACGAGACGATCTATGCGCCCAGGCACGGCAATGATCGTTTGCTCCTCGGGCTCAAGGGGAGTCTCAACGAGTACGAACTTGATCTTCTGCGTCAGCGCTCGCTCTCCGCCCGTTATGAGAAGGCCCGTCGTGGCGAACTCGTCGTGGCGGCGCCAGTCGGCTTCGTGAAGGCCGGCGACCGCTACGAGAAGGACCCGGATCGGCGCGTGCAGGCGGCGATCTCGCTAACCTTCGACAAGATCGAGGAGCTTGGGAGCGCGCGACAGGCGTTGCTCTGGTTCCATGAGCATAACCTCGATCTGCCGACGAAACAGATGAACGGCGACATGGTCTGGAGACGCCCGAACTATGCCTCTCTCCACAGGATGGTCGAGAACCCAGTCTACGGCGGCGCCTATGCCTATGGTAGAACGGCAGCGGCGACGGGATACGCGGTCAAGGGCGTCGGCGTGAAGATCCGCCGCAAGGCGCGCGCCGACTGGCTCGCGCTGAAGCCTGGCGCCCACGACGGCTACGTGAGCTGGGAGAGGTTTGAAGCAATCCGCACGATGGTCTCCGGCAACGTCCCTACGAGTCGGCATCATGGCGCGCCCAAGCATGGCGACGCCTTGCTCGCCGGCCTGATCCGTTGCCGCCGCTGCGGACGTAAGCTGACGCTGCGCTATAGCGGCGCCCAGCATCACATCCCGCGTTACAGCTGCACACGCGGCTGGATGGACAATGGCGAACCGCGTTGCATTGCATTCGGGGGCCTGCGTGTCGACGACGCGATCGAGGAAGCGCTCTTTGGCGTTGTCGGACCTGGCGCCGTCGCCGCGTCGATGGCGGCGGCCGAGCAGGCAGCCCAGCTACGGGATCAGGCGCGCGAGGCTCTCGGCCGTGATCTCGAAGCGGCGCGCTATACCGCCGACCGCGCCTTCCGGCAGTATGACGCCGCCGATCCAGCCAACCGACTGGTCGCCGGCGAACTCGAGGCGCGCTGGAACCAAGCGCTAGCCCGCGTCGCCGAAGTCGAGAGCAAGATCGTCGCCCACGAGGCCGCTTCCCCGACGCCGGCGATCGACCCCGCCGCGCTCGCCCTCTTGGGCGCGAATCTGGAGACGGTCTGGTCGGCTCCGACAACGGACGCGCGGTTGAAGAAGCGTATCGTGCGCGCCCTGATCCACGAGGTCATCGCCGATATCGACGACGCGGCTTCCGAGATCGTTGTCGTCGTCCACTGGTCAGGCGGCGTTCACAGCGAGATCCGGTTGCCCAAGCGCCGGCGTGGGCAGCGCAACAGCACATCCGCCGACGTAATCGCGGCCGTCCGCGAGTTGGCGTTGATTGCCAGCGACGACTTGATCGCCGGCCTCCTCAACCGCAATGGCCTCCAGACCGGCCATGGCAACCGTTGGACCCGCGAGCGCGTCACCGCGTTGCGCTCGCACCATCGCATTTCGGTCTTCAGGGCCGCTGACGACGGCGTCGAGCCCTGGCTCAATCTCTCTGACGCCGCACGCGTTCTGAAAATCGCGCCAAAGACGCTGCGGCTGGCGGCCGAGGCCGGCGAGATTGAGGCTCGCCACCCCTTATCCGATGGTCCATGGATCTTTGCTCGAGCCGCGCTTGCGGCTGACGGCGCCAAATCGATCGCTGAACGCGCGCGCCGCAAGGCCAGATACCCCGCGGGACCAGACTGCGACCAACAAACCCTATTTCCGTCAATGACATAGACAGATGGGTGTTCTGATGCGCGGTTGTAGAAGGCCAGGTAGCGTGCGAGTGAGGCGCGCGCCGCGCTCACGCTGTCGTAGGCTTTCAGATAGACCTCCTCGTATTTGACGCTGCGCCACAGCCGCTCGACGAACACGTTGTCGCGCCAG
>JARLIY010000085.1 GCA_031291475.1 Xanthobacteraceae bacterium
GCGCGTCTCCGGCGAGCCGGCGACCGCTGCCGCGCCGATCCTCGCCACGGCCAAGAAGGTCGTGGTGATCGGCGGTGGCGATACCGGTTCCGACTGCATCGGCACCTCGATCCGCCAGGGCGCGCTTTCGGTGACCAATTTCGAAGTCCTCCCCGCCCCGCCGGCGCACGAGAACAAGATGCTGACCTGGCCGAACTGGCCGCTGAAGCTGCGCACCTCGTCAAGCCACGAAGAAGGCGCCAAGCGCGACTTCGCCGTGATGACCAGGGAGTTCCGCGGCGAGAATGGCGTGGTCAAACAGCTCGTCTGCGTCCGCCTCGACGACAAGATGAAGGAAATTCCCGGCAGCACATTCACGATCGAGGCCGATCTCGTGCTGCTGGCGATGGGCTTCGTCTCGCCGATCTACGAGGGCCTCTTGGAGAAGCTTGGCGTCAAGCTCGATGGCCGCGGCAATGTCGCGGCCAATGTGCAGGATTACAAATCCTCGCTCGACAAGATCTTTGCCTGCGGTGACATGCGCCGCGGCCAATCGCTCGTCGTTTGGGCGATCCGCGAAGGACGTCAAACAGCGCAGTCGGTGGACACGTTCCTCATGGGCTCGAGCGTCCTGCCGCGCTAGCGCAACGCGGCACTGGCGTTTTCCCCGCTGGCTCACCCCGCCTTAAGATGGCTGTGCTTGCGGCTGTAGAGGAAGTAGATCGCCAGCCCGATCACGAGCCAGACGGCGAGGCGAATCCAGGTATCGGCCGGCAGACCGATCATCAGAAAGAGTGACGCCAACGCGCCAAGCGGTCCGATAATGATGACGGCGGGCACCTTGAACGGCCGTTCGATCTCAGGATGTCGGAAGCGTAAAACCACCACGCCGATACAGACGATGACGAAGGCGCAAAGCGTCCCGATCGACACCAGTTCGCCGACGAGGCCGATTGGCGCGAGCCCCGCCAACAGCGCAACCACGATGCCGGTGGCAATCGTCGTGATGTAAGGCGTCCGGAATTTCGGATGCACGCGCGCGGCAAGCGGCGGCAGAAGTCCGTCGCGCGCCATCGTGTAGAAGATGCGCGACTGTGCCAGCAGCAGCACCAGCACGACCGAGCTCAGACCGAGAATGGCGCCGAATTTCACTAAAGGCGCAAAGACGCCGAAACCGATATGATCGACACCGACCGCGATCGGGTCCGGCACATTCAATTTGTCGTACGGTATGATGCCAGTGATGACGAGGCCGACAAGCACGTAGAGGATCGTGCAGAAGATCAACGAGCCGAGGATCGAGCGCGGCATGTCGCGCTGCGGGTTGATGGCTTCTTGCGCCGCGGTCGAGATCGCGTCGAAGCCGATATAGGAGAAGAAGACGACGCCGGCGCCGCGCAGCACGCCGCCCCAGCCATATTGGCCGGGCCCTGCGCTCGGCGGAATGAAGGCGCCATGCGGATTGCTCGCCGTCACCCAGTTCGAGGTCTTGAAGAACCAGACGCCGACGAGGATGAACAGAATGATGATCGTCAGCTTGATCGCGACGATGACGTTGTTCACCTTCGCCGAGTCGCGAATGCCGATCACCAGCAGCGTGCTCATCAAGGCGATGACGAA
>JARLIY010000010.1 GCA_031291475.1 Xanthobacteraceae bacterium
AAGGATTGGATGGCTCCTTGCGTGTCGATGACGATCATCGCATCGGGAACCGTGTCGAGAACCGATTGCAAATGCGCCTCGCGCTCGGCGAGTGCGCTCTGGGAATGTTTGATCGCGGTGATGTCACGAGCGACCTTGGAGACGCCGACGAGCCGTCCCTCGGCATCGCGAAGCGGCGACAGGGTTAATGAGATATCGATGAGCGCGCCGTCCTTGCGCCGCTGTTGCGTTTCGAAATGCTCGATTTTCTCGCCATTTTTCACGCGGGCGAAGAGGGCGCCGTGCTCCTCCTGCGCGTCGGGCAACAGAAGAATGGAAATCGGCTTGCCGATGATCTCGCTCTGGGCGTAACCGAATATCGTCTCGGCGCCGCGATTCCACTCGGTGATGATCCCATCGAGGGTGGTGCCAATAATGGCATCATCAGACGCGGCTGCGATTGCGGCGAGCCGCACGATCGTCTCGTCGGTCGGTGCGCGGATGTCGATGATTATGCCGGCAAAAGCCGCGCCGCCCAGGCCGGCGCGCCCGCGCATACGTCGCCAGCGCGCAGAGACCTGCGGCACGAGGCGGAAGTCGGATTCCCACCCCGCCTCCGGCGCATGGATGGCGCGGAAGGAACGGTCAAAGGCCGCGCGGTCCTCAGGGTGGAGCAAGGCCAGGAATTCGGGATAGGCAACGAAGGCCTCCCAGGCGCCGACAAGCGCGCAGGCACGCGGCGACAGATGGACGGCGCTCGCCGCCGCATCCCATCGCCAGGTGCCGACGGCCCCGGCTTCGAGCGCGTTGAGGCGATCCTCGCTCGACATCGCGCCCGTAGCGCCGTCCTGTACCATCACCGCTGCTCCCTCAACCCAATACCAGCCGTGCTGGCTTATAGCGCAGGCGAAGGCATTGAGAAATCGGGCTTTCCGCTACAAGGCGGGGCCTGCCCGGACGGCGCACTTCTGACCGCCTAGCCCGGGCCAGGTTCGCGGTGCACCGGAAGCGGCCCGAAAGCCTGCGTGACCGGCATCATTTCGATCGCGTTGATGTTGACACGCGCCGGTAGGGTGGCAACCCAATGGACCGCCTCCGCAATATCCTCCGGCATGAGCGGGTCCGCGCCTTCGTAGAGCTTGTCCGCCCGCGCGGCATCGCCGTGAAAGCGCCGCGTCGAAAATTCCGTGCCGCCGACAAGCCCAGGCTCGATATCGCTGACGCGAACGCGCGTGCCGAGGAGATCGGCGCGCAAATTCAGCGAAAACTGGCGCACGAAGGCCTTGGTCGCGCCATAGACATTGCCGCCGGGATAGGGATAGGTCGCCGCGGTCGAGCCGAGATTGATGATATGGCCGCGGTTGCGCGCGACCATGCCCGGCAGGGCGGCGCGGGTCGCATAGAGCAGCCCTTTCACATTGGTGTCGACCATCACCTCCCAATCTTCGAGCTGGGTCTTGTGAGCCGGCGCGAGGCCGAGCGCGAGGCCGGCATTGTTCACGAGCACATCGATCTCGGCAAAAGCCGCAGGAAGGTCTGCGAACGCCCGCTCCACCGCCGCGCGGTCGCGTATGTCGAAAACGATCGGATAAACGCGATCGCGGCCGAGTTCGTCGGCCAGCGCCGCGAGCCGGTCCGCACGCCGGCCTGTCGCGACGATCTTGTGCCCATCCTTAGCGAAGCGCCGCGCGATCGCGGCGCCGAAGCCGGCGGTCGCGCCGGTCACGAAAATGGTCATGATTCCCTCGCATACGGGTGGCGTCTTGGCTGCGTACCAAAGGCTGCGCCACATTTGCGCACCCGGCTTAACCGGCCGGTACCGCCGCCGCAAGGCGAGACGTCTGCATCTGTTAGGCCACGGGCTGGGGATCGGCCTTGGCTTCCTTCCATCGGCTGATTTCTGCCAGCTCGGCCTGCGGCGCCTCGACCGTGACCTCGCCACGGCCGAGGAAGACTTGGCCCGATTCGCCGTCGAGGGAAAGCCAGTCGCCTTCATGAAGATCATGCTCGGCGAGCCGCGCCTTTTGCTGGGCCGGATCGACCTCAAGCGCCGCGCAGCCGACAATGCAGGGTTTCCCCAATTGGCGGGCCACCAGTGCCGCATGGGCGGTGCGCCCGCCGACGGCTGCCAGAATGCCCGCGCAGGCCGCAAAGCCGCCGACGTCCGCCGTGTTGATATTGGGCCGGACCAGAATCACCGGCTCGCCACTCTCGGCGAGCCGCGCCGCGTTGACCGAATCGAAAGCCACCCGGCCCACGGCGATGCCGGTTGACGCCCCCTTGCCCTGCCCCGCGGCAGCGCCGACGCCAACCAGCGTCTTGCGTGCGAGATTTTGCAGATCTATGCCGGCAATGCGGTGCAAAGCCTCGGCGGAGGTGATGAGCCCCTCCTTGACGAAATCGATCGCGAGCCGCACCGCCGCATCCGGGGTCCGTTTGGCGACACGAGTCTGCAACAGCCACAGTTTCCCGTCTTCGATGGTGAATTCGACGTCTTGAACGTCGCGGAACTCGCGCTCCAGCGTCTGCAGCGCCGCGCGCAAGGCGCTATCCACCTGCGGAAGCAGCCGGGCGATCGCCTCCTCTGTGTCAGGATTACGCCGGCCGGAGACGACATCCTCGCCCTGCGAGGCGAAAAGCACGTCGATGACGGGCTCGGGGCGCCCTGTCGAGGGATCGCGCGAAAAGGCAACGCCGGCGCCAGAGCGCGCATTATGATTGCCGAAGATCATGGCCTGAACCATGACAGCGGTGCCTTGCAGATCTTCGAGATGCTCGATCTTGCGATAGGTTCGCGCCCGCTCGCTCATCCAGGACAGGTACACCGCTTCGGCCGCGGCCCTGAGATCTTGGCCCGGATTGTCGGCGGACAGGCCCCGCGCTTCCTCGACCGCTTGCTGATAGGTCGCCGCGAGCCGTTCCAGAGCCTCGCAATCCAGATCCTGTTCCTGCGTCACGCCTTCGGCGGCGAGCAAAGCCTTGAGCGGCGCGGCGAAATCCTCCGGCGCGATGCCGAGAACGACGCTGCCGTAGCTTTCGAGGAAACGCCGCCGGCAATCGTGCGCGAAATGCGGATTGCCCGTCGCGCGGATCAGGCCGCGGACAGCGTCTGGCGTGCCGCCGACATCAAGCACCGTATCGAGCATGCCGGGCATCGAGCGCGCGGCGCCCGAGCGGACCGAGACCAGCAGCGGGCGGCGCCGGTCGCCGAACGCCTTGCCCGTCACGCGTTCGAGAAAGGCGAGACCTTCGTCAAGCCCTTCCGCCAGCTGCTGCTTGGCGCCAGGCTCGCCCTTGGCGATCGCGGCGCAAAGTTCGATGGGCAGAACGAAGGCCGGCGGCACGGGCAGCCCGAGCGCCGCCATATGCGCCAGATTGGCCGCCTTGTTGCCGACGACGTCCGCCGGATAGAGCTTGGCCGCTCCGTCACCGATAAAAAGAACTTTCATCGCCGCGCCCTTAGGTTGAGAGGTCGGACAGCGCGTAGTCGCGCAAGGA
>JARLIY010000086.1 GCA_031291475.1 Xanthobacteraceae bacterium
CTCGCGCCAGATCAGCCGGATCTTGCACCTGCACCGCCGCACCCGCCGCGACCGCATCCGCCGTGGCTTGCGTGAAGTTGAACACATGCGGCCCGATCAGCACCGGCACACCGACCGCACATGCCTCAATCAGATTCTGCCCGCCCAGCGGCAGCAAACTCCCGCCGATAAACGCCAGATCCGAAGCGGCGTAGTAAGCGCCCAACTCACCCATCGAATCACCGAGCAGCACGTTCACACCTGACGCCAAAGCAGGCACACCGCCGCCCGCGCCTGAGCCCGCCGACGCTACCGCCGCGCTCGGCGCCCACATAGAACGCCGCTCAAGCCGCAAGCCAGCTTTCTCGACCAACGCCGCCACTTCGTTAAACCGTTGCGGATGACGCGGCACCAGGATCAGCAACGCGTCGTCGATGCCGAGCGCCGCGAATGCCTGCAGCACCAGCTCCTCTTCGCCTTCGCGCGTACTCGCCGCGACCCACACGGGCCGCGTGCCGATCGCCGCGCGCCACGCATGACCCCGCGCCGCCAGTTCCGGCGGCGTGCTCATATCGAACTTCAGATTGCCGAGCACCGCGACATTACGCGCACCGAGTGCGGTCAGCCGCTCCGCATCCGATGGACTCTGCGCCAGCACCCGCGCAAATCCGCCAAACACGTCCTTGGTGGCATGCCCGAACTTGGCCGCGCGCTTAAACGAGCGCGCCGACATCCGCGCATTGGTCAGCACGAGCGGCACGTCCGCGCGACGGCATTCGTCGATCAGCGTCGGCCACACTTCGGTTTCCATCACCAGACCAAGCGACGGCCGCCACGCCCGCAGAAACCGCCGCACCGCGTGCGGCATGTCATACGGCAGATAGCTGCGCAATACCCGGTCGCCGAAAATTTCCTCGCCGGTGGCGCGGCCGCTCGGCGTCATATGCGTCAAAAGAATCCGCGCGTCGGGCCGCGCCTTCATCAGCGCGTCGATGAGCGGTTGCGCAGCACGCGTCTCACCCACCGACACCGCGTGCACCCAGATCAGCGGCGCATTGTCTTCCGGCAACCGGCCGCGCGAGTAGCCGAAACGCTCGGCGATATGCTCGCGATAGCCCCGCTCCTTGCGCGACCGGATGAGCAAGCGCAGCACGGCGAGCGGCGCGACGATCCACCAGAGCCCGTTATAAACCGCCCTCAGCATCGGGACTCCGCGCGCTCAGGCGCGAATCCAAATGCAAAAGCGAGTTTCACAGCGCGATCGAAAACGACAGCGGCGCTCAAACCAGCGCCCTGCCCTTCAGGCGCTCGAGAATGCCGAGCGGTGCGCAATCCGGCTGCGCCATCGCCTTGACCGGCAGGAAGAAGGTCTGCTCCAGCATGAACTGGCCGGACATCACCGCATGCGA
>JARLIY010000087.1 GCA_031291475.1 Xanthobacteraceae bacterium
CGCCATGTCGTGTCGTGCTGACGGCCGCCACTTCGGTCCCCGGCGGATTACGGGAGGCGCGCGCCCATCGAGAGATCGACGAGACGCTCGCGATCCACCACCCGCACGAAGCCGCGTCTGGCCGCGATCAGGCCGGCCTTCTCCAGGTGGCGGACCGCTTCGGTGACGCCCGGACGGCGCACGCTGAGCATGGTTGAAAGATCCTCGTGCACGACCGGAATTTCAGAGCCGATGCGGTCCGAGCACATGACGATCCATCGGGCCAGCCGGTTCTCGATGCGCAGCGTCGCATTCGCCGTGGCGGCCACCGCGAACTGCATGCCGAGATCATGTTCGCTGCGCATCAAGATGGTCCGGATTTTCGGATTGTCCTTCATCGCCTGTTGCAGCGCCGTGGCGGGCAACGCGGCGGCCATTCCCTCGATCTGCACATCGACGCGAAACGGCGCCATGTCGACATCGGCTGCGATCCACGCTCCGACGACGCCTTCATCCCCGATCAGCCCGATCTCGGTTTCATTGGACCCAAGCCGGCCGATGACGGCGCACAATCCGGATTCGATGAAGACAACGTGGCGCGCCGGCGAGCCGGGACGGAAGAGCGTGCTCCGGACCTGCAGCGCGAAAGGCGTCAGTTCGTTCTTGAGCGCCGCGTTCTCCGCCAGCACCGCAGCCAGGACGGGATTTCCCTTCTTTTCCGGCGGCGGCGGATCGGCATAAGTGGTCACGAGATGCACGATACGCTCCCGCTGAAGCGGTTTGACGAGTTGCGGTACGCGCGCGTAGCGCACGGGCACGCCTTCGCCGTGAGTGTTGACCACGAAGATGAATGGGACGCTGCGCCGCGACAGTTCGTCGGCCACCGCGAGGACGCGCTCGTCTTCATGGGTCAAGCCGAGAATGGCGCCGCTCCAGTGTCCGTGCGCCGCGCGGCCGAGCGCCTTGGCGGCGTTGTCGCTCACGACAGCGTCGACATTGATGGTCTGGCAGACGTGCTGCAATTTCATGAAGAGATGCGGATCGTTCTCGACGATCAGCACTCGCCGTTCGCATAATTTGGTGCTCGACATGACCATGAAACTGAACTCCGTCGTCGAGCGCCGTTGCGCGCGAATGCACTTCCAATTTTCGTTTCGGTCGCGGGCCGGGCGTCATTTTCGCACGACGATGTAGGCGTAGCTGGCGAAGGTCCGGGCGTCCAACGCGTCGACCGCCCGATCGAAAACGCGCGCGATCTGCTTGAGCACCGGCGCTACCGGCAGATAGGGCGTGCCAAAGAAGGGAGTGACCACCACTTCGCGGAATCCGATCTCCTTCAGTCTGGGCTCGAGCGCCTTTGAATCCGCCCGGCACAAATCGTAATAGGCCGGAAATTTCGGCACGCGGCCTTGCGTTCGATCCGGATCGATCCGCCGCAAGATCCAGGCCGACAAGACCTCCGGCGTCAGCCTGTTGAAGACGAACGGCGGGGACCAGAGCGTCGGGACATAGGCGAAGCCGATGCCCCCGGGAACGAGCAGGCGGTGGACATTGCCCCACGCCTTGCGCGCATCCCTGACGTGCTCGAAAACCATTCGCGAGAAGATGAAATCGAAGGCGCCGATCCCGGCGCCGGCCGGGAGTTCGTCGGCGATGTCGAAACAGCTCTTCGCGAAATTGTCGGGCGCCTTTTCCAGTTCGGACGACAGCAGGTCATTGACGGTCAACTCGAGACCCCGCGTTCGGGTTTCATCGAGTGTGAGAAACGGGAAGCGGCCGCCGCCGATCTCCAGGACTCTGCGCGCGCGGGTCCCGTCGATCAGGCCGAGAATGGTCGGCCGAAGATCGCGCCACCCCGATTCCGCATCGCGTCCGATCTTCATGGCGTCGATCTGCGCGGCGAGTGTGTCTGCGCCTGGCTCATGACTTCCTGGCTCATGATTTGGCATAGGCTCTCACATAACTGACCAGCATGTCGGACGGGTTCGGAGCCTTGTCGATCGGAAAGCCGGA
>JARLIY010000088.1 GCA_031291475.1 Xanthobacteraceae bacterium
GAAAAACCGACTTCGCGATGTCGAGACCAATCGTAGAAATCGTTTGCATGGATAGCTCCTCCGAATCGTGGGAGCCTTAAACAGCGCCCACATCTTTGGCACTCTCGTGCCCGTGGAGGAGCCGTCCACAGCATCAAAAGCGGACGAGACGGCTCTAATTCGTGATGTCTGCTCCTCCCCCGAAAGCAGCCATTGCCTGCCACATTTTATGAGTACACGCCCTAGACATAACCGCAAAAATGCGACAGCGTCGTTTAATCAGTGTTTTTTCTTAAAGGCGCGTTGAGCACCTCTGCTGCCGCCTGGGTATAAGTTTCTCCAAGACTTTTAATTTGCTCACCAAATAAAGCCAATTGAGACTGCATGAATTCGGCCTGAATAGGCACGACCTCCATGAGATCTTTCGCTTGGCTTAGTTTGTGCGCGTAGTCGCGAGCAATCGCTATGTTCTTCTGGGCAGAGGCCTTTGCTTTTCCACCTAACTCAGTCTCACCCATCGGGTGAGATGAAATGGTCTTCTGAAGAAAATCGAGATATTGATTCACTGACTTCAGGACCTCCTCTCTGACCAGTCCTACGAACTGATCCAGCGTTACGTTCCAATCTGTCATTTTCTCGTTTGCCATTGTGGTGCTCCTAGGAAACAGAGAAGATAGCCTAAAGCCACAGCGTTAGATGGCGCGAACGTGACCCCATGGCGGCGCTTACCTTAAATCCCGCACCTTTTATTGATCCAAGTCAACAACCGTCCCTACCGCACCAATCGAGATCAATCGGTGCGCGCCGCTAGAACAAAGTCGGCTGGTCGTCGCGTTTCTTTTGCTTGGCTTCGGCAGCCGGCGTCGGCGCGGCTTCCGGCTGACCGGGTTTTGCCGGCGACACCGCCTCGATGAGGCGCGGATCGTCGTTGGCGACGCGGTTAACCGCCGGCGAAATTTCATAACATTCGAACAATCCCTCGGGTGCCGGCGCGATCAGCGCCGCGGCGGTCAGCGCATCGACCCTGGCGCAATCGAGCCAGAGGTTGAACGCCTCCGGCGCGACCACGACCGGCATGCGGTCGTGGATGGCGGCGAGCGCGCGATTGGCCCGCGTGGTGACAATGGCGGCGGTGTCGACCTCTTCGCCGTTCGGCCCGGTCCAGGTCTCCCACAGTCCGGCAAAGGCGATCGGCCCGCCGGATTTGGGGCGCACGAAATAGGGCCGCTTCGGTCCGCCGCTGCTGCTTCCCCATTCGTAGAAGCCGTCGGCCGGGATCAGGCAACGCCGCCGCCGCATGGCGTTCCGGAACGAGGGTTTGTCGAGCACGAATTCGCCGCGCGCATTGACCAGGAGCGAAAACGCCTTCGGATCCTTCACCCAGGCGGGAACGAAACCCCACCGCACAAGCGCGAAAGCGCGCTTGCCGTCGACGAGCCGCACGATCGGGATCGGCTGGGTCGGCGCCACATTGTAACGCGACGGGAAATTCGGCGCTTCCTCATAGCCGAACAGCGCCCTGACGGCGTCCGCAGGCGAGGTGATGACATAGCGTCCGCACATTGGGGTAAGCTTCCAACCTCCGGCGGCGACGGTGACGCGCACCGTGACCGATCATAGCCAAATGGGATCGCTCCTTGACCTCTACCACTGGGCAAGCCCGAACTTATCCAAGCCGGCCGTATCTGGCGGTCAGCGCAGCCGTCTTTCGTGACGGGCGCGTGCTGATCGTGCGCCGGGCGCAGCCGCCGGCTCATGGCCTCTATACGCTGCCGGGCGGCGGTGTCGAACTGGGCGAGACGCTCGAGCAGGCGGTGATGCGGGAGGTCCGCGAGGAAACGGGCCTCGACATCGAGCCGGTCGCGCTCGCCGGCTATCGGCAGATGATTGCGCGCGATGCCGCCGGACGGATCGAGCGCCATTTCGTCATTCTGCCGTTTGCGGCGCGCTGGCTCGCCGGCGAGGTTTCGCTGAACGCGGAAGTGGCCGAGGCGAAGTGGCTTTTGCCCGCGGAGATCGGGGCGCTCAATACCACCGAGGGGCTCGCCGAGATCGTCGCTGCCGCCTGGCAACGGATCGCCGGATAACCGTCTCAACCATGCCGCGTGGTGATGCTTGGCGCGCGGCCCGCTCGACCGCTATCCTCGCTCCGGATTCCAATGCCGCGAACCCCGCTCATCCTTTCGCTGCTGCTTTGCCTTGGCGCCGGCCCCGCCGCGGCACAGCTTCCGCTACAAACCCAGCCGCCGCAGGCTCAGCCACGGCCGCCGGCCGCGCCGCAATTTGCCCCGCAGGCGCAGCCTCGGCCGCAGGCTTCGCCGCAATTTGCCCCGCAAGGGCAGCCGCGGCCGGGCCAGCCGCACGCGCAGCCGCAGACCCCGGCGCAAAACACGCCCGCGCCCTATGACCGCGATTTGCAGCGTCTTTCAGAGATCCTCGGCTCGCTGCATTTCCTGCGCGCCATCTGCGGCACGAACGAAGGCCAGAAGTGGCGGGACGAGGCGCAGACCCTGATCGACGCCGAAGCGCCGGCTGGCGAACGGCACAATCAAATGGTGGCGAGCTTCAACCGCGGCTATCGCGCCTTCCAGCAGAGCTACCGCACCTGCACGCCGGCGGCCAATTTCGCCATTCGGCGCTATCTCGAGCAAGGGGCCAAAATCGCCCGCGAAATCACCGCCCGTTACGCCAATTGAGGCCCCGTTTCCGCATAGCAAAAACCACCTATCTAACGGAATAAGCTTTCGAATTAACCCTTCCTCAAGGTTCGACTTAGCGTCCGCCGGGGCCGTGCTAACGTCCGCCGGACAGGGACGCTGCCGGGCTGCGGCGACATTAGAAACTAATGACAACGGCGACGCAAACTCCCACGGCACACGAAGCCGTGCCGGACCACGAACAAAAGCGCCTCGCGCTCGGTTATCTGCAGGATGCGTGGGCGGAAGCGCATCACGAAGGCATCGACGGCGATTGCCTGGCGCAAACCGCGCTGTTTCTCGCGCTTGCCGAGCTGATTTCGACCTACGGCGAGGAAGCCACCGCCCGCTACACCGAAAATTTTGCGCTGCGTATCCGCAACGGCGAATTCTCCGTCGAGCTGTCGCGGCAATAATGGCCGCAGCGCTTTCGGCTTAACGCCGCACTGTCGCTACGAACCCTTGAGGGGAACCGGCCGGCGTCTTAGCTTGCGCTGGTGCCAGGAAACTTCCCATCAAGATTCCCGCTATGAAGGCCGCCCTCCTCCCCGACCGCGGCGTGGTCAAGGTCGCCGGCGACGACGCGCGGAACTTTCTTCACGGGCTCGTCAGCGCCGATATCCTCAAGCTCGCGCCGGGAGAAGCGCGTTTTTCCGCGTTGTTGTCGCCGCAAGGCAAGATTTTCGCCGATTTTATCATCGTCGAGGCGCCGGCGCGGGACGGCGGCGGTTTCTTCCTCGACGCGCCGCGCGCGCTCGTCCAATCCCTCGTGGCCAAGCTCAACATGTACAAGTTGCGCTCCCGGGTGATGATCGAAGATCTATCCGAAGTTCTCGGCGTACTGGCGGCTTGGGACGGCAGCGGCAAAGGCACGTTTGGCCTCGCCTACGCCGATCCCCGCCTGCCGGCGCTGGGGGTTCGCGTGATGCTGCCGCCGCATCGCGCCCCCGACGCGGCCACGGGCCTCGGCGCCACACTCGTCGATGCGGGCGCCTACGACGCCCATCGCATCGCGCTCGGCATCCCGCACGGCGGCGTCGATTTCAGTTACGGAGACGCCTTTCCCCACGAAAGCGACATGGACCAGCTCGGCGGCGTCGATTTCGCCAAGGGCTGCTATGTCGGCCAGGAAGTGGTTTCGCGCATGGAGCATCGCGGTATCGCGCGCACGCGCGCCGTGCCGGTTCGCTATGAGGGCGTCATGCCCGAGGCTGGTGTCGCGGTCACGGCCGGAGAGCGCCAGGTCGGCACGATGGGATCGGCGGCCGGTGGCCGCGGGCTCGCGCTTCTTCGCCTCGACCGCGTCGCGGACGCGTTCACTCACGGTGAGCCGCTCATTGCCGGCGGCATTGCCATCCGGCCGGTCAAGCCCGACTGGGCGCGCTTTGCCTTTCCCGACGGCTCCAAAGCTGCCGAGTAAGCCGCCGCATGACCGCCGCTCCTTCTCCTGTCGTTGCCGATGCCGGGCTCGTGCGCTGTCCCTGGCCAAAGAATGACGCGCTTTATTGCGCCTATCACGACCAGGAATGGGGCGTGCCCGAATTCGATGACCGCGCGCTTTACGAAAAGCTCGTGCTTGACGGCTTCCAGGCCGGTCTGTCGTGGATCATCATTCTGCGCAAACGCGAGAATTTTCGCCGCGCCTTCGGCGGATTTATGCCGGAGAAAATCGCGCGATATACGCCGAAGAAGATCGAGCGGCTGATGCAGGACGCCGGCATTGTGCGCAACCGGGCCAAGATCGAAGGCGCCGTCCTTTCCGCGCGGGCCTTCCTCGCGGTGATGGAGAAGGGGCCCGGCTTTTCGCAGCTTTTATGGGATTTCGTCGACGGCAAGCCGAAGGTGAACCGCTTCCGCAGCATGCGGCAGGTTCCGGCGGAGACGCCGGTCTCGCGCGCGATGTCGAAGGAGTTGGCGCAGCGCGGGTTCAAATTCTGCGGGCCGACCATCGTTTACGCCTTCATGCAGGCGGTCGGCATGGTCAACGACCATTTGATGACCTGCCATCGTCACGAAGCGGTGCAGAAGCTCACTGGGAAAGTTTGAGATTGTCATTCCGGGGCCGGGCGCAGCGAGGAGCCCGGAATGACGCTTACCCGCTCGCGGCGCGGCGTCGCGCGATACTGAAGAAGATCGCGGCCAACACAGTCAGCGTGCCGATGACGGTGTAATGCACCGAAGAATTGGCGTTGATGTAGGAGGAGGCGCTCGATGTCGCCTGCACCAAAGCCGCACCAAAAAGGGTGCTGACGAATGAGCCTCGCCCGCCGGCGACGCTGGCGCCGCCCAAAACCACGACGGTGATGCTCATCAGCGTGTAATCGGTACCGGTCGAGGGTGAGCCGATGCCGACCTGGCCGGCGAGCATCAGCCCGCCGATGCCGGTCAGAAGGCCGGAGATCGCAAATGCGAGCCAAGTCAGGCGCCGGCTGTCGATGCCGAGCCGATGGCTGGCGAGCGGGCTGGAACCGACGGCGCGGAAGTTGCGGCCGAAGGCGGTGCGGAAGAGCAGCCATTCGGCTCCGGCGACCATCAGCAAGGTCAGGGCCAGCCCGGCCGGCAAGAACCAGATCCGAAACTGCGCGGCGTCCGAGATTGCGTCGTCGATAGAGCCGGCCGCGACCGGGCGCAGCAACAGCGAGACGCCTTGCAGCCCGATGAAGGTCGCGATTGTCACCACGATCGCCGGCAACCGCAGCGATGTGATCAGCAGGCCCTGCAACAAGCCGAAGCCGACGGTGAACAGCAAAATGAGAATAAGCCCGGCGACCAGCGGCCCGGTGGTGACGCCATCGGGCGCCAGAAATGAAGCCAGCACGACGCAGAGTCCGGCCAGTGCGCCGATCGAAAGATCGATGGCGCCCACCAGCACTGTCGCCAGTTGCGCGCTCGAGAGGAACCCCAGGATGGCGAGAAAAGTCAGCATGCTCTTGATCGAGAATGCCGATAGAAAGTAGCCGTTCAACGCTTGCGTGCCGCCGAGAATGATGACGGTGAGGACGGCGAGCAGCAAAGCGGGAAAGTGGTCGCTGGCGTAAAATTCGCGCCACCGGTGGTCGGCCCTCGCGGCGGGCGCCTTGGCGGCGCGCGATACCGTGGCGGTCAGATTGGCTTCAGTGATGGCGGCGTCGGTGACCGCGGCGCCTGACAATTCATGAACGATGCGGCCGCGGGCGAAGATCAACACGCGGTCGCACATGCCTTCAAGCTCGATGCCGTCGGACGACGAAGCCAGGACCGCCAAGCCCTGATCGGCGATAGCCCGCAACCGCTGGTAAATCTCGCTGCGCGCGCCGATATCGACTCCCTTGGTCGGCTCGTCCACCAGCAGCACCGTCGGCCGCGCCGAGATTTCGCGGCCGAGCAGCGCCTTTTGCTGATTGCCGCCGGACAGTTCGTTGAGCGTGGATTCGATCGAGGCGGCGCGTATGCGCAAATCATCCATGATTTTCTTGGCACGGCCGGCTTCGGCAGCGCGGTCGATCACATCGAAGCGCGAGACCGATTCCAGGAAGCCGAGACTGAAATTCTCGCGCAGCGTGAGATTGAGAAACACGCCTTCGTCATGACGGTCGTCGGTGATGAAGCCGACGCCGGCCTGGCGAAAAGCGCCGGGGCTGTCGCCCGAAATTTTGACGCGAGCGACCGACACTTCGCCGCCGGCGCGGCGGTCGATGCCGGCGGCCGCGCGGATGAATTCGCGCTGGCCTTCGCCTTCGATGCCGGCCAGGCCGACGATCTCGCCCGCATGGACGACGAGATCGACCTGGTCGAAACCGCGCCCGCTCAGGCCCTCGACCGCGAACAAGGGAGCGCCGACAAATTTCGCCTTGGCGGGAAAAATCTGGCCGAGCGGCCGGCCGGCGATCAGCGCCACGATCTCGGCCGGCGTGATCGAACCGGCGAGGCGGCTGTCGATAATCTCGCCATCGCGCATCACCGAGATGCGATCGGCCAACTCGTCGACCTCGTGCAGGCGATGCGAGACATAGACGATGCCGACGCCGTCTCGTTTCAACGCGCCGATCAGGCCGAAAAGCTTGCGCACGTCGGCTTGCTGCAGCGGCTCGGTCGGTTCGTCGAGGAAGAGTACTTTCGGATTGGTGGCAAGCGCGCGCGCGATCTCGACGACGTGGCGCTGCGCCAGCGACAGATCCGCAACGCGCTTGTTGAGCGGCATGCGCAGCTCATCGGTAGCGATCCGGGCCAGCACGCGCTCGGCTTCGGCGGCGCCCCCGGGGCCCGCCAATGACGGCGCCGCGAGTTGAAGGTTCTCCAGCACGGTGAGGTCGGGCGCCAACGCCGGATGCTGGTAGACGACCGCCACACCGTCCTCGCGCATCTGGCGCGGATCGGGCGCATCGACGTGCTTGCCGTCGTAATAGATGGCGCCGGCATCGGCATGTAACACGCCGGCGGCAATGCCGATCAGCGTCGATTTACCGGCGCCGTTCTCGCCGACTACGGCATGGACCTCGCCGGGATAGATCAGGACGTCGACGCCTTTGAGCGCCTGCACCGGACCGAAACTCTTGCGCAGGCCGACGAGCGACATGACCGGCACGTGCGCCGTGACTGGCGTCGACGGGGCTGCATTGACGACGTCATGCATGGCGCAACCGCCGTGTTATTTCGGGAAGCGCCACGCCGCTGAGCACGATGATCGCATCGGCCAGATCCTCGGCGGAGCCGCCAAACCCGAGCGCGGTCACCAGTTGGGCAAGATAGGTGAGAAAGAAAGCGCCGATCACGGTCGCCACGACGCTTCCCTTGGTGACGCCGCCGAGCGGATTGCCGCCGACGACGACCGCGGCAATGGTGCCGAGCAGATAAGGCAGCCCGCACAGGACGGTCGGCGAAACCAGATATCCCGAGAGCATGATCGCCGATATGGCGTACATCAGCCCCGCAATGGCGTAGGTCAAGATGCTGTAGAGCTTGAGCGGCACTCCCACCGCATGCGCCGCCGGCGGGTTGACGCTGACCGCGATGAAGCGGCGCCCGATCGTGGTGAAGGTCAGGACGAAGACCGTCGCCCCCGCCACCAGCAGCAGCACCCAGACCGTCGTCGGCACGTAGAGAAACCGGTCGACAAAGAAATTGACCATCATCATCGGCGACTGGACCGAGGCGCCGGTCGAGACGAAATAGGTCAAGCCGAACAGGATGGCGTTGATGCCGATCGTGGTGACGAGCGGCGGCACGTCCAAAAGCGTGACGATGAGGCCGGTCACGGCGCCGATCGCCGCGCCGACGGCAAGTCCGGCCGCGACATAGAACAGCACCACGTGGAGATCGGTGCTGCCGTCCGGCAGCTTGGTCACGACCACCGCCACAAACGACATGA
Source organism: Xanthobacteraceae bacterium (assembly GCA_031291475.1). Taxonomy (GTDB): domain Bacteria; phylum Pseudomonadota; class Alphaproteobacteria; order Rhizobiales; family Xanthobacteraceae; genus BOG-931. The sequence goes on from JARLIY010000088.1 coordinate 8,023, forward strand.
TGCCGGCGGTGGAGAGATCGAGGCCACGCTGCTGGATGACCAGATGCTGACCGATCGAGGCTACGGCCAGGATCGCGAAATACGGCAACGTCGAGAGGATCGCCGCCGAATTGACGGTGGAGGGCGCGGCGATGCCGCCGATCACCACCAAGAGCGCGGTGGCTACCAAGGCCTTCGTCGCCAGCGGGAGTTCGGTCAAATCTCTGCTAGGCCACGGCACCCGCAGAACGATCGTTCGATACTCCATCTTGCATTCCCGCCCCTGCGTCGGCGCGGTGGCGACAACCGGCCGCTGATCCTGCGCCGCCCTTGCCGCAGCCCGCCGACCTTCCGCCGGCTTCAGCCCGACTTCAACTCCGCCGAAACCCGCGTGCGCGGCGGAGAAGAAATATTCAGTAGCGAAACTTTAGCCATCAAACAACAGCGCAAAAAGATCGCCCGGACCCTTTTGGGGACCGGGCGATCGGTAGGCTTGAACGCCTTTGGCTTACTTGCCGCCGAGCGCCTTGACTTGTTGCTCTTTCGTCAGCATCGCCGACGGGATCGAGTCCGCCGGCATCGACTTGTCGCACTTGATCGCGAGCTTCGGATCCTTCGAGGTGTTGTCCTCGGTGAAGGGCAGCGTGATCAGGCTGGGCTCCGGCTCGTCGATGCCCTCGGCCGCCGCCACCGCTTTACGCAGCGCCAGCCGCACCATCCAGGTATGAGCGTCCATGCTCGCCATCTTGAAGTTCGGATGATCGGCGGCGAGGCAGCTCAAATCCATCAGCGACTGCCCGACATAGGCAGGAACCGGCTTGCCGGCCGCGAGGAAGGCGCGGATCGGGCCAGTGGTCTCGCTGTAGATGCCGTCGATCTCAGGATACTTGGCGATCAGCGCCGCGGTCTTCTGCTGCGCCATGGCCGGATCCCAGTTCGTCGGCACCGGCTCGGCTTCCAGGACCTTGATGCCCGGATACTTGGCGAAGGTCGGTTTCCAGCCGGTGACTTGGGCCGCCGTCATCGGATTGCCCGGCGTGCCGCCGAACATGATCACGGTGCCCTTGCCGTTAAGCCTCTTGCCGAGCCAGTCGGCGAACTGCTCGCCAACTTCCTTCTGGCTTTCGGTGACGCGATCGACATAGTCCTTGCCGATCACGCCCGGGAAATTGTCGCCGACGGAGTAAGGTACCACGGCGATGCCGGCCGCGGTCGCTTCGCGCGTCGCTTTCAGGATCGCCGGACCGGTGTCAAGAAAGGCGACGATCACGTCGAACTTCTGCGCGATCAGGCCTTCGATGTCGGCGATCTGCTTCTCCGGCTTGAACTCGCCGTCGGTGTAGCGCGTCTCGGTGATGTTCGGGCACTTCGACGCTTCGTCTTCGAACTCGGCACGCGTGATATGGCGCCAATAATTGCCGCCCCAACCGTCGGACAGAGCGACCTTGATCGGCTTGGTGCCGCAGAACTTGCTCATCGGCAGTAAGTCGGCAACAGTTCCCTTCTTGTCCGGATAGAGCTTGGCTTTGGTAATGTCGGCGGCTTGGCCGGACGAGCCGAACGCGAATGCGAGGCCCAATGCGGCAACGCCGACAGCTAGACTGCGTGGTGACAACATGAACTCCTCCCCTGTGCACCCGAAATTGATCCGGAAGATTGACGCAGTGTGAGGCGGCATCGCCGCCACCATGCGTTCATGTCAGCCGGGAAATCCCAGGTGACGTTGTGCGAAGGAAGCATACCCTTTTTACGGCCGCCGCCACAAGCGTCGCGACCAATTCAGCGATATGCCAAGCAAAAAAGTCTTAATTTGGTCGTGGGACGTGGCCCCGCGCCCGCGTGGGCAGGCAACCCGCATGCGCATCGTGTATATTCACACGCCGTCTTTCACGACGCCGCATTTTTCAGCAGTCTGATCGGGGACAGCGCGTTGCGCGAAAACGCTCGTCTTGCACGGCGCGGCGAACGACTGGCATACTCAGCCAATAGCCTCAAACAGCAAATTGAGTGATCCGGAGGGAAACGATGAAAAAGAGCACCGATTACATAATGACGACGCACACCGGCAGCATTGCGCGCGGCCAGGAACTTAACGATCTTTTGATCGCCGACGAGGCGGGCGAGAAAGTCGACAAGGCCAAACTCAACGACTTGGTCGACAAGCGCGTCGCCTATGTGATGGAGAAGCAGCGCTGGGCCGGCATCGACATCGCCAATGACGGTGAGCAGGGCCGGGTGGGCTTTCAGACCTACTTGCCGAAGCGCATGTCCGGGTTTGGCGGCGAATCGAAGCGGCCCTACGGCCAGGAATGGGTTCAGCTCCCGCTGTTCACCAAGATGTTCATGGCAAGAATTCCGAAAACCGGAAAAGTGTTCGGCTGCCCCGAAGCGATCGCCGACATCAAATATACCGACAAGGAAGCGATCAAGAACGAGCTGGCGCGTTTCAAACGCCACGCGGCGGAGATCAAGCCCCCATTCCCGGAACTGTTCTTTGCCGAACCGTCCCCCGGAATTATCGGCTGCACGATGCTCAACGCGCATTATGCGACTTACGAGGCTTATCTCGACGCGATCGCCCGCGAGATCAACTACGAATACAAGGCGGTGGTCGATGCGGGTTTCATCTTGCAGATCGATGCTCCGGACCTGGCGATGGAGCGCGTGCTGCTGTTCCAGGACAAGACCGACAAGGAGTTCGTCGCGCTAACCGAGCTGCATATCGCGACGATCAACAAGGCGCTGCAGGGCATTCCGCGCGACCGCGTGCGGTTGCACATCTGCTGGGGCAACTGGGAAGGCCCGCACATCTTCGATATCGGTCTCGAGCCGCTGCTCCAGGCTTTGTACAAAGCCAATGTCGGCGCGCTTTCGATCGAGTTCGCCAACGCGCGGCGCCAACACGAATATGCGGCGTTGAAGAAGCACAAATTCCCCGACAACATGATCCTGATCCCCGGGGTCATCGACTCCAAGATCAACCTCGTCGAGCACCCGGAAGTGGTCGCGCAGCGCATCGAGACCGCGGTGGCGGCGATCGGCGACCGCCAGCGGGTCATTGCCGGGGTCGACTGCGGCTTCGGCACTTTCGCCGGCTGGGAATGGGTCGCCGAGGACGTCGTATGGCTCAAGCTCAAGACTTTGCGTGAGGGCGCCGACATCGCCAGCAAACGCCTGTGGGGCAAAAAGGCGGCCGCCTGACGCGGCCGGCTATTGGTCAAGCCCGTTTGCGAACGGCCGGGAGCAAGCTAGCCTCCCGGCATGGCCAGAGACCCGCGCGCGCCCTCGCCTCGCGCCTGGCAGCGCATGCTGTCGGGCCGCCGGCTGGATCTGCTCGATCCGTCCGCGCTCGACATCGAGATAGAGGACATCGCCCACGGGCTGGCGCGCGTGGCGCGCTGGAACGGGCAGACCGGCGGGGCGCACATCTTTTCCGTGGCCCAGCACTCGCTCCTGGTCGAGGCCTTGGCGCGCGCGCGCGTGCCGCGGCTCGATCGCAGCCGGCGGCTGGCGGTGCTGTTGCACGACGCCCCCGAATACGTGATCGGCGACATGATCTCGCCATTCAAGGCGGTGATCGGCGACGCCTACAAGGCGGTCGAGCGCCGCCTGCTCGCTTCAATCCACCGCCGCTTCGGGCTGCCAATAAAATCCGCCCCGGAACTTGAAGCGCTGATAAAAATCGCGGACCGCCAAGCGGCCTATCTCGAGGCGACCCGGCTCGCCGGTTTCGCCGCCGCCGAGGCGCGCCGCTTCTTCGGTCACCCACCCGACATCTCGCCGGCCATGGAGCGCGATTACCTCAAGTCGTGGCCGGCCGAAACGGCGCAGGCGCGCTATCTCGAAAGGTTCACGAAGCTTATCGGCGAGTAACCGTCACACTTGTGCCGCGGGCCGCACCTATATGACAGTAGTGAAAGCTCGCGTTTGATTCGATGATCCACGTTTGCTCCCTCGCCCGTCTGCACAAAACGGTGGAAGACACCGGCGCCCGGCATGTCGTATCGCTGATTACCGATGAGGTCCGGGTCGAGCGGCCGACCGCGGTCCTTGAGGAAAATCACCTCTGGCTGCGGCTGCACGATATTTCCTCGCCGCTCGACGGCCATATCATGCCGGACGAGGAGCACGTCGCCGATTTGTTGAGCTTCGTGCGCCGCTGGGACCGCCGCGCGCCGCTGGTGATGCACTGCTATGCCGGCATCAGCCGCTCGACCGCGAGCGCGTTCGCCAGCGTCTGCGCGCTCAACCCGCAGCGTGACGAGGGCGCCATCGCGCAGGCGCTGCGGCGCGCCTCGCCGACGGCGACCCCGAACATCCGCATCGTATCGCTGGCCGACCGCCTGCTCGGCCGCGACGGCCGCATGATCGCCGCGATCGAAACGATCGGCCGCGGCGTCATGGCCGAGGAAGCGGACCCGTTCCGGCTCGATCTGGTGTGAAACTTATTCCTCGATCGCCGGCCGTAACGTCGCGATCGGTGTCGGCCGCGTCGGGCGCGTATTGCCGGTTAGCTGGGTCCGCGGATTGCGCTGATAGAAATCGCAATAGGCGAAGCCGAAACCGGAAATGGACCCGCGGAAGCTGCGGTAATCCATTTTCTGCACCCTAAAGCACGGCTCGAGCGGCAAGCCCGAAAGGTGCGCGCACATGGCGCTGCCATCGACCTTCAGCGTGCCGGCCGGCAAGACGGCGAAATGCGCCTCGCCATGTCCGCCGGGGCGGATAGTGCCGACGACGGAGCCGTCGGCGAAGATGCGGCCCACGCCTGCGGTACCGTCGAAGCACGTATAGGCAAACAGTTTGCCGACGACGAACGCCCTCGCCTGTTCCGGTCCGAGGTCCTCGGCGACCGCCGAGACGACTCCCAGAACGCAGGCGCAAAGGACGACGGCAACGCGCAGCAACATGAAGGACTCCGCTATGGGCGCGAGGGCGAAGCTAGCAAAATTTCTTAACCGTCCCCTTACCATAGCGGCTCCGCACGATGCTGGAAATACCTCGATAATTTGCCGGCCGGTTACCGAATTTTTACCACAATGCGGCCGCGCACCTCGCCGGCAATGATGCGCGCGCCGGCGGCAATCACATCGGCAAGCCCGATTTCGCTGGTCATGGCTGCAATCTTGCCGCGGTCGAGATCGGTCTCCAGACGGCGCCAGGCTTCCTGCCGCAACGCCGGCGGGCACATGACCGAATCGATGCCGATCAGCGACACTCCGCGCAGGATGAAGGGGGCGACTGAGGTCGGCAAGTCCATTCCCCCCGCCAGTCCACAGGCGGCGACCGCGCCGCCATAGCGGGTCATCGACAACACGTTGGCGAGCGTCGCCGAACCCACGGAGTCGATGGCGCCGGTCCAGCGTTCTTTGGCGAGCGCGCGCGGGGGGCCGGTCAATTCCTTGCGCTCGATCACTTCGGCGGCGCCGAGTCCTTTCAGATAGGCCGCTTCGGCCGGCCGCCCGGTCGAAGCGATCACCGCATAGCCGAGCTTCGCCAACAGCGCGATCGCCACCGATCCGACGCCGCCGGCGGCGCCGGTGACGATCACGCTACCGCGCGCCGGCGCGATGCCGGCCCGCTCCAGCGCCATCACCGCCAGCATCGCAGTATAGCCGGCAGTGCCGATCGCCATGGCGTCGCGCGCGCTCATGCTCGCCGGCAAGCGCACCAGCCAGTCGCCTTTGACGCGGGCTTTCTCCGCAAAGGCGCCGAGATGGGTCTCGCCCAGACCCCAGCCGTTGAGGATGACTTTATCGCCGGCTCTCCAGCCGGGATGCGTGGAGGATTCCACGGTTCCGGCGAGGTCGATGCCGGCGATCATCGGGAAGCGGCGCACCACCGGCGACTTGCCGGTGAGCGCCAGCCCGTCCTTGTAGTTGAGCGTCGAATATTCCACTGCGACGGTGACGTCGCCGTCCATCAAATCCTTCTCGTCGAAATCGGCGAGCCGGACCGTCTGCCCGGCTTCCGCCTTGTCGATGACGATGGCCTTGAAGGTTGCCATGGCCGCTGGCGATCAGGCAGGCACGGCGGAAAGGCGGGGAACGGGCTTCTCGACGATCGGCAGGTTGATCAGCGCCGAGAGCACGCCGAACACGATCGCCAGCCACCAGACCGCGTCGTAGGAACCGGTGCGGTTGAACACGATGCCGCCGAGCCAGACGCCGAGAAAGCCGCCGACCTGGTGGCTGAAAAAGGCGAAGCCCGACAGAGTCGCCAGCCAGCGGGTGCCGAATAAAACGACGATGATGCCGTTGGTCGGCGGAACCGTGGAGAGCCACATCAGTCCCATCGTGGCGCCGAACGCGATGCAGGTGAACGGCGTGATCGGGAACCAGATGAACGCCAAAATAGCCGCGGCGCGGACGAAATAGATGACCGAGAGCAGATAACGCTTGGGCATGCGGTCGCCGAGCCAGCCTGCCAACAGCGAACCGAAGATGTTGAATAGGCCGATCGAGGCGATGGTCCAGCCGCCGATGGTCGCGGTGAGGCCGCGATCCACGAGATAGGCCGGCAAATGTACGGTGATGAATTGCAGCTGGAAGCCGCAGGTGAAGAAGCCGAGCACCAGCAGCGCGTAAGAGTGGTGCGCGAAGGCCTCGCCGAGCGCGTGCCGCAGCGATTGCGGCGCGGCTTGCATAACGCCGTCCGATATTTTCGCGGTTTGCACCCTCGGCGTCGCCAATACCAGCGAGAGCGGCAACACGGCGATCATGCTGACGGCGAAGATAGTCAGCGTTCGTTGCCAGCCGAATTGATCCATGAGCAAGACGGCGATCGGCGAATAGAGAAACTGGCCGAAGGAGCCAGCCGCCGTTCCGGCGCCGAAGGCAAGCGAGCGATGCTGTGGCGGCAAGAGCTTCCCAAACGCCGCCAGCACGGCCATGAAGGAACAGCCGGAAAGACCGAAGCCGAGGAAGACGCCGGCGGAAAGATCGAGCATCGGCGCGCTGGCCGCATGCGCCATCAAAACAAGGCCGAGGGCGTAGAGGACAGCGCCGACCGAAAGCACGCGCGGCGCGCCGAAACGGTCGACCAGGATGCCCGCGACCGGTTGGCCGGCGCCCCATAGCAAATTCTGTATGGCCAACGCGAACGCGAACACGTCGCGGCCCCAGTGATGGGCGTTCGACATCGGCGTGAGAAAGAAGCCGAGCGCCGAGCGCGGACCGAAAGCAATAAGCGAAATCAGGCAGCCGAAGCCGATGATGAGAAAGGGCGTTCGCCACGTCGACAATCCGCCCGTCGAGGCGGCGCTTGAGCTCGAGAGTTCGGTAGGCATCGGGGGGTCCCGGAGATCACGACGGCGACGCCGTGCAGCATAAAGCGTCAAGGTCGGTCGCCCAAACGAATCTTCGCATAGGTGCCCCGCGCAGCTGCGCGCGGTCTAGAGCTTGGCGGTGCGCGTCTTCTTGCCGGCCGGCTCGGGCGAGGTCGAGGCTTGCGGGCCTCTTGCCGCCTCCGGGCTCTTGATCGGAGGCTCTTTGGCCAAATCCGGACTTTCGGCGGCGGCGCCGGCGGGCCTGGGCGTAGCCGGTACGTTGCCCCAGACTGGGGCGTCGGAACCGTCGCCCCAGGCGCGCGGGCGATAGAAGGTATGCACACCGAGCTTGAACATCTTTTTCATTTCGTGAACCCAGCTCGGGTGCACCCAATAGGCGTGATAGTGCGTGGCGTGACCGACGTCGGCGAGCCAGGTCTTGCCGTCGAGCATGTCCTTGGCGATGCGCTTGGCCTGGGCCCACATATCCGGTTCGTCGATGCGGCTCAAATCCTTGCCCTCGCAGGCGAAGGTGAATTGGCAGGCGAGATGCCGGTTGGCGTTCTGGTAGACCACGCCGCAAACGTTGTCCGGGTAGAAGCCGGAGAACACCCGGTTCATCACCACTTGCGCGACCGCCTCTTGTCCGCGCAACGGCTCGCCGCGCGCTTCGAAATAAACCGCATCGGCCAGGCATTTCTCCGCCTTGGCGCGCGCCTTGCCCGCGAGCCCGAGCCGCTCCGCCGGGCTTTGCAGCCGGGTCACGTCATCCTTGCCGGCGACGGTTTCGCCGCCGGCGCCGGCGCCAGCGTCGGCCGGCCCTTCGAGGGCCGAAAGCTTGATCTCGGGGTCGACGGCGGGCGACACCAGTACCGGCTCCGCGCCAGGCGCCCATTGTTCCAATGTGCTGCGCGCGCTGATCGAGTCGACGCCGAAATAAAGCCGCGTCGTGCGCTCCGCCGCATCGTCGTCGAGGAATGAAAGCGAGGCGAAGGGGGATGGGCCCGCGTCGGGCTGCTCGCTTTCGCCGGCGGCGGGTAGTTCCGGCGGCTTGTCGGCAAGCGCGATGTCGTCCTCGGCATCGGCATTGGCTGCATCGTCGTGCGCATTCGGCAGGAGCGATTTCGCCGGGATCGCATTGGTGACGTCATCGCGCTGCGGCGCGGCAGTCGGCGGCAACCAGCCGAACGCATCCTCGGCGGCGGCGTCCAGCTGTGCCGGCGCGGGCGCCATGTCGAAGCGATCGGCGGTCTTCGGCCGCGGCGCGTCAACCGGAGCGGGCGGACTTATCGGCTGCGATGTCGGCGCGTTGATCGGCTGCGATTGCGGCAAACCTTCCGGTTGGCTGGACATGGGAGCGCTTTGCGGCATCGGCATGCGGTCGCCTTTGAGGCGGCGATTGACCGACGGATATTCCACATGCAGCGCCGGACGCGTGATCGGCTGCTCGTTCGCCGACCAGACTTTCACATCCAGCGAGCGTGGATCGAAATTGACCTGCTGGACGCCGGCCGGCTCGGACATCGCCGTCCCGATCGGGCGGGCAAAGCGAAACGTCGCGGCGTGAATGGTGCCGAAGGGTGAAGCGATCAGATGCTCGCGGGCGCGTTCAGAAACACCGGGCTGATGCGCCAGGAACGCGGACAGATCCTGATAGCCGATGGAGGTCGGCGCAAACGCCGCGCTAAAAGCGCTGAGCCAGAACGGCCCGGAGAACGCGGCCAGCGGCCGTGTACGCAACGCCACCATCACCCTCACGCGTACGCTCGAAACGCGACGCTTCCCCGTTTTCAGCAACCGCTGCCGCAGTGGCGCGAATGCGACACATTTCAATATTGTCGGGTTAACCTTGCGGACGCGTTAATCGTGCGAGAGGCGCCGCATTTGTTGCGCGGGAAGGCAAACTCCCCGATCGCCGCCGCGCTGCGCGCGGCGCAATAACGCGATTTTCGTTGCTCTTTGTTAACCAAAAGGCAATGCGCGCCCTCAATACTCGCCGCCGATCCGAAACCGTGCCGCGATGTCCGACATACTCCCCGCCCAATTGATGGACTGGCAATCGGCCGGCCTGGTCGTCGCATTGGTTTTTCTGGCGGTCGGCGCTTTCGGTGTCAGCCGCATGCGCGCGAAAATCCGGCATTTGACCGGTGCCGTGAATCACATGTCGCAAGGCCTGTGCATGTTCGATGCTTCCGGCCGCATCGTCGTCTGCAATCAGCAATATCTGCGCATGTACAAACTTTCGCCCGACGTGGTGAAACCGGGCTGCACGTTGCGCACGCTCATGGAGCATCGCAAGCAGACCGGGCTCCTCACCTTCGATCCGGAGAAATATTGCAAAGACATTCTGGAGAGCATCCGCGCCGGCAAGACCTCGAAGTGGCTGATCGAGGCAAGCGACGGGCGCAAGGTCCATGCCATCAACGAGCCGATGCCGGGCGGCGGCTGGGTATCGACCCATGAGGACATTACCGAGCAGCGGCTGCTGCAACAGCAGCGCGACGACATGGTCGAGCAGCAAAAGCGGCGCCGCGCCATCGACGAGGTGATCGCTTCCTTTCGTACGCAAATGGAACCGCTGCTCAGGACGTTCGGCCACAGCGCGGCGGCGATGAAGTCGACCGCCGAGACGCTCTCGGCCGCGTCAAATCATTCGTCGCATTGCGCCACCAGCGCGGTTGCGGCGTCGAACGAGGCCACGACGGGAGTGAAGACCGCGGCCGCCGCCGCCGACGAACTGGCGACTTCAATCGCCGAGATCGCCCGCCAGATCGCGCGGACCAACCAGGTCGTGCACATGGCGGTGGGTGAAGCGCAGACCACCAACGGCGAGATGACGACGCTTGCCGAGTCGGCGCAGAAGATCGGCGATATCGTCAAGCTCATTCAGACCATCGCCGAGCAGACCAACCTGCTCGCGCTCAACGCCACGATCGAAGCGGCGCGGGCCGGCGATGCAGGCCGCGGCTTCGCCGTCGTCGCCTCCGAGGTCAAATCGCTTGCCGTGCAGACCGCCAAGGCGACGGAGGCGATCATCGGGCAGATCCTCGCCGTGCAAGGCGCCACCGCAAGCGCGGTCGAATCGATCCGCCGCATCAGCGAGCGCATGCGCGAAATCCAGCACTATGCGTCCGGCGTCGCGGCTTCGATCGAGGAGCAGAGCACCGCGACCGACAACATTTCTTCCAATGTGGCGAGTGCGGCGCAAGCGACGCAGAGCATGGCCGAAGTGCTCAGCGACGTCGCCGGGGCGGCGACGCAGACCCACATGTCGGCCGAGGTCGTGCTCGATACTTCACAATCGGTGGACGCCGCGGTCGCCGATTTGCGCCGGCATATCGAGCAATTTCTCGCCAGCGTCGCGGCCTAGCCGCCGCGCGCGCCTACGCCGTCGAGCTCGCTGCCTTGCCCAACGCCGCCTGCGCGGCGGCGAGCCGCGCGATCGGCACGCGGAACGGCGAGCAGGACACATAGTCGAGACCGATTTCGTGGCAAAAGGCGACGGAGGCGGGATCGCCGCCGTGCTCGCCGCAAATGCCGAGCTTGATGTTCGGCCGCACCTTGCGGCCGCGCTCGGTGGCGATGCGCACCAATTCGCCGACGCCCTCGCGGTCGATCGACACGAATGGATCGGCGGGGATGATGCCCTTCGACGTATAGATGCCGAGAAAGCTTGCCGCGTCGTCGCGGCTTATGCCGAAGGCGGTCTGCGTCAGGTCGTTGGTGCCGAAGGAAAAGAATTCCGCAGTCGCGGCGATCTCGCCGGCCATCAGCGCAGCGCGCGGCAGCTCGATCATGGTGCCGACCTGATATTTGACCAGCGTTTTGGTCTCGCCGGCGACCGTTTCCGCCATGGCGTCGATGCGCGCTTTCACCAGATCGAACTCCGCCCTGCTGGCGATCAGCGGCACCATGATTTCCGGCACCACCGGCTTTTTGGTCGCGCGCGCCGCCTCGACCGCAGCCTCGAAAATGGCGCGTGCCTGCATTTCCGCGATTTCCGGATAGGCGATCGCCAGGCGGCAACCGCGGAAGCCGAGCATCGGATTGAACTCGTGCAGTTCGCGGGCGCGGTCGGCGAGCTTCTTCGGATCCGCCCCCATGGCCTTGGCCACTTCCGCGATTTCCTCCTCGCTGTGCGGCAGGAACTCGTGCAGCGGCGGATCGAGCAACCGGATGGTCACCGGCAGGCCGGCCATGATCTTGAACAGCTCGACGAAATCGGCGCGCTGCATCGGCAGCAATTTGGCGAGCGCGGCGCGGCGCGCCTTCTCGTCCCCGGCCAAAATCATCTCGCGCACGGCGCGGATACGGTCCTCCTCGAAGAACATGTGCTCGGTGCGGCACAGGCCGATGCCCTCGGCGCCGAATTTGAGGGCCGCGCGCGCGTCCGCAGGCGTGTCGGCATTGGCGCGCACTTTCAACTTGCGTGCCTTATCGGCCCATTGCATCAGCGTGCCGAACTCGCCGGCCAGCGCCGGCTCGCGCATCGGCACCCGGCCGACCAGGACCTGCCCGGTCGAGCCGTCGATGGTCAGCGTATCGCCCTTTTTCAGGGTCTTGCCGCCGGCGGTCATGGTCTGCGCGCGGTAATCGACGCGCACTGTGCCGGCGCCGGCGACACAGGGCTTGCCCATGCCGCGCGCCACCACCGCTGCATGCGAGGTCATGCCGCCGCGGGTGGTGAGGATTCCTTCGGCGGCATGCATGCCGTGGATGTCCTCGGGCGAGGTCTCGACGCGAACCAGGATCACCTTGTGCCCCTGGCTTCTGAGCAACTCGGCATCTTCGGACGAGAACACGATTTCGCCGCAGGCGGCGCCGGGCGAGGCCGGAAGCCCGGTGGCGATTATGTTGCGCTCGGCGTCAGGATCGATGGTCGGATGCAGGAGTTGATCGAGCGCGGCGGGATCGATGCGCGTCACCGCTTCTTCCTTGCTGATCAGCTTTTCCTTGGCCAGCTCGACGGCGATGCGCAAAGCCGCCTTGGCAGTGCGCTTGCCGCCGCCCGTCGGCAGCATGCTCAGCTTGCCCTGCTCCACCGTGAATTCGAGGTCCTGCATGTCGCGGTAATGCTTTTCCAGCGCCGCGTGGATGCGCTTGAGCTCGGCGAAGGCCAACGGCAAAGCCGCTTCCATCGACGGTTTGTCCGAGCCCGCCTCCTTGCGCGCCTCCTCGGTAATCTCCTGCGGCGTGCGGATGCCCGCGACCACGTCCTCGCCCTGAGCGTTGATGAGAAATTCGCCGTAGAGTTTCTTCTCGCCGGTCGAGGGATTGCGCGTGAAGGCGACGCCGGTCGCCGAAGTCTCGCCCATATTGCCGAAAACCATCGCCTGGACGTTGACCGCGGTGCCCCAGCTTTCCGGAATGGCGTGCAGGCGCCGATAGGTGATGGCGCGCTGGTTCATCCAGGAGCCGAACACGGCGCCGATGGCGCCCCATAATTGGGCGTGCGGATCCTGCGGAAACGGCTTGGCGCCTTCCGCCTCGACGCGCTCCTTGAAGCGGGCGACGACTTCTTCCAGGTCGGCGGCATTGAGATCGGTGTCGAGCGTGTAGCCGTTGCGGTCCTTGTGCTCGTCGAGGATTTCCTCGAAATGGTGGTGGGCGATGCCAAGCACCACGTCGGAATACATGGTGATGAAGCGCCGGTAGCTGTCGTAGGCGAAGCGCAGGTCGCCCGATTTGGCCGCCAGCGCCGCGACGGTCACGTCGTTGAGCCCGAGATTGAGTACGGTATCCATCATGCCCGGCATCGAGGCGCGCGCCCCCGAGCGCACCGAGACAAGCAGCGGATTTTCGGCGTCGCCGAATTTCTTTCCGGTGATGCGGCCGATTTCGGCAAGCGCCGCTTCGACCTGTCGCTTGAGATCCTTCGGGTAGTTTTTGCCATTGGCATAGAAGTAGGTGCAGACCTCGGTGGTGATGGTGAAACCGGGCGGCACCGGCAGGCCGAGCTGCGCCATTTCGGCAAGCCCCGCGCCCTTGCCGCCCAATAAATTGCGCATGCCGGCGCGACCGGCGGCCTTGCCGCCGCCGAAGGCGTAGACCCACTTGCCGCCTTTACCCGACGCCGTGGCGCGCGGCGCCGGGCGCTTTGATTTCTTCACCGGCTGGCGGGAGATTTTGGAGCGCGACTTCGCCATGGCCTCTCGTTCGCTTAAACTGTCTCTCGTTCGCTCGAACTTGGCGCCACCTTAATGCAGATGCCGGCGCCGATTGCAACGCCGGCTTGGCGACTCGGTGCCGGTGCTCAAAACCAAAGCCTTCAATGCCAAACGAACCAGTGGTGAACGGCGTTGAGCTCCACCACGCCGACGAAAATGAGGTAGATGGCGACGATGTAATTGAGCAGGCGCGGGATGATCAGAATGAGCAGGCCGGCGATGATGGCGACAATCGGCGTGATATGGGCGGCGGTGACGACCATGATTTTTCCTCGGGGTTTTAAGGACGATGGACTGAATGAATGAGCAATGGCGTTAAACCGGCAAAGCCCGGCAGGACAAGAACGCGCCACGGCGCGTTCGGTTTCTAGCAGGTTTGACGAAATTCGGAACGTCATTCCGGGACCGAGCGCAGCGAGGGGCCCGGAATCCATAACCCCAGCGCTCGCGGATATGGATTCCGGGCTCGCCGCTTCGCGGCGCCCCGGAATGACACTCACCCCTCGATTTTGGAAAAATCGGCCACCGCGCGGGTGGCGGCGCGGATTTCGTTGAGCAGCTTAAGACGATTTTCGCGCAGCTTCTTGTCCTCGACATTGACCGTCACTTTATCGAAGAAGGCATCGACATGCGGCCGTAAGCTCGCCATCGCGTGCATGGCGCCAGCAAAATCCTCCGCCGCGACGGCGCGCTCGGCTTCGGCTCTTGCGATATCGATGGCCTTGGCCAGCGCTTTCTCCTCGTCCTGCGCGTAGAGCTTCGGATCGGGCGCGCCAATATATTCGCGGCCGTCCTTCTTCTCCTCGATGCGGATGATATTGGTCGCGCGCTTGTACCCCGCGAGCAGGTTCTTGCCGTCCTCGGTGTCGAGGAATTTTCCCAGCGCCTCGACGCGGCGGACGATGAGCCAAAGATCATCTTGGCCGTCGAGCGCGAACACCGCGTCAACCAGATCGTGCCGCGCGCCTTGCTCGCGCAATTGGACCTTCAGACGGTCGGCGAAGAATGAAAGAAGATCGCCAAATTCTCTGCGGTGGTGAGCGGCAAATATCGGCATCAATCGAAGCCGCAGCTTATTATCGAGAACTATTCTGATTATGCCCAGCGCCGCACGCCGCAGCGCATAGGGGTCCTTGCTCCCCGTCGGCTTTTCATCGATCGCCCAGAATCCGACCAAAGTATCGATCTTGTCCGCGAGCGCCACCGCAACCGACACCGGATCGCTCGGTACTAGGTCGTCCGGCCCTTTCGGCTTGTAGTGGTCCTCGCAAGCGTGCGCCACGGCCTCATCCTCGCCCTGCGCCTCGGCGTAGTATTTGCCCATCAGCCCCTGCAGCTCAGGAAATTCGCCGACCACTTCGGTCAGCAAATCCGTCTTGCAAAGCCGCGCGGCGCGCTTCGCCTTTCCCACGTCGGCGCCGACCAGCGGCGCGAGTTCCGCGGCGAGAAGCTCGATGCGCTCGACGCGTTCCCATTGCGTGCCGAGTTTCTCGTGGAACACGATGTCCTTGAATTTCGGCATGCGGTCTTCGAGCCGCATTTTCAGATCGGTTTCATAGAAGAACTTGGCGTCGGCGAGCCGGGCGCGAATGACGCGCTCGTTGCCGGCGACGATGGCTTTGCCGCCGTCTTCCGCCTCGATATTGGCGACCAGGATGAATTTATCGACGAGCCTGGCGTGAGCTGCGTCGCGCAGCACGAAGCACTTCTGGTTGTTGCGGATGGTGGCGCGGACTACTTCTTCGGGGATGCGCAAAAATCCCTCGTCGAACGCGCCCATCAGCACCACCGGCCATTCGACGAGGCCCGCGACCTCGGCGAGGAGGCCGTCGTCGGCGACGAGTTCGAGCCCCTGGGCGAAGGCAAGCTGCTTCGCTTCGGTGTGGATGATGTCGCGGCGGCGCGCGGCGTCCAGCACCACCTTGGCCTTGTCGAGCTTTTGCGTGTAGTCGGCGAGGCGGCGCACGGTGAACGGCTTGGGCGACATAAAGCGGTGGCCGCGCGTCTCGTTGCTCGCGGTGATGCCGTCGACGGAGAACGCCACGACGTCGGGCTCCTCGGTCTCCGGCCCGAAGGTGGCGACGATGGAATGCAGCGGGCGGACCCAGTTAAGCGCGCCCGGCTCTTTCGACTGCGTGCCCCAGCGCATGGATTTCGGCCAAGGGAAGGTCCTGATCACCTCGGGCAAAATCTCGGCGATCACGTCGAGCGCCGCGCGGCCCGGTTTCTCGATCACCGCAATATAAAAGTCGCCCTTCTTGTCCGGCTGCACTTTCGCGTCTTTGATCGATTTGAGGCCCGCGGCCTTCAAAAATCCGGCGACGGCGCTGTCCGGCGCGCCGACGCGCGGGCCCTTCTTCTCCTCGCGCACGTCGGGCTGGCGCACCGGCACGCCCTGCACGGCGAGCGTGAGCCGTCGCGGCGTCACGAATGCCTTGGCGCCTTCATAGGCGAGACCGGCGTCGACCAGGCGGTCGGTCACGAGCTTGCGCAGATCGTCCGCCGCGCGCGCCTGCATGCGGGCGGGGATTTCCTCGGAGAAAAGCTCGAGCAGAAGATCGGGCATCAGGCGAGCGTCTTATGCGTCCCGTCGCACATCGGCTTCTTTGACGAACGCTTGCAGGCGCAGAACCAAACCTTCTCCGACTTCGGCGCCTTGAACTCGATCGGCGTAAAGCTCGTCACCTTGTGCGAGCCGTCGCAGAACGGCTGCTTCTTCGAGCGCCCGCAGGCGCACCACCAATAGCTCTTGCCGGCCTCGACATCGACCGTGATCGGTGCCCGTCCGCCGATTTCTGGCATTTCGCTCATCGACCCTTGCCTCCGCCTTCCGTCGCGAGCCACGCCTCGCCGCAAGCTTTGGCAAGTTCGCGCACCCGCAGGATGTAGCTCTGCCGCTCGGTGACGGAAATCACCCCGCGGGCATCGAGCAGATTGAACACATGACTGGCCTTAATGCACTGGTCGTAGGCCGGCAGCGCCATCAGATGCCGCCCGCGATTGCTGCCTCCGCCGCCGTCCGTAGCCCAGCCGGCTTGCAGATATTTTTTACAAGCCGCCTCCGCCATGCGGAACTGCTCGAACAGCATGTCAGTATCGGCATATTCGAAGTTGTGGCGCGAATATTCCTGCTCCGCTTGCAGGAATATGTCGCCATAGGTGACCTTGTCCGCGCCCTCGCGGCCGTTGAAATTCAGCGCGAAGACATTTTCCACGCCCTGCACATACATGGCCAGCCGCTCGAGCCCGTAGGTGAGCTCGCCGGAGACCGGCGCACATTCGAAGCCGGCGACCTGCTGGAAATAGGTGAACTGGGAAACCTCCATGCCGTCGCACCAGCACTCCCAGCCGAGCCCCCAGGCGCCGAGCGTCGGACTCTCCCAATCGTCCTCGACAAAGCGGATATCGTGGAGCTTCGGATCGATGCCGATGGCGTAGAGCGAGCGCAGATAAAGCTCCTGCAGGTCGTCGGGCGACGGTTTGAGGATCACTTGCAGCTGATAGTAATGTTGCAAGCGGTTGGGATTTTCGCCGTAGCGGCCGTCCTTGGGCCGGCGCGAGGGCTGCACATACGCGGCCTTCCACGGCTTCGGCCCGAGCGCGCGCAATGTTGTTGCCGGATGGAAGGTGCCGGCCCCGACTTCCATGTCATAGGGCTGGAGAATGACGCAGCCCAAATCCGCCCAGTACCGCTGCAATGCCAGGATCAGCCCCTGAAACGAGCGCTCGGGGCGGATGTGCGGCGGCGAATCGGCGTTGGCGCTTGAGGTCATCGGGACGTTGTTGGTGAAACGCCCGCCTGCGGTCAAGTCTCATCCCCACCGCTCTTCCCCGCGAAAGCGGGGACCCAGAAGGCACAGTGGCGGCCAGCCAAAACTGGATTCCCGCTTGCGCGGGAATGAGCGGCCTTATTAGTCCGGCCGGTATTCGCCCGTAACGGGGTCGCGCTTCAATGTCGGCAGCGCCTCGCAGTTGACCGGCTCGACGGTGGCGCGCTCGCGCACCTCATCGAGCTCGGCGTTCACGCGCTGCACCTCTCTGACGCACCAGCGCACCAGGACGGCCGTGCCCATCACTGCGAGCGCAAAGGCAAATACCGGCGGCATCCCGTCCTCCGATGTTCACTCAAAGAGCGTATTATAGCCCGTAACGCGCCCAGAGCGCGCGTGCTTCAAGCGCCGAAATCATGTCATCCGCAAGGCTGGCTTGGGCGAGGCCGGCTGGGGCAAGCCCGTCCGAGATCAATTCACCGCGACCGACGCCGAACACCCGCCGGGCGAGGAGGCCGCGATCGGCGCTGATCAGCGGCATGAACACCTTGTCGCCGAAGCGCGTGCGCAGCGTGGAACGCAGATCGCCGATGCCGTCAACGAGACCGAATTCCAGCGCCCGCCGTCCGGACCAGTATTCGCCGCTGAACAGGCTGTCTTCCGGGCCGGTCAGCTTGTCGCCGCGCCGCGACTT
This sequence comes from Xanthobacteraceae bacterium, assembly GCA_031291475.1. Classification (GTDB taxonomy): domain Bacteria; phylum Pseudomonadota; class Alphaproteobacteria; order Rhizobiales; family Xanthobacteraceae; genus BOG-931. The sequence continues at coordinate 25,900 of JARLIY010000088.1, forward strand.
CACCAGCGCGATGAAGTCGTCGTGGATTTCCCGTTGCAATTTCTTCAGGCGCTCGACGTCGCCGGGATTCTCCGGCAGGAACGGGTCGAGCATGGCTTTATGTTCGCCCGACGTATAGAGCCGTCGCTCGATGCCGATTTTGGCGATCAGCTTGTCGAAGCCGAACGAGCCGCCGACCACGCCGATCGAGCCGACGATCGAGTAGGGATCGGCGACGATCTCGTCCGCGGCGCAGGCGATCATGTAGCCGCCCGACGCTGCGGCATCTTCCACGAAGGCAATGACGCGGAGATTTTTCGCCTGTGCCAGGTCGCGGACACGGCGGAAGATGAGATGTGATTGCGCCGGCGAACCGCCCGGCGAATTGATGGCGAGCGCCACCGCCGCAGCGTTGCGCATGGCGAAGGCGCGATCGAGCGCGCGGGCAATTCCGACCATGGTCAGCCCGGGCCGCAACGGCGTCGAGAAGCCGATGACGCCGGTGAGCCGCACCACCGGCACAACCGGGCGGTCGCTGCGGAAGCGTTGAGGCAGAAATTCGCGCAGCGCCGCGAGCGCGCGCTTCCACCCCTCCCTCACGCGTTCACCGGTCCAGGGCTCGCTCATCGAATCCACATAGGCAGGGCCGGGCGCACCCTCAAGTAACCGATTGTTAACCCGGCGCGACGTTTGTTCGTCTCAGGCGACAATGCCGGGGTGTGCAAGCCATGAAAATATACGTGCTCCTGATGCTGATCGGCGTCATCGTCAGTCTTTCCTCTATCCCCATCCGCCCGGTGAAGCCTGAAGCGGCGCCATCGCCCTAGTCGACACAGGCGTAATCCGACCCGCTATACAATCTCGGCCAGCGGCAGCAATGCGCCTTCGCGCAGCACGGCCTCGGCTGCGGCGCTCGGTTTTCCCGCCGCATCGGCGAGAATTAAGCCCGGCAACAGCGACAAAGGTGCGCGGCTCGCCTTGACGGCGCGGACGAGCACGCGAATCGCCGGCGCATCCGTCTTTGGGTGAATCGGCAGGATCGCGATCGCGCCGAAGCCTTTCGCCAGCGCCGCAAGCACCCCGTCGAGTCCGTCCGCGCGCCAGATCAGCGTCAGCGTGCCCGCCGGACGCAGGAGGCGCGCCGCCGCGCCGGTCCATTGCACGAGCGTGCCATGCGTCGCGGCATGGGCCAGCCGCCGGCCGCGATCGGGCGACGGATGCGCCGCCGCATTGAACGGCGGATTCATCAGCACATGGTCCGCGCTGCCGGGCGCCATTCCGGCAGCGGCAAAGGCCGCGGGACGCGCGGCGACATCGAGACAAATGGCGCGCACGCGCGCCGCGAGCTTGTTGCCGGCGGCGTTTTCCCGCGCGAGCGCCACCAAATCCGCATCGATCTCGACCAGCGTGACGGCAAGACCGTCCACGCGCCGCGCGACAGCCAATCCCGCCGCGCCGACGCCGGCGCCGAGATCGACCAGGCGGTCGCCTGGGCGAGCCGAACACGCCCCTGCGAGCAGGATAGCGTCGTGGCCGACGCGGTGTCCCTTGCGCGGCTGGCGCAAAACGAGCCGGCCGCCGAGGACAACGTCCTCGCTGATCCGCGCCCCCTCAGCGGCCATCGCGGCGAATCTCATTGGCGTAGCCGGCATCCGTCAACAGCCGGCGCGCGGCGTCGAGCTCGCCGTCGCCGACGAGAATGCGGCGCGGGAAGATGCCGATCGAGCCTTCCAGCACGCTCATATTCTGATCGACCACCATGTGATCGATATGCGCCCCCTTGAGCAGCGCCTCGATTGCCGAAACCAACACCGCGTCGGTGGTACGAACAAGCTCGCGCAAAGCGCCCTACCCTTCGCCGCCGATCGCGCGGCTTCTGCATGGCGGAAATCGAACTTCGGCAGCGATCGCTATAATTGCCAGTCTGCCCCCGTGTGGCTATAAGCCATTATTCCACTTTCCCTGGCAAAGAGCTCGACATTCGATGGCTGATACGCCGCGCATGCCAGCCGCGATGTCGCATCCCGGCGTGGCTTCGCCGTTCGAACGCCTGACCCCGCTCGGCTTTGGCACGGGACTGCTGGTCGTTTGCGCATGCATACTGGTCTCGTTCCTGCTTGCCGGCTTCTGGCTTCCCTATTGGCGCGTCGCCGATATGGATTTCTGGGTGGTGTACAACGCCTTTCTGCTCAATACCCCGCTGCCGCAAGAGTATTTCGATCATCCCGGCTACCTTTCGATTCTGCTGTTGAGCTATTGGCTGCGCGCGCTGCACGCCGTCGGTTTCCTCCACGTGGATTCGCTGTCGGGGATTCCTCCCGTCAGCGATGCGGCGGGCTTCGCCGACGCCTGGACCAGGGCGACGCAAGCCGGCCGCGTGCTGTCGCTTATCCTGGCCATGGGTTACGTGGTGACCTTCTCGTTCCTCCTGCGGGCCGTCGTGCGCAACGGACGGGTCGCGGGACTAGCCGGGTTTCTGTTGGCGTTCTCCGGCGGGATGACGATGCAGATGCGCATCATGCGTACCGAGCTTCTAGCCGCCGGATTGTTCATGATCGCGCTGCTGTTGCTGATCGCCGTCGCCAAGCGGGGCGAACGGATGTGGCGGCCAGCGGCCATCGGCTTGGCGAGCCTGCTCATCACGCTCGGCATGCTCAATAAGGTTCAAATCTTCTTTTTGATCTGCGCCCTGCCCATCCTGCTGCTGCCGTTCGGCCCCGATACGGCGCCGCAAGGCGGATTTTGGCGGCAGCGGCGGAGCGCCTGGCTGGCCGTGGTCGCAAGCGCGGCGATCGCGCTGCTCGCAGCCTATCTCGCCAGAGACATCCTGATGGCGGGATTTTGGCCACCCGCAACGGCGGCCGCGCGATTGCCGACACTGCGGATCGGCGCCGCGATTTATCTGCCGGCGTTGGCGGTCTGGATCGGTCTCGGGATGGCGGCTTATTGGGCCCTCTGGCGTCCGGCCGTGCCGGAAGCGCTTGCCGCCATGTTTGCCGTCGTTGCGGGCTGCATGATCGGCCTGCTGGCAGTCTATGCACGTTACAATCCGACCAACGTATTGATCGTTTTCCACCCCATCGAGCAGATGTTCATGTGGGCGTCCTTTAGCGAGCCCGATCTGGTCAACGACGCGTCCCGGCTTATATTTCTGCTCAAATCCATCGCCAGCGTGATCGCGCGCCGCACTTTCATCCTGCATACCTCGTCACGGCCGGCGATTTTTCTCGAATGGTTCGTGATCGCGGCGACTATTGTCGCGATCCTCCGGCGCGAGTGGCGGCTTGTTCTTCAAGTCGTGCCGCTGATGCTGACGGACTGGGGCGTCGACACGCTCAACATGGGCCGCGGCCTCAAGCAAGAATATTTCAACCTCACCGATCCGCTCGCCATCATCGCGGCCGCGCTGCTGATCGCGAAGCTCGTCGACCTGCAATACCATCGATGGACCTATCGGATTGGGGTGGCGCTCATCGCCGCGCATGCCGTGATCAGCCAGTTGGAGCCGGTGAAAAACGTCGCCGCCTTCAAGAATGAGCGGCCCGACGTATTGTGCGAGCTTTATGTGTACGCGGTGCGCGTCGAGCATTTTCCCTTCTGCCCGCCGCCGCCGGAGAAACATTAGGCCGCGTCATTCCGGGATAAAGGATTCAGCTGTTGCGTCTTTCCTCGCCCGGCGCGCGCAAAGCGAGATAAGCGAGAAGCCTGAGCTCGCGCCGGCCGCGCGTGACGGTGTCGAGGATCAGACCGCAGGCGAAGGCGAGGAAGGCGAGCAGCATCAGTCCGGTCGAGAGCACTGCCGTCGGCAAGCGCGGCACCAGGCCTTCTACCAGGTAGGTGCTGAAAATCGGCACCGCCAACGCGATCGATATCAAGGCGAACACCAGGGCCAAAGTCCCGAAGAACACCAGCGGCCGCTCGGACCGAAAAAGCCTCTGAATGGTCCAGAGGATGCGAAAGCCGTCGGTCCAGGTGGAGAGCTTCGAGACCGACCCGCTCGGGCGCGAATAGTAGGGCGTCGCGATCTCGCCCACCGGCAATTCCAGCTGAAGCGCATGAACGGTCAGCTCGGTCTCGATCTCAAAGCCGCCGGAGAGAACCGGAAACGATTTCACGAAACGGCGGGAGAACGCCCGATAGCCGGACAGGATATCGGTAAAGGAGCGTCCGAACATGCGAGCGACAAAGCCGGTCAAGAGCCGGTTGCCGGCGCGATGGCCGCGGCGATAGGCCGTCTCTTCGCGATCGATGCGGGTGGCAACGACCATGTCGAGCCGTTCGTCGACGAGCTTTGCGATCATCGCCGGCGCGCTCGGCGCATCGTAGGTCGCGTCGCCGTCGACCAGCACGTAAACGTCCGCTTCGACGTCGTTGAACATCCGCCGCACCACGTGACCCTTGCCCTGATAGGTCTCGCGCCGGACCACGGCGCCGGCCCCCCGCGCCGCCGCGACGGTGCCGTCGGTGGAATTATTGTCATAGACGTAGATAGTCGCGCCGGGCAGTGAAGCGCGGAAATCGGCGACCACCTTGGCGATCGCATGTTCCTCGTTGTAACAAGGCACGAGAACCGCCACCCGATACCGGGTTACGGCCGTGCTTTCGGCGTTGGGCTCGTTGCTTGACATTCCCCCGCTCCACCGCCACGTCGATAACATGAACGGCGGCTCGTCGTCGGCAGAAGCGACGATTCGTTTCGCCCGCGATAATGCAGGTGTACTTGCCACCTCACCATAGCGTTTCTATGCTTGCGCGTCCTCTCGTGGACACCAGTACAGCAGGTTTTACGTGGCCGTTGTCGTCCCTTTTGAAACTCCCGGCAGACCCTCGATCGACCCCTTGGTCGACCTGGTGACGGCCGACATGGAACGGGTCAACGGCGTCATTCTGGCGCGGACCGGGTCGGAAGTGGCGATGATCCCGGAGGTCGCCAATCATCTCATCAATTCCGGCGGCAAACGGCTGCGGCCGATGCTGACTCTGGCTCAGGCGCGGCTGACCGGCTATGGCGGCGACGGCCATATCAAGCTCGCCGCGGCGGTCGAATTCATGCACACCGCGACGCTCCTGCACGACGACGTGGTCGACGAGAGCGAGCTGCGGCGCGGGCGGCTCGCCGCGCGCATGCTCTGGGGCAACGAAGCAAGCGTGCTGGTCGGCGATTTCCTGCTTGGCCAGGCGTTCAAGATGATGGTCGAGGTCGGCAATCTCAAGGCGCTGGAAATCCTCTCCTCCGCCGCCGCGGTGATCGCCGAAGGTGAAGTCATGCAGCTTGCGGCTGCAAAGAACACGGCGACAACGGAGGACGAGTATATCGCCGTCATCCGCGCCAAGACCGCGGAGCTGTTCGCGGCGGCCTGCGAGGTCGGCCCGGTGCTGTCGTCGCGGCAGAAGGCCGAGCAGGCCGCCTGCCGGTCGTTCGGCATGAATCTCGGCATCACCTTCCAGCTGGTCGACGACGCGCTCGATTACGGCGGCGCCGCCGCCAAACTCGGCAAGAATATCGGCGACGACTTTCGTGAGGGAAAGATCACGCTGCCGGTGGTGCTCGCCTTCCGCCGCGGCGGCGACGGCGAGCGCGAATTCTGGCGGCGCACGCTCGAACAAGGCGAGGCGACCGACGCCGACCTCGATCACGCCATCGGGCTGATGACCAAGCATCGCGCGCTCGAGGACACGATCGGCCGCGCGCATCATTACGGTGCCATCGCCCGCGACGCGCTCGCTCTCTTTCCCGCCTCGCCGATGAAATCGGCGCTCGCCGAAGCCGTCGATTTCTGCATCGCGCGGACGCACTAGCGGTAGCCGTCTCAGCCGCCGCCCAATGTCGTCGCCTTGACCCACCAGGCCGGCTGCTCGGCCGGCAAGAGCTTCTCCGCCGCGACCGCCTCGTCGGCAGATGAAAATATCGCAAAGCACGTCGCGCCCGAGCCGGACATGCGCGCGAACAGGCAACCCGCCTGCGCGCGCAATGCCGCGAGCACGTCAGCGATCACCGGCGCGAGCGCAATGGCCGGACCTTCGAGGTCGTTCGATTGCGCCGCAAAAAACTGCAACAGCCGGTCGCGGCTTGCCAGATTGGCGAGCGCCGGGTCGAGCGCGGCCGCCGGCTTGGCGGCGGGCTTCCATTGCGCAAACACCGCCTTAGTCGGCAGCGCCACGCCGGGATTGACGAGCACCGCCGGCAATGGCGGCAGTGCAAGCGGCTCGGAGAGTAGCTCACCGATGCCGCGCATGATCCGCGGGCGCGGATCGAGGCAGACCGGCACGTCGGCGCCGGTCACGCGCGCCGCCGCGTAAAGCTGCGGATCGCCGCGCGGCAGGCCATTGACTTGCGCGATCAGGCGGAGCGCCGCCCCGGCATCGGCCGACCCGCCGCCGAGGCCCGCCGCCACCGGCAGTCGTTTGTCGAGGTCGAAGGCGCCGAGGACGAGGCCGCGACGAAGCGCGGCCAACGCGCGCACGGCCTTGAGGACGAGATTGTCGTCGCCAGCACCCGCTTGCACCGCGGCCGGTCCGCGCACGTTCAGCGTCAACTCGCCGCCGGGTGCAAAGCTCAGGCGGTCGCCGAAATCGGCAAACGCCACCAAGCTTTCGATCTCGTGATAGCCGTCGGCGCGGCGCTTGACGACACGCAGCGTCAGATTGACCTTTGCTGGGGCGTTCTCAACCAGCGGAACCGGCAAGGGCAACCTCAGCCGCCGTTGCCGGCCTTCTTCGTCTTGGCCGCGTCGGCGGCAGAAGACGTGTCATCGGGCAGCCCGGCTTTGAGCTTTTCCTCGATCTTCGGCAGGTCTTCCGGCTCGGGCTTCAAGTCCTTGGCGTGCGACCACTGGAAGCGCGCTTCGAGCACGCGGCCGACCCGCCAATAGGCGTCACCGAGATGATCGTTGATCGTCGGATCCTCGGGCTTGAGCTCGACGGCGCGCTCCAGGTCCTTCACCGCTTCGTCGTAATTGTTGATGCGGTAATTGGCCCAGCCGAGCGAGTCGACGATATAGCCGTCGTCCGGCCGCTGCTCGACGGCGCGGCGGATCATGTTCATGCCCTGGTCGAGATTGATGCCCTGGTCGATCCAGGAATAGCCGAGGTAATTGAGCACCAGCGGCTGGTCGGGAAAGAGTTCAAGCGCCTTTTTCAGATCGGCCTCGGCGAGCGGCCATTGATGCGAGCGCTCGTAGCAAATGCCGCGGAAGTAGAACATCACCCAGTTCGCCTTCTCCGGCGTGGGGATGTCGGCGATGGCCTTGCTGTAGGTATCGGCGCATTCGGCGAATTCCTTGCGGCCGCGCTGGATATTGGCCAGCGCCATGATCGCTTCGTTATCTTTCGGATGCTCGGCGACGAGACGTTCGAGCCGCTTCTTGGCCTCGTCGGTGCGGTCGAGCGCGTCGAGATCGGACGCGATCTGGATTTCGGCGTTGCGATGCAGCGGCGACGACGGCGCAATGCGGTCGTACATAGCGATCGCCAGCTCGGGCTTTTTCAGCGAGTCGTAAAGATCGGCGAGCGACAACAGCGCCATTCCATGCGTCGGCTCGAGATAGAGCGCGAGCCGAAGATAGATCAGCGCCAAATCCTCGCCGCCGCGGCGACCGATCGAGGAGCCGATCTCATAAAGCGCCTCGGCGGCGCCGGCCTGCGGCGTGTCGGCAAGCGGCGGCAGTTTGTCGCCGGCCGCGATCTCCTTCATCTCCTGGGCGATCACCGGATGATCGGGGACCGCCTTGTCGAATTCCCGATAAATCTTGAGCGCATCTTCCTTGCCGCCGTTGCGCGAAAGGTAGCGGCCATAGGCCTCCACCGTGCGCAGCGCGACCGGGTCAGCCTTGTAAGCGCGCTCATAGCGCTTGCCGGCTTCCTTCTTGTTGTTGGCGATATCGAGGATGAGTCCGCCGTGGGTGTCCTTGAAGATGGCGTACCAGTCCGGGCCGGCGAGCTTGTCGAGCGTCTCGATCGCAGTGTGGGAGTCGCCGGCGCCCGAGAGCGCCCAAGCCGAAAGCAATGTCGCCGTCAGATCGGTCACCGGGCCGCGCACCGATTGCGCGAAGTTCTGCCGCGCCGCCGCGTATTGTTTTTGCTTGAGCGCCCGCGTGCCGATCACCAACCGCGCGATGCGGTCGTTGCGATCGAGCTGGACGAGCCGGTCGGCAAGTCTCGCGGCTTCGTCGATGTCGCCGTCGCTCAGCACCGAGAGGAAAGTGCGGCTGAGCAGATCGGCGTTGTGCGGATCGGCCTTGAGCACGTTGAGGTAATAGGCGGCGGCGGTCGCGGAATCGCGCTCGACCCCGGCATGGCGCGCGGCCAGGTAGCTGCCCGCCGCGGTCGCGTGCGCGAGCTCCTGCGTTGTCGGAGACTCGGCCGCAAATGCCGGCATAAGGCTCAAGGCGAAAGCGGCGCCAGTGATGGCGGCATGCCGTGGCAGCAGCGATTGAATCACGATAGCTCCATTGGGCGAACTAAAGCGCAAACAGGGGAATCAGGGCGCTGAATACGGTTGAGCGCGCGAGAATGACCCTTTTGCCATGCCCCCGCAAGCAGGCAAGCCTTTAGGCCCGAAGGGAGGCGAAATCGCGGCAGCCTTCTCATCACATGTTCGGATAATTCGGCCCGCCGCCGCCCTCGGGCGGCACCCAATTGATGTTCTGGTTCGGATCTTTGATGTCGCAGGTTTTGCAGTGGACGCAATTCTGCACGTTGATCACGTAGCACGGCTGGCCGCCATCTTCGACCCATTCATAGACGCCGGCCGGGCAATAGCGCGCCGACGGCCCGCCATAAACATCGTGCTCGGAAGATTTTTGCAAAGACGCGTCGCGCACGACAAGGTGCACCGGCTGATCTTCCTCGTGATTGGTGTTGGACAGGTAGACCGAGGAAAGCCGGTCGAAGGTGAGTTTGCCGTCGGGCTTCGGATATGCGATCGGCCGGCAAGCGGCCGCCGGCTTGAGCGTGGCGAAATCGGGCTTGGCGTGAGGAAGTGTGCCAAGGAGCGAGAAGCCGAAGGTGTTGGTCCACATGTCGAAGCCGCCGAGCGCGACACCGGCGGCCGTTCCGAGCTTCGACCACAGCGGCTTGGCGTTGCGCACGCGATAAAGATCGCGCCCGATCGGCGTTGAGCGCCAGGCCGCCTCGTAGCTTGCAAGCTCATCATGCGCACGCCTGGCCGTCAGCGCCGCGGCAACATGCTCGGCCGCCAACATGCCGGACAATATCGCGTTGTGGCTGCCCTTGATGCGCGGCACGTTCATGAAGCCCGCGGCGCACCCGATCAGCGCGCCGCCGGGAAAGACGAGCTTCGGCACCGACTGCCAGCCGCCCTCGGTCAGCGCGCGCGCGCCGTAGCAGATGCGCTTGCCGCCGGCGAAGGTGTCGGCGATGAGCGGATGCGTTTTGAAGCGCTGGAACTCCTCGAACGGCGAAAGATAGGGGTTCATGTAATTGAGGTGGACGACAAAACCGACAGAAACGAGATTGTCGCCGAAATGATAAAGGAACGAGCCGCCGCCGGTTGAGTTGCCGAGCGGCCAGCCCATCGTGTGCTGCACGAGACCGCTGCGAAAATTCTCCGGCGCGACCTGCCACAATTCCTTGAGCCCGATGCCGTATTTCTGCGGCTGGCAGTCCTGCGCCAGTTCGAAACGCTCGATTAGGCCTTTGGACAGGCTGCCGCGCGCGCCCTCGGCCAGCAATGTGTATTTGGCGCGCAGCTCCATGCCGCGGGTAAAGCCCGTTTTGTGGTGTCCGTCCTTGCCGATGCCCATATCGCCGGTAGCGATGCCGGCTACGGCGCCGGTCTCGAACAGCACTTCGGTCGCGGCAAAGCCCGGATAGATTTCCACGCCAAGCGCTTCGGCTTTCTTCGCCAGATAGCGGCAGACGTCGCCGAGCGAGACGATGAAATTGCCGTGATTGCTCATCAGCGGCGGCAGCATGAAGTTCGGCAACCGCAAAGCCCCGGACGATCCGAGCATATAGAAGCGGTCGTCGCTGACCGCGGTATGCACCGGGGCCTCCTCCTCGCTCCGCCATTGCGGAATGAGGCGATCAATCCCGATCGGATCGATCACCGCGCCGGAGAGGATGTGTGCGCCGACCTCGGAGCCCTTTTCCACCACTACCACCGAGGTGTCGGGAGAAAGCTGCTTGAGCCTGATCGCCGCGGCGAGACCGGCGGGGCCGGCGCCGACGATGACCACGTCGAACTCCATCGCCTCGCGGGCGGGAAGTTCCGCTGCACTCATGGCTGGCTCCACAATTCGCTCGACGGCCGCTGGTTTTTCACGAAAAACATAGACTGACAACCGTCGGCTTTATTCCCGGTGCTCGCCGCCGTATTGCTGCAAAAAGAGTGTTTCACGCTTTCAATCGCCCGCCTAGACTGGCCGCGGCTTGAGAATCCCGCCGATGAACGACGCCAACAAAGACGCCCGCGAACTCATCTCCTTCTACCTCGATGCCGGGGTCGATGCGCTGATCGGCGAGCAAGCCGCCGACCGTTTTGCCGACAAAGCTCCGGTTGCGCCTTCTCGGCCCATTGCCGAAAGACCCCCCTCCCCGGCCCACCCCCACAAGGGGGCAGGGAGCATTGCGGCGCCGCTTGCGCCCGAGGCCGCGGTCATGGCGGCGCGCCAGGCCGCCAGAACCGCGGACACGCTTGAGGCGCTGCGCGCGCTCCTTGAAGCCTTCGAAGGCTGCATGCTGCGCGCGACCGCAACGCGGCTTGTTTTCGCCGACGGCAATCCGCAGGCGCGCGTGATGTTCGTCGGCGAGGCACCGGGGCGCGATGAAGACATCGCCGGCCTGCCCTTCGTCGGCCGCTCGGGAAAATTGCTCGACCAAATGATGGCAGCGATCGGACTCGATCGCACAAGCGCCTACATCGCCAACATCGTGCCCTGGCGGCCGCCCGGCAACCGCACGCCGACGCCGCAGGAGAGCGCCATCTGCCTGCCCTTCATCCATCGCCAGATCGAGCTTGCCGATCCCGATATCCTCGTCTGTCTCGGACAGCCATCGACACAGACTTTGCTCGGCACCAGGGAAGGCATCACGCGCACGCGCGGGCGCTGGTTCAAGTTCGACACCGGCCGCCGCGAAATCCGAGCGCTGGCGACCTACCATCCTGCCTTCCTGCTGCGCAGTCCGCTGCAAAAGCGGCTGGCGTGGCGCGATTTCCTTGCGCTGCAAAAGGCGCTCGCCGGCTAGCTGCGACTGCGCGCCGCTCCACATCCTCCTCACCTCCCCGCGCGGAAGGCGTTATGATTGCGGTAATTCGCGGCCGCCGATGGAGTTCATCAAATGGAGCTCGATCCCGTTCTGCTGGCGCGCATTCAATTCGCCTTCACCATCTCGTTCCACATCATCTTTCCGAGCTTCACCATCGGGCTTGCTGCCTATCTCGCCACGCTCGAAGTTCTGTGGGGATGGACCGGAGCCGAACGCTACAAGCGGCTGGCCGCGTTCTGGACCAAAATCTTCGCCGTCTCGTTCGCCATGGGCGTCGTTTCCGGCCTCGTGCTGTCGTACCAGATCGGCACCAATTGGAGCCGGCTGTCGACGGTCGCCGGCAACGTCATCGGCCCGCTCATGGGCTACGAAGTCTTGATGGCGTTTTTTCTCGAAGCAACTTTCCTCTCGATCATGCTGTTCGGTGGCGAGCGCGTGCCGCGTTGGCTGCACGTGTTCTCGGCCGTGGCGGTCGCCTTCGGCACCGCGCTGTCGGCGTTCTGGATCCTCTCCGCCAACAGCTGGATGCAGACGCCGGCCGGCTACGCGATGGAAGGCGGCATCGCTTTTCCGCGCGACTGGTGGGTCATCGTCTTCAATCCGAGCTTTCCATACCGGCTCGCGCATATGCTCAATGCGGCGTTTCTCACCGGCGGTTTTGTGGCGCTGGCGATCGGCGCGCGTTATCTGCTGGCCGATCGCCATGTAGAGGAATCGCTCACCATGCTGCGCATGGCGATCTCGCTGACCGCGGTGCTGGCGCCGCTGCAACTCTTCATCGGCGACATTCACGCCGAGAACACGCTCAAATACCAGCCGACCAAAATCGCCGCCATGGAGGCGCATTGGGACGGCAGCAAGCCGGCGGACTTCGAGATTTTTGCCTGGCCGGACGCCAAGACCGAGAGCAATCTGTTCTCGATCTCGATCCCGCATGTGGCCTCGCTCCTGGTCACACGCGAATGGGACGGTCTGTTTCCCGGGCTGAAAGACGTGCCGCCGCGGGATCGGCCGCCGCTACCCAACGTCTTCTTCGGCTTCCGCATCATGGTCGGGCTCGGGCTCTATATGATCGCAGCGGCTTTGTTCGGCGCCTGGCTTCTTTGGCGCGGGCGGTTGTTCGAGACGCGCTGGTACCTGACCGTCGTCGCCAACACCTGGTGGGTCGGCTTCGTTGCCGTCATCTCCGGCTGGGTGGTGTCGGAAAGCGGCCGGCAGCCCTGGCTCATCCACGGCGTGCTGCGGACCGCGGACGCGGTTTCGCCGGTGCCGGCCGGCAGCGTGCTGACGACTTTGGTGCTGTTCGTCTTCGTCTATCTCTTTGTGTTTTCGTTCGGCGCCTACTTCATCAATCGGCTGATCAATCGCGGAATAGAGGAGGCTGCATTGCCGACGAAAACCCCACAACTTGCCTCTGGCCATCCGTAGTTCGCCGACGAAGGACCGCGCCATGGACCTCGCGTCGCTGCTTCCGCTGATCTGGGCCGCCGTCATCGGCATCGCCGTGGCCTTCTACGTCATCCTCGACGGTTTCGATCTCGGCGTCGGCATATTGTTTCCGTTCGCGCGCGACGACGCCGAACGCGGCCGCATGCTCGGCACCATAGCGCCTTTCTGGGACGGCAACGAAACCTGGCTGGTGCTCGGCGGCGGCGGTTTGTTGGTGGCGTTTCCCCGCGCCTACGCGATCATCATGCCCGCCTTCTATCTGCCGATCATGGCGATGCTCCTGGCGCTGGTTTTCCGCGGCATCACGTTCGAGTTCCGCGGCATGGCGCAGCGAAAGCCGTTCTGGAATTTCGCCTTCGCCGCCGGGTCGACCATCGCCGGCTTCTGTCAGGGCCTTATCCTCGGCGGGCTCGTTCAAGGCGTGAAAATCGAGAATGGGGCCTTCGCCGGCAGCGCGTTCGACTGGGCGACGCCGTTCGGCGTGGTTTGCGGGCTCGGCGTGGTCGCCGGCTACGCGCTCCTCGGCGCCACCTGGCTGATGATGAAGACGGACGGCGATATGGCGCGCCGCGCCGGCGACAAGGCGAGGCTTCTGCTGGTCGCCGTGCTCGTCTTCATGGCGGCGGTGAGCATCTTCACGCCGCTCGAATTCCCGCGCATCGCGCATCGCTGGTTCAGCCTGCCGAACCTCTATTATTTGCTGCCGGTGCCGATCCTCACCGCGCTCGTTGCGCTCGCCGAGTGGTACTGGATCGCGGCGCGGCGCGAAGTGGCGCCGTTCCTCGCGACCATCGCGCTTTTTCTGCTCGGCTATCTCGGCCTGGCGATCTCGATTTATCCGTACATCGTGCCGCCGGACCTGACGATCCGCGCCGCCGCCGCGTCGCCGTCGAGCCAGACCTTCATGCTGATCGGGACGCTGGTGCTGCTGCCGTTCATTCTCGGCTACACCGCGCTGACCTACTGGCTGTTCCGCGGCAAGGTCGGCGCCACCACGGCGTATCATTAGGTCGCATTAGCGCGGCGACGTTGCCGCAGGCGCGCTCGCCGGCCGGATCACGCCCCACCCGATCAGCAATGGCGCCAGCCTGCCGCGCACCGGCCGCGCGAAAGTGTGCGGCACTTCGGGAACGAGATCGGGAAAATGCGCCTTGATGTCCGGCGGCGGCGCCGGATCGGTGTCGAGCACCGGCCAGACGATTACGGCGCCCTTCTCGCGGATGTCTTGCGCGGTGACCCAAGGCGAATGTTCGGGCTCGGCGGCGAAATAAACGCTGGGCCGGCTTGGCGCGGCGAGTGCGACGAGCTCGGCGATATGCTCGTCGCCGCTGACGACGGCGAGCGGACGCCCGGTGCGGCGAGCGAAATTGTCGGCAAAAAAACGGCCCATGGCGGTCGCCGGCAGCGCGATCTTGAGCTCGGTGCCGGTAACCCACGGCAACGCACCGATGACAACGGGAATGAAGATTGCCGGCGCGATCAGAAGACCGGCCCAGGCGTAGCCGAGGATGCGTTGATGGTGCAGCTCGAAGGTGTCGCCCGCGGCGATGACGACGGCAAGCCCGGAGAGCACGAGCAACGGCGCGGCGCCGCCGATCGGCAGTTGATCCCCGGCCAGCACTGCGACCGTCGTCGCCAACAATGCCGGCACAAGCGCGAATGCCTTGACGAAGGTCATGGCGGGAGCCGGGACCGGGGCGCGGGCGATGGCCGGCGCCGGAGCAAGGCGTGTGCGCGGCCAGCCGCTCGCCAGCACCACGAGAACCGCGAGACCGGCATGGACGACAAGAAGCCCGGCAAGCAAATGCAGCCATGTCACGGTATTGGCGCCGGCCATTCCAGCCAGGCGCAGCCGCTCCAGCACCGGCGTCAAGCCGGCGCCGGCGCGAGCGAGCCAAAAGACATGCAGGCACACGACGCCGATCACCGCGGCCGCGACGATCCACGGTTCGGCCGCGCCAGCCGCCGCGCGCCCGCGGGCGCTCAGCGCCGTGAACAAGACGAGCGCCGCGATCAGTATCAGGGCGCCGCTGGTCGTCATGAGAAGCAGCGCCGCGGCAACGCCGAGCGCGTACCAATAATAGCGCCGCCCTTCCCCCACCGCGCGCCAGAAGAACACCAGCATAAAGGCCCAAACCGCCATGGCGAGGATCGGCGGGCCAAAATTGGGCGTCGGCACCGCGAACACGGAAATGCCGACCATGAGCAGCACCGCGATCGCGGCATGCATTGCGCCGACGATGGCGCGGCCTATGGCGAACACGCACCAATAGGTCACGATCACGCAAATCTGCGCCAGCGCGTAAACGCCGAACAGACCGGCCGCCCGAAACGCGATCTCGGCGAGCCAGTAAGCGAGCGGCGGGCCGAAGTCGCCTTGGACCGGAAATTCGTGGCCGATGGCGAGCAGCCGCGCAAGTTCGGCGGGTGGCGCGGCATAAAAGAGGAGCGGCACCAGAGTCCACAACAGCGCTTGCGCCAAAGTCGCCAGCCAGAAAACCAGCAGCGGACGCGAACGTAAGCCTTCAATGTAAAGGGGTACGTGAAACATTGGCGCCCCGAACGGCGTGCCGTCTTAGGGCGGTGCGGCTAGAGAGGCAATACGCCGGCGATAAGGTCGTCCGCGTCCTCGCCCAATACGCTGAGCGCGCCCGCCACCGGGGAGAACGAGCGGCGATGATGGACGGTCGGGCCGAGCCGGTCGAGCGCGGCAAAATGCTCGGGCACGCTGTAACCCATATGGCGCTCGAAGCCGTAGCCCGGATGCGCGGCGCCGAGACACGTCATCAGCCGGTCGCGCGTCACCTTGGCGACGATCGAGGCGGCGGCAATCGAAGCGACCAGCCCGTCGCCGCCGATGATGGCCTGGCACTCGCAGCCGGCGTCGATACTGATGCGGTCGCGTCCGTCGACAAAGACGAGACGCGGCCGCACCGGCAGCCAAGTGACCGCGCGCGCCAGCGCCCAAAGCGAGGCGCGCAGAATGTTGTCGCGATCGATCCGCCAAGGCGGCGCCATGGCCACCGCTACCTGCGCCCGTGCGCAGATTCGCTCGTAAAGCACTTCCCGGCGCTCCGGCGTCAGCCTTTTGGAATCGTCGAGGCCGCGCGGGACATTATCGGGATCGAGAATGACCGCGGCAGCGACCACCGGCCCGGCCAGCGGTCCGCGCCCGGCCTCGTCGCAGCCCGCCACCGGCCAGACCCCTCGCTTGAGCGCCGAACGCTCGCGCCGGAAGGTCGGGCGCAACACCTCCTCGTCGAGCGGCAGCCGCGGCGCGGCCTTGGTCCGAGTGCGACTCATGCGTCCATGTTGACCACGGCGCGTCGCCGGCCGCAACGCGGGCCGCGTCACGTAAGAGAATTGCGGGGATGATTAGCCGAACAAACTGAGTTGCTCGGTCGCCGGCAGCGGCGGCCGGAAATGCTCAGTCGTGGTCTTGACGCTGGTGGCGTTAAAGCCGAGCCGCTCGCAGGCGACCTCGAAACGCCGCCCGATCATCCAGGCGATCGGGCCCGAGCCGGTCATGCGGGTGCCGAAGCTTGAATCGTAATCCTTGCCGCCGCGCATGTCGCGGATCAGCTTGAACACGTGCCGGTGACGGTCGGGAAAATTCGCCATCAGCCATTCGCGGAACAGGTCGCGCACTTCGAGCGGCAGGCGAAGCAGCACGTAGCCGGCGTGACGCACGCCGGTCGCGGCCACCGCTTCGAGGATGCGTTCGATCTCGGCATCGTTGATCGCCGGGATCACCGGCGCGACCAGCGTCGAGGTCGGCACGCCGGCTCTGACCAATTGCCGCAGCGCTTCGAGCCGCCGCGGCGGCGTCGAGGCGCGCGGCTCCATGATGCGCGCGAGTTTCGCGTCCAAGGTGGTCACCGAGATCGCCACCTTGACCAGATCGCTGCTCGCCATACGGGCGAGGATGTCGAGGTCGCGCAGCACCAGGGCCGATTTGGTCACGATTCCGACCGGATGGCCGGCGCGCTCCAGCACTTCGAGGATGCGGCGCATGATCTGATGCCGCCGCTCGATCGGCTGGTACGGGTCGGTGTTGGTGCCGATGGCGATCACCTTGGGTACGTAACCCGGCGCCGACAATTCGCGCTCCAGCAATTCCGGCGCGTTCGGCTTCATGAACAGTTTGGATTCGAAATCGAGCCCCGGCGACAGCCCGAGATAGGCATGCGTCGGCCTGGCGAAACAATAGACGCAGCCATGCTCGCAGCCGCGATAGGGATTGATCGAGCGGTCGAAGGAAAGATCCGGCGAGTCGTTACGGGTGATGATCTTGCGGGTCGCGTCGACCGTCACGCTGGTCTGAAACGGCGGCAGGTCGTCAATGTTTTGCCAGCCGTCGTCAAGGGCGACGCGGGCGACCGGCTCGTACCGCCCAGAGGCGTTCGATTGCGCGCCGCGGCCGCGGCGGCGCTCGCGGTCGACAGCCGTACCCTCGCCCGCCGGCGCGGAAGGCAGCGGCGCCGGCGGGCGTCTCAACGCGGAAGAACCGGACATGGCATCAAGCTCCTAGTTCAAAGCTAACGCGCCAGTGTGAACAAAACAAGAACAAATTTACGTGAACGACGGAAACCCTTGGAAAAGACGCCGCAGCCGACGTAAGTCTCCGCGCGCAAGACAACGCCCGGGCCCCGCAATCGGCAACGAATGCTGAGCGTCATCATCGCGACACTCGATTCGGAGCGCGCGCTCGTGCCGACGCTTGCGGCGCTGGTTCCCGGAGCGACGACCGGCCTGATCCGCGAAGTGGTGATTGCGGATGCCGGCTCGCGCGATGAGACCGAGGCGGTGGCCGACATTGCCGGCTGTAATTTTCTCACCGTCGAGGGACCGCTCGGCCGGCGGCTGAAATTCGCCGCCGATGCCGCGCGCTCGCCGTGGCTTCTTTTCCTCCGCCCCGGAACCGTTCTCGATGCGCCGTGGATCGCGGAAGCGCGAAGCTTCACCGAGAAAAAGTTGCCGGCGGCGCGCGCGGCGGTTTTTCGGCGCGCCGCGCCGGGGCAATCCGGGCTGCGCGAGGCTTTGACATTGCTCGTCGCCGCGCTCAGCGCCACGCCGCACCCGCAACAGGGGCTGCTCATCGCCAAGGACTTCTATCAAGCCATCGGCGGCCATTCCGCGCACGCACGCGAGCCCGAGACCGATCTCCTTCGCCGCATCGGGCGGCGGCGGATGGCGAAACTCTCCACGCCGGCCTTTGTCGCGCCGTCTCATCATACTTGACTAAGTCAACTATCCGGCCGAGGCTTGAGCCATGACCGCAGCCACGGCCGATCGCCAGCGCCGCATCGCCGCCATTCGGCGCTTCAACCGCTTCTACACGCGGCAGCTCGGCGTGCTGCGCAAGAACTTTCTCGATAGCCCCTACTCGCTCGCGGAGGCGCGCGTCCTTTACGAGATCGCCAGCGGGCAAACGCCGACGGCGAGCGAAATCGGCCGCGCGCTCGATCTCGATGCCGGCTATCTGAGCCGGACGTTGCGTAATTTCGAGCGCCGCGGGTTGATCGCCCGCAAGCCTTCGCCGCGCGACGCCAGGCAAAGCCGCCTCGTTTTGACCGGACGCGGGCGGCGGATTTTTGCGCCGCTGCAGCGGCGCTCGCAGCGCCAAGCCGGCGATATGCTGGGCAAGCTTTCCGCCGGCGAACAGGCGCGGCTCGTGGCCGCGATGGCGACGATCGAGGGTTTGATTGAGACGCCCGCGGCCGTGCGCCCGGCGCCGCGCGGCACATTCGTCCTGCGCACGCCGCGGCCCGGCGATTTCGGCTGGATCGTCAAACGCCACGCCGAGCTTTACGCCCAGGAATACGGCTGGACCGCCCCGTTCGAGGGCGTGTGCGCGCAGATCGTCGCCGACTTCGTCAACAAACACGACGCCGGGCGCGAGCGCTGCTGGATCGCCGAGATGGACGGCAAGAATGTCGGCTCGATCATGCTGGCGAAAGAGACGGAAAAAGTCGCCCGCATCCGGCTTCTGCTGGTCGATCCGAAGGCGCGCGGGCTCGGCCTCGGCGCGCGGCTCACCGACGAATGCATCCGCTTCGCCCGCTGGGCCGGCTACAAGAAGATCACGCTTTGGACCCACCGCGTGCTCACAGTCGCGCGTCACATTTATCAGCAAGCGGGCTTTAAGCTTAAGCGCAGCGAGCGGCACCGCAGCTGGGGGCGCCCGGTGGTCAGCGAGCACTGGAATTTGGTGTTGTAGAACTTCATCCTTCCCCGCAAAGCGGGGGAGGGGAACCACGCGTAGCGTGGTGGAGGGGGCATCCGAGTTGGAGCATCACTATTGTTGCAAACCAGCAAATGGTGCGAGCACCTGCTGGTACCTTGGGTGACGTAGAGGCCGACGCCCCTCCCGCCGCCCTTCGGGCGGTCCCCCTTCCCCGCTATCGCGGGGCAGGAAAGATTAGACCGTCGCCCCCTTCGCCTTCGGGCGGCGCAAATGCTCGTCGAGCCGCGGCATGATCTCGACGAAATTGCACGGCCCGTGACGATAATCGAGCTGGTGCACCAGAATCTCGTCCCAGGCGTCCTTGCAGGCTCCGGGCGAGCCCGGCAGGCAAAAGATGTAGGTCCCCCCGGCCACGCCCGCGGTCGCCCGCGACTGGATCGCCGAAGTTCCGATCTTGGGAAAGCTCACCACCAGGAACAGCGCCGAGAACGCGTCCATCTTCTTCTCGAAAAGCGGCTCGATCGCTTCAGGGGTGACGTCGCGGCCGGTGAAGCCGGTGCCGCCGGTGGTGATGATCACGTCGATCACCGGATCCGCGATCCAGGCCTTTACCCGCGCCCGGATGGCTTCGATATCGTCGGGCACGATGCTGCGCTCGGCGACGAAGTGGCCGGCGGCGACGATGCGCTGCACGAGCAGCGCGCCCGATTTGTCGTCTTTGAGATTGCGCGTGTCGGAAATCGTCAGCACCGCCATTTTCAGCGGCACGAACTCCTTACTCGCGTCCAGCCCGGGCATGACTCATACCTTTACGCAACTTCCTTGGCAGTTGCGGATATTACACTAAAGCGCGGCGGCCGACATCGTGTCGCAAGCCTCGCGCTTGCCTCCGTTAAAGCCGTTCAAGAACCAGCGCTTGCGCTGGGCGGACGTGCCGTGGGTGAAGGCGTCGGGCACGACATAGCCCTGCGCCCGCTTTTGCAAACGGTCGTCGCCGATGGCAGACGCCGTCTGCAGTGCCTGATCGACGTCGCCGGGATCGAGAAAGTGATGCTTTTGCTGGGCGCGGTTCGCCCACACACCGGCGTGACAATCGGCCTGCAACTCGACGCGCACCTGCAAGCGGTTGACCTCGGCGCGGCTTGCCGCGGCCTCTTGCATCTGCATGACGCGGGGGAGAAAGCCGAGCTCATCCTGCACGTGATGGCCGACCTCGTGCGCGATCACGTAGGCCTCGGAAAACCTGCACGCCTTGCTGTCGGAGCAGGCGCCGAATTTGCGCTCCAGATCGTCGAAGAATGCGATATCGAGATAAATGCGCTGGTCGCGCGGACAATAAAACGGCCCGGTGGCGGATTGGGCGACGCCGCAACCGCCCTCCTCCGCGCCCGAGAACAGGCGCAGCCGCGGCGGATGATAGGTGCGGCCCTCCGCGGCGAAGATCTCCTTCCAGCGATCCTCGGTGTCGCCGAGCACCAAAGCCACGAACTTGCCGGTAGGATCGGTCGGGGTCCCGGCGGTCACCGGAGGGGTCGGAGCGGACTGCTGCGACGGCAATCCGCCGCTGAGAATCTGCGCGCCGTTGAGCAGCACGCTCGGATCGATACCGAAGTACCAGCTGATCAGGCCGATGATGACCACCATGCCGATGCCCAGCGTGCCGCCTCCGCCCGGCAGGCCGCCGCGCGATGCGCTTGCTTCGCGATCGTCTTCGACATTGTCACTGGGACGGAAATCGTCCGTACGCATCCGTCATTCTCCGTTCGCAAATCCGCTGCTCGCCGGCGCCCCGATCGCTCGTTTCAGGACACCAATGTAGCGCCAAAACGCGCGAAATTAACCAAGTATTTCCCGGCATTTATTGCCTAGTGATGACGCTGCGCGATTAAACCGATGTTTACCTTGGCGCGGCATCATCCCGCCTGTCGGTTGTAGGTCCCGCGTCGCCGATCGCGTCGCCTGAGTCAGAGTTCTGAGTCATGGTTGTGTCGCGTCGCGGGGCGTCCGTAAGGGCGCCCCGCGTGAGTTTTCAGTCGGCCGCTTCCGCGCGCGTCCTCATCGGCGATTGCGTTACCGAGATGGCTAAGCTGCCGGCCGCTTCGGTCGATCTCGTCTTCGCCGACCCACCGTACAATCTTCAGCTCCAGGGCGACCTCAAGCGTCCCGACGATTCCCGCGTCGATGCCGTCGACGACGATTGGGACAAATTTTCCAGCTTTTCCGCTTATGACGATTTCAGCCGCGCCTGGCTCACCGCCTGCCGCCGGGTGATGAAGCCGAGCGCGACGCTTTGGGTGATCGGCTCCTACCACAACATCTTCCGCGTCGGCGCGCTGCTTCAGGACCTCGGCTTCTGGATTCTCAACGACATCGTCTGGCGCAAATCCAACCCGATGCCGAATTTTCGCGGCCGCCGTTTCACCAATGCGCATGAGACCTTGATCTGGGCGGCACGCGATTCCGCCAAAAGAAATTATACGTTCAATTACGAGGCGCTGAAGGCCGGCAACGACGACGTGCAAATGCGCTCCGACTGGTTCATTCCGCTGTGCACCGGCGAGGAACGGCTCAAGGGCGGCGATGGCAAGAAGCTGCATCCGACGCAAAAGCCCGAGGCGCTCTTGGCGCGGGTGCTGCTCGCCGCTTCGCGGCCAAACGATCTCGTGCTCGACCCGTTCTGCGGCACCGGCACCACCGGCGCGGTGGCGCGGCGGCTGCATCGCCGTTTCATCGGCGTCGAACGCCTGGCGGATTACGCCGCCGCAGCCGAACGGCGCATCGCCGCTGCGGAGCCTTTGCCCGAGCCGGCGCTCGCCGCTTTCATGACCGCGCGCGAAGCGCCGCGGGTGCCATTCTCGGCGCTGCTCGAGCGCGGCCTGGTGACGCCCGGCGTCAAGCTTGTCGACGCCAAGAAGCGGCATCGCGCGCTGGTGCGCGCCGACGGAGCGCTAGCGCTCGGCGAGGCGGTCGGCTCGATCCACCGCATCGGCGCGCTGGCGCAAGGCCTCGAAGCCTGCAACGGCTGGACCTTCTGGCACGTCGAGACGCCGAAGGGTTTGACGTTGATCGACACGTTGCGCGCGCAAGTGCGTGCGCAAATGGGCGCGGACTAACCGCGCTTCCTGTCCAGCGCGTGCGCCACGACCTTGCGCATCAGGCTCGGCAAAGCCTCTCCCGCAAGTTCTGAAACAGCGACCCAGCGCGTGCCGGGCGGTGCTGGTGTGCGTGGGGGAATTTCCGCCACATAGACCGACAGTTCGAGCGGAAAGTGCGTGAACACGTGGCGCACGAGGCCGGGAACGCGGCGCCAGATGATGCGCTTTTTTTTCTTGGCCGACGCAACGGGCGGCGCGCCAGCGCGCGCTTCGCTGTCCTCAAAATCCTTCGACCAGTTGGTCGTCGGCACCTCCGTCATGCCGCCGAGCAGGCCCTTGGCCGGCCGCGTGCGCACGAGCAAATAGCCGTCAGAGCGGCGCGCGACAAAGGCCCCGCCGCGCCGCAAAGCGCCTTCGCGTTTCGGCGTGCGGCGCGGAAAGGCCTGCGCGTCGCCGCGCATATGCGCGGCGCAACTGTCGCTCCACGGGCAGAGCGCGCAGGCCGGATTCTTCGGCGTGCACAGGGTGGCGCCGAGGTCCATCATGGCCTGGGCGAAATCACCGGCGCGGCGTTGCGGCGTGAGCCCGCGCGCGAGCCGCCGCAGTTCGGGCTTGACCGCCGGCAGTGGCGTCGCGACGGCAAAGAGCCGCGCCACCACGCGTTCGATATTGCCGTCGACCGGACTTGTGGGCTGGTCGAACGCGATCGCGGCAATCGCGGAGGCGGTGTAGTGGCCGATCCCGGGAAGCGCGCGTAAAGCCGATTCATCGGCGGGAAATTTTCCGCCATGCCGCTCGACCACAACCCGGGCGCAGGCGTGCAGATTGCGGGCGCGCGCGTAATAGCCGAGCCCGGCCCAAGCTTTGAGCACGTCTTCGAGTGGCGCCGCGGCAAGCGCATGCACGTCGCCCCAGCGCGCAAGGAAGCGCGCGTAATAAGGTGCGACGGCCCGCACCGTCGTTTGTTGCAGCATGATTTCGGAAAACCAGACGCGATAGGGATCAGCGCGCTCGCCTTTGCCCGCGCGCCAC
Organism: Xanthobacteraceae bacterium; assembly: GCA_031291475.1. Lineage (GTDB taxonomy): Bacteria > Pseudomonadota > Alphaproteobacteria > Rhizobiales > Xanthobacteraceae > BOG-931. The sequence goes on from JARLIY010000088.1 coordinate 48,871, forward strand.
GGCAACGCGCGCCGATGGCGGTCGTACCAGGCCAAAAGAGCGGTGGGTTGCGGGAAAGAATTCGTCGCTGCCCATCTCGAAGGCTGTCGCGCGATGCTCTTGGCTGCTAAAGGCATAGCCGAGGGATGACAGAGCGCCCCATAATGAACAAGCCCTCCCGCTCCTTCGCCAAGCCCCTGCGCGACCTTCTCGCCAAGGTCGTCGGCGAGACATTCACGCGGCAGGGTTTTGCCTCGGCGGAATTGGTGACGCGCTGGACCGAGATCGTCGGCGCGGAGATCGCCGCTCACAGCGAGCCGGTCAAAATCCAATGGCAGCATGCTTCCCCCTCGCTTCCCTCCTCCGCCGGCGGGGAAGGATCAGGGCGGGCACGGCCGCCGGGCACGCTCATCCTGCGCGTCGAGGGCCCGGCCGCGGTGGAAGTCCAGCACCTTGCCGACGTGATCTGCGAACGCGTCAATCGCTTCCTCGGCTGGCGCGCCATCGAACGCATTGCGCTCCGTCAGGCGCCGCTTCGGCATGCATCGCGCCCCTCGACCCTTCCGCCCGATCCGGCCGAGGCCGCGCGCATCGCCGCCGGCATGCCGGAAATAGCCGACGAAGATTTAAAACAGGCGCTGGCGCGCCTCGGCGCGGCGGTCAGACATCACTAACCTTGCACCACTGACCTTGCCACCAATGCCATCAAACGACCGTGACCAAAGCGGCCGCGCGGGGCCTTGGCGGAATGTCCGGCTGGTGCCACATTCGCGCCGCAGGATGCGCTTGCAAATGACTTGCCTTCAGATCAGGAGCCGACCTTGACGCTGACCCGTCGCCACATGCTCTCGGCCACCGCGGCCTTCATCCTCGTGGGCGCCGCGGGGACCGTTCTGCCGCGGATCGTGCGGCCGGCCAAAGCCGCCACCCCCGAGATCGACAAGGCGGAGCTGGCAAAAGCGGGGCCTGACGGCGACGTCGCGCTGGGTTCCGACAAGGCGCCGGTGACCATTATCGAATATGCCTCGATGACCTGCCCGCACTGCGCCCATTTCTCCACCACGACCTTTCCCGAATTGCAGAAGCGCTACATCGACGCCGGCAAGGTGCGCTTTATTTTCCGCGAGTTCCCGCTGGACGCGCTGGCGGCCGCCGGTTTCATGCTGGCGCGGTGCAATGGCAACGACAAATTTTTCCCGATCGTAGAGACCTTGTTCGCCAAACAACCCGAATGGTTGGTCAAGGAGCCGATCCCGCCGCTGCAAGCGATCGCCAAGCAATTCGGCTACACCGAGCAGTCGTTCAACCAATGCCTGGCGAATCAGAAGGTGCTCGACGCCATCCAGGATGTGCGCGATCGCGCCGCCGAGAAGCTCGGGGTTAACTCCACGCCAACTTTTTTCATCAACGGCAAGAAGTTCGTCGGCGATCAATCGATCGACGCCATGGCCAAGGAGATCGACCCCTATCTCAAGGAAGGATAAGGGTTTTTCGGCCTGAGCCGGGGGCCCCTTGCGGTCGCCGAAGCGCCTCCCTCAGCCGCGGGCTTACGGGAAAGGCTGGATAACACCCCAGCCCTGTTGCGCTCGCAACCGCGACGATTCATTCTCCGCGCCGATGCGGCACCCCGGCGACTCAAGGCCCCGCTAAGGGCATGAGTCATCGATGATTCTTGGACGATTCCGTAACAACTCTTGGCCGCCGCAGCAGGCAAGATGGACCTGACACGCGAATGAAGCTCACGCGGCTGCGCCTGATCGGCTTTAAATCTTTCGTCGAACCGACCGACTTTGAGATTGAGCCCGGACTGACCGGAGTGGTCGGCCCGAACGGCTGCGGCAAGTCCAATCTGGTCGAAGCCGTGCGCTGGGTGATGGGCGAATCCTCTTACAAGGCCATGCGCGCGGCGGAGATGGACGACGTCATCTTCTCCGGCAACGCCGACCGTCCGTCGCGCAATCATGCCGAAGTCAGCGTTCTGGTCGACAACGGCGACCGCAAGGCGCCGGCGGCGTTCAACGACGACGACGCGCTCGAAGTCTCGCGCCGGATCACGCGCGAGCAGGGCTCGGTGTTTCGCGTCAACGGCCGCGAAGTGCGCGCGCGCGACGTCGCCATGCTTTTTGCCGATGCCTCGACCGGATCGCGATCGCCGGCGCTGGTGCATCAAGGCCGTATCGGCGAGATCATCCAGGCGCGCCCCGACCAGCGCCGGCGCGTGCTGGAAGAAGCGGCCGGCATTTCTGGGCTGCATGTCCGCCGCCACGAGGCGGAGCTGCGGCTCAAGGCCGCCGAGCACAACCTCGCCCGCGCCGAAGACGTCATCGGCCAGCTGGCCGCCCAGGTCGCCTCGCTCAAGACCCAGGCGCGGCAAGCAGTTCGTTACCGCAACATTTCCGGACAGGTGCGGCGGACCGAAGCGCTGCTCCTGCATTTGCGCTGGCTGGCGGCGAAAGCCGAAGTCGCCGACGCCGAGCGGACCAAGGATGAAGCCGTTCGCGTCGTCGCCGCGCGCACCTCCGAGCAAACGACGGCGACTACGCGGCAAACCGAGGTCGCATCCGGCCTGCCGGCGTTGCGCGAGGCCGAGGCCAAGGCCGCGGCAGCGCTCCAGCGCCTGCTCATCGCCCGCGACGCGCTCGAACGCGAGGAGGCCCGCGCCAAGGAGCGAATCGGCGAACTCGATCGCAGGCTCGAGCAATTCGCCGCCGACCTCGAACGCGAACGCAAGCTCGCGGCCGACGCCGAGGCGGCGCTCGGTCGGCTCGCCACCGAGGAGAAAGCGCTCAGGGCCGAGGCGCAGGCGAGCGCCGGGCGGCTTAGCGGCGTCAACGGCCGTCTCGCCAAGGCTGATGCGGCGCTCGCGGCGTCGGAAAGATCGTTTGTCGAGCTGACCGGCGAACTCGCCGACCTGGCCGCGCGGCGCAATCAGTTGCAGACGGCGCTGCACGACCATGCCGAGCGCGCCAAAAAGCTGGAAGCCGAAATCGCCAATATCGACTCAGGCCTTGCCGCCACCGGCAGCGGCGAGCCCGATCTCGCGGCACTCGCCAAGGCGCTGGCCGGCGCCCAGCGCGCCCTCGGCGAAGCGGAGGCCGCGGCGCGTGCGGCGGAAATGGCGCACACGCAAGCGCGCGAAAAACTCGACGCGGCACGGGCGCCGCTGACCGCCGCCGAGCACAGCGTGCAACGGCTGGAAACCGAAGCGAAGACCATCGGCAAGCTTCTCGCGGTCGAGAACAAAAATCTCTGGCCGCCGGTGATAGACGCACTCAGCGTCGCCAAGGGCTACGAGAAGGCGCTCGGTGCCGCGCTCGGCGACGATCTCGACGCGCCGGTCGATCCATCGGCGCCGATGCGCTGGGCCGGCGCCGCGCTCGATCCGGCGGATCCGGCGCTGCCCAAAGGCGCCGCGGCGCTGTCGCGTTTTGTGAAGGCTCCGCCGGAACTGGCGCGGCGCCTTGCCCAGATCGGGGTCGTCGAACGCGCCGACGGCCCGCGCCTCGTGACGACGCTCAAGCCCGGGCAGCGGCTGGTTTCGCGCGAGGGCGATTTGTGGCGCTGGGACGGTTATGCCGTCGCCGCGCACGCTCCGACCGGCGCGGCGCGCCGGCTTGCCGAACGTGGCCGGCTGCAAGCCATCGAAAGCGAACTGCGGGCGGCCCGCGGCGAGGTGGAAGCAAAAAGACGCGCGGTTGCCGCCGGCGAAACCGCGCTCACCGCGGCGGCAGCCGCGGAGACCGCGGCGCGGGCGCGCTGGCGGGAGGCTCAACATTCGACCGATGCGGCGCGCGAGCAGCATGCCGAGGCCGAGCGCGAAATCAGCCGCAACGCGGCGCGCGTCTCCGCGCTCAAGGAGGCGAAGCAGCGCACCCACGCCGGCCGGAGCGAGGCCCTGGCCGCGTGCAAGGAAGCGGAAAAGGCGCTGGCAGGGCTCGCCGCCGCCGATCTCGAAGCCAAGCTCGCCGCCGTCAACAATATCATCGCGCGCGACCGCGCGGCGCTCGCCGAGGTGCGCGTCGAAGCGCAGGCGATCGCCCGCGAGGCCGAACTCGCCGACCGCCGGCTGCAAGCGATCGCCGCCGAGCGCACGGCCTGGGATGAGCGCAAGGACAGCGCCGCCGCGCAAATCGGCACCATCGGCCAGCGCACGCAGGAAGCGAAAAACGAGCGCGCCGAGCTGAGCAACGCGCCGGCGAATTTCACCAGACAGCGTCAAGCCCTGATCGGCGAGATCGAGACCGCCACGGCCGCGCGCCGCGCCGCCGCCGACCGGCTGGCCGAGGCCGAGGCCGAA
>JARLIY010000089.1 GCA_031291475.1 Xanthobacteraceae bacterium
AAGGCCGCCGCCAGCCAGCCTTCATCCGCTGCCGCGGCGGCCCCAGCGCCCGCGGGCCGGGGCACCAAAAGAAATTTAACGTTATCATATTAAATAGGCAAGCCGGCGGCGCCGAGTCCGGCGACCGCGTTCGATGCCAATCAGCGCGCTCTCCTCGACAAGATCAGTGGTTATCTGTCCGGCGTGCAGACGCTGGTCGGAAATTTCGTGCAGATCGGTCCGGACGGCCGGCGCGTCGACGGCACTTTCTCCATCCAGAAGCCGGGCAAGGTCCGCTTCCAGTACAGCCCGCCGAGCCCGATCGACATCATCGCCGACGGCTCCTCGGTCGTGGTCCACGACCGCTCGCTGGAGACGACGGACTTCTACCCGCTCTCGCAGACGCCGCTGCGCTATCTGCTGGCCGACCGCATCGATCTCCTGCGCGACACCGACGTGATCAGCGTTTCAGCGGACGACACCTTCATCACCGTGGTCATCGAGGAAACGCAGGTCATGGTCGGCACCAACCGGCTTATGATCATGTTCGACGCCAAGAATCTTCAGCTCAAGCAATGGACGGTGACCGATCCGCAAGGGCTCGACACTACCGTCGCTGTTTACAATCTCGACACGGCGAAGAAACCCGATCCCAATCTGTTCGTCATCAATTATCAGAATAATTTGAAATAGGGCTTGCGAAGCGAACCCGTCATGCCCGGCCTTGTGCCAGGCATCCACGCCTTAGCGGTTGTGCGAAGAAAGTAAGTCGTGGATGGCCGGGACAAGCCCGGCCATGACGCGCAAGATCACCGCGGCGGGGCAATCCCGATCAGCCGGGCGCCGCGCTGGAAGGTCATGTAGCTCCACAGCCAATTGAGCGCGACGACGAAGCGGTTGCGCAAGCCGATCAAAAAATAAATGTGCACGGCGCTCCAGAACAGCCAGCCCAAAAATCCGGTGATCTGCAAGGCGCCAAGCTTCACCACGGCGGATTTGCGGCCGATCGTGGCCAGATCGCCGAGGTGATGATAGGCGAACGGCGGCGGCGCCGGCCGGTTTTGCACCCGCGCGGCAATGACTTTGGCGACATAGGCGCCCATCTGTTTTGCCGCCGGCGCGATGCCGGGCACCGGGCGGCCGTCGCCGCCGGCGACGCATGCGGTATCGCCGATGGCGAAGATCTCCGGCCGGCCGGGCACGGTCAGATCGGCGTTGACCTTGATGCGGCCGGCGCGATCGGGTTCGGCGCCGATCCATTCCGCCGCCGGCGAGGCGACGACGCCGGCCGCCCAGATCACCGTCGCCGCCTCGATGCGGCTGCCGTCGAGCGAAACGCCTTCCGCGTCGCAGCCGGTGACGGCGCGGCCGAGCGCGATCTCGACGCCCATGTCGCGCAGCGAGCGGGTGGCGTAATCGGCGAGCGGCGCCGGAAAGGTTGGCAGCAGCCGCGGCCCGGCCTCGATCAAAACGATCCGCGAAGTGCGCGGGTCGATGCGGCGGAAATCGTGCTGCAACGTCCGCCGCGCAACCTCGGCGATGGCGCCGGCCATTTCCACGCCGGTGGCGCCGCCGCCGACGATGACGAAGGTGAGGAGGCGCCGCCGGGCGTCGTCGTCGTCCACCACCTCGGCGCGCTCGAAAGCGAGCAGGAAGCGCCGCCTGATCTCGGTCGCGTCGGCGATGTGCTTTAAGCCCGGCGCGAATGGCGCCCAATCGTCATGGCCGAAATAGGAGTGGGTCGAGCCGGTGGCGAAGATGAGATAGTCGTAGGCGAGATCGATCTGGCTGGTGTGCACGCGCCGCGCCCGCGCGTCGACCGCCAGCACGCGCGCCATGATCACGCGCACGTTTTTCTGCGCGCGCAGAATCGCGCGGATCGGCCAAGCGACGTCGGCGGGCGACAAAGCCGCGGTGGCGACCTGATAAAGCAGCGGCTGAAAGCAGTGATGGTTGTAGGCGTCGACCAGCGTGATATCGACATCGACTTTTGCCAAAGCTTTGGCGGCTTGCAGTCCGCCGAAGCCGGCGCCGGCGATCACCACATGGGGCCGCTGCGCTTTGGTCTGCATGACCGTCTCCCGCGCCGCCATCATAGGGTAACCTCAGGCGGGCGACGAGTTCCGTTAGCGCGTTTGGTCCGGTCTTGCGCCAGGTGCGCCGCTTTCGCATATAGATCGGCCGCCCATGCAAATCACCGTCACCACCTGGAACATCAATTCGGTGCGCTATCGCATCGATCTCGTCGCCAAATTCATCAAAGCGGTGCGTCCGGACGTATTGTGCCTGCAGGAGACCAAATGTCCGGACGACGCATTTCCGCGCAAACGCTTCAAGCGGCTCGGCTACGAGCACATCGCGCTCAACGGCCAGAAGGGCTATCATGGCGTCGTCGTGCTCTCGCGGCTGCCGTTTGAATCGACCGCGATCCGCGACTATTGCGGCAAGAGCGATTGCCGCCACGTCGCCATCGTGCTCGGCGAGCGCGCGGGCCTGAAGGACCCGATCACGTTGCATAATTTTTACGTGCCCGCGGGCGGCGACATTCCCGATCCGGCGGTGAATGCGAAATTCGCCCACAAGCTTTCGTTCCTCGACGAGATGCACTTAAACGAAGCGCTGCGGCCGGCGCCGTCCGCGCGCGCCATCATGGTCGGCGATCTCAACGTGGCGCCGCTCGAATGCGACGTCTGGAGCCACAAACAGCTTCTGTCCGTCGTCTCGCATACGCCGATCGAATGCGAGAAGCTTTTGCGCCTACAGAAGGCCGGCGGCTGGGTCGACGCCGTGCGCAACAAGGTGCCGGAGCCGACCAAGCTCTTTACCTGGTGGAGCTACCGCTCGCCCGATTGGACCAAATCCGATCGCGGCCGCCGTCTCGACCATATCTGGACATCGGATAAACTCGCCGATCGCGTCTCGGCGATCGGCGTGGTCAGGGACTATCGCAGCGCCCGTCGCCCGTCCGACCACGTACCGGTAACGGCGACTCTGGAGTTATAAAAAACTCGGGGGAGCGAGAGGGGGGCGCCATGTATCCCGGCAATCACGCGGTCACGCGCGCCGGTCAGCCGGCCTTCATCATGGCCAAGACCGGCGAGGCGGTGACCTATTCGGAGCTGGAGGCACGCAGCAACCGGCTGGCGCATTTGTTTCGCGCGGGCGGGCTCAAGCGGCTCGATCATTATTCGATCTTCATGGAAAACAATGCGCGCTATATGGAAAGCTGCGCCGCCGGCACGCGCGCCGGCCTGTTTTTCACCTGCATCAATTCGTACCTGACGCCGGACGAAACGGCCTACATCGTCAATAACAGCGAATCGAAAATCCTGATCATCTCGGAAGCCAAGCGCGACGTGGCGATGGCGGCGCTCAAGCAATGTCCCAGGATTGAGCTCTGCCTGATTGTCGACGGCAAGGGCGACGGCGCCCGGGTTCAGAATCTCGACGCGGCGACGGCCAAGTTTCCGGCGACGCCAATCGCCGACGAGACGTTGGGCATCGCCATGCTCTATTCGTCCGGCACCACCGGCCGGCCGAAAGGGATTTTACGGCCCTTGCCGGAACAGCCGCCGTCGCAGCAACTGCCGCTCTATGTCTTCCTCGACAAGCTTTGGCGCTACCGCGAAGGGATGATCTATCTGTCGCCGGCCCCGCTTTATCACTCGGCGCCGCAGGCGGCGGTCAGTCTCACCATCGATCGCGGCGGCACCGCGATCATCATGGAGACGTTCGATCCGGAGCGTTATCTCCAGCTGGTCGAGCAATACAAGGCGACGCACAGCCAGCTGGTGCCGACCATGTTCTCGCGCGTGCTCAAACTGCCCGAGGCGGTGCGCCGCCGCTACGATCTGTCGTCGCTCGAATGCGCGGTGCACGCCGCGGCGCCGTGTCCGGTGCCGGTCAAGCAGCAGATGATCGCATGGTGGGGGCCGATCATTCTGGAATACTACGGCATGACCGAAGCGATGGGATTTTCCGCCTGCGACAGCGCCGAATGGCTCAAGCATCCCGGCACTGTCGGCAAAGTGCTGTTCGGCGAGTTGCATGTCCTCGATGAGGAATTAAAGCCCTGTCCGACTGGGACGCCGGGCACGTTGTGGTTCAAGACTGCAAAGCCGTTCGAATATTTCAACGATCCGGCGGCGACCGCGAAGGCGCAGTCGGCCGACGGTGCGATGAGCACGGTCGGCGACGTCGGCTATCTCGACGAGGACGGCTATCTCTATCTCACCGACCGCGCCACCTTCATGATTATCTGTGGCGGCGTGAATATTTATCCGCAGGAATGCGAGAATCTCCTGATCACGCATCCGAAGGTCGCCGATGCCGCCGTGTTCGGCGTACCCAACGAGGATCTCGGCGAAGAGGTGAAGGCCGCCATTCAGCTCATGCCCGGCACCGCGCCGGGACCGGAGATCGCCGAAGAGCTGATGGCGTTCTGCGCCAAGCACCTGGCGCGGCAAAAATGTCCGCGCTCCATCGATTTCGAGGCCGAGCTGCCGCGGCTGCCGACCGGCAAGCTCTACAAGCGGCTGTTGCGCGACCGCTATTGGCAGGGACACAAGACGCGCATTGTCTGAAACGCCGGCTTTCGACGGGGCCGGATTGCCGGACCGCTACTTCGGTTCGCTGCCGGCGGCGAGCGCGGCGCGGACGTTCTCGATGTCGCGCGCCCACTCATCGGCGCGCGCCGCGATCACTTCGCGCAGCCGCTGCGCAGCATCGGGATAGCCTTCGAGCATTTTGAGAAACATCGCGCGCGGCACGCGCAAAACCGTGGAAGGCTCGCGCGCCGTGACGGTGGCCAGGCGCGTGGTTTCGGCGAGCAGCGCCGCCTCGCCGAGCAGCGTGCCCGGCCCGGCGACGACATCCGCTTCGGCGCCCGCCTGCGGCCGCAGATTGAACGAGCCCTGCTGCACGATATAGGCGCCGTCCGCGGTCTCGCCGGCGGCGAACAGCACCTGGCCCGCTTCGACCCGGTAGCTTTCCGCGCCGATGGCGAGAATGCGCAACGCAGGCGCGCCCAGCCGGCGGAGAATTGGAATCCGCTCAAGGAACGCGATGTCGTCCTCGATCGTCATGGCGCGTCGCGGACTAGGGAACGAGCTTGTAGCCGCCGGCCTCGGTGACGAGGATGGCGGGGGTTGCGGCGTCCTTCTCGATCTTCTGCCGTAACCGGTAGATATGCGTTTCCAGCGTATGCGTCGTCACGCCGGAATTGTAGCCCCAGACTTCCTGCAGCAGCGTCTCCCGCGACACCGGCCGCTGACCGGCGCGGTAAAGGTAGCGCAGGATTGAGGTCTCCTTCTCGGTCAGGCGGACCTTGCTGCCTTTGGGGTTGAGCAAGAGCTTCGAGCTCGGTCGGAAAGTGTAGGGACCGATGGCGAAGATGGCGTCCTCGCTCGCCTCGTGCTGGCGCAGTTGCGCGCGGATGCGCGCCAGCAACACGGCAAAACGAAACGGCTTGGTGACGTAATCGTTGGCTCCCGATTCCAGCCCGAGGATGGTGTCGGAATCGGTATCGTGGCCGGTGAGCATGATGATCGGCGCCTTGAATCCGTTCTTGCGCAGGATGCGCACGGCTTCGCGGCCGTCGATATCAGGCAGGCCGACATCCATGATGACGAGATCGATCTGGCCGGCTTTGGCCGCCTGCACGCCCTTGGCGCCGTTTTCCGCCGCGACCGCTTCAAACTCCTCGTGCAGCGACAATTGCTCGGTCAGCGCTTCGCGCAGTTCGGCGTCGTCGTCGACAATCAGAATCTTACGGGTGTTAGGCATCAATCCGGACCCCCGCGGCTCGTCGTCCGCCGGTCAATGAAATGGCCACCAAGTGGTATCCCAGCAATTGCGCCGCGCCGCCTTTATCGGCGAAGTAGAACGATCGAGGATACAAGAGCAAGCAGGAGTTGGGAATTCGCCTCGAGGGAGCATGCGACGGACTAAGGTAGCCACCATCGACGTCAGCGTGCGACCGGGGCGGCGCTCGCAAGGCTTGATGCGCGCCGGTCCCTGGTGCGTGAAGGTGGCGCTCGGCCGCTCCGGCATGCGGGCGAACAAGCGCGAGGGCGATGGCGCCACGCCGCGCGGGCGGTTCCTGCCGCTGCGGCTGTGGTGGCGGGCCGACCGGCTTCCCCGCCCGGCGACCTTGCTTCCGACGAGGCGCATCGGGAATGCTGACGCGTGGTGTGAGGACCCGACCGACCGGCGCTACAATCGGCCTTTCCGGCGCTCGGCCAATGAACCAGGCGACCGGCTTTGGCGCGACGACGGGTTCTATGACATTTTCATCGAGATCGACCACAACGCGCGGCCACGTATTGCCGGCCGGGGCAGCGCGGTCTTCATCCACCTTGCGCGGCCCGGTTTCGCGCCGACCGCGGGCTGCATCGCGCTGCGGCGGCACGACCTGCTGATGCTTTTGCGCCGTATCGGTCCGAAGACGCGAATCGCCGTTCATAACTAGCCAGTGGTAGCGCGGGCGCCGAAGATAGCCGTGCCGACGCGGACATGGGTCGCGCCGAAGGCGATCGCGGTGGGGAAATCCGCGCTCATGCCCATCGACAGCAAGTGGAGGCTGTTACGGCGGGCGATACGTGCGGTCAGCGCGAAATGAGGCGCGGGAGCCTCCTCGACCGGGGGAATGCACATCAGGCCCGAGACCGTCAGCCCATAATGGTCGCGGCAGGCGGCGAGAAAGGCGTCGGCGTGCTCGGGCAGCACACCCGCCTTTTGCGGCTCGGCGCCGGTATTGATCTCGACGAAGAGGAGGGGATTACGGCCCACTCGGGCGACCTCCTTGGCCAGCGCCTCGGCAAGGCTCGCGCGGTCCAGCGAATGGATGGCGTCGAACAGCGCCACCGCCTCGCGCGCCTTGTTCGACTGCAATGAGCCGACCAGGTGCAATTCGATATCGTCACCGCGCGCTTTCTGGCGGGCGATCAGCGGCGGCCATTTAGCCTTGGCTTCCTGCACGCGGTTCTCGCCGAACACACGGTGGCCGGCGGCGATGACCGGCTCGATCGCGTCAGCTCCGAATGTCTTGGCAATCGCCACCAGCGTCACGCCGGCCGGATCGCGCCCGGCGTCGCGGCAAGCCCGCGCGATATCGGCGCGCACCGCGGCAAGCCCTTCCGCTCGGCTCATGGTTTCCATTTCGTCAACGCCTTGCGGAACGCATCAAATTTTAGCGGGAGCACGAAGACCGCTTTTACGCGTATCTACTACGTTACGGAACCAGGGCCGGGGAACGCGCATGTCGGACGTCGACACGAAGTCTGCCAAAACATCAGCAAAAACCGCGCGGCGCGGCAAGCCCATCCTCAGCATTCGCGCCCGGCTGATCGTGATCGCGCTTTTGGCCATCGCTCCGCTGATGGTCGAGCGCGTACGCGGTCTGGAACGCGCCCGCCTCGAACGCGCCGAACTTGCCCGATCGCAGGTCGTCGATCTGGCCCGGGGGGGGGGCCCCGCGCCAACCCAGATCAGATATTTAATACGGTCGCGT
>JARLIY010000090.1 GCA_031291475.1 Xanthobacteraceae bacterium
CGTTCGCGTTGTAGGCGAGCGGATATCCCTTATGCGGGCATATGGTGCTGAAGCCGACGATGTCGCCGTCGGGACCGACGCCGCCGGGGACTTTGGCCCCGAGCTTCAGCAAGACGCCCGGCGCCTCAGCGTCCGGATAAGCGACCGGCAAGGCGGTGTTGGGCTTGAGATCGCTGACGTTCGCCAAGCGGTTGGCGGGATATGTGAGCCGAGCCAGCGGCGCGGCGGCTTCCGCCCGTTGTGGAACGACGGCTGCGGCGGCTGCGCCGGCCGCGGCGACGCCGGCGCCGGATAGAAACCAGCGGGGGCCAATATCGACTTTGCGATCGCACCTGTTCATGCGTTTCCCCCATCGCTCGAAACGAACAATGGAGAGAGCGTCGCAAGTGCGGCGCCGCGCGGCGGACCTACAACTTTGTCAGTTGAATCAACAGGCGGCCGGCCAAACGCGGCCTAGGACGTCCGCAGTTCCGAACATGCTCGGCAAAGGAGGTTCGGAAAGCCGAACACGACGGCGCCGGTCATCACTCGCCGGCGTTATCAACCTCGATGCGATAGCGGTGCATCTTCTCCCACAGCGTGGTGCGCGAGATATCCAGCCGCTTGGCCGCCTCGCCGATCTGCCCGCCGGTCTCCCGCAGCACGCGTTCGATTTGCCGCTTTTCGGCGGCGTCGCGAACCGTAGCGAGCGGGAGGATCGGGTCGCCTTCGCCAATCGGGACATTCCTGAGTTCGGGAAAGAGATCGGCCGGCATCAACCACGCGCCTGTGGCGAGGTTGACGGCCCGTTCGACCCGGTTGCGAAGCTCGCGCACGTTGCCGCGCCACGGATGAGACATCGCGGCTTCCTCGGCCAGCGAACTGATCCCGCGCAATGAAACTTCGGCCTGATCGGCGAACAGCGCAAAATAGCGGGACAGGAGCCAGGGAATGTCCTCCTGACGGTCACGCAGCGGCGGCAGATCCACGGTCACGGCGTTGATCCGATAAAGCAGATCTTCGCGGAACGTGCCGCGACGGACTTGGTCGGCGAGATTCTCGCTGGTCGCGCATACGACGCGGGCCTTCAGCGGAATGTTGGTCTCGCCGCCGACCCGGTGAAACGATCGCTCTTCGAGCACGCGCAACAGCTTCGATTGCAACGCCAGCGGCATCGCGGCAATCTCATCGAGAAACAGAACGCCGCCACGCGCGCGTTCGGCGTAGCCGAGGTGGCGCTGATGGGCCCCCGAGAAGGCGCCACGCTCGTGGCCGAACACCTCGCTTTCGAGCAATTCGGCCGGAATCGCCGCGCAATTGACCGCCATGAACGGTTCGTCGACGGCCGGCGAAACCTGATGAAGAAAGCGCGCGCAAACTTCCTTGCCCGCGCCGGTCTCTCCGGCAAGAAGAATGGACAGCGATCGCGGCGCAAGCCTGCGCAGCAGCGCTTCCACCCTGAGCATCGGCGGCGATACCCCGAGAACGCCTTGCCCCCCGCCGCGCGCGCGCAGAGACAGAAGTTCGCGCGCCTTCGGAAAGAGGCTCGCCAGTTCGAACGGCTTGGTCAGATAGTCGTGCGCGCCAGCGCGGACCAACGCGACCGCCTGGTCGATTTGGCCGTACGCCGTCATGAAGATGAACGGCGCCGCCAGCGAG
>JARLIY010000091.1 GCA_031291475.1 Xanthobacteraceae bacterium
AATTCAACTGCTCGAGGCGATCGAAACCGCCGGCTCGATTTCCGCCGCCGCTCGCAAGCTCAAGATGAGCTTTCGACGCGCATGGGAACTGCTCGACCACATGAATAAGGCGTTCGGCCGCCCAGTCGTGACTGGCCACGCCGGCAGCACCGGCGGGGCGGAGTTGACCGAACTGGGACAGGACATCGTTCGTCGCTACCGCCAGATCGAGGCCGAGACTCTGGCGCTCGCGACGCCGCATCTTGCCGCCCTGGACGCTTGCCGACTTGCCGGAGACGAAGGGCGCAAACAAACTGAAGACGGCTCTGGACGGGGTTCGCCTGAACAGGCGTCGCCGCTTGAAGAAAGAAGACCGATTACGTTTCGCAAGAAATAGGTGCTTGAAAACCACGCGACTATTTGTCGCACAGCACGTAAATCCTGCTGATTCCAATTATGACTTAACAAACAGAATTTCCGCGCTTCTCGGATGCTTCTAGATGGTCGCGCTATCGACTGCGCTTCGTGGGCGCCGTCAGGACCGCGCGGCGAGAACAGGACCTGCGCAGCTCTCCTGGCCCACTTGGCCCGACATTAAAAGGAGCTCGCCATGGTCAAAATCATTCGCGTCAACATGACCGATCGTTCGGTCCGGGTCGAACCCGTTCCCGAAGCCTGGCTGGGACTGGGCGGGCGGGCGCTCACCTCCGCGATTGTCGCGGCCGAGGTTCCGCCGACATGTCATCCGCTCGGCCCGAGCAACAAGCTGGTGTTTGCGCCCGGTCTGCTCTCCGGCACCGCAGCCGCCAATTCGGGGCGCTGCTCGGCGGGCGCTAAGAGCCCGTTGACCGGCGGCATCAAGGAAAGCAACGCCGGCGGCACGGCGGCGCGCCAGTTGGCCCGTCTCGGCATCCACGCACTCATCATCGAAGGCAAGCCCAGCGGTGAGGGTTGGTACGGATTGCGCATCAACAACGCTGGTGGGGTCGTTGAGGAGGAGAGCGAAACGATCGGAAAGGGCAATTTCGCTGTATTGGACGCGTTGCACCGGCGTTGGGGCGAAGAGATCGGCATCATCACCTTGGGGCCCACTGGCGAGAACATGATGGCGATCGCCAACATTTCGACGAAGGACCCCGAAGGCAAATTGCGCAGCTTCGGACGTGGCGGCCTCGGCGCCGTGATGGGCTCAAAGCGCATCAAGTTCATCACCCTTGACGATTCTGAGGCGAGCAACATCCCACTCGTTGATCGACCTGCCTTTCTCGAGGCATCGAAGAAGTTCGCCAAGACACTCATCGACCATCCGGTAAGCGGCCAGGGCCTGCCGATTTACGGCACAGCAGTGCTGGTCAACATCCTCAACGAGGTTGGCGGCCTGCCGACGCGCAATTTCACCAGCGGCCAGTACGCGGATCACGACAAGATCTCCGGCGAGACGATGCATGACACGATCGTCGCCCGTCACGGCGAGCCGACCCACAACTGTTCGCTCGGCTGCCAGATTCAGTGCTCGCAGATCTACAACGACAAGGACGGCAAGTATCTGACTTCCGGCTTCGAGTACGAGACGATCTGGGCGCTCGGCGCAGGCTGCACCATCAGCGATCTCGACATTATCGCCGAAGCCGACAACATCATGGACGACCTCGGTGTCGACAGTATCGAAACGAGCGTCATGTTCGGCGTCGCGATGGAGGCCGGCGTGTTGCCGTTCGGCGATGGCGAGGGCGTGCTGCGCTTGCTGCGCGAAGAAATCGGCAAGGCGACTTCGCTCGGCCGCATCCTCGGCGGCGGAACAGGAGCGGTCGGCCGGGCCTACGGCGTCACCCGCGTGCCGGTGGTGAAAAACCAGGCGATTCCGGCCTATGACCCGCGGGCGGTCAAAGGCATCGGCGTGACCTACGCGACGACGACCATGGGAGCCGACCACACCGCTGGCTACGCCGTCACCGCCAACGTCTTGAACGTGGGCGGAAAGGTCGACCCCTTGAAGAACGAGGGTCAGGTCGAACTCTCGCGCAACTTGCAGATCGCCACCGCGGCCATCGACTCGACCGGGCTCTGTCTGTTCATCGCCTTTCCAGCGCTCGACATTCCCGAATGCCTCGCCTCGGCGATCGACATGATCAACGCGCGCTATGGCATCAAGCTGACCGGCGACGACGTGACGGCGCTCGGCAAGAAGACGCTGAAGATCGAGCGCGCGTTCAATCTGGCCGCCGGAATCGGGCCTGAGCAGGATCGTCTGCCCGAGTTCTTCGAACTCGAGAAGATTGCGCCGCATGACGTGGCGTGGGACATGCCGACGGAGGAACTCCAGTCCTTCTGGAAGGGGTTCTAGGGTTGCTGCGAGATCAATCCTAAGCGTGTTGAGGGCCCAGCGCTGAAGGCGCTGGGCCCGGTTTTAAGAATAGGCGAGCGCATGCCGAGCGACGGCACGGTCACGATCACTGTTAAGCTGTTTGCTTCGTTCCGACGCGGGCGGTTCCTAGAGGCGTCGCGCGACTACCCCACAGGCGCCCGGGTCGCCGACGTCGTCGCCGACCTCGGCATCGAGCCTGGCGACATCGGCATGATCTTCATCGACGGCAAACGCGCCGACCCCGACCGTGTACTCAGCGTGGGCGATAGGCTCGCATTGTTCCCGCTGCTCGGGGGAGGCTGAGGTGATCAACGCGGATCGAGCGTTTCTGGTCGCGTTGGGCGGAGACGGACTTCTCTCCTGGGCCGCCCAGGTTCGCGCGGCGGAGGCGCTCGGCCTCACGCTCGGCGAGATCGAAGAGGCGGCCCTCGTCGAAGGCCTTCTGCCGTCGCGCTATGCACGCAATCGCGTAACTTTCTCGCTCGCTGATCAGCTCCGATTTCGGCGCGCGCGGGTCGGCGTGGTGGGCTGCGGCGGAATCGGCGGCTACATCGTTGAAGGACTCGCGCGCGTCGGCGTCGGCGCAATCGTCGTCGTCGATCCAGACAGCTTCGAGGAATCCAATCTCAACCGTCAGTTGCTTTCCACGATCGCCACGCTGGGAACGGCGAAAGTGGATGCGGCGGTGAATCGTGTCGCGGCGATAAACCCCGCTGTTACGGTCGTCGCGCGGCGCGAGCGGCTGACGTGCAAAAACGGTGTGCATTTGCTCGAAGGCTGTGCGGTCGTTGTCGATGCGCTCGATTCGATCGCTGCACGCAAGGAACTCCGCCGCGTGTGCGATGATCTCGCGACGCCAATGGTCCACGGCGCCATCGCCGGCTGGTACGGTCAACTTTGCGATGCGTTCCCCGGCGACGCGGCGCTCGACTGCCTTTACGGCCAGAGCGAAGGACTGGGCGAGCAGGCGCGTTTGGGCAATCCTGCGTTCACGCCGATGGCGGCCGCCGCGTTTCAGGTCGCCGAGGTCTGCAAGATTATCACTGGGCAAGGCGCGCCGCTGCGCGGTCGCGCCCTGATGCTCGACATGTGCGAAGGGGACGTGGAAATCGTCGGGTTCGCCGACAAGGCCCGTTAGCCGGCGGGAGGCTTGGTTATGGCTGGAGTGATCGAAGTCAGGGCGTTCATGCAGCTTTCGGCGCTTTTCGCCGCGCGCGGATGGTCCAACCCGCGCGCGCTCGAAGTCGACAGCGACCTGACAGGACAACAGCTCTTGGCCGCGCTCGGCGTCGATGCTCAGAACGTCGAATCGCTGATCGTCAATCGCCGCGCTGCACAGGTCGAGGGGGCCGTCGTGCGAGCCGGAGATCGCGTCGCTCTTGTCCCGCCGGGCGCGCCGGGTCCGCACCGCTTGCTGCTCGGTTTGCGTGACGCTTCGGGGCCGCGCAAGATGTGAGATGGCGCATCGCGGTGCGATCGGCGCCAATTGAGAAATGTGAAGTCGCGTGGAAGGAATCCTTCACCGGCCACGCGGTTAGGATCGGCGGGCGGCCAGCGCCGCTCGCCGGTCCGCCCGACACGAACCGGTTCAGCTCGCCGCTCTTCGACACTGGCGTGAGAATTGCCGGAAGCCGGATTGAATCGAACCGTCATGTCTGATGCGAGGAACCCTACTGAGCCACAATGGAGTGCGCCGTCGGCTTTTGGCGCGGGCGCCATCATTGGAACCCTCGGCGGCCTCATCGGGCTGGGTGGCGCGGAGTTCCGGCTCCCGGTCCTCATCGGAGCGTTTCGATTCGTCGCGCTCGAAGCGATTATTCTGAACAAAGCGATGAGCCTCGTCGTCGTGGCCTCCGCTTTGCCGTTCCGGGCGAGCACGATTCCCTTCTCGTCGCTCGCGTCCGAGTGGCCGATCATTGCCAATCTTCTTGCCGGCAGCTTGTTAGGGGCATGGTTCGGCGCGGGATGGGCGACGCGCCTCAGGTCGCAGACGCTATATCGCGTCATCGCCCTTCTGCTCGCCGCGATCGCCGCGGCGCTTGTGTTCGGCCACAACGTCGCCGGCTCGGCTGCGATTCTTGCCGGAGCTACCCAGGCGGTCGCAGGCGTCATCGCAGGATTTGTGATTGGCGTCGTGGCCGCGCTTCTCGGCGTCGCGGGCGG
>JARLIY010000092.1 GCA_031291475.1 Xanthobacteraceae bacterium
CGGCCGACAAAACTTTCGGGCAGGCCAAGCTCACGGCCAAGCGCACGCACTTCATCCTTGAAGAGTTCGCGCAAAGGCTCGACCAGCTTCATCTTCATATGCGCCGGCAGGCCGCCGACATTGTGATGCGACTTGATGGTGACGGAAGGTCCGCCCGTGGCCGAGACGCTTTCGATCACGTCCGGATAGAGCGTGCCTTGCGCGAGGAAATCGGCGCCGCCAACCTTAGCGGATTCGTAATCGAAGACATCGATGAAGGCTTTGCCGATGATCTTGCGCTTCTTCTCGGGATCGCTGACGCCTTCGAGCTCGGTGAGAAACATTTCCGAGGCTTCGGCATGCAGCAGCGGAATGTTGTAATGACCGCGGAACAGCGAGACGACTTCGTCCGCCTCGTTGCTGCGCATCAGTCCGGTATCGACGAAGATGCAGGTGAGCTGGTCGCCGATCGCTTCGTGGATCAGCACAGCCGCTACCGATGAATCGACGCCGCCCGACAACCCACAAATCACCTTCGCCTTGCCGACCTGTTTGCGGATGCGCTCCACCATGGCGGCGCGAAAGGCGTGCATGTTCCATTCCGGCTCGATACCGGCGATGTTGCGGACGAAATTGGCGAGAATGGTGGCGCCGCGCGGGGTGTGCGCGACTTCGGGATGGAATTGCACGCCATAGAAGCGGCGCGCCTCGTCCGCGATCACGGCAAAGGGCGAACTTTCGGATGTCGCCATGACCGAAAAGCCTTCCGGGATCGCCACGATCTTGTCGCCATGGCTCATCCACACCGGCTCGCTGCCATTTTCGGCAAGGCCTTCCAGCAGGCGCGACGGGCGCTGCACATGAATATCGGCGCGGCCGAATTCGCGGGCGTGACCGGCTTCGACCCGGCCACCCAGCTGCGCCGCCATGGTCATCTCGCCATAGCAGATGCCCAGGACCGGCACACCCATCTCGAACACCGCCTGGGGCGCGCGCGGGGTATCGGATTCGGTAACGCTGGCGGGTCCGCCCGACAGGATGATGGCGCGCGGCTTTTTCGCCAGCGCCTCTTCCGCCTTGTTGTACGGCACAATCTCGCAATAGACGCCCGCCTCCCGCACGCGGCGTGCGATGAGTTGGGTGACTTGGCTGCCGAAATCGAGGACCAGAACCGTCATTTTGCGCTGGTATCTGCCTGCGCGGCGCGCTGCCCGTCGTTGCGGTCCAGGGCCGCCATCGCCCTGGTCGCATCGCCATTGGTGGGATCGATGTTGAGCGCTTCGCGATAATAGAAGCGCGCATAATCGGCATCGCCATCGGCGGCATAGAGATCGCCCAGCACATTATAAGTGGCGGGCCGCGCGGGATCGGCGACAATGGCGGCTTGCGCCAGCCGGACCGCCAACTCCTTCTCGCCCCTGGCACGGGCCGCTTGCGCCTGACCGATCAGGTCGCCCGCCGGATCGGCGGAGACGGGGGCTTCGACCGGCGCGGGCGGCTTGGCGGCACGGCGCGGCGCGGCGGCAAAAGCAGGTGCCGCCAGCAGGATAAGCGCCAGGATCAGGGAATCGCGCAGGGCTCTCATGGGGCGACTTTAATCAAATCCGGCGCCGCCAGCCATGCGTCCAATAAACATCAGATCCGACCCCGGCAAAAACAGGTCGGCGGCGGCCGGAAAGTCTTGTTTTCCGCCTCCGCCTCTCAGTCCGGATAGTGCAATTTGGGATACCAGTCCGTCCCGCGGCCCTCCGGCGTGGTGTCGAGCAGGCTCCAGAGCGGATCGGGGTCCGGCGCGCCGCGCGGGTCCTGGCCGGGATCGGCCATTTCGCCGCTCATCTCCCCGCTCCAGAAATGCCGGATCTTGCCGTCCTTCCGGGTGAAGACCGTGTAGCCGGGCATGTCTTCATCCTTGGCGCTGACATAGTCGCGGGTGAAGTCGCCG
>JARLIY010000093.1 GCA_031291475.1 Xanthobacteraceae bacterium
CGGCGACGATTGGAAGCGCCTGGAATCCGCCGCGATGTCGCACGAAGCATACGCCCTGCGCCGTCTGACGCGTGGTTAGGCCCAATCCTATTCACTTGCAAGGCGATATGGTGGAGCAGGCGATCGGCTTGTGTCGTCTGCCGGGCTTCAGTGGCGACAGACCACGCAAGACGATGGTCTGTCCCACAAAGTGAACAGTATTGGGGTTGAGCCAGCCCGCGTCACTTCGCCAGTTTGAGCCGCAGCAGATTGAGCGCGGATTGCACGGCGAAGGCCCGGATGCGGACACGGTCGCCGGGAAAGCGATACTGGCGAGCGCTCGCACCGCCCGGCCCCGCGATGCCGATCCAGACCGTGCCGGGCGCGGGCCCGCCGGGAGAGGGCTCCGGCCCAGCCTCGCCAGTCACCGCCAGCGCCCAGGTCGCGCCGGTCCGCTCCCGAGCTGCGATGGCCATAGCCTTGGCGACCGCCTCGCTCACCACGCCGTGTTGTTCGACCAGCGCCGGGTCCAGACCCAGCAGACGAGTCTTCATGTCCGACTGATAGACCTGCAGGCCGCCCACGAACCAGGCGGACGCGCCCGCCACTTCCGTGATGCGTCCTCCCAACAACCCGGCCGTGCAACTCTCCGCGACAGCCACTGTTTCACCACGCTTCTTCAGAGCGGCGCCAACCACCGTTTCCAGCGGCGATCCGTCCCGCGAGTAAATGCGCTCGCCAAGCGCGGCTTCGAGTTTTGCGCCCAACTCTTCCGCCAGTGCCTCGGCCGCTTCCGGCGAATCGGCCTGCGCGCGCAAGTGGATTTGAATGTCTCCCGCCGCGGCGAGAATCGTCGTGACCGGGTTGGAATACGGCTTGTAAATCGGCGCGATCAACTCGTCGAGATCCGATTCGCCCATGCCGGCCACGCGGAAGAAGCGCGTCCGGATCGACATTGGCGGCACGCGTTCGCGCAGCCGTGCCAGGCACTTTTCCGTGAACATCGGCTTCATCTCGTGCGGCGGGCCGGGCAGCAACGCGATCATCCCGCCGGCAACGTCGATCCATTGCCCCGGCGCGGTCCCGTTCGGATTTTCCAGCTTCTCCGCCCCTTCGACGAGGTACGCCTGGCGCTTGTTGATCGTTGCCATCTTGCGGCCGAAACGCGAGAAGCGGGTCTCAATCCAGCGGAATATCTCCTCCGAGTAGACCAGGCTTCGGCACAGCGCCTGGGCCACCGCATCCCGCGTCACGTCGTCCTCGGTGGGACCGAGCC
>JARLIY010000094.1 GCA_031291475.1 Xanthobacteraceae bacterium
CCGGCATCGTCGCCAAGGATGTGGACGCCCAGCACGCGGCCCGTCTCCCCATCCACGACGATCTTCATGAAGACCTTTTCCGCCCGGCCGGACAGAGTCGCCTTGAGCGGCCGGAACTGCGTCTGGAACACATCGACGATCGCATGTTTCAACCGGGCGTCGGCTTCCGTGAGGCCGACTGTGCCGAGTTCCGGCGTCGTGAAGACGGCCGTCGGGACGTTGGAATGATCGACGGCGCGCGCCTTGCCGCCGAAGACCGTATCGGCAAATGCGTGACCTTCGCGGATCGCGACCGGCGTCAGCGCCAGGCGGTTCGTCACATCGCCCACGGCATAGATCGAGGGCACGGAGGATTGCGAATATGGATCAACGCAGACCGCGCCAACCGCATCGAGACGCACGCCGAGCTTTTCGAGGCCGAGGCCGCGCGTATTCGGATGCCGGCCGGTCGCGAGCATGACCTGATCGACAACGAGAGTTTCGCCTTTGGCCAAGGTCACGCTGATGGCCTCGCCCTGCTTCTCAAGGCGCGTTGGCATGTTCCCGAATTTAAAAGCAATCCCGGCCTCGCTTAAAGCGTCGCGCAAAGCCGCGCGCAGATCGTCGTCGAAGCCGCGCAGGATATTCTCGCCGCGCAGCGCGATCGTCACCTCGCTGCCGAGGCGGCGCAGCAAAGCGGCAAATTCGACGGCGATATAACCGCCGCCGACGATGAGAATATGCTTTGGCAGCGGCTTAAGATCGAAGATTTCATTCGAGGTGATGGCGAGTTCGCGGCCCGGAACGTCCGGCCCGAGAAAGGGCGCCGCGCCGGTCGCAACGAGGATCACCTTCGCAGAGATGATGCGGCCATCGGCGAGCAGCCGGACCTTGTGCGCATCCTCGACCAGCGCGCGGCCCTCGACCAGGGCGACCCCGGCCTTGTCGAGATTGGCGCGATAGATCGCCGAGAGCCGCGTGATCTCTTTGTCTTTCGCCGCAACGAGCTTGGCCCAATCGAAAGACGTCGAACCGGACGTCCAGCCGAAGCCTTCCGCATCGGCAAAGGCATCGGCGAAGCGGCTCGCATAGACCATCAGCTTTTTCGGAATGCAGCCGCGGATGACGCACGTGCCGCCGACGCGATATTCCTCCGCCAACATGACTTTCGCGCCGTAGCCGGCCGCGATCCGCGCGGCGCGCACGCCGCCGGAGCCGGCACCGATGACAAAGAGATCGACGTCATAATCCGCCATCAGCCGAGGCTCCCGTAAACCGTGACGCCTTCTGCCCCGGCGGAGATGACGGCGCTGGCAAGGCCGAGGAACAGCCCGTGCTCGACAACGCCGGGAATGGCGGTCAGCCGCGCC
>JARLIY010000095.1 GCA_031291475.1 Xanthobacteraceae bacterium
CCGCCAGCCGCGGCGTCTGCCGCCCGTCCTGCGCAAAGTGAGCGCGGATCGACGCGTGGATCTGTGCCATATTCCAAAGAGACCGGCAGAGCCGTGCCGGGCGCGGGCGAACCATATCCGCCGCTCTCGGAACGGCAGGTGAATGGGATGAGTGCGGTTCCTATGAGTTCGAAGAGTCCCAAACCCATCACGCCGCGCAGCCCCCGCACCGCGATCGAGCCGGATACAGTCGAAATCCCGACCCGGCGCTCTAAGAGCGCGCGGCATCCTTTCGTTGTCATCGGCAACGCCATCATCAGCATTTTCGTGCTCCTGGCGATCATGGCCGGCATCGCACTCGTGATCGGCAAGCAGCGTTTTGACGCGCCCGGACCACTCCCGGACGATCGCGTCGTCAATATTCCGCGCGGCTCCGGCATCCGCGATATCGCCGATGTCCTCGTGCGCGACGGCGTCATCGACCAACCCTGGGTCTTCGTCGGCGGCGTGCTTGTGCTCAAGGCGCGCGAAGGTCTCAAGGCCGGCGAATACCAGTTCAAGGCGCATGCCAGCATACGCGACGTGGTCGCGACCATCGTCGAAGGCCGGGTCGTGGCGCACCAGTTCACCGTTCCGGAAGGCTTGACCTCCGAGCAGATCGTGGCGCGGCTCCTCGACGACGACACCCTGACGGGGAACATCAAGGAAATTCCGCGCGAAGGCACGCTATTGCCCGACACCTACAATTTCACCCGCGGCGTGACACGCGAGCAGATAATCCAACGCATGGAACAGGCGCAGCAGCGCGTGCTCAAGGAGATATGGGACCGCCATTCTCCCGATCTGCCGATCAAGACGCCCGACCAGCTCGTCATCCTCGCTTCCCTGGTCGAGAAGGAGACCGGCAAGCCGGAGGAGCGCACGCGCGTCGCCGCAGTGTTCGTCAACCGCCTGAAACAGAAGATGCGGTTGCAATCAGACCCGACCATCATTTACGGGCTGGTCGGCGGCAAGGGCATGCTCGGCCGGCCGATCATGAAGAGCGAGATCGATCAAGCGACACCCTACAACACGTATCAGATCGACGGATTGCCACCGGGACCGATCGCCAATCCGGGCCGCGCTTCACTCGAAGCCGCCGCCAATCCGGCGCGCACACGGGAGCTTTATTTCGTGGCCGACGGCACCGGCGGCCATGCCTTTGCGGAGACTTACGAGCAACATCAGAAGAACGTCGCGCGGTTGCGTTCGGTCGAGTTCGATCAGAAGGATCAGGCGCCTGCCGACGTTCAACCGGCGCCACCGCCACCGCAAGCTGTGCCTGCTGCCTCGGCTCCGGCCCAGCAGCCGCACCGCGCCCCAAGCCATCGCAACCAGACCACGCAGACAACGCATTAGCCCCGGTCTTTTTGCCGTGGCTAGGCCGGCTCGATGACGTGATCGCTCTTGTGACCGAAACAACCCGCCGCTAAGTTCGGCGCGATTTTCGCAATTCGGCATCGGGATCGCGTTTCATGGCGCTGTCGAGCATGACGGGATTTGCTCGCGGCCACGGCGTCAGTGGCTCCTATGCCTGGGCCTGGGAAGTCAAATCGGTCAACGGCAAGGGTCTCGATCTGCGGCTGCGCCTGCCGCCCGGCTGGGATGCGATCGAGCCCACGGTGCGTGCCCTGGCCGCTGAGCGGCTGGCGCGCGGTTCACTTCAGGCAAACCTCACGATTGAACGCACCGGCATCGCACCGACGGTGCGCATCAACACGGCCGTACTCGAGGCGATTTTGACGACCATGCGCCAACTCGCACCGCGCATCGAGGCATCGCCGCCGACGCTCGACGGACTGCTCGCGCTCAAGGGTGTGATGGAGGTCGGCGACGCGGAGGAAGATGAAGAGGAGCGACGCCGGGCCGAGACGGCGGCGGCCGCGGGCTTCACCGACGTGCTTGGCGCGCTTGCCGACATGCGCCACCGTGAGGGTGCCACGCTCGGCCGCGTGCTGGCAACGCGGCTCGACGAAATTGCCGCGCTGACGCAACGCGCCGAGCTCACGCCCGGCCGGCGGTCCGAGGCGATCCGGGCGCGGCTTGCCGAACAGGTCGCCACGCTGCTCGCGCAATCCGATCGTTTCGATCTCGACAGGTTGCATCAAGAGGCGATCCTGATCGCGACCAAGGCTGACGTGCGCGAAGAACTCGACCGTCTCGCGGCGCATGTGGCGCAGGCGCAGCTCCTGATCGGCGAGGGTGGCCCGGTCGGCCGCCGGCTGGATTTTCTCGCCCAGGAGCTCAATCGTGAAGCCAACACGCTCTGCGCCAAGGCGAACGATGTCGAACTCACCAATATCGGCTTGGAACTCAAGGCTGCGGTCGAGCAATTCCGCGAACAAGTGCAGAATGTGGAATAGAGCATGAGGCGCGGCGGGCGAAAGCAAAGGAGAATTGCGCGGCGCGGCCTCATGCTGGTTTTGTCGTCGCCCTCGGGCGCCGGCAAGACCACGCTTTCGCGCCTGCTGCTGAAGTCCGATCGCAACGTCGAACTTTCGGTGTCGGTGACGACCCGGCCGCGGCGGCGCGGAGAAATCGACGGACACGATTATCATTTTATCGGGATCGCCGAGTTCAAGAAAATGGTGCGAACGGGCGAGCTTTTGGAATGGGCCGAAGTGTTTGGAAATTGCTACGGCACGCCGCGGCGGCCCGTGGAGAAGGCATTGCACGCCGGCCGTGACGTGCTTTTCGATATCGATTGGCAAGGCACGCAGCAGTTGCGGGAGAAGGCGCGCGACGATCTCGTCAGCGTCTTCGTGCTGCCGCCCACGGTCAAGGAGTTGGAACGGCGGCTCAAACGCCGCGCCCAGGATAGCAGCATCATCATCCGCTCGCGGATGGCGAAGGCCGCAGGCGAGATGAGTCACTGGCCGGAATACGATTACGTCATCGTCAATCGCGATAAGGCCGAGGCATTCGCCGAGGTGCGCGCCATCCTCGCGGCGGAGCGGCTCAAACGCGAGCGCCAGATCGGGCTGTCGCGCTTCGTGCGCGCGCTTCAGGCGAAGCTGTGAGACGATAAAGCCCTAAACCGTCAAAACCGTGCGGCCGACGACGCGGCCGGCGCGCAAATCGTCAAGCGCCGCCTGCGCCTCGTTGAGCGGGCGGCCGCGGGTGGGTATTGGTGCGATCTTCTTTGCGCGTACGAGGTCGAGAAGCTCGCGCGCCTCCGCGAGCGTGCCGGTCAGCGTGCCCTCGATGGTCATGGCCTTGATGCCGAACATGGCGGCGGCGATCGAAAAGTTACCGCCGAGAAGTCCCGTCACCACCACCTTGCCGCCGCGCGCCAGCAGGCCGGTCGCGAATTGCAGCGATTTGTCGGAGCCGACGAAATCGCAGACCGCGAGCAATCCGCCGGTCGCTGCCATCACCGCCTTACGCGCTTGCGGATCGGACGGATCGTAGGCTTGCGCGGCGCCGGCCGCGATCGCCGCGTTTCGCTTCTCGGCGTCGATATCGGCGACGATTGGCGGCGTGCGAAAGAGCGCGCGCGCGATCGCCAGCCCCATCATGCCGACACCGCCGAGACCGATGAGCAGCACCGGGCCGCGCTCGGGCCGTTTCGTGAAACGCTTGAGCGCCGCATAGGCGGTCAAACCCGAGCACATCAACGGTCCGGCAAAGTTTGGCGACAGCGGCGCATAGTCGAGCAGATAGCGCGGATGCGGAACGAGGACATGGGTGGCATAGCCGCCGTCGACGCTGATGCCGAGGTGCCGGTTGTTGGAGCATAAATTTTCCTCCCCGACGGCGCAGGCGGCGCACGCGCCGCATCCGATCCAGGGATAGACCGCGACACGGCTGCCGACGGTTGCGCCCAAAGCTTCATTCCCCACGCCCTCGATTACGCCGGCAATTTCGTGACCGAGGGTGAACGGCAGAGTGCGTCCCGCGCTGACGTCGAGCTTCTTGTCACCGCCGAGCGAGAAATAGCCGTCCTGCATATGCAAATCGGAATGGCATACGCCGCAACGCGCGATGCGGATCAGTACCTCGCTGCCGCGCGGCGCCGGGCAGTCCACGACGGTTCCGCAAAGGGGTTGCCCATAGGCAACGAGCGACTGGCGGCACATTTCGGTCATGACGGTTTCGTCTTCGGTATCAGGCGCCCGCATCATGCCCGACGCCGCGACGTAGGGCGAGAGCCCGCGCCAGGGATACAAAGCCGGCGATGGAGATATCCTCGGCGCGCGCGGTTGGGCTTAAGCCGGCGGCCGACAGAAGCGCCGCAGCATCGCCGCCGAGCGAACGCAGGCTTTGCCGCAGCATCTTGCGGCGTTGTCCAAACGCCGCTCGGGTTACGGCCTCCAAGAGCGACCGATCGCACGGCAACGGTTTCGCCCGCGGCAGCAGCCGTATCAGCGTCGAAGTGACTTTTGGCGGCGGTACGAATGCCGAGCGGTTGACGTCAAACAGAATGCGCGCCTCGCAGCGCCATTGCACCAGTACCGACAGCCGGCCGTAGCTCTTCGATCCGGGCTCGGCAACGATGCGTTTGGCGACCTCGCGCTGAAACATAAGCACGGCGGCCTCATACCACGGGGGCCACGGCTCGACGGTAAGCCAGGAGGCGAGCAGCGCGGTTGCGATGTTGTAGGGCAGGTTGGCGACGATGCGCACGGGGCTGCGCCCGAGAAGCGGCCGCGGATCGAAGGTGAACGCATCCGCGGTGACGATTTCGAGACGGCCGGGATAATGCTCGGCGATCTCCCGCAAGGCCGCGATGGCGCGCTTGTCGCGCTCCACCGCGATCACGCGAGCGGCGCCGAGCGCGAGCAGCGCGCGCGTGAGACCGCCGGGACCTGCGCCGATTTCCAGCACGGTCACGCCGGGGAGCGCTCCCGCGGCGCGGGCTATACGCGCCGCGAGATTAAGGTCGAAAAGGAAATTCTGCCCGAGGGATTTTTTGGCGGCGAGGTCGTGCCGGCGAATGACTTCGCGTAACGGCGGCAGGCCGTCCGGCGTGAAGCTCACGACGCGGGAATCGGCGCCGGGCTGTCCGCCATGGCAAGCCGCGCCGCCAGTCGCAGCGCCGCGATGAGGCTCGTCGCATCGGCCGCGCCGGTGCCGGCGATATCGAAGGCGGTACCGTGGTCGGGCGAGGTGCGCACGAAGGGAAGCCCGAGCGTGACGTTGACGGCATGATCGAACGCAAGCGTCTTGATCGGGATCAGCGCCTGGTCGTGATACATGCACAAGGCCGCGTCATAGGTGGCGCGGGCTAGCTTGTGGAACAGTGAATCGGCCGGCAGCGGACCTCTCGCGTCGATGCCGTCCGCGACGAGCCGTGCGACTGCCGGCGCAACGATCGTGCGGTCTTCCTCACCGAGCGCTCCGTTTTCGCCGGCATGCGGGTTGAGCCCGGCGATAGCAAGCCGCGGATGTGGGATGCGAAACCGCGCGGCAAGATCGCGCGCGACGATCCGCCCGGTCTCGACCACAAGTTCGGTCGAAAGGTGCAAAAAGATTTCCTTTAGCGGCAGGTGAATAGTTACCGGCACGACGGCGAGCTCCGGCGACCACAACATCATCACCGGCCGCAGCGATTTGCCCGTGGCCTCCCGCACCAGCGTGGCCAGGAACTCGGTGTGTCCGGGTTCGGCAAATCCGCCTTCGTAGAGCACGTTCTTTGCCACCGGATTGGTGACGATCGCGGCAGCTTCGCCGGCGAGCACGTCGGCGACCGCGCGGCGAATGGAGTCGATAGCGGCCGGAGCGCTTGATCGGTCGGGGTGGCCCGGCTCGGCGGTTACCGCCATATCGAGGGCCACCACCGGCAAAGCACGCGGAAATGCCGCGGCGGCCGCCGACGGCGTGACGATGGCAAGCGGAACGTCGAAGCCGAGTTGATCGGCCCGCCGACGGAGAAATTTCGGGTCAGCAACGACATAGAACCGCGGAACGTCGAGTTCGCCGCGTCGATGCCAGACCGCTAGGGCAAGGTCGGGACCGATCCCGGCGGGCTCGCCAAGCGTCAATGCCAATGGCTGCACGATTCGCTTCTGTCGCTTATTTGTCTTCGGGCATCTTGTATTCGATCATCGCCTGGCGTCGCAAATTATCCAGATAGCGCTTGGCCTGCGCGCCGAACTTCTGCTGTAGCATTTGATCGCGGATTTCGCGCATTTCAGGCGTGTCCGATTTGGTCTCTTTCTTGGCGCAAACCGCGAACATCTGCACCCCTTCCGCCGTCGTTTCCGGCGGTGTCAGGTGGCCGAGCGCCGTGCTGTCGAGTATCTGACGCAATTGCTGCGCAAGCTCGGCGGAATATTTCGACACCTGCTCGCGCACCGCGACGTCCGACAGAGCGCGCGCAAAAGCGACACCGTCGTTGCAGTTCTGAAAGCGCGAGCGCAGCGCTTCGGCTTCGCGTTTGCGGGCTTCGTATGCGGCATCGGGGGAACCGCGTGGCACGATAAAAACGACCGGCCGCATGATGTACTCATATCCCACGTCGTTTTTTTCCGTAGTTTTATGCAGCTCGAGTTGCGCTTCGACGTCCTTGTCCCTGATTTCGAGGCTTGCCTTGTAGCGTCCGCGTACGAGATTGGACCACGCAATCTGCGCGCGGAGCCGGCGCTTGAGCGTATCCTCGCTCGCGCCGCCGCTGACGAGAATTTGCGTCAACTTCGCCGCGTCGATGCCCATGCGGGTGGCGACGGTGGAATATGAATTGTTCACCTCCGCATCGGAAACCTCGAGGCTGAAGCGCTTGGCCTCGGTCACCTCCAAAATCTCATCGATGAGGCTGTCGAGAACTTCTCTGCGCGTGGGTGGCTTTTTGGTGGTCATCTGAATAAACTTGCCGCGATGCTCCACGTCAAGCGTCGTGATCGGCTGGCCATTGACGAACGCGACGACCTGTTGCGAACGGGCGGTCGATGGCACGCCGCAATTGATCGCCGCGGCGATTATGATCGCAGCAAAGGCCTCCCAACGGGCACTGAGCGGGATTTGCGATATCACTTCTTGTTTCTCCCTGGGCAGCTTACGTGCTGGCCCTTCCAGCTCCCCAGTCGGGGTGAAACCCGATATTACCTCGCTATGGAGAAATTTAGAATTGGGCAGAAATCGGTTTGAGCTCGTTGGGGCCGAGCGTGCGCAAGCTGAACTGCAGCATGACGGTATCGTTCGGCGTCGGCGTCGTACCGGTATAAGTATACGAGGTAATGAAGTTCAGCGACACAAGCAGGCAATCGTCGGTATAGCCAATTCCAAACCGGGTCTGGTCGAATTCGTGGGCGACAAGGTCATACCGGACGGAGCCGAGCAGGACCCAGTTCTGCGTCAACTTGACCGATGCTCCGGTGAGAAGCTCCTCGCGCCGATTCAAGAAACCGATCTCTGGTTGCGCGGCGTAATCGCCGTACATGAATTGTAGTGTCCAGCGATCGAAGTTGGCCCGGGTTTCGAACTCTAGCCGTTCGGGCGTGAACGCAGCTACGTTTTCACCGAGCCCCGGATCAAATCCACCGGACGAGAAACGGCCGCGCGCCGTGAACGAAAACACCTGGTTTGGCTGGTACATGATGCGTCCGACGTAGTCGGAAACGCTCTTGTCCAGACCGCTTTCCAACCCGGTATTGGTCAGGTCGGTGGCCGAATACGAGTTTAATCCATACAGTTGATAGGATTGCCCGAACAGGACGTTGAAGTATCCAGCTTTGTTTACCTGGGCGGTGTAATCGATGCCGGCGTTGACCCGTCCGCCGCCTTCGACGCGGTCCCAGCCCGAAAATTTGTCGATCGAGAACAGATTACTGTCGCTGAACACGACGCTGTGAGCGTCTTCGTTGGGGAATTTCCCGATCTGCGTTTCGTTGGGGCGCAAGATGACCTGTGCAATCGGCTCGATCGTTTGCGTACCCCATGGCTCCACGTCGACAAACGGATAACGATACTCGACCCCGACGGCGGGCATGGCCCGCCCGACTTCGCTTTCATTCGGGTTGATGAAGTTTGAAACACCCGGCTGATTGAGGAGGTCGAGTTGGGCAGCATCGCCGCGCGCCACGAAAAAGGGCGTGATCATTTGCCCGGTATCGGTGACGAAGGTGCGCCGCCAATCCACCTCGCCGGAAGCGCGGGAAAAGGTTCCCGGCATGCCGCGCAGCAGGCAATTTGCTTTGGTGATGTTGACATTCCCCGGTGCGCAAAGGTCGTTAACGGCCGCGTTTTGGGTGATGGCGTCGAACTCGGCTTGCTGCCGCGTGAGGCTGGTCAGATTGAACTTGTAGCTAAGCTCGCCTCCGGCGACCGGCTGCGCCAGCACATTGGAATAATCGAGCACCGGGTGAATGATCGGGATTTGCGCCTGAATGTCCTGTCCCGAGAACCCGTAATAGTAGATCGAGCGAATATCGAAATAACTGCGGTCGCCGACGCCGGTGAGGTACACCTGAGAGACGCCCTCGGTGGCGACACCGGTGTGGAACGGATCGAATGATGCGAGGAACTGGCCGAGGGTGTAGTCATACAGAAACTGCGTGTCGGTTATCAGGAGCCCGGTCCAGCCCCACAGCCATTTGTCGGTGATCGCGAACTGGCCGGCGGTCTGCACCGCTCCGCGGAAAAGGTTGGCAGTCGGACTGTTGACCCCGTCGCGGCCGGCAAAATAGCCCGGATCCTGCTGGAAGATGCCCGCGACTTTGATGGAATAGGAGCCATCCATCAGGCGCTGGCGCCACACGCCCTGGAACAACTCGCCTTCCTTCGACGTCACCATCAGCGACGTGCTCAAATCGTAGTTCGGCGCCAGCGCCCAGAAATAGGGGATTTCGACGCCGGCTCCGTAGGCGGTGCCGTATGTGATGTTCGGAAACAGAAAGCCGCTTTTGCGCGTCACCGAAGGATCAGGTTGAGACATGAACGGGAAATACATCAGCGGCACGCCGAAGAACTCGACACGCGCGTCCTCAAAATAAATCATCTTCTCGCCGCTGTCGTGGATGATCCGGGCGGCTTCGATTTGCCACAGCGGCGGCTTTTTCGGATCGTCCTTGCAGGGCTCGCAGGCGGTATAGACGCCGTTTTGCATGACCGTATAGTTGCCCTTGACGCGGTCGGCGCGCGCGGCAGCAAAGCGCGTATCGTCGGCAGTTTCGAGCCGCAGTGAATCGACAAAGCCGTCGCGGTAATCGTCGCTGAGATCGATGAACTGGCCGTAGGTGATCTTGCCGTCAGGCTCGGTCATCCTGACATTGCCGCGCGCCTGGAGACGCTTGGTTTTTTGGTCGTAAATGACTTCGTCGGCTTCGACCGTCGATCCGTTGTAATAAATCTGGACATTGCCGACCGCCGACACCGTGTTGTTGGTGTAGTCGTATCGGATTTCGGTTGCTTGCAGGAGCATGGGCGCGTCGGAAGGCGCCGGCGACTTCGGCTTCGGCAACGGTGGGCGCGGCGGGAAATGAAGGAGGCTGGTGTTTGTCTGCGCTGCGGCGGGATCGGGCACCAGCAAACAGTGCGCGGCAAAAGCGAGCAGCGCCGCGAGGATCGCCGCGCCTGCCCGAACGTGACCACGAAAACCGGCAACACAAGGACGGATCGGACGCACCACTACCCGTCCTCCTGGTGCAACAGCACGAAGAAGCCGGTGAGACCGCCGACCAATGCGGGAATCCATGCCGCCAGCACCGGCGACATGAGTTCCGATTTGCTCATGTCCTCCGTGAACTTTGACAACACGAACAGCAGGAAGCCGGCGGAAATACCGCCCAGCACCATCTTCTGCACGCCGCCGAAGCGGAAGAAACGCAAGCTCACCGAGACGGCGAGCAAGACCATGGCGGTGAGCAGGAAGGGCCGCGCCAGCAGCTGTTGATATT
Source organism: Xanthobacteraceae bacterium (assembly GCA_031291475.1). Classification (GTDB taxonomy): domain Bacteria; phylum Pseudomonadota; class Alphaproteobacteria; order Rhizobiales; family Xanthobacteraceae; genus BOG-931. The sequence goes on from JARLIY010000095.1 coordinate 9,852, forward strand.
GCAGCCGATAACCGGCGGCGACCAGTCCGGCCCGGTCAGCCAATTCGATGTAGGAGGGAAGTTGCCAGAAGGGGACGGTTTCGGGCGTGGCAAAGCTTTCCCGCACCTGCTCGAGCGTCAAGTTGGTGGCGAGCCGATAGGTATCCTGGAGTATGGGAGCATTACCGCTCCCATAAATGCGGGCGTCATCGAACCGCCAGTATCCTTGCGCGAGCGTCGCGCTCTTGGCCTCGATCCGCTCCTGGAATTGGCCGGCATTGTCAAAGGTGTAGACGGTGACGGTACCGAGTTGAGAACCCTGCCCGCGGCTCGACTTGGCGTTGATGACGGCCGCGCCGTCCGCGCTCCTCTGCCGCACCCAGAAACCGCCCGTGCTCGCCTGCATCGCCGAGGCTGGAAGCTCCCCCATCATCTCGGCTTCGAGGCGTTTGGAGCGCTCGTGCAACATGGCGGCGAGCGGATTGTAAAGCGTTGTGGCCACCACGCCGAATAAGAACGCCGCGATCATCGATGGCGCCACGAATTGCCAGGCGGAAACGCCGGCGGCGCGCGCCACGACCAATTCGAGGCGGCGCGACAGCGTCAAATAACACGACATCGCCCCCACCAGTACCGCGAAGGGCAAGATGCGCTCGGCGAGTTGCGGCACGCGAAACAGCGAAATTTCGGCAATGACCAAGGCCGTGGCATTCGGCCACTCGGTGCTGCGACGCAGCAGCTCGACGTAATCGATCATCGCGGCCAGCGCGACGACGCCGAAGAACGAGCCGACCACGGATTTGATGAAGCGAAATCCGAAATAGCGTGAAAGCGTACCGGGAAGCATCGGCCCGCTCCTCAACTCGCCGTCGCTCTGGCAAAGCGTTCGCTGACGGCGGTGGCGATCCGAGACACTGCCGCGCCGGGTTCGATGGCCCGGCCACGCGAGATTTGCCACGACCCGGCGGCGATCGAGCCAAGAAGCGCGACGTATTGCACGGCGATGACGGCCGGCGCGTGCACGGCGACGATAACGCTGAGGAAGCCGATGAGGCGCAGCAGCGCCACCGCCCCGATGAGGCCGAGCAGCGCCAGCGTGCGGCTTTGCCTGGTTGTTTGCGGCGGACCAAGAAATGCGTAGGCAAGAATTACAAATGCCAGCGGGTAAAGCGGGGTTGCCAAGCGGTCGTGTAATTCCGATCGGTACTCACCCGACTGCGCCAAGTAGAGTGCGTCTTCGCCTTGTGGCCATATCAATTCCCAAAAGTATTTCTCGCGCACGTTGTAGATGACGGCTTGCTGACCGCCAGTGAACTTCGACAGGTCGAACGCGTAGCGATCGAATGTGACGATCCGCGGGTCGCGCTGTCCGACTTCGAGGCGCTGAACGCTGCCTTTTTCGAGCACGAGGAACGAGCCGGAGTCGTTCTTCACGATCTCGCCCTGCTCGGCGAGATAGGTCGCGTGCTCGTTGGGATCGCGCCGATCGTCGAGAAAGATGCCGAGCAGAAGACCGTTGGGTCGCCGGTCGGCGATGTGGAAGGTGAGATTGCCGCCCATGGTGGCGAAGCGGCCCGGCTGGACAATGTTGGTGAGAATGTCGGCGCGGACTTGCGTCGCCCAATCGCGCAGCTCGCGCAGGCTGAGCGGCGACACGTACACGGCAATGACGGAGACCAGCAACGAAACCACCAGAGCTGCGGCGATGAACGGACTAGCCAATCGCCACGGCGAGACGCCCGCCGCGTTCATCACGATGATTTCGGAATCGGAACTTAGCTTGTTGAGGACGTGAGCGACCGCAAGCACCAGCGAAATCGGCGCGATCATCATCACCAGCAAGGGGATGAGCAGGCCGGTTATGCCGATAAAGACGAAAACCGTCTGCCGTTGGTTGGTAATCAGGTCGAATTCGCGGATCGCCTGCGTGAACCACATCACGACGGTCAGGCTCACAAGCGTGATCAAGAACGCAACCATCGCGGTGCGAAACATGTAGCGGCCGATCGACCCCATCGGACTCAACTTCCCCGCTGACGGGCCCATGGCCGCCCCGGCCCCCCGAAGGCGGTTTCACCGCCCGAGCCGAGCTCCCCCGAAACGCAAGTAATTTCATGCTTTCACAAAGTGGCCTCGCCAAGGCAAAGCCTTTGAACTTGCAAAGCAAAGGGTTAATGCTTTGCTTTCCCCGGGGCGCCGTGGCGATGCCCCAGCTTTGCCAGAAGGCGCTTTGCACGATCGCGCGGTCCGGTTCATATGCCGGTCAAGAAGCCCTAGCGCCGCCCAGGAAAGACCGACCTATGCCCGACCGCCTGAAGATCGGCTTCACTTCAATTGATCGCCTGCGCGGTGTTCTTGTTACGTTCTGCGCCGAGGGGCTCAAATTCGGCCCCGCAACCCAACGGGCTTTGTCGCCGATCGGCGATGTGTACCGCCGCGCCGCCGCGGCGGATCGTTTCACCGGCAAGAATAGATCGAGCCTCGACATCATAGCGCCGTCCGGTCTCAACGCGCCGCGCCTGGTCGTGATCGGAACCGGCAAAGAGCGCGATCTGAAGGACCGTGACCTGGTCCGCCTCGGCGGCGTCGCCATGGGGAAAGTGCCGGCGGCGGCCGGGCAGGCAACGATCCTCGCCGAATTTGCGGCGGGCGCCTTGAAGGCCGAACAGATCGCCGATCTGGCGCTCGGCCTGCGCCTGCGCGGGTATCAATTCGACCGCTACAAGACCAAGCGCAAGGAAGGCGACGAGCGGGCGGACAAGGTGGAAGTCAATTTCGCCTGCGCTAATCCGGCCGCGGCGGAAAGGACGTGGTCGCGCGCAGTCGGTCTCGCCGACGGCGTCGTGATGGCGCGGGATCTCATCAATGAACCGGCGAATGTTCTCTATCCGGGCGAGTTCGCCCGCCGGGCGTCGGGTCTGCGCAAGCTCGGGGTCGTCGTCGAAGTCCTCGACGTGGCGGCGATGCGCAAACTCGGCATGGGCGCGCTGCTCGGCGTCGGGCAAGGTTCGGCGCACGAACCGAAAGTCGTGGTCATGCGTTGGAATGGCGGCAAGCGCGGCGCCGATCCGATCGCCTTCATCGGCAAAGGCGTGTGCTTCGACTCCGGCGGTATCTCGATCAAGCCGGCGCAGGGCATGGAGGACATGAAAGGCGACATGGCGGGAGCCGCCTGCGTTGTCGGCCTCATGCACGCCCTCGCCACGCGCAAAGCTAGGGCCAACGTGGTCGGCGTCATCGGTCTTGTGGAGAATATGCCGGACGGCAAGGCGCAACGGCCCGGCGACATCGTCACCAGCATGTCGGGGCAAACCATCGAAATCATCAACACTGATGCCGAGGGACGCCTGGTGCTCGCCGACGTGCTGCATTACGTCAACAAGCGCTTCAAACCGCGCTTCATGATCAATTTGGCGACGCTGACCGGCGCCATCATGGTCGCGCTCGGGCAGGAATACGCCGGTTTGTTCTCCAACGACGACAAGCTTGCCGAGCGTTTGAGCAAAGCAGGAGAAGCGACCGGCGAGCGCGTGTGGCGCATGCCGCTCGGGCCGGAGTACGACAAGATCATCGATTCCAAATTCGCCGACGTGAAGAATAGCGGGGGCCGCTGGGCAGGCTCGATCACCGCCGCGCAGTTCCTTCAGCGTTTCGTCAACAAAACGCCCTGGGCGCATCTCGACATCGCCGGCACGGCACTTGGTTCGCCGCAGACCGACATCAACAAGAGCTGGAGTGCCGGCTGGGGTGTGCGTCTGCTCGATCGGCTCGTCGAGAGCTATTACGAACGCTGATCGCGGTTTGGCGCTGCAAAGTCTCGGACTGGGGATGGGATAACGGAGTTTTGTTGCGCGGATTTTATGTTCTGCCATGATCTTGGCGGCCTCGCCGGCGGCCAAAATTGCCTCAGCCAAAATTGCCCTATGACCGAAATCCTCTTCTATCACCTGAAAGGGCAAACGCCGGAGCAGGTCCTGCCGACGTTATTGCTGAAGTCGCTTGAACGCGGCTGGCGCGTCGTGGTGCAGGCCTCATCGGAGGAACGCATTGAAGCGCTCGACGCGCATTTGTGGACGTGGCGCGACGATGCCTTCCTTCCGCATGGAACTTGGCGCGATGCCGAAGCCGCCCGGCAGCCCATTGTGCTGACGCTCGACGAGGACAATCCAAACGGCGCGCTCGTGCGTTTCCTTGTCGAAGGCGCCACCTTTCCGGACGACGCCTCGGCTTATCAGCGCGTCGTCCTGCTCTTCGACGGGGAGGATCCCGACGCAGTCGAAGCCGCGCGGGCGCGCTGGAGCGAAGCGAAATCTGCGGGTTTCGAGGTGACTTATTGGCAGGCCGACGACAAGGGCTACTGGCGGCGTCAGGCGTGATAAAGGGGCAGTGTAGAGTTCGATCACATGCGCTTGAATGTAAAAGGTTTTCTATCTTAAGCATTTGCCTTAAGCGACTGTCGCAAAAGCTGTTTCGGGATACTATATTTTTTGCTCCAGTCGGTGATTGCCTATATAGTGTGGTTCCATGAATAAACGTTCAGTCAAACGGCGGCCGGCGAAAGCAAGCCGCAGTCCAGCGGTTCGGAAGTCGGTTTCGCGGCAAGTTTCGGGCAAGCCCGAGGCGGCCAATGCTGTGAAGATTGCGGTCGTCACCGCCGTCACCGTCGCTCATCAAATCGGAGCGCGTGGTCCGATGCTGCGTGCGCATAAGTTCCGCGTCGGCCAAACGGTCCTCTATACGTCGAGCCCCATCAGTCGTCCGGGCGCCAGCGGCACGTATAAGGTCGTGAAGCTGCTGCCATCGGATGGCGACGACTACCAATACCGCATCAAAAATCCCGGCGAAGCGTTTGAACGCGTGGCCAAAGAGAGCCAGCTCGACCTCGAGCATTAAACCGCGCGCTGAATCTCTCCATTGCGCTGGCGTCGAGGGACCCACTGGGCCATAATTCTCTTGGTAAAAAGCATCCTTGTCCGTAGCGGAGTGGGTTGATGCTCGGCGTCGAATCCGACATCGGAAGCTCGGCTTTGCGATTGTGGGTCGCGGCTGGATCGGCGGCGGCGCTCATCGTCTTCTGCGTGCTGGCGTCTTTGCGCTCGCCCTCGAGAATGGCGCCGAGCCCGGCGCTGCGCGCCGGCTTCGTGGTCGTGTGCGCCATTCTCGGTGCGGCGATAACCTGGGCTTTCCTCGACCGCGGAGATTTGGGCAACCGCGGCGCCGAGCGCCGCATTTTCGAAATGCGCGCGGAAGAGTTGGCTGGACGCGCCCTTGTCCCCGGTTCGCCGCTCGCCTGCATGGACGCCGTCGCGGGTGAGAACGTTGAAGCGGCATGCGAAAAGGCGCTGTTTGCGTCACCGGCAAGCGTGGCGGCGGCGTCCTCTTACGTTGCGGCACGGCTGACGCTGCTCGCGAGCATGGGCCGATATTCCGCGCGCGGTGACGCCAAGATCGACGATGTAATACTGCCATTGCGCCGCGCGCTCGAAGCCGATCGCTTCGGCTTCCTTGCCCACATGCTGGCTGTCCGTGACGGGTGCACCAGCGAGAATTGCAAGGCACTGGCGGTGCTGCGCGACCCGACCCGGGTCCGCGCCAATTTGAGTGCGGCAACACTCGATCACTACCTGGAACATTACCTGGCGCTCTGGGCTGCGGCCCCCGATGGCGCGGTCGCCGACGGAACGCAGGCGCCAAGCACGGCGGCTCAGCCCAACGCGCAGGCCGCACGCAAACCGGTGAACATCGATTTTCCAACGGCCGCCTCGATTCCGGCGGTGAGCATCATGAATCCCGAGCCCGCTGGGCCCGTCCTGCCGGGTGTTGCTGCGGCCGCAGCATCCAATACCAACCAGCAAGCCACTTCGTCAGCGCCGCATCGCGCGCGAAAACAGGCGAGCAATCCCCCGGCGGCAGCCGCGGTCCAGGCCGTTTCCTCAAGCCCTGCCGCATCGGAGCCGATCTGGCCCGAGCCGGTACCGCCGCCGCCAACGCCGCAGCCGCCGGCCGCGTCTGCCAGCGCAGGTCCGATTCAACTCAATCCGCCTTCAACGGCCACGCCCGCCGCGACGACGTCGCGCACGCAGTAGGTTGGTGGCAGGCTGGGCGGTTTCGGCGCATTCTTCGTCATGTTCAGTTCCGTCCTCATTGCCAATCGCGGCGAAATCGCCTGCCGTATCGCGCGCACCGCCAAGCGGCTCGGCATGCGCACGATCGCCGTTTATTCCGCTGCGGATGCGCACGCACTGCATCGGCGGCTTTGCGACGAAGCGCACTTCATCGGCCCCGCGGAACCGCGGGAAAGCTATCTGTCCATCGAGCGGTTGATCGAGGTTGCAAAAAGGGCCGGGGCCGAATGTGTTCACCCGGGTTACGGCTTCTTATCCGAAAGCGGCGAATTTGCCGAAGCCTGCGTCAAAGCCGGCCTGGTGTTCGTGGGACCGCCCGCCGCGGCAATCCGCGCCATGGGGCTCAAGGATCGCGCCAAGGCGCTGATGCAGAAAGCCGGCGTTCCAACCGTGCCGGGCTATCACGGCGATCGACAGGACGCGAAGTTTCTCAAAGAAAAGGCCGATGTGATCAGCTATCCGGTGTTGATCAAGCCCGCGGCAGGCGGTGGCGGCCGCGGATTGCGCCGGGTCGATCACGCCGCCGACTTCGAAGCCGCCCTCGAAGGCGCCGTGCGCGAAGTGGGGGCAGCGTTCGGCTCTGGCCGGGTCCTGATCGAAAAATACATCGCCGCGCCGCGCCATATCGAAATACAGGTATTCGCCGACAGCCACGGCAATACCATCCATCTCGGCGAGCGCGATTGCTCGCTGCAGCGCCGGCACCAGAAGGTGATCGAGGAGACGCCGGCGCCCGGCATGACGGAAAGTCTGCGCGCGAAAATGGGCGCAGCCGCAGTCGAGGCGGCGAGAGCGGTCGGTTATGTCGGCGCCGGAACCATTGAGTTCGTCGCAGACGGCACCAAGGGACTGCGGGCCGACGGTTTCTGGTTCATCGAAATGAATACCCGGCTTCAGGTCGAGCATCCGGTCACCGAGGCGGTCACCGGCCTCGATCTGGTCGCCTGGCAATTTCACGTAGCCGCCGGGGAAAAACTGCCGCTCACGCAGAGTCAAATCCGCTTTGACGGTCATGCCATCGAGGCGCGCGTCTACGCCGAAGACCCCGAAAGCGGTTTTCTGCCTTCGACGGGGACCATCGTCGAGCTCGCGCTGCCGAGCGACATCCGCGTGGAGACCGGCGTCGAAGCGGGTGGCGAGGTGACGCCGTTTTACGATCCCATGATTGCCAAGCTCATTGCGCACGCGTCGTCCCGCGATGCCGCGATCGATCGGCTGACGAACGCGATCGACCGCACGCTCGTCGCCGGCGTGCGCAGTAATGTGGCCTTCCTCGGCGCGCTCTGCCGCGCGCCGGCGTTCCGCGAAGGCGATGTCGATACCTCTTTCATCGATCGCAATCTCGCCACGCTCGGTGCTGTGCCGCACGGCCCCGATTATGCGGCTGCCGCGCTCGGCGTGGCACACCTGCTCGGCGATGGCACCGCCAGGGCGGCTGCGCCGGAAGCTGAAGGATCTGGGGAAGAAATCTCGCCCTGGGCGGCCCGCGACGGCTTTCAGCTTGGTGGCAGCCGTTCGATCGCCGTACCGATTGTAGTCGACGGCGAGAATGCCGATGCGACCGTCACATATGGCGCGTCCGGCGTCGACATTGCCGTCGGCGGCAAGGCGCCGGCGACCGACGCGCGCGTGTTCGCGAGGGGCGAGGAAGTCTACGTGCTGCGCCATGGCCGCCAGACTCGCGTCCGGTTGCAAGATCTTTCCGTCGCGGTCGCGGAAGGCGGCGCCGGCGACGGCGTCGTCAAGGCGCCGATGCACGGCAGGGTGCTGGAACTTTTCGTGCAAAAGGGCGCTTCCGTCGCGGGCGGTCAGCAGCTCGCGGTGATCGAGGCTATGAAGATGGAGCATACTTTGCGTGCGCCGTTCGCCGGAATCGTCGCGGAGGTTGCAGTCGGCGCGGGTGCACAAGTTGTGGAAGGAGCGCCGATCATGGTGATCGAACGCGCCGACGCGGGCTAATCTCCCGGTATGGCGCTCCACCTCATCAAGCTCTGTGTCGGCTGTGACTCGGTCCGCGATCTTGAGGACTGGATCGGGCAAAAGCTCAAAGAGAAACGAAAGCGGGGCGAAAAGCCCGAGCACGTCCATCGAACGCGCATGGTCCCAAAGCGCGCGGCTGAATTGACCGCCGGCGGTTCGCTCTACTGGGTGATCCGGGGGGAGGTCGCCTGCCGCCAGCGCATCCGCGACGTAAGGCCGTTCCGCGACAAGGAGGGCGTCGGTCGTTGCGCTCTCGTACTCGATCGCAAGGTGGTGCTGGTGGCGCCGCGTCCCTACCGCGCCTTTCAGGGCTGGCGCTATCTCGCCGCCAAAGACGCTCCGCGCGATTTGGAGAAGGCGGCGCCGGGCGCCATCGCCATGCCGGAGAAATTGCGCCGGGAGCTGCGGGAACTCGGCCTGATGTGAGCGCGCCGATCCCACTGTGGCGCGATCTTGGGCGATCACGTACAGTCTGTCGCAACGACAGGCGCGAGGACGCGGAGTGAGAGGATTATGATCATCGAAACCCAGGTGGACGTTACCAAGGCGGTGCTGAGCGAGCTCGAGCGCGCGCCAAACGCGCGCTTTCGCGAAATCATGTCCGCCTTTGTCCGCCACCTCCACGATTTCGCGCGTGAAGCGAGGTTGACCGAGGAAGAATTCCAGGCGGCGAACGCCTACATCAATGCAATCGGCAAGCACACAAACGAAAATCACAACGAAGCGGTGCTGATGGCCGGAACGCTCGGCTTCTCGGCGCTGGTATGTCTCCTCAACAACGGCGATCACGGTCAGACCGAAACCGATGCCAGCCAGCTCGGTCCATTCTGGAGAATGAACTCACCGCTGACCAAGAACGGCGGTTCGATCGTACGCTCGCCGACGCCGGGGCCGGTTCTTTTTGTCGACGCCTATTACCGCGACGTGCGCGGCAACCCGATCGAGGGTGTTGAGGTCGATGTCTGGCACTCCTCCCCGGAAGGCTTTTACGAGAACCAGGACCCCACCCAATCCGACATGAATCTGCGCGGCAAGTTCATCACGGATGCGCAAGGCCATATCAGCTTTCGCAGCGTCAAGCCGGCGGGATACCCAATTCCGATCGACGGCCCGGTAGGCGAATTGTTGCGCGCCCAGGGCCGCCACAACATGCGGCCGGCGCATCTGCATTTTCTGGCCTACAGGCTTGGCTACAAGACGCTGGTCTCGCAGATTTATCCGCCGGACGACAAGTACATCGACACGGACGTGCAGTTCGGCGTCACGCGGCATTTGTTGGGTAATTTTGTGCGCAACGAAGGGCGGGCACCGGCAGCCGACGTCAGCCCGCCATGGTACTCGCTCACGCACAATTTCGTCATGGAAGCTGGGGTCGCGCGCCTGCCAAGAGCGCCGATCACCGGCAAGGCCGAAGGGGAGCGGCCACAAATTCCGCATCTCGAGCGGGTTTGATGCCGGGCGGCAATAATCGCGAACAATAACAATTGGGAGGGAGGACGATGTTACGCAGAACCATGCTCAAAGGCGTGGCGGCCGTCGCCGCGTTTGGGCCGGTTGCCCGCGCCGCGGCCGCGCCGGAAGTCCTCAAAATGGGAATCAGTATTCCGCTGACCGGAGCGGGTTTCAATGCCGTCGGCCGGCAGCTCGCGGCCGCGGTCAAGCTCTACGTGCAGCAGCACGGCGACGTGGTCGCCGGGCGAAAGCTCGAACTCACTATTCGCGACGACGGCGGCGTTGCAGATAATGCGCGCCGCATCGTGCAGGAGCTGATCGTTAACGACAAAGTCGGCATTGTCGGCATTGGGACTACGCCGACGTCGCTCGCCATTGCCCCGCTCGTGACCGAGGCCAAGATTCCGACCCTGGTCCTCAGCTCGGGCGCCTCCATCACGGTCACAAAGTCGCCTTACATGGTGCGTGCCGGCTTCCTGCAAGGTCAGCAGGCGTGGATCATGGCCGAGTGGGCGATCAAGAACGGCAGCAAGCGCGTCGTTACGCTGGTCAATGACTGGGCGCCCGGGATCGAATCGGAGACAGCGTTCAAGACTCGTTTCGCCCAAGTCGGCGGCGAGATCGTCGAATCGATCCGCATCCCGCTCGCCAATCCGGATTTCGCCCCGTTCCTGCAACGCATTCGCGACATCAATCCGGATACCGCGTTCATCTACTTCCCCGGCACGCAAGCGCCGATCTTCGCCAAGCAATTCGCCGAACGCGGCCTTGCCAGTTCCGGCATAAAGATCATCGGCCCGGGCGACCTGACCGACGACGACGATCTCGACACTATGGGCGATCAAATGCTGGGCATGATCACGTCCGGGTCCTATTCGGCTGCGCACGATTCTGCGCTCAATAAGGCCTATGTCGCCGCCTTCGAGAAGGCGAGCGGCTTTCGGCCGGATTTTGTCTCGGTCGGCGGCTACGACGGCATGCACCTGATCTACGAAGCGCTGAGGAAAACCAGCGGCAACGCCGACGGCGATGCTTTGCTTGCGGCGATGAAAGGCATGGCATGGGAAAGCCCGCGCGGCCCGATCTCGATCGACCCGCAGACCCGCGACATCGTGCAGAACATCTATATCCGCAGGGTCGAGAAGGTGAACGGGCACCTATACAGCGTTGAGTTTGCGACCTACGAGGCGGTGAAGGACCCGATGAAGGTGGCGGCGAAGTAAGCGTGCGACGGAACTAAATCGCAACGTTATCGATGAGCCGCGTCTTACCGATGCGAGCTGCGACGAGTAAACGAAGCGGTCCTTCCTTGTATGAGCCGGCGGGCTGAAGCGTATCGGCGTGGCGTGCTTCCAGATAATCGAGCGTGAAGCCCGCCCGTTCGACGGACGCCCGGGCCTCCTCGAGTGCAGCGGCGATTGGCGTTTCGGCTGCGATTTTTTTCGCACCGTCGGCGAGAGCACGATGTAAGGCAGGTGCCGCTTCGCGCTCGCCCGGTGACAAATAGGCGTTGCGCGAGGACAGCGCGAGCCCGTCCTTCTCGCGCACGGTCGGCGCACCGACGATGCGGGTTTTCAGCCCGAGGTCGCGTGCGAGCCGGGTGACTACCTTGAGCTGCTGATAGTCCTTCTCGCCGAAAACCGCGAAATCGGGCTGGCATTGAATAAGAAGCTTGGCGACGACGGTTGCGACGCCGGTAAAAAAATGCGGCCGAAAGGCATCCTCCAGGCCGGCGGTCCCCGGGCCCTCGGGCACGACGCGCGTCGCGAAGCCGGACGGGTACATGGTTTCGGCCGACGGCGCCCAAACGAGATCGGCCCTGAGGGCGGTCAGCGCGGCGATATCGGCGGCGAAGGTTCGCGGATAGGTCGTAAGGTCCTCATTTGGCGCGAACTGCGTCGGATTAACGAAGATCGAAACGATGACACGGTCGGCGCGGCGTTGCGCCAATCGCACCAGCGCCAAATGGCCGGCATGCAACGCGCCCATGGTTGGCACGAGCGCAATCTTGTGGCGCCGCGCTTGCCAGCGCGCGAGCGCGAACCTTAGAGCCGGCAAACCACGGATCACGCGTGGGATATGGGGCTTCGATCTTGAAGACAGTCCGGTCATGGCGTTGCAGCGCAGGCACATACGCGCGCATTCGTCATGCGCCGCGTGGTTAATGATTAACTTATCGAGTCCGATGCTGTATCTTGATTATGCTCGTTGCAAGCTGGAGAACGGATCGCCACGCAGAGGTTCCGTAGCCCATGTTAATGCAGGCGGATCTTGGCAAGCCGTATTCGGCGCATGTCATCGTCCTTGGCAACGAAAAAGGCGGTTCGGGAAAGTCGACTACGGCTATGCACGTTGCTGTCGCGCTGCTGCAAGCCGGGCAGCGCGTGGCCACGATTGATCTCGACTCCCGTCAGCGCAGCTTTACCCATTACGTTGAAAACCGGCGCGACTGGGCCACGCGGGCCGGCATCAAACTCGAGCATTCCCGGCATTTTTGCGTCGCCCGCGGCTTTGGCATGCGGCTCGATGAAATCGAGGCGCAGGAATTCGGCGCCTTCGCCGAAGCAATCGGCGCGGTCGAGCAAACCCACGATTTCGTCGTCATCGATACGCCCGGCACCGATTCATATCTGATGCGGCTTGCCCATTCGATGGCGGATACCCTAATCACGCCGCTTAACGACAGTTTCGTGGATTTCGACGTGCTCGGCTTGATCGATCCGACCACCTTCGAACTGACCGGGATCAGCCATTACGCCGAAATGGTTCGCGAGGCGCGCCGGCAGCGCCGCTTGGTCGACGGCGGCCTGACCGACTGGGTGGTGGTGCGCAACCGGCTCTCCACGCTCGGCTCGCGCAACAAGCGGCTGGTTGGGGCTGGAGTCGACGCGCTTTCGAGGCAGCTCGGCTTCCGCGCCATCGACGGCTTTGGCGAACGGGTTGTTTATCGAGAATATTTCCCGCGCGGACTGACCGCGCTCGACGAAATCAGCGAGGACACGCTGGGCCAGCGCCCGAACCTCTCGCATACGACGGCGCGGGACGAAGTCAGGAATCTGGTCGAGGCACTGAAACTGCCGATCGATGACCGCGGCAAACGCCGCGCTGCGGCCCGCGCGGAATGGGCCGCTTCTTCCGACAAGCCGCTCGATACCCACGGTCTGCTCGCCGAGTAGGCGATACTTTCGCCCATTGCGCCGGCGGCGTTAGCGCGCCACCTTAAGGCGAGAATTTTGTGCGAAGGCGTCAACTATGAGCAAAGAGCGGTCCGGCCCCCCGCCGGCGCCGAGCCGTGAATCGGCGCAATCCAGGGCACCTGAGCGGGCTCCGGCGGGCTCCTCGCGCGCCGAAGTGGAAGCCTTCCTCGACCGTGTCAGTTCGCTCGGGCCGGCCATCAAGACCGGCGCACGCGGCCGGCTGGTCTTCGCGCTCGACGCGACCATGAGTCGGCAGCCGACTTGGGATCAGGCCTGCGTGTTGCAAGCCGACATGTTCCGCGAAGGGGCCGCCGCCGGCGGCCTCGACATCCAGCTCGTTTATTATCGCGGCCTCGCGGAATGCCGCGCCTCGCAATGGATCGCCGAACCGCAGCGGCTCGGCGAATTGATGTCGCGCATCGATTGCCGCGGCGGTCATACGCAAATCGGGAAAATCCTCGCTCATGCGCGGCGCGAAAGCGACAAGGGCAGGGTCGGTGCGTTGATCTTTGTCGGCGACGCCATGGAAGAATCGCTCGACGACCTATGCGCCGGCGCCGGCGAGCTGGGCTTGCGTAGTATTCCGGCCTTCATGTTCCAGGAAGGCTACGATCCGGTCTGCGAACAGGCGTTCCGCGAGATCGCTCGGCTTACGCGCGGGGCCTATTGCCGTTTCGCTCCCGGCGCCGCGCGCGAGCTCGGGGAATTGCTGCGGGCGGCGGCGACCTATGCCGCCGGTGGCATGAAAGCGCTCGCCGATCTGCAAGCCAAGCGCTCGACGGCCGCGGTCAAGTTGATCGAGCAGCTAAAGTAATCATGCCTCTTCTTCTCGGCGTCGTCGTTCTCATCCTGCTGTTGTGGGCCGTCAACGCCTTTTCCAAGGCCGATCCCAAGCAAGCCGCGCGGATTTTGCGTCTCATTGGCGGTGGGGCCGCGCTGATCTTTGCCGGATTTCTTGCGCTTCGCGGCGAGATCGCCGTCGCCATCCCGATCGGAGCCGTCGGGCTCGGCTTGCTCGGCTGGATTTCGTTGTGGCCGGCGACTTTCGGCGGACGCACGCAAAAGAGCCCGGGCCAAGTTTCGCGGGTGCGTTCGGCATTCGTCGAGATGGAGCTCGATCACGACAGCGGCGCGCTGCGCGGCCACATCCTTGCCGGGCAATATGAGGGCATCTCGCTGGACGCGCTCGACCCGCCGACTCTCATTGGTCTTCTCGGCGAGATCGACGACGACAGTCGCCAACTACTGATGTCTTATCTTGACCGCCGGGAGCCCACTTGGCGTGAACACGCGGAGCGTGACGCGGCAGGGTGGGAGAGAAGCAGTGCCGCGCCGAGCGGCAAAATGACGGAAGAGGAGGCTTATCAAATCCTTGGCCTTCAGCCCGGGGCGAGCGCCGAGGAGATCGGTCGCGCCCATCGATCCCTCATGAAGAAACTGCATCCCGACCAAGGGGGGTCGACGTATCTCGCGGCCCGCGTCAATCAGGCCAAGGATGTTCTGCTTCGCCGCCATCGCTGAGATTCCCTAAAGAACCTTCGCGTGGCATCCCGTCCGTGAGTGACTCCCCTTCGTGTCCCGGTTCGTTCGGGCTCTATCTTGGCGCACGATCTTTTCCGAAAACCCGCGATCGGCTTTTTCGGGTGATGCTCTAGTTCCTCACCGTCATGCACTCGATGTCAGTGCGTTTGAGTTGCTTACAGGCGGCTTCTGCCATCGCCTTGTCGAAGCCGGCGAAGCGCGCCCGATAGAGGGCCTTGTCGCCCTTTTGCACGCGCTCCGTGAACGGATCCGCGGCCGCCAGCATCGTCGGTGCCTTAAGCTGCGCGGCGTTTAAATGCTGCTTGGCCTCGTCTTCGCCGTCGAAGGCGCCAATCTGGATCAGCCACCCGCCACGGGCGCGGACTTGCGGCGGGGCCGGCGCAGGTTTTACGGGTTCGGACTTCACCGGCTCGGGTTTGGCCGGTTCGGCCTTGCTGGCGGTGGCAATCGCGGCGGGGTCGCTCGAAGCGACCAGGATGGTGCTTGGCGCTGTGGCCACCGGCGCCGTCGCCGGCAGTGTGCGCACTGGCGGCGAAGCGGCCGGTGGCGAAGAGACAGAATCGGCTACCGGTACCAGGTTGGGCAGGGGGGCGAGCGCGGTCTGCGGCGGCGCTGTGCGATAAGAGATCGTCTTCACCATCACCGGCTGGATGGGGTCGCTGGAGCCGACCGTGACGCGGCTGTGCGCATTCGGCGCCGGCGCGGGGTCGGTGTGGGACGAAAGCGGCGCCCTGGCAAACGCGATCGGCTGCACATCGCCGCGCGGTTCGGTCTTTGCGGCCACGACCGGCGTCGAGCGCCGCAATGAGGCTTCTTTGATGTGGGCACCGATTAATTCGCGCATGCGCGCGTCGCGCTCGGATGCCGAGCGGCCACCAAGCACGACGGCCACAATGTAGCATCCGTCGCGATGTACCGAGGTGACGAGATTAAATCCGGAGGCGCGGGTATATCCCGTTTTGATGCCGTCGACGCCGCCGACCACGCCAAGCAGGTGGTTGTGATTGCGCATTTCTCTGCCGCGGTAGACGAATTCCTGCGTGGAGAAATACTTGTAGTAACGCGGAAAGCGCTCCTGGATGTCGCGCCCGAGCAGCGCCTGATCGCGCGCCGTCGTATTCTGATCGTCGTCGGGCAAGCCGGACGCGTTCACATAGGTGGTATGGCTCATGCCGAGCGCGTGGGCTTTCTGCGTCATCAGCTTGGCGAATTCATCCTCGTCCCCGCTGAGAGCCTCGGCGATCGCCACGGCGGCATCGTTGGCCGATTTCGTCACCACCGCCTTGATCGCATCTTCGACGGCAATGGTCTGGCCGGGCTTGAGGCCGAGCTTTGTCGGCGCCTGTTCGGCGGCGTGCTCGGAGACCTTAAGCGGTGTATCGAGCTTGATTTTGCCGGCGTCGAGGCGCTCGAACAGCAAATAGAGCGTCATGATCTTGGTCAGCGAGGCCGGATGGCGCAGTGCGTCGGCGCTAGACGCGTGCAGTTCATTTCCGGTGTTGCCGTCGACCACGATCGAGGCAAACGGCGGCGAGTAGCTTGCAACGGCGGCGCGATGATGAACCGGCGCCGCCTCACGCACCAAAAGCACGCGATAGCGATGATGTCGCGCGTCGGCTCGATCGCTGGTGAAGGTAAGAGCCGCTGCAGCGGCGGCAATGAACACAACGCAACACCGAAGCCCATACCAGGCTTCAAAACGCAGCCCACGCATTACGCACCCCGTCCCTGACGCGTGTGGAGCTCCCGGTGGGAGCCCACCCTCTTTGCTCCTGCGGGACGTTGCGTCCCCCGCGGTAAGCGGCCGGCTTAGTCCGGCTGCCGGCCCAATGGCGAGGCTTCGCCCCAACCCCGGACCGGTTGAACACGCTAGGCGAACGCTGTTGCGAAAGCGTTAACCCAAACTGTCCCCGCCCGGTCGGCGCCCTACGGCGCCGAATTGTGCAATGATCAAGCTATTGGTTGTATTTTTTGTGCAGTGCACTATACTTAATTGTCGTCGCCGGAGAAGGCCTTTTCAAGGCAAAGGGCCGAGTGCGGTTCAACCCTAGCCGAAGGCAGCGCGGGCCTGATGGAAGGATTTACGAATGACCACTGATCAGATGCAGAAACTCAGCAAGGACAACATGGACATGGCGATGGCGTCGTTTGGCGCCTTGACCAAAAATGCGCAGGCGATTGCGACCGAATTGGCCGACTATTCGAAGAAATCGTTCGAAGGCTCCACGGCCGCACTCGAAAAGCTGATGGGAGCGAAGAGCCTGGAAAAGGCCATGGAGGTGCAAACCGAATACCTCAAATCCTCCTACGAGGATTTTGTCGCCCAATCGACCAAGCTGGGCGAACTCTACGCCGGTCTCGCCAAGGAGGCTTACAAGCCGTTCGAAGGCATGATGGCGAAGGCTTCAGTCATGAAGTGATGCCGTGGCACGCCTGACCGCGCGACTTCAGCGCGGCTTCATCGCGCCGGGCCTCCGCGCAGGGTGTCGCTAAGAGGTCACGCCTTCGCGAGAACGGACTCGATCGCCGCGGCGATCTTGGTGAGGCTTTGCTCGATTCGGCTGACGCGAAAGGCAATGTGCTCGAGCGCGTAGGCCGCCCGCTTATCGGCCGAGGGCATGCTCTGCGCGTCGTAATCAGGCACAAAATCCTGTTCCAGGTCACGCAGAAGTTTGGTGCGGCGTACGGGATCTACCATCGTAAGTAACTCCTGTCGCGCTCAGACCGATGAATATCCGAGTCGCTTGTCAGTCCCAAACGGGCCGGGCTGTCCGTCGGGCTGGCTGCGGATTTATCCCGATTCGAGTAATGCGTGCGGCGAAGCAAGCGCGGTCGGTCCGGGGACGAAGCGCGCAGCCGAGCCGAAACATGGCGGCAGGCCAGGGATTTGTGCCATTGGTGCACACACGTTGATCTGGAATGCGGGCAATCCCAAATCTATGCTAGTGTTTCGGGTGTTGGCGGGGATGGAAGGCTCGCCGACATCCCGTAGGCGATGGATCGCGCCGTAACCGGGCAGGACGTCAGACGAAGCAATGCCGCCGAATGAAAGCTTTACCGCTCTGCTGCCCGTCCGCCTGGCGGACGATGACCGCAAGCGCAAAAACGATCAAAACGGGCCGGGGACCGCGGTCATTACCAAGACGCGCCCCCAGACGAAACGGCCGAATCTCTATCGCGTGCTGCTGCTCAACGACGATTACACCCCGATGGAGTTCGTGGTTCATGTCCTCGAGCGCTTCTTCAACAAGGACCACGAGGCGGCGCACCGGATCATGATGCACGTGCATCAGCATGGGATCGGCGAATGCGGGGTCTTCACCTACGAGGTGGCGGAGACAAAAGTGACGCAGGTCATGGACTTTGCCCGCAAACATCAGCATCCTTTGCAGTGCATCATGGAGAAGAAGTGACCCCGGGGGGGAACGGCCAATACAAAAGGAAGAGACATTGAATGCCCACCTTTTCGCGTAGCCTCGAACAGTCGCTCCACCGGGCCCTGGCGCTTGCCAATGAGCGGCATCATGAATACGCGACGCTCGAGCACCTGCTGCTGGCGCTGATCGAGGATCAGGACGCGGCGGCGGTCATGCGGGCGTGCAATGTTGACCTGGACAAGTTGCGCCG
Source organism: Xanthobacteraceae bacterium (assembly GCA_031291475.1). Taxonomy (GTDB): domain Bacteria; phylum Pseudomonadota; class Alphaproteobacteria; order Rhizobiales; family Xanthobacteraceae; genus BOG-931. The sequence goes on from JARLIY010000095.1 coordinate 27,754, forward strand.
CAGCCTGGTCGCCTATCTCGAATCCGAGCTCGACAACCTGGTCACCGACGGGGCCGAGGATTCCAAGCCCACTGCCGGCTTTCAGCGCGTCATTCAGCGCGCGGTGATCCACGTCCAGTCCTCGGGCCGCGAAGAGGTAACCGGCGCCAATGTGCTGGTGGCGATCTTCGCCGAGCGCGAAAGCCACGCCGCGTACTTCCTGCAAGAGCAGGACATGACGCGCTACGACGCCGTCAACTACATCAGTCACGGTATCGCCAAGCGTCCGGGTATGTCGGAAGCGCGCCCGGTGCGCGGCTCCGACGAGGATACCGACACCAAGAACGGCGACGAGCCCAAGAAGAAGGGCGACGCGCTTGACGCTTACTGCGTCAACCTCAACAAGAAGGCGCGTGAGGGCAAGATCGACCCGCTGATCGGCCGCGATTCCGAAATCAACCGCACCATCCAGGTGCTTTGCCGGCGGCAGAAGAACAATCCGTTGTTCGTCGGCGAAGCCGGCGTGGGTAAGACCGCCATCGCCGAAGGGCTGGCGCGCCGCATCGTCCACGGCGAAGTGCCGGACGTGCTGCGCAACGCCACCGTATTCGCGCTCGACATGGGGACGCTGCTTGCCGGCACGCGGTATCGCGGCGATTTCGAGGAGCGGCTCAAGCAGGTCATCAAGGAGCTCGAGGCCTATCCCGGTGCGATCCTGTTCATCGACGAGATCCACACCGTGATCGGCGCCGGCGCCACCTCCGGCGGCGCCATGGACGCTTCCAATTTGCTCAAGCCGGCCTTGGCGTCCGGGACCGTGCGCTGCATCGGCTCCACGACTTACAAGGAATACCGGCAATACTTTGAGAAGGATCGGGCGCTGGTGCGCCGGTTCCAGAAAATCGACGTCAACGAGCCGACGATTCCCGATGCGATCGAGATCCTCAAGGGGCTCAAGCCGTACTTCGAGGACTATCACAAGCTCCGCTACACCAACGAGGCGATCAAGGCGGCGGTCGAGCTGTCGTCGCGATACATTCACGACCGCAAGCTGCCCGACAAAGCCATCGACGTGATCGACGAATCGGGCGCGGCGCAAATGCTGCTGCCGGAAGGCCGGCGCAAGCGGACCATTGGCCTCAAGGAGATCGAAACCACCATCGCCACGATGGCGCGAATTCCGCCGAAGGCGGTGTCGAAGGACGACGCCGAGGTGCTTCGGCACCTGCAAGAGACGCTCAAGCGTGTCGTTTACGGCCAGGACAAGGCGATCGAAGCGCTGTCGGCGTCCATCAAGCTGGCCCGCGCGGGCCTGCGCGAGCCGGAAAAGCCGATCGGCTGCTATCTGTTCTCCGGCCCGACCGGCGTCGGCAAGACCGAGGTAGCGCGGCAGCTCGCCGCCACGCTTGGGGTCGAGATTATCCGCTTCGATATGTCGGAATACATGGAACGCCACACGGTGTCGCGGTTGATCGGCGCTCCGCCCGGCTATGTCGGCTTCGACCAGGGTGGATTGCTGACCGACGGCGTCGATCAGCATCCGCATTGCGTGCTCCTGCTCGACGAAGTCGAGAAGGCGCACCCGGATCTGTTCAACGTGCTCCTGCAAATCATGGATCACGGCAAGCTGACCGACCACAACGGCAAGCAGGTCGACTTCCGCAACGTCATCCTGATCATGACCACGAATGCCGGCGCGGCTGATATGGCGAGAGCCGCGTTCGGCTTCACGCGCAGCAAGCGTGAAGGCGACGACATGGAGGCGATCACGCGGCTGTTCGCGCCCGAGTTCCGCAACCGTCTCGACGCCATCATCACCTTCGCGCATCTTTCGCCAGAAGTCATCGCCATGGTGGTCGAGAAGTTCGTGCTCCAGCTGGAAGCGCAGCTGGCCGACCGCGATGTGACCATCGAGCTCACCGATGAGTCGTCGAAATGGCTTATTGCCAGCGGCTATGACGAATTGATGGGCGCCCGGCCGATGGCGCGGGTGATCCAGGAGTACATCAAGAAGCCGCTCGCCGACGAAGTGCTGTTCGGGCGCTTGAAGTCGGGCGGTCACGTACGCGTTGTGGTGATCACGGGCGAGGACGGCAAGACGAAACTCGGCTTCGAGTATCCCGACGGTCCGGTGACACCGCGGCCGGAGAAGTTGCCCGAGCCGCGCCGCGGCTCGGTCCCGAAAGTGCCGCTGGTCAAAGTCTAGACCGAAGCAGCGTCGTCTGAGACTGCCGCTATTCAATCGAACGGCGGCGCAGCAGGCTTGCGAACCACTGCGCCAGCAGCGGAAATGCGATCGCGGTGCCGATATAGAGCGGTACGGCGCCCAGGCGATCGATCACCAGCGCACCGGCGGCCACGCCGATTGTCTGCCCGAGATATAGCGCCGAGGTGAAGAACGAGACGGCGGTGCCACGTGCTTCCGGCGTCATCTGTGTCGCCTTCGTCTGCAGCGTATTGTGGAACATGTAAAAGCCGAGCCCGATGGCAGTCGTCGCGACCGGGGCAAGCCACCACGCCGGTTCGACCGCGAGCGCGAGAAAGGCAAGCCACCACGCCGGTTCGACCGCGAGCGCGAGAAAAGCGGCAGCAATGACGAGGCCGCCGCCGAGGGTGAGGCCGGTCTGTCCGAGCCGATAGACGAAATGCTTGACCAGCGCGGCGTAGATCAGTCCGCCGACCCCGAAGAACGCGACTGTCAGTCCGATAAGTGTGAAGCTCAGCGCGAAGCGCGCATGGAGGTCGGCGCCGATATAGGCGAACGCGCCCCACGCCAGCGCCGCCTCGATCACGCCGATGATGAGGATGAGGCGCGCAAAAGGATTCGACAATACGATGACATAGTCGGCGATGACGCCGCGCGAAGCCTGTGCGGAACTGCCGGAAGCCCGAGTTCGCGGGTCGATGACGAGCTCCATCATCAGGCCTACCGCCGCTATCCCGAACAGGCCGGCGAGGACGAAGAACACATAGCGCCAGCCGATCAGGTCGCCGAGGACGCCGCCGGCGGCTTGGCCGAACAACTGGCCGAGAATGTAGCCCGAGGCGTAGCGTGCAAGAATTGGCTGCGTCCGTTCGTGCGGCGTCACGTCGCCGATATAGGCCATCGAGATCGGGATCACCCATCCGGCCACCGCGCCGGTCATCAGCCGGGCAATCGCGAGTTGCGGGATCGATGAGACCGTGCCGCAGGCGGCAACGAGCAGTGTGGCGAGCAGGCTCGCGATCGCGACGGTGCGGAATTTACCGAAGCGGTCGGCCGCCGGACCGGCGACGAACTGGATGATGCCATGGGTCAGTGCATAAGCCGTGACCACGATGGCGGCCGCGCCCACCGTCGTATGAAAATCGGCAGCGATCTGCGGCAACAGCGAATCGGTCACCCGCACTTCGGCCTGGCTGGCGAAGCCGGCCACGGCGAGGAGCGCGATCGACCGAGTCGGCGTTTGCGCGCCGGGATCGAGGAAACTTCGGCTGAGGAGGTCACGTTGCGCTCACCTCCGACGAGAGGATGCAGGCGGATCGGCGAACACGGCACAGGCGTTGACACTATCCACTGCGCGGGTTTCTTAGGGCACCGTCGCGGAAGTTGAAACCCGATTTCTGGAGACGGCCTCGTTTCGATGAGTGCTGATATGCGGCGAAAGCAACACAATGCCGATTGAAAAGACCTACCTGCCGGCGGCGGTCGAGGGCCGCATCTATGAGGCGTGGGAGAGGGCCGGCGCGTTCCGCGCCGGGCGCCCGGAACGCGCCAAGGCGCAGCCCTATTGCATCGTCATTCCGCCGCCCAATGTGACCGGCGCGCTGCATATGGGGCATGCACTCAACAACACCTTGCAGGACATCCTCTGCCGCTTCGAGCGCATGCGCGGCAAGGACGTGTTGTGGCAGCCGGGCACCGATCACGCCGGCATTGCGACGCAAGCCGTGGTCGAGCGCCAATTGATGGCACGCCAACAGCCCGGCAGCCGCGCCATGGGCCGCGAAGCCTTCATCAAGCGCGTGTGGGAATGGAAGGCGGAATCGGGCGGCGCCATTCTCAGCCAGCTCAAGCGGCTCGGCGCCTCGTGCGACTGGTCGCGCGAGCGCTTTACCATGGACGAAGGCTTGTCGCGCGCGGTGGCGAAAGTGTTCGTCGCGCTTTATCGCGAGGGCCTCATCTACAAGGACAAACGTCTGGTCAACTGGGATCCGAAGCTCAAGACCGCCATCTCCGATCTGGAAGTGGTGCAGGTTGAGACCAGGGGCAATCTTTGGCACATCAACTATCCGATCGAGGGCAGCGACGAGTTTGTCGTCGTGGCGACGACGCGGCCGGAGACCATGCTGGGCGACGTCGCGGTTGCGGTGCATCCCGACAATGAGCGGCTCAGGCATTTGATCGGTAAGAGCGCGACCCTGCCGCTTGTCGGACGCCGCATTCCGATCATCGCCGACGAATATGCCGATCCGGAAAAAGGCTCAGGCGCGGTGAAGATCACGCCAGCGCATGACTTCAACGACTTCGAAGTCGGCAAGCGACATCACCTTCCGCTCATCAATGTATTCGATGACGAAGCGCACCTGACACTCAAGAACAACGAGGCATTTTTGCAGGACGCCCATCCGGAACCCGTTTTATTGGAGATATTGGAAGGCAAAAGTCGCGAGGTGGGGCGAAAACAAATTGTCGAGCAGCTTGAGTCGCGCGGGCTCATCGAGAAGATCGAGCCGACGGCGCACGTTGTGCCGCACGGCGATCGTTCCGGCGCCGTGCTCGAGCCGTTCCTCACCGATCAATGGTATGTCGACGCCAAGACGTTGGCCGCGCCGGCAATGGCGGCGGTGCGCGAGGGCAAGACCGTCTTCGTGCCGACGCAATGGGAAGCGACCTTCTTCAACTGGATGGAGAACATCCAACCCTGGTGCATCTCCCGGCAAATCTGGTGGGGTCATCAGATTCCAGCTTGGTACGGGCCGGACGGGAAGGTCTTCGTCGCCGAGAACGAGGACGACGCCGTCGCCGATGCGCTGGCGCACTATACCGATATCGAGGAGATCACCGCGGAGGATGGGCACGACATTGCCGCCGATCCGGCGCGGCGAACGCGCTTCGCTAACGAGTATCTGCACCGCGACGAGGACGTGCTCGATACCTGGTTTTCCTCGGCGCTGTGGCCGTTCTCCACGCTCGGCTGGCCGGACGAGACGCCGGAATTGCAGCGCTATTACCCGACCAGCGTTCTCGTGACCGGCTTCGACATCATCTTCTTCTGGGTGGCGCGTATGATGATGGTGGGGCTGCACTTCATGCACAAAGTGCCGTTCCCCACCGTCTACATCCACGCGCTGGTGCGCGATGCCAGCGGCGCCAAAATGTCGAAGTCGAAGGGTAACGTCATCGATCCGCTCGAAGTCATCGACGAATACGGCGCCGACGCCTTGCGCTTCACGCTTGCTGCCATGGCCGCGCAGGGCCGCGACATCAAGCTCTCGGCGCAGCGCGTCGAAGGCTACCGCAATTTCGCGACCAAGCTTTGGAACGCGGCGCGCTTCGCCGAGATGAACGCGTGTTTCATAGTATCGGACTTTAACCCTGCGTCAGTGAAAGAGCTGATCAATCAATGGATCATCTCGCAACTTGGCGACACGCTGGGCAAAATCGAACTGGCGCTCAGCGATTATCGCTTCAATGACGCGGCCAATCTGGTTTATCATTTTGTGTGGGACTTCTACTGCGATTGGTATTTGGAGCTTACCAAGCCAATCTTTGTCGTACCTCAGCCAAGCGATGCGGCAAAACGTGAGACGCGGGCAACCGTTGCCTATGTTCGTGATCAAATATTGAAGGTTCTGCACCCATTTATGCCTTTTATCACCGAAGAGCTTTGGGGAGTTTCCGAGAGAAATCGTAAGGAGCCGATGCTTGCTCTTGCTCTGTGGCCAACTCGGCACCTTCATTTCGCGCGTGCGCATGAGGAAGTGGGCTGGCTCATTGAGCTTGTCACGGCCGTGCGCTCGGTGCGTACGGAGATGAATGTTCCCGGTTCATCGCTTATCCCGATCGAATTCATAAATCCATCGGATACGACAAAGCGAAGAGCAAAGCTTTGGGACTCTGCGTTAAATAGGTTCGCGAGGCTTTTGGGTAGCACATTTCCTACCGAGTTGAAGCCCGGGTCAATTCAAATCGTGGTCGGCGGCGAAATTGCCGCGCTGCCCCTCGCAGGCATCATCGATCTCGCCGCGGAGCGGGCCCGGCTCGCCAAGGAAATGGCCAAGGCCGACGCCGACATCGCGCGCGTCGACGCAAAGCTCGGCAATCCGAATTTCGTCGCGCGGGCACCGGAAGAGATCATCGAAGAAGAAAAAGAAAAGCGCGAAGAGGCGCAAGCCCGCAAGGCCAAGCTCGCCGAGGCGCTGGAGCGCCTCAAGGGCGCGGCGTAATCATTGTATTCCGAACCGACACTGCCGTTGATCCTGCTCGCGCCGAGCATTAGCTTTGACTGTAAACAAGACGTCGTCGCCGAGGAGGAATCGTTGTGCCTGATTTGAATAACCGGCCGGGAGGGCCGAACCTGATCGTCACCGCAAAGACCGCGCACAAAGTGCACTTTCTCGATGCCGCGACGCTCACGCTTTGCAAAACCATCGACATGCCCGGCTCGACGCATGAGCTTGTGATCTCGGCTGACGGGCGGACCGCTTACGGCACGGTGTATGGCGACGGAATTTTTACCAAGCGGATCAACCCCGACCGGCGCATCGTCGTCATCGATCTGCCGTCGAAGGCGCTGACGCGCGTCATCGATCTCGGCGAGACTTACGCGCCACACGGCATCATGATGGATGAATTCGGCGCGGTCTGGTGCTCGGGAGAGCTGGGTAACGCGGTGCTGGTGATCGATCCGGCAACCGATAAGGTACAGCGGATCGACGTCGGCGGCACCGCGCACTGGGTTGCGATCAGCAATGCCGCCGGCAAGGCGTTCGCCTCGGTCAAAGGCGACTATGTCGTCGCAATCGATGTTGTCCGTCGCGCCGTCATCGACCGGATCAAGGTGCCGAATCTCACCGAGGGAATAGCCATCTCGCCGGACGGCGCCACGCTCTATGTCTGTGCGCAGACGGCGGCCGAATTCTACGTGATCGATGCGCGCACCCACGCGCTGCGGCAAACCGTTCCGATCGACGAAAGCAATGCGATAAATCCGCAAATGCGGCGTGTGCGCGTGTCACCGGACAACCGTTACATCCTCGTCTCGTCCAACAAAGGCAATTGCGCCGCGATCTATGCTGTGGTCGGATTAAAGCCGCTCGCATCGTTCCCGACCAAGAAAAGTCCGATGGGATTCGGCTTTGCGCCCGACGGCGCTCATGGCTATCTGTGCTGCCACGACGACGCGGTGGTGTTTGAATTCGACCTGTCGAGCGGTCTTGTCACGCGTACGTTTCCGACCGCGATCGGATGCGAATTCATCGTCGCTTATCACTGAAGGCAAACGTGCGGATTTTTCTTGCCGGCGCGAGCGGAGCGATCGGGCGTCGGCTGACGCCCCTGCTACTGGCCGCCGGGCACACCGTAAGCGGAACGACGCGCTCGGCCGGCAAGGCCGAAGAGCTTCATGCTCGCGGGGTCGAAGCCGTCGTCGTCGATGTCTTCGATGCCGCCGCCTTGCGCGATGCCGTGGTCCGCGCGCGGCCCGAGGTCGTCATTCATCAGCTGACCGACCTGCCGCAAGTGTTCGATCGCGCGCGCTTGGCGGCCGCGCTTGTCGGCAACGCCCGTCTGCGGATCGAGGGGACGGCCAACCTGGTCGCCGCAGCGATTGCCGGCGGCGCCCGCCGCTTGATCGCGCAAAGCATCGCTTTTGCGTATGTCGCGGGCCCCGAGCCGCATCGCGAAAGCGATCCGCTCGCGTCCGCCGCGGGAGAGAGTCCCGACGCGATCAGTGTCCGCGGGGTGCGAGCGCTGGAAAATGCCGTCGTCAATGCCCGCGGCATGGTCGGCATCGTGCTGCGCTACGGGTGGCTTTACGGCCCCGGCACCTGGAACACGCCGAGTGCTCGGGCGCCGCTCCATATCGACGCGGCAGCCCATGCAGCGCTGCTCGCCGTCACCCGTGGCGCGCCGGGCATCTACAACATTGCCGAGGACGATGGCGCCGTTACCATCGAAAAGGCCCGCAAGGAGCTCGGCTTCGATCCAGGCTTCAGATTGGCGAGCTGAACCGCCTGCTCAGGAAACGCGATCCCTCCAGTCCATAGCGCCACGGTTTGTCGACGGCCTTGGTAATGCCGATGCGCGGGCCGGCCACAATCTCAACTGCAGCCGTTCGCGCAAACAGCTCGAAAGGCGGCGCGTCGAGCGCCAAGCCATTGTGCGCGCCGGCGATGCCTAGCGCCTCGCAGAGCCGGCCGGGGCCGGCGCAAAGGAGGCGTTGGTCGGCCAAGCGCCTGCGCCGGCGCATGGCCGCCAAGCCGGTTTCCGGCTCGATGGCGCGAATAAGCACGGCGCTGGCCGAGCCTTCCGGTTCGCAGACGAAATTCAGGCACCAGTGGATGCCGTAGGATCGATAGACATAGGCGTAACCAGGCGGCCCGAACATCACCGCATTGCGGGAGGTTGGTCCGCGAAAACTGTGCGCTGCGGGATCGGTGTGGTGGTAGGCCTCGACCTCGACGATACGGCCGCCGACGCCCTTGAAAAGCAATGTCGTGCCGATGAGGTCTCGGGCGACCTCATGCACGCTTCGGCGGAAGAAGGCCTGGCTCAGGCTTTTTGCCATGCGCTCATCGTCGCAGGCCCGACGCCAGTTGGTAACTCGCGCGTTAACCAAACAGGCTTCGCACGCCGAATCTGTGGCTCCAATGCAACAGCCTTGGAACATTTGACCGCTTGCCCCCCGAGCGATCCAAAGCGCCGCTTTTTGGCCATAGGATTTTTTGACATCGATAGGCGCGACGGCCGGGACGGTCGAGACAAACCGTTGCGGTGCTTTCGATTTCAGGGCGCCTTGCTTTGGAACGAATGGGAGGGGGCGAGGGGGCCATGTTAGCCCGTTAGAGTTCGATGGATGCGAAGACCAACCTGAAATTGAGGCTGCCGAGCCGCCACGCCACCGAAGGCGCAGAACGTGCGCCGCACCGCGCTTTCTATTACGCCATGGGCCTGACGCGGGAGCAGATTCATCAGCCCTTCGTCGGCGTTGCGACCTGCTGGAACGAAGCCGCTCCTTGCAATATCGCGCTCATGCGGCAGGCCCAAGCGGTGAAGATGGGGGTCGCATCGGTCGGCGCCACGCCGCGCGAGTTCTGCACCATCACCGTGACCGACGGCATCGCCATGGGCCATGCCGGAATGAAATCATCCTTGCCCTCCCGCGAGGTCATCGCCGATTCCATCGAATTGACCGTGCGCGGCCACTCCTATGATGCGCTGGTCGGCGTCGCCGGCTGCGACAAGTCGCAGCCCGGCATGATGATGGCCATGTGCCGCCTCAATGTGCCGTCGATCTTCATCTATGGCGGTTCGATCCTGCCCGGCACGTTCAAGGGCAAGCCGGTCACCATTCAGGACGTCTATGAGGCAGTCGGCAGGCATTCGGTCGGCGCCATGTCCGACGGCGATCTCGATGTGCTCGAGCAGAACGCCTGTCCGTCGGCCGGCGCCTGCGGCGCCCAATTCACCGCCAATACAATGGCGACGGTCTCGGAGGCGATCGGCCTGGCACTGCCCTATTCGGCGGGAGCGCCGGCGCCCTACGAGATCCGTGACAAATTCTGCATGCTGGCGGGCGAGATGATCATGGATTTGATTGTCAAGAACATCCGCCCGCGCGATATCGTCACCCGTAAGGCATTGGAAAACGGCGCGGCCGTTGTCGCCGCCACCGGCGGCTCGACCAACGCCGCGCTGCATCTGCCGGCCATCGCCAACGAATGCGGCGTCAAGTTCGATCTCTTCGACGTGGCCGAAGTCTTCAAAAAGACGCCTTATATCGCGGATTTGAAACCATCCGGCCGCTATGTCGCCAAAGACATGTTCGAAGCTGGCGGCGTTCCGCTCTTGCTGAAGACGCTCCTCGACCATGGCTTCCTCCATGGCGAGTGCCTGACGGTCACCGGCCGGACCCTGGCCGAGAATCTCAAATCGGTGAAGTGGAACAAAGATCAGGACGTGGTTCGTCCGGCCGACAAACCGATTTCTCCGACCGGCGGCGTCATCGGCCTCAAAGGCAACCTCGCGCCGGACGGCGCGATCGTTAAGGTCGCCGGTATGGAGCGCACGCATTTCACCGGGCCAGCGCGCTGCTTCGACGGCGAGGAGGCATGTTTCGAAGCCGTGAAGAATAAGAAGTACAAGGAAGGCGACGTGCTGGTGATCCGTTACGAAGGGCCCAAGGGCGGGCCGGGCATGCGCGAGATGCTGTCGACGACCGCTGCGCTTTACGGGCAGGGCATGGGCGGCAAGGTCGCGTTGATCACCGATGGCCGTTTCTCCGGCGCGACCCGCGGCTTCTGCGTCGCCCACATCGGACCGGAAGCCGCGTTGGGTGGACCGATCGCGCTGCTGCGCGACGGCGACATTATCGAGCTCGACGCCGAGAAGGCGTCGCTGAACGTCAAGCTGACGAAAAGCGAACTCGAGAAGCGCGCCCGCGAATGGAAGCCGCGGTCGGGCGAGTACACCTCGGGCTATTTGTGGAAATACGCCCAACAGGTTGGGCCGGCGCGTCAGGGCGCCGTCACCCACCCGGGCGGGTCGGTCGAGACATCGTGTTATGCGGACATCTAAGCGAATAAAGTCTGCCGCATTTAGCGGCCTCGTCGTCACCGCCATTTGCGGGCTTGGCTTCGCCATTTTGGCCGGCCCGGCTTTCGCCTTCGACGGTTCGAGCACCCCGAACACGGCTTTGCTCGCGCCGGGCGACGGGTTGCGCGGACCGGGCGGCGCGACCGACGGGGGCGAGAAAGCCAGAGCGCTGACCGCGCTAGAATATGCGGCCGATCAGGGACACCTCGCGGCACAATGGAAGGTCGGCCGCATGTATGCGGTCGGCGATGGCGTTCCGCAGAGCGACCAGCGCGCGTTCGACTATTTCAGCCAGATCGCCAACACGCATCCGGATGAGCCGCCGGGCACCGCGCAGGCGCGCATTGTGGCCAACGCGTTCGTGGCTTTGGGGCACTATTATCTCAAAGGTATTCCCAATTCGCAGGTCGTGCCGGATGCGGCGCGTGCGCGCGAAATGTTCGCCTATGCAGCGTCCTTCTTCGGCGACGCCGACGCGCAATATCAGCTTGGCCGGCTTTATCTCGACGGCGCGCCAAGCGATCCGCACCAGGCGGCGCGCTGGTTCCAACTCGCCGCGACGAAAGGCGATTGCCGCGCCGAGGCGGTGCTGGGCGACATGCTGTTCCAGGGGCAAAAGGTGCCGCGGCAAGCCGCGCGCGGCCTGATGTGGCTCACGCTGAGCCGCGATTGCGCCGGAACCGAGGAAAGCTGGATCAAGTCACTCTACGACAGCGCTTTCCATCGCGCGAGCGACGACGAGCGCGCCATGGCGCTGGTCTATCTGGAAAGCTTGCTCAGGGAGCGCCGGGAATAAGCGGAGCGATCGCTGCGCTTGGCTTGCTTCAGAGTTTATAAGCCGAACGAAAACCGCCCCAGTGCTTGCCGAATACCCGGATGGGCGCGTCGATCTCGCGCATCATGATGGTGATGCCATTTCCCATATCGCGCGGATAAACCTGAATGATGTAGGGGCGCACGCTACGTCCGGCGGCGAGTCCGGCGCGGTCGTCGAAAATCCGCCGGTTGCGTGAGTTCGCGGTATTCCACGCCTGTTCGCCGGGCCGCTGCGGGTAGGAATACTTGCGGTTATGAACCGGAAGGTAGCCGTTCCGGTCGACGGCCGCGCAAAAGATCATCCGCGGATCGCTCGCCAACAACGTCTCCTGGATCGGCGGCAACACATCCTCGAATACGGAGAGAAACCGCGTCCGATGTTGCATCGGGTCGGTACCCTCGATGGGGACGTAATCGTTGTCGAACAGGTCTTCCTGCGTCAGCTTTCCCTGGGCAACCAGCGCTTCGAACAAGCGGGAGATTTCGTTGGCGACGTCGACCGCCCGCGAAATGATTTCGCGGTTCTCCTCGCGAATCGCCGCGAGCTTGCGTTCCAGCGTCGTGCGAGCGGTAGAGCCCATCTCCAGGAATTCGAGATGCAGGCCGAGTGATGACTTGTTGGCCACGCGCACGCGGGTCGTGCCTATGTCGTCGATCTTGGCCTCCAATGGGGCTTCTGAGGCGATCAACGGCATTTCATCGACGCGAACCAGCGCGCCGCCTTCCGAGAGGTCGGCGGTCTGGCCGCGAATGACTCCGGCATCGGTTCGCAATTCGACGCCGATCTCGCAGGGCAGGCGGTCATGCCGCCTGCGGTCTCCCGCTTCACTTTGGCGCAGGAATATCGTCACCCGCATCTTGAGCTTCTCGGCAAGCGCGATGACGCCCTTGCCGTGTTGTTCGACGGATTTCCCATAAGACGTTGCGCCGGCTGCGGCATCGTGAATTTCGGATGCGCCTTCGGACACGGCGCCGGTAAACCGCAGGGTCTCGTTGGCATTGCGGGCCACGGCCGTTGTCGCGCTGTTTTGTTGCTCGATCGCGGTGGCGACGTTACCGAACAATGGCCGCAGGACATTGATCACCTCGGTGATCCGCTGCACCGCCTCGAAACAAGCCGCCGCATCGTGTTGCAGCGCATCGACCTTCTGGGAAATCTCTTCCGTTGCTTTCTGCGTCTCTTGCGACAGCTTTTTCACTTCCGAGGCGACGACCGCGAAGCCGCGGCCGGCCTCCCCAGCGCGCGCGGCCTCGATGGTCGCGTTCAACGCCAGCAAATTCGTTTGCCGTGCGACCGTCGAAATCAGGCTCAACACATGGCCTATCTGCGTCGATGACTGCTTGAGACCTTCGACACCGCGCCCGGCCAGGGCGGCCGATTCATTCGCCTGGTTGGTGAGATCGTCCGCTTTGCGCACCTGGTAGCCGATGTCATCCGAGGAGCGCGCAAGTTCCTCGATCGCTGCGGCGAGTTGGGTCAAGTCGCGGCTCGCGGTGCCGGCTTGGGCGACCAAACTTTCCGTCTTCCGCGTGATCGTGTCGGTGGCGGCGGCGGAATCCTCCGCTTCGCGGCAAACGACTTCGCAAGCCTTGTGCACTGCGCCGATCATGGCGCCGAGATCGGACTCAAGGAGATTGATGGTCTCGCGGATGCTGCTGATCTGGATCGTCTGATCTGCTGCCGGGGGAATTTGCGATGGCTCCGCCTCGTGGCCCGCCGTCTGTTCGGCGCGTTCGGGCCGCTTTTTTGTAAGGAGCCATTGCATTCGGAGCCAGAGGTTCGGGTGGCCCCGGCAATTTGGGTCAGGTGTAGTGAATGATTGGTTAAGCCGGGCCTTCCGTGTGGACAGCCGAGCGCATTGCCGCCTTACCGAAGCTTACGGCCGGTTTGCCGCATCGATCGCCAGATCGAGCCAAACCGGCACATGGTCGGACGGCTTTTCCCAGGTACGCACGTGGCGATCTATGCCGACGCCGGTGAGGTGGTCGGCGGCTTGCGGTGACAGCAAGAGGTGATCAATGCGAATGCCGTTGTTCTTTTGCCAGGCGCCGGCCTGATAGTCCCAGAATGTATAGAGGCCTGCCTCATCGCTTGCCGCGCGCACGGCATCGGTCAGTCCGAGGTTGGTCAGCGCGCGAAACTCCGAGCGCGTTCGCGGCAGAAAGAGGGCATCGCCGACCCAGGCTTGCGGATTGCGCGCGTCGGCGGCGGTGGGAATGACGTTGAAATCGCCGCCGAGGACGAGTGGTTCGCCGAGCGAAAGCCGCTCGCGGGCGTAGGCAAACAGCCGCTTCATCCAGCCCATCTTGTAGGAGTATTTCTCGGTCTCCGGCGGATTGCCGTTGGGCAGATATATGGTCGCGATCCGCAACGCGCCGTGCGCGGTCGATACGACCGCCTCGATGAAGCGCGCGTGATCGTCGGTGTGGTCCCCGGGCAACCCGTTGCTCACCTCGTCGAACGGGAATTTCGAGAGCAGCGCCACGCCGTTGAAAGTTTTCTGCCCGTGGACGGCGAGATTGTAGCCGAGCGCCTCGAACGGTTCGCGCGGAAAGGCGTCATCGACGCACTTCGTCTCCTGCAAGCAGACAATGTCGGGTTTGCGCTCGGCCAGCCAGGTGAGCGCCGAATCGAGGCGCTGCTTGATCGAATTGACGTTCCAGGTAGCGATGCGCACGGGCCAAAGCCCTATTTGGAAATCAGGCGCTATAGCGCGAAGCTCGTCCCGCAGCCGCAGGACGCGGTGGCCTTCGGGTTGTTGACCTTGAAGGCCGAGCCGATCAGATCGTCGACGAAGTCGATCTCGGCACCGGCCATGTAATCGAGCGAGACCGGATCGATCAGCACCGTGGCGCCGGCGCGTTCGATCACGATGTCGTCGTCTGCCTTGGCGCGCTCGGTGCCGAATTTATATTGAAAGCCGGAGCAGCCGCCGCCTTCGACGCTGACGCGCAGCATGGTGCCTGTCGGCTCCCGGCTGAGGATTTCGCCGATCTTGCGTGCTGCGCGCTCGCTGACCGTGACGTTGGCCACCATGATTTTCTCCAACCGGGCATCGCACCGATTGCCACGGCGTTACGACGATAGTTAAGTGCGGCAGATGCTAAGGTCAATCCAGCTAGTGTCCCGAGAATCGGGCAGACCGATGGCCATTGGTTCCGCAGCTTTTCGCGCGCCCTATGCGTGCGACCCGGAGCAAAGCCGCGGGCGGCTGCATTCGGAGCCCCCCAGCAAGGGTCGCAGCCCTTTTCGCCGCGACTGCGACCGTATTATCCACTCGACGGCGTTTCGCCGGCTGAAGCATAAGACCCAGGTATTCGTGTTCGACGAGGGCGACCATTACCGCACGCGATTGACCCATACGCTCGAAGTCGCGCAGGTGGCGCGCGCGCTCGCCCGGGCGCTCGGCCTCGACGAGGATCTCGCCGAAGCGCTGGCACTCGCCCACGATCTCGGTCACCCGCCGTTCGGGCATGCCGGCGAGCGTGCGCTCGACGAGTGCCTGAGCATCTTCGGCGGCTTCGATCACAACGCGCAAACGCTGCGGGTGGTGACGACGCTCGAGCGACGCTACCCGGGCTTCGACGGGCTCAACCTCACCTGGGAAACGCTGGAGGGTCTGGTCAAGCACAATGGGCGGCTCACCGACAAGGACGGAAAGCCGCTTGGCCGCTACCGCGCGCACGGCATTCCCGAGACCATCCGGCAATATGTCCGGCAGCAGGATCTCCAATTGTGGAGCTTTCCGGGCGTGGAGGCGCAGGTCGCGGCCTTCGCTGACGATATCGCCTATGACGCTCACGACATCGACGACGGCTTGCGCGCCGAGTTGTTCAGTATCGGCGACATTGCCGCGGTCGCGCTTCCGGGCAAGATCATCGCCGACATCCGCGCTGTCTTTCCCCGGCTCGATTCCGCGCGTCTCGTGCACGAATTCGTACGCCGGCTGATCGGATTGCTGATCGAGGACGTGATCGCCGAGACCGGGCGCCGGCTTGCAGCTCTAGGACCAAGCTCGGCTGACGATGTACGCCGGGCGTCCGCCGCTGTGGTCGCCTTTTCGCCGGCGATCGTCGAGGCCGAGCGCCTCATCAAAGGTTTTCTTGAGACTAGGATGTATCGGCACGCGCGGATTCAGCGGGTCATGAGCGACGCGGCCGGCGTGGTTCGCGACCTCTTTTCCCGCTACAGCGCCCGTCCGGACGACTTGCCGGCAGAGTGGAAGGAAGGACTCGCCGGGGCCGGCGAAGCGGCGCGTGCCCGGCGCATCGCCGATTTCATCGCCGGTATGACCGACCGTTACGCGCTTGCCGAGCATGCGCGGCTTTTTGACTCGACCCCGGAATTGCGTTAGGCGCGCGGCGACAAAATGTCGAACCCGCCCCGACCAATCAACGTCTTTGCCGACACCCTCCAGCGCGTGCGCGCGGCGGCGCGCGGCATCCTTCCTGAAGGGACGGATTTGTCGTGCGTTCAAGTCGAACCGCCGCGCGACGCCGGCCACGGCGACATCGCGACCAACGCGGCCATGGTGCTGGCCAAAGACGTTCGCCAAAATCCGCGCGAACTTGCGCAAGCTATTGCCGCGCAGTTACGCACGGACTCAACTGTCGCCAGCGCGGAAATCGCCGGTCCGGGATTCATCAACCTCACGCTCAAGCCGGAAGTCTGGGCACAGGAGCTTCGGCAAGCGGTCATGGCAGGCGGCGATTATGGCCGCAGCGACATCGGCGGCGGTACGCAGGTCAACGTGGAATATGTGTCCGCCAACCCCACCGGGCCCATGCATGTCGGCCACGGTCGCGGCGCTGTGTTCGGCGACGCGCTCGCCAGGCTGCTTGCCTTTACCGGCTTTGAGGTGACGCGCGAGTACTACGTCAACGATGCCGGGGCACAGGTCGATCAGTTCGCGCGCTCGGCGTATTTGCGTTATCGCGAAGCGCTAGGGGAACACATCGGCGCGATTCCGGAAGGGCTTTATCCGGGCGAATACCTCAAGCCCGTCGGCGAACTCATCGCCAAGACCTTCGGCGATAAGCTCAAGAGCAGCCAGGAGGTAGAAAGACTTTCCGTCGTTCGCGCAATCGCGCTTGAAGAAATGATGGTTTCGATTCGCGATGATCTCGCGGCCCTCGGAGTGAGCCAAGATCGTTTTTTCTACGAGCGGACGCTGATTTTTCAGGAAGAGCTCGGGGCCAACTCGATCGATTTTGTCGGCCAGACAATCGATTGGCTGCGCGACCGCGGCTTCGTCTATGAGGGCCGCTTGCCGCCGCCGAAAGGGGCGCCGATCGAGGACTGGGAAGATCGCGAGCAGACTTTGTTCCGCTCGACGGCCTTCGGCGACGACGTCGACCGTCCACTGAAAAAATCCGACGGCTCGTATACCTATTTCGCGTCCGACATCGCCTATCACCGCAGTAAGATCGAGCGCGGCTTTCGTACGCTCATAGACGTCTGGGGCGCGGATCACGGCGGCTACATCAAGCGCATGCAGGCGGCCGTCGCGGCGCTCAGCGACCGCAAGGCCGAACTCGATGTCAAGCTCGTCCAGCTTGTGAAGCTCCTGCGCGCCGGCGAGCCAGTGAAAATGTCGAAGCGGGCAGGGGAGTTCGTGACTTTGCGTGAAGTCGTGGACGAGGTCGGGCGCGACGCCGTCCGCTTCATGATGCTATTCCGCAAGAACGATGCCGCGCTCGACTTCGATCTCGCGAAAGTCGTCGAGCAGTCACGCGACAATCCGGTGTTTTATGTCCAGTACGGACACGCTCGCGGCCAATCGGTGTTCCGCAACGCGCGCGAGGTCTTCCCCGATCTTCCGGCCGATCATCGGAAGTTACTGGAAATTGCGAATCTGCAACTGCTTGCGGATCCCGCGGAACTCGCGTTGATGCGCCGGATCGCGCTCTACCCGCGGGTCGTGGAAGCGGCCGCCGCGGCGCATGAGCCGCACCGGATCGCCTTTTATTTGTTCGATTTAGCCAGCGAATTTCATGCGTTATGGACGCACGGCACCGCAACGCCACATTTACGCTTCATTATCCAGAATGATCGAGAGCTGACCTTGGCTCGCCTCGTGCTTGTACAAGGCGTCGTGACGGTGCTGGCATCGGGGCTCGCGTTACTTGGCGTCGGGGCGCCCCATGAGATGCGATAGTTCCCCTTCGGGACGTTGGGACATTGCAAAAGCAGTCGCAGAGAATCGCCGTTCGCTATAGTTCGCTATAGATTGAACGCCACAATCGGAGCTTAAGCCCGATGGCCGATGATGATTTTCGCTCTTACCGCAGCCGCGATCCGCTGCCGCGGGATGAAGCCGGTCAGTTCGCCAACGACGAAAGCGATCCGCTCGCCGAATTGGCGCGCTTGATCGGTCAGAGCGATCCTAACGCCGCAGGCCGCCGCGCCCAATCCCACACTTCGCCGCGATCCGATAATGACGAAGCGCCTTCCGGCGTCGATTGGGCGGCCGATGAGGATTATGCGCAGGAGCAAGAGCAGGATCGTGCCGACGACCGTTACGCTCCGCCCCCTTCGGCGCCTCCGCCCGCCACATCCTACGTGCCGCGCGAGCGCGTCTACGACGACGAACCGGCGCAGGGCGGCAGATATTTTTCCGGACCCGCGGCGCAGTTCAACGGCTTCCGCGAAGAGCCCCCCGCCGGCTATCGCGAAGAACAAATGCCGGTCTTGCGCGCTCGCGACTTGCCCGCTTATGCGACGGCGGAGCCTGGGGAGAGCTATGAGGCCGAGGAGCCGGAGCTCGAAGGCAGCGAAGCCTACGGGACGGATGAATATTACGACCGGGCGCCAAGGCCCCGGCGGCGCGGCGGTCTGATCGTCATCATGGCGGTGCTTGGCTTGGCGGTGGTCGGTACCGCAGGCGCGTTCGGGTATCGCGCAATGTTCGGCGGTTCTGTCCTGCCGACGCTTCCTCCCATCATCAAAGCGGGCAACGGCCCGATCAGGATCGTGCCGAATTACGGCGAGTCCCAAGCGAGCAATTCGAACCAGGCCGGCGCCGCAGGCGCGGCTTCGAGCGAAAACCTCGTTTCGCGCGAAGAACAGCCGGTCAATATCGAGCCGGCGAAACCGGCTCCTCGGGTGGTTTCGACGATTCCGATGAACTCGGGGCAGACCTTAAGCCCGCCGACCGCAGCCGCGGCTGCACCATCCGGAGCGTTTGCAACCGCGCCGAATGCTGCGCCGGCGGCGTCGCCCTGGCCGCCACCTCCGCCGATGACGACGACGCTTCCGGCACCGGCGTCCGCCGCCGGACAGGCTCAGGCTCCGACCGAGCCCAAGCGAATTCACACGGTGACCATCCGGCCCGATCAGGCCGCTCCCGCGGAGGCGGCCAGTCCGCCGGCCAGCTCGCAGCCTGTTCCGCGCAATGCCGCGCGTCCGGTGCCGCCGGCACCCAAGCCGGCCGCCGCGACGAGCCCGCCGCCTTCCGGGCGCAACGCGCCGCTCTCGATCGTGCCCGGCAGCCCGGTTGAAACCGCTGCCCAGGCGCCGGCGCGCAGCCGTGCTGCTGCGGCGCCCGTGTCGGTCGCCAGCGCCGGGCCGGTGACCGGAGTTGCCGCCGCCCCCGCCCCGGCGTCCACTGGCGGCTATGCCGTGCAGGTCACCTCCCAGCGCAGCGAAGCTGAGGCGCAGGCCTCTTTCCGCGAACTACGGGCCAAATTCCCCAATCAGCTCAATGGGCGCGAGCCGATCATTCGGCGGGCCGATTTGCGCGCCAAGGGCACCTATTATCGTGCCTTAGTGGGCCCGTTTGCCTCGATGGAGGAGGCCGCCGGAATGTGCAGCGGCCTCAAAGCCGCCGGCGGCAATTGCATCGTCCAGAAGAACTGACGGTCGCGCGCTTGACGCTCGCGATACCCGCGGGCTAAGCGGCCGCGATGCGCGCCTTTATTACCGGCCTTGCCGGACCCGCTTTGACCAACGACGAGCGCGCATTCCTCCGTGAGGCGGAGCCATGGGGTCTTATCCTTTTTCAGCGCAATGTGACGGGCCCTGAGCCGTTACGCGAGCTGGTCGAGGAGGTGCGGTCAACGCTTGGGCGCGCTGCCCCGGTGCTGATCGACCAGGAAGGCGGCCGCGTGCAACGCCTGGGTCCGCCACACTGGCCGTCCTATCCGCCGGGGGCCGCTTATGGCGCGCTTTACGACCGCGACCGGCAAGCGGGCCTCGCCGCGGCACAACTCGGTGCCCGGCTGATCGCGGCCGATCTGGCGGCGCTCGGCATCGACGTCGACTGCATGCCGATCGCGGACGTCCCGGTTGCAGGTTCCGATCCGGTGGTCGGGGACCGCGCCTACGGCACAGAGCCGGCCAAAGTGGCCGCTATCGCCGAAGCCATTGCGCGGGGCCTGGGCGAGGAGGGGGTGCTGCCGGTCGTCAAGCATATTCCCGGCCACGGCCGTGCCGCAGCCGATAGTCATAAAAGGCTGCCGGTGGTCAGCACCGACCGGGCAACGTTGGAAGCCACGGATTTTGCTGCTTTTCGGCCCCTTGCGGGCTTGCCGCTGGCCATGACCGCGCATGTTGTGTTTACCGCCGTCGATCCCATCGCGCCGGCCACGATTTCGGGAACTATAGTGCGTGACGTGATTCGTGATTCGATTGGTTTCAAAGGCCTCTTGATGAGCGACGACATTTCCATGGGAGCGCTCTCCGGCTCGATCGCCGAACGGAGCCGCGCCGTCATCGCCGCCGGCTGCGACGTCGTGCTTCACTGCAACGGCGCGATGCCTGAGATGCGCGCCGTTGCCGCCGAAGCGCCAAAGCTCGCCGGCGAGGCGGCGCGCCGGTCGGCGGCTGCTCTGGCGTTGCGGAAACCGGCGGCGCCGATCGATCTTGCCGAAGGGCGCGCCGAGTTCCTAAGACGCATGGCCGGCGCCTGGCAGCCGGCGCAGGGGTTTGCATGATCGCCGGGGATTTGCAGTTCACGACCGAACTTCCGGAACGGGCCACCGACGAGCCCGCGCTGGTGATCGACGTCGAGGGTTTCGAGGGACCGCTCGATCTCCTGCTCACGCTCGCGCGCCAGCAAAAAGTCGATCTCGCCAAAATCTCGATCCTCGCGCTCGCCGATCAGTATCTCGCTTTCATCGAGGAGGCGCGCAAGCTGCGGCTTGAGCTCGCCGCCGATTATCTCGTCATGGCGGCGTGGCTCGCTTATCTGAAATCGCGCCTGTTGCTGCCCGAGCAGCACGAAGCCGACGGCATCAGCGCCGAAGACATGGCGACGGCGCTGGCGCAGCGCTTGCGCCGCCTCGAGGCCATCCGGCAGGTTGCCGAGCAATTGCTCAACCGGCCAAAACTCGGCCGGGAGGTGTTTCAGCGCGGCCTGCCGGAGCCGATCGCGGAGATCAAAAAGCCGGAATGGTCGGCGTCGCTCTACGATTTGCTTTCCGCTTATGCGGTGCGGCGCCAGACCCAGGCGCGATCGTTCGTCCGCATGCCCAAGCGCACGGTATGGTCGCTCGCCGAGGCGCGGGCGGCGGTCGAGAAGCTGATCGGCGGCGCCGCCGACTGGTGCGTGCTCGACGAATATCTCATCGCCTATATGGTCGAGCCGTCTTTGGCGGCGACGGTGCGCGCCTCGAGTTTTGCCGCCACCCTTGAATTGGTGCGGGAAGGCCGGATGGAAATGCACCAGCACGCGGCTTTCGCTCCGCTCTACGTCCGCAAGCGGCGGGATCAGGAAGCAGACGGGACTGCGGTGCAGCCGGGCAATGGATGAGGTGGAGGCTGGAAATGAGGTCGAGCGTGGCAAAGATGCGGGTAATCGTCGGCAACAAGAAGGATGAGGAAGTGCGCGCCGAGGAGCTGCGCATCCTCGAAGCATTGTTGTTCGCCGCCGACGAGCCGCTCGACGAAAAGGTCCTGGCCGCGCGGCTGCCGGCCGGCATCGACGCGCAGGCGCTGCTTTTGCAACTGCAAAAGGAATACGCCGCGCGCGGCGTCAATCTCGTGCGTGTCGGCGGCAAATGGTCGCTGCGCACGGCGAGCGATCTCGCCTGGCTGTTGACGCGGGAAACCGTGGTCACCAAGAAGCTGTCGCGTGCCGCCATCGAGACATTGGCGATCGTCGCCTATCACCAGCCGGTGACCCGCGCGGAAATCGAGGAAATCCGCGGCGTGACCACGTCGAAGGGGACGCTCGACGTGCTGCTTGAAACCGGGTGGATCCGGTTGCGTGGGCGGCGCAAGGCGCCCGGCCGGCCGGTGACCTACGGCACCACCGAGGCGTTCATGTCGCATTTCGGCCTCGACGTGCTCGCCGACCTCCCCGGCCTCGACGAGCTCAAAGGCGCGGGGCTCATGGATAAATCGCTGCCGGCGGGCTTCACCGTGCCGGTTCCTTCCGACGATCCTGCGCTGCGGGACGACGAAGACCCCCTGGAACCGGGCGATCTCGATCTGGGATTGGCGCCGCCGGCCGGGCGAAGCGAAGAATAAGGCAGTTTACTACCTCGGCATGAAGACCGTCCGCGGCTTCGCGGCGCTTGCCGTTGTGCTTGTTTTTGCCCCCTTCGACGCCTAGTTTCGGCTAAAATCGCAACTGGCGCGGGCGCGGCTGCGCACGGAGGATTTCATGGGCTCATTGAGCATCTGGCACTGGCTGATCGTCGGCGCCGTCCTGTTGCTGGTATTCGGCGGGCGCGGCAAAATATCGGAGATGATGGGCGACGTCGCCAAGGGCATCAAAGCCTTCAAGAAGGGCATGACCGAAGAGGAAGCCGGCGCGAAGCCCGACGCCCCGATCAAATCCATCGACCATCAGGCGGCAGCCGAGGCCAAAAGGCGCGCCGACGCCGAAAGCAAGGTCGGGGGCACGCTCTCCTAGGCACCCCGGCGGCTAATCCTGGCGGGACATTCGGCCGGCGGCTGATGCGGAATGGGCGGTTGAGCCGGCCGGGGAGTTTCCATGTTCGATATCTCTTGGACCGAGTTCCTGCTCATCGGCGTCGTCGCGCTGATCGTGATCGGGCCGAAGGAGCTGCCCGCGGTGCTGCGCACGCTCGGGCAGTGGACGCGCAAGGTGCGCAGCATGGCCGCCGATTTCCAGGGCCAGTTTCAGGAGGCGATGCGCGAAGCGGAAATGGCCGACCTCAAGAAGCAGGTCGACGATATCGCCCACGACATCAAAAGCTATGACCCGCTGAAGGATGTGCGCGCCGACGTCGAGGCTGCGGGAAAAGACATTCAGGCGTCGCTGGAAAAGCCGGCGCTAACGACAGCGGCCGAACAGGACGTCGTGGCCGCGGCGACCGGTCCTGTCGCGCCGGAAGCCGCGCAGGACGCAGCGCTCGAACTTCCCGCTCCTGAGCCGAGTGTCGCGGCTCCCGAAGGGGAAGTCGTCGCCGCCGCGATCGGGCCCGCAGCGCCGCAAGCGGCCGAAGGCGCCGCCGAGCCGGAAACGACGGGGCGCAGCGCATGACCCGCGACGAAGAGGAGGAGAAACGGATCGAGGCGACCAAGGCGCCGCTGATGGATCACCTGATCGAGCTGCGCGGGCGGTTGATCAAGGCGATCGCCGCCTTCGCGCTGGCGGCGGTGGTCTGCTTTTTCTTCGCCAAGCAGATCTACAACGTCCTGACCTGGCCCTATGTCTGGGTGGCGGGGCCAGAAAATTCCAGGTTCATCTATACCGGACTGCTCGAATATTTCATCGTCCAGCTCAAGCTCGCGATGTTCGGCGCGGCGTTCATCTCGTTTCCGGTGATTGCGTCGCAAATCTACATGTTCGTGGCGCCGGGGCTCTACCGCAACGAACGGCAGGCGTTCCTGCCCTATCTCGTCGCCACGCCGATCTTCTTCCTATTGGGCTCGATGGTCGTCTATTTCGTGGTCTGGCCGATGCTGGCGCGCTTTTCGCTCAGCATGCAGCAAATGGGCGGCCCCGGTCAGGCGACAATCGAGTTGCTGCCGAAGGTCGAGGACTATCTATCGCTGATGATGAAGCTCGTGCTTGCTTTCGGCATCGCCTTCCAGCTGCCGGTGATCCTGACGCTTCTCGGCCGCGTCGGCATCATCACTTCCGACCAGCTCAAATCGAAGCGCCGCTATTTCATCGTCATCGCCTTTGTGATCGCGGCGATCCTGACGCCGCCCGACGTGCTGAGCCAGATGTCGCTTGCGCTGCCGCTGGTCGCCCTCTACGAGGGCTCGGTCTGGTCGGTGCGCTGGGTGGAGAAGCGGGCGGCGGCCGAGCGCGCGGC
Organism: Xanthobacteraceae bacterium; assembly: GCA_031291475.1. Lineage (GTDB taxonomy): Bacteria > Pseudomonadota > Alphaproteobacteria > Rhizobiales > Xanthobacteraceae > BOG-931. Next base: position 51,581 of record JARLIY010000095.1, read on the forward strand.
CCAAGCCGCCGCGGCGGCATCGAAGCCCGCGGAGTGATTGGCGCTCATGCAGAGCGATAGGCGCTTATAATGTTGTCGACGCGAGTTTTTGATTCGTCATGGCCGGGCTTGTCCCGGCCATCCACGTCTTTGTCGGCGTAAGTTTAAGTCGTGGATGCCCGGCACAAGGCCGGGCATGACGGCCCGGATACGAACAATGCACGACATCCGCTCCATCCGCGAAAATGCCGACGCCTTCGATCGCGCACTGGCGCGGCGCAACCTCAGCGACGAGGACCGAAAGCGTTTTTCATCCCAGAACCTGCTGTCTATCGATGAACGCCGACGTGCAATCCTACGGGTACTGGAACGGGAGCAGGCCCAGAGCAATACGGTGTCTCGGGAGATTGGCCAAGCAAAAGCAAATAAGGACGAGGCGGCTGTGCGGAGGCTGATGGAAGGCGCCGCGGAGTCGAAGTCTTCGATCTCAAGGATGCAGGACGAAGAACGAGCTATCGAGAGGGAGCTTTTCAATATTCTGGCACAGATTCCGAACTTGCCGTTGGACGACGTTCCCCAAGGAACAGATGCAAATGACAATGTCGAGCATCACCGTTTTGGGGCTAGGCGCGATTACTCATTCAAGCCGAAGGAGCATTTCATTCTTGGGGAAGCGCTCAACCAAATGGACTTCGAGGCGGCGTCAAAAATATCTGGCGCGCGTTTTGTCGTGCTGAAAAGTGGACTAGCGCGGCTGGAGCGCGCCCTTGGGCAATTCATGCTCGATGTGCACACGAGCGAGCCGCACAACTACACCGAAGTCGCGCCGCCGCTGTTGGTGCGCGACGAAGCAATGTTCGGCACGGCTCAGCTTCCGAAGTTTGAGCTTGATCAATTCGAAAGTAGACTCCGCGTTTTTTCGACACGGGAATTTGAGTGGAAGCCCTCGCCGGGGAAGAACCCACTTGAGATTGTCGACTTTAAGGATGAGAGGCTTCGTCAAGAATTTCTGCAAGCGCAAGAACGTTACAAAACGGGGTTCACAATAAGCAATCTTGGCGTAGCTGACCCAGCTGGAAGCGATCAATTGCTCAGCGTTGATCAGCGAGTTTGGCTCATCCCCACCGCCGAAGTGCCGCTAACCAATTTGGTCCGCGAATCCATCGTCGATGAAGCACAACTGCCCATGCGGGTGACAGCCTGCACGCCGTGCTTCCGCGCCGAAGCGGGCGCTGCGGGCAAAGACACGCGCGGCATGATCCGCCAGCACCAATTCACCAAGGTCGAGCTTGTCTCCATCACCACGCCCGAGCAGTCGAAAGACGAGCACGAGCGCATGCTGTCCTGCGCCGAGGAAGTTCTAAGACGCCTCGATCTGCATTATCGCGTGATGACCTTGTGCGCCGGCGACATGGGCTTTGCCACACAAAAGACCTACGACATCGAGGTGTGGCTGCCGGGACAGGGGATGTATCGCGAAATCTCCTCCTGCTCCAACTGCGGCGAGTTCCAGGCGCGACGCATGAATGCGCGCTATCGCGGCAAGGCGGACCGCAACGTGCGCCATGTCCACACGCTCAACGGCTCCGGCGTCGCCGTCGGCCGTGCGCTGATCGCGGTCATGGAGACCTACCAGCAGAACGACGGCTCGATCGCCGTGCCGGAGGCGCTGGGGCCCTATATGGGTGGCATCACGAAAATCGAGAAATGACGGGCCGATGCGCATCCTGATCACCAACGACGATGGCATCCACGCCGAAGGGTTGGACGTGTGCGAGAAAATCGCGCGCGCTCTGTCTGACGACGTTTGGATCATCGCGCCGGAATACGACCAATCGGGCGTCGCCCATTCGCTGTCGCTCAACGACCCACTGCGGCTGCGCCAGGTCGCGGAGCGCCGCTTCGCGGTGCGCGGTACGCCGACTGATTGCGTCATCATGGGCGCGCGCCACGTGCTCAACGGCAAGGGACCCGATCTCGTCCTCTCCGGCGTCAATCGGGGCCGTAACGCCGGCGAGGACGTGATCTATTCCGGGACCGTCGCCGGCGCCGTCGAGGGCACCGTGATCGGCGTGCCTTCGCTCGCCTTGTCGCAGGCCTACGGTTCGCGCAGCGGACGCGCGCCCCATTGGGAGACGAGCCTGCACTACGCGCCCGACATTATTCGCCGCATCGTCGCCGAAGGCATACCGCGCGACGTGCTGATCAACGTCAATTTCCCCGATTGCGCGCCGGCAGAGGTCAAGCGCATCGCCGTCACCGCTCAGGGACGCCGCGGCGGCCAGGAGCGGTTGCAAATCGACCAGCGCAAGGACGGCCGCGGCAACCCCTATTATTGGATCGCCTATGTGCGCCACGGCTTCGTGAAGGCGGAAGAGGGCACCGATCTTGCCGCGCTTGACGAGCGCTGCATCACCGTCACGCCGCTGAAGCTCGACATGACTGACGAGCCTTATATGACGCAGCTCGCCGCTCTTTTCGACTGAAGCTAACGATGCGCTAGCGTCCCGGCGCGGCGGCCTCGATCGCCCGCGCGAGCGCGTCAACCTGGAACGGCTTCTGCAGCGTCGGCGTCTGACGGTATGGCTCCGGCACGCCGCGCTGACCGTAACCCGTGGCGAACACGAACGGCAATCCGCGCGCCACCAGGATCTCGACCACCGGCGAGATCGGTTGCCCGTTGAGATTGACATCGAGGATGGCGAGGTCGAACTCGCCGTCCTTCGCCAGCGCGATCGCTTCGTCGATCCGGCCAGCTTCGCCGGCGAGCGTGTGGCCGAGATCCGCCAGCATGTCCTGGAGCAGCATGCGGATCATCAGCTCGTCCTCGACCACGAGGACGCGCTTGCCCGCGACGGAAACTTCAGCAGCCGTCATTTGCAATCCCGTGCCATCCACGATCGCTGGAGAGCATACGTCCCCGAACCGCGCCGCCGCAAGTTTCGCCCGGACGGGGGCGAAATGAACCGAATCCGCGTGCGGCGTTGTCAACGCCGAACAGGCGGGATCGGTTCCGCGGCTTGTTCGCAGTCCCGGTTCAAGGCCCGGCGGTGAAGTGCTAGAAGGAACAAAGCGGGTGGGTGAGGGCGAAACGCCATGGCCGCGATTCACACAGACGACGTGGAGCGTATGGAGTTTCAGCTGTCGCTGCGCCGGCGTGGCATCAGTGACCAGGCGGTGCTGCGCGCCATGGACGAAGTTCCGCGGGAGCACTTTGTCACGTCCGAGTTCACCGATAGCGCCTATGCCGACCAGGCGCTGCCGATCGCCTGCGGGCAGACGATCAGCCAGCCTTACGTGGTCGCGTATATGACCGAACAGCTCGAAGTCGAGGCTGGGCACCGCGTTCTCGAAGTCGGCACCGGCTCGGGCTACCAGGCGGCCATCCTCTCGCGGCTGGCGCGCGACGTGGTCAGCATCGAACGCTACCGGACGCTGGCCGACACCGCGCGCGAACGGCTCAAGACTTTGGGCTACGCCAACGTGACTGTGATCGCCGGCGATGGCTTCGCCGGAGCGCCGGAGCAGGCGCCGTTCGACCGCATCATCGTAACCGCTGCCGCCGAGGAGGTCCCGGACGCGCTGGTCGAACAGCTGGCCGAAGGCGGCAAAATGGTGCTGCCGCTCGGCCCGCGTCACGGCACGCAACACATCGTCAAACTGGCGAAAACGGCGGGGGGGCTGACGCGCGAAAACCTGATCGCGGTGAGATTCGTGCCGCTTCTGCCCGGCCAAGCACGAGAATTGTAACCATATTACGATACTTGCATCATTCGTAGACTGTTACCCCGGTACTTAAACGCCTGTTTACCTCAACGATGTTTATTCACTTGTAGGTATAGTTGCGTGCGAGCGAGTCATCATGTGCGCGTCGCGTGGTTCGGCCGTCTGGCCGCAAGTGGTTGCCATAGCGTTAATGGGGTTGGGCGCCGCCGGTTGCACCAGCGATTCCGGGCGCTTTTCCGACTTTAACTCCGACAATTCGTCCCGTAGCGAGGTGACCGGCTCGATCGGCACCAACCACGTCGATAGTAAGCCGCTTCCGCACCTCGCCAGTAACGATGGGACCTCCGGCGGCGGCCGGGGCATGGGCTCCTATCAGCCGGGCAACGGCGATGTCACCGGCTCGCTGCCCGCGGCACCGCCGCCGCCGACCTGGACCTGGGAGGGCGGCACGCCGATCACGGTCGGGGTCGGCGAAACCCTGGAAATGATTTCACACCGCTATGGCGTGCCTGTGGCCGCCATCATGGAGGCCAATAGCATCAGCAATCCGGCGCTGGTGCATCCGGGCCAGCATCTGGTGATCCCGCGTCGCCGCGGCCCCGCCGCCGCGGCACTTTCAGCCCCACAGACGCGGATCGCCTCGACTGCGCCGACAATTCCTTCAGCCGCTCCGGTCGGCCCGCCGCAAACCGCGCTGGCGTCTGCCGCGGGCACTCATGTCGTGGCGCAGGGCGAAACGCTTCACAGCATCGCGCGGCTTTACGGCAAGCCCGTGCTGGCGCTCGCCAAAGCCAACAATATCCCCCCCGACACGATGGTGAAGGTCGGCGACCGCCTGATCATTCCGGACATGCATTCAGCTTCGGCGGCCGCACCGGCATCGCCAGCCGCGCCGCGCGGTGAAGGCACCGTCGGATCGCTCGCCACCGCGGACTCGCCGCACAGCGCGCGGCTCGCCGCTCCGGTTGCGCCCGAAGGCCAGGAAAGCGCCGTCAAGGCCGCGGAGCCCGCCGGCGGTCTGCCGTCCTTCCGTTGGCCGGTCCGCGGGCGCGTCATTGCCGGCTTCGGGCCGAAGCCGAACGGCTTGCAGAACGACGGCATCAATCTCGCGGTGCCCGAAGGCACGCCGGTCAAGGCGGCGGAAGATGGCGTGGTCGCTTACGCCGGCAACGAGCTCAAGGGCTATGGCAACCTCGTTTTGGTTCGTCACGGCAACGGCTTCGTCACCGCTTATGCGAATACCAGTGAAATCTTGGTCAAGCGCGGCGATCCGGTCAAACGCGGGCAGGTGATTGCCAAGTCCGGCCAGACCGGAAGCGTGACCTCGCCGCAATTGCACTTTGAAATCCGCAAGGGCGCTACGCCGGTCGATCCGGCGCAGTATCTCAGCGGCGCATAATCGCCATTCTAGCCGGCCATTTTCACGCCGAGCCGTCCCGCTAGGTCCTGCACGTATTGCCAGGCGACGCGGCCGGAACGCGCGCCGCGTGTCGTCGCCCATTCCAGCGCTTCGCGCCGCAGGTCGGCGCCGGCGCGCGGAATGCGGTAGCGGGCGACATAGCCCTCGACCATGGCGAGGTATTCGTCCTGGCTGCAGCGGTGAAAACCGAGCCACAAGCCGAACCGATCCGACAGCGAGACTTTCTCTTCGACCGCCTCGCCGGGATTAATCGCGGTCGCGCGTTCGTTCTCGACCATATCGCGCGCCATCAAATGACGCCGGTTCGACGTGGCGTAGAAGATCACGTTCTCCGGCCGCCCTTCGATGCCGCCTTCGAGCATGGTTTTGAGCGACTTGTAGGACGTGTCTTCGGCGTCGAAGGACAGGTCGTCGCAGAACACAATGAAGCGCTGACGCTTGTCGCGCAGCAAGGACATCAGTTCCGGCAGCGACTCGATGTCCTCGCGATGGATTTCGATGAGCTTGAGCCCCGCGGCCCGGTGCGCGGCCGCCACCGCCGCGTGCGCCGCCTTGACCAGCGATGATTTTCCCATGCCGCGCGCGCCCCACAGCAGCGCGTTGTTCGCCGGCAAGCCGCGCGCAAAGCGTTCGGTATTCTCCACCAGAAGATCGCGCACCCGGTCGATGCCCTTTAGCAGCGACATCTCGACACGGTTGACGCGGGCGACGGTGGCGAGCCGCCGTTCCTCGGGATGCCAGACGAAGGCTTCGGCGGCGGAAAAATCGAGCCCGGGCGGCGACGGCGGAGCGACGCGCTCGAGCGCTTCCGCGATCCGATGCAGCACGCCCTCGACGCCGGCGTCGCGGGTGAGCTCGACTTTCGAGCCGTCGCCGGTGCGCTTTTTCGCTGCTTTGTTGCGGATGCGTTGAGGCGTTTTGGCCATGATTACACCGGTTACGCCTACCCCTTAGCGGGGCTCCGGAACCCCCGCAAGCGTGCCGCCAAGGTGCTGCCAAGGCGCGCCACAAACATTGCAATTAGGCCAACGGCAGCTATAGTCCGCGCCGATTTCCCGCGCAAAATCGGCCCTCATCGCTGCGGCCGGCGCGTCCTCAGCGGACCCGGAGGAACAATGCTGATTACCCCCGCATTCGCGCAAGGCTTGCCGTTTGGCCTCGGCGGCGCCGACAGCGGCGGCATGATCACCTCGCTGCTGCCGCTGATTTTGATTGTCGTGATTATGTATTTCCTGGTCTTGCGCCCGCAGCAACAGCGGGTGAAGCAGCATCAGGCGATGGTCAAAGCGCTGCGCCGCGGCGATACCGTTGTCACCAATGGCGGTCTCCTCGGTAAGGTCACCAAGGTCGTCGACGATGATCAGATCGAGGTCGAAATCTCCGACGGCGTCCGCGTGCGCCAGATGCGCTCGATGGTGTCCGAGGTGCGGGCCAAGGGCGAGCCGGTGAAGGACGAGAGCGCGAGCTGATCCCGACGGAACGCGATCGTAATAAGGATTATCGCATCCAATGTTGTTTTTCACGCGGTGGAAAGCGGCGGGGATTCTGCTCACGGCGCTCATCGTGTGCCTGTTTGCCCTGCCGAACTTTTTCTCCGAGAGCGCGGTGCGCGCCTGGCCGAGCTGGGCGCAGCGGCACATTGTGCTGGGCCTCGATCTGCAAGGTGGTTCGAGCCTGCTGCTCGAGGTCGACACCAATGCCGTGCGCAAGGAGCGGCTCCAGGGTGTAGCCGACGATGTGCTGCGAGTTCTGCGCCAGGCGCGTATTCCCTTCACCGGACGAGCCATTCGCGGCAACAGCGTCGAAGTACGCATCACGCGCGACAGCGACGTGGATAACGCTGTCGGCAAGCTGCGCGAGCTGTCGCAGCCGCTATCCGGCATACTCGGCTCCTCGGGCCAGCGCAGCGTCGACATCACGGAGAACAGCGGCCTGATCACGCTGACCCCGTCGGACGCGGCGATCGTCGAACGCATCCGCCAGGCCGTCGATCAGTCGATTCAGATCATCGAGCGCCGCGTTAACGAGCTCGGCCTGGTCGAGCCAACCATCCAGCGCGAGGGTGCCAGCCGCATTCTCGTGCAGGTGCCCGGCCTGCAGGATCCTTCGCGGCTCAAGGAGATCCTCGGCAAGACGGCGAAGCTCGACTTCCGCATGGTCGACCAATCGGAGACGGCGGAGCAGGCGGCGGCCTCCCACGTGCCGCAGGACTCGGAAATTCTCGACGGCGAAGGCGGGCAAAAATATCTCATCGAAAAACGCGTACTCGTGTCCGGCGCCGATCTCGTCGACGCCCAGCCGGGCTTCGACCAGCGCTCCAACGAGCCAATCGTCAGTTTCCGCTTCAATTCGAGCGGCGCGCGCAAATTCGCCGAAGCCACTCAGCAGAATGTCGGCAAGCCCTTCGCCATCGTGCTCGACAACAAGGTGATCTCGGCGCCGGTCATCCGCGAACCGATTCTTGGCGGCTCCGGGCAGATTTCGGGCAATTTCACCGTGCAGCAGGCCAACGATCTCGCCATCCTTTTACGCGCCGGCGCATTGCCGGCGCCGCTGACCGTGATCGAGGAGCGTACCGTCGGGCCGGGACTGGGCCAGGATTCGATCAATGCCGGCGAGCACGCCGCCTATGTGGGGGCGGCGCTGGTCGTCTTCTTCATGCTGGTGACCTACGGCCTGTTCGGGTTGTTCGCCAACATCGCAGTTGCGGTGAACGTCGCCATGATCTTCGGCGTGCTGTCGATGCTCAGCGCTACGCTGACGCTGCCCGGCATCGCCGGTATCGTGCTCACCGTCGGCATCGCGGTGGATTCGAACGTGCTGATCTACGAGCGCATTCGCGAGGAAGTGCGCGCCGGCCGGACCGCAATCAGCGCCATCGATGCCGGCTTCACCCGTGCGCTCGCAACCATTCTCGATTCCAACATCACTACGTTCATCGCCGCGGCGGTCCTGTTCTATATCGGGACGGGACCGGTGCGCGGCTTCGCCGTGACGCTCGGCATCGGAATCCTCACCAGCCTGTTTACCGCCTTTACGCTGACCAGACTGATCGTGGCTTATTGGGTGCGCTTGTGGCGGCCGCGTACCGTGCCGATCTGAGCATGAACCTCATCTGAAAGAAGAATCGTGCGCCTCCTTCGCATCGTTCCCGATGACACCCGATTCGACTTCATGCGCTTTCGGCGCATCAGCTTTCCCATATCCGCGATGCTGTCGATCGCGGCGATCCTGCTCTACTTCTTTCACGGATTGAATTTCGGCATCGACTTCGTCGGCGGTACGCTGATGGAGGTGCAGACCAAAGCCGGGCCGGCCGACCTCGCCAAGATGCGCGGCACCATCGCGGGGCTGCAGCTGGGCGATTTTCAGCTGCAGCAGTTCGGCGCGCCGAACGACGTGTTGATCCGCATTTCCGAGCAACCCGGCGGCGACGCGGCGCAGCAGCAGGCGGTGCAGAAGGTCCGCGACGCGCTCGGCACCGAAGTCGACTATCGCCGCGTGGAAGTGGTCGGACCGAGCGTTTCGACCGAGCTTTTGTCGTACGGCACCATCGGGCTGGTGCTCGCGATCGGCGCCATCCTGATTTATCTGTGGTTCCGCTTCGAATGGCAGTTCGCGCTCGGCGCCATGATCGCCAACGTGCACGATCTGGTGCTTACGGTCGGATTCATGTCGCTGACGCGCATCGATTTCGATCTCACCAGCATCGCGGCTTTGCTCACCATCCTCGGCTATTCGCTCAACGATACTGTGGTGATCTACGACCGCATCCGCGAGATGCTGCGCCGCTATAAACGCATGCCGATGCCCGAGCTGCTCAACGCATCGATCAATGCTACTTTGTCGCGCTCGATTGTCACGCATCTGACGGTATCGCTGTCGCTGCTCGCGCTGCTGCTGTTCGGCGGCCAGGCAATCCGCAGCTTTACCGCGACAATGATGTTCGGCGTTGTGCTGGTCGGCACCTATACCTCCGTGTTCATCGCCTCGCCGATCCTGATCTATCTCGGCGTCGGCCGTACCCGGCAGGGCGAGCCGGAGGAGACCGAGGTCGAGGCGCCGCCGACGGCTCCGCCGGCGCCGCAGACGCCGCCGCCGTCGAGGCCCTCACCGCCGCGTCAGCGGGCGCGGTCGCGCCGCTAGTGGCCGACCCGCATCTCCCGCAGCAAGCGCTGATCGACGCCCATGGCGACGGCGGTTTCCGTTTCGCCGGCATGTCGCATCGCGGCTCGCTTCTGTGCTTGCCCGACGGCATCCGGGCCTGGCCGGTGGCGACCACAGCCGCGCTCACGGATGCCGCGCTGGCGCTCGTCTTTGCCCAGGCTCGCGACCTCGATTTTTTCATTCTCGGTACCGGGGCGGAGCCTTGGGCCGCGCCGGAAACGTTGCGCGCGCAGTTCCGGGACAGACACATTTCGCTCGACACCATGACGACCGCTCCGGCGGTCCGTACCTACAACGTGATGCTGATCGAGAGCCGGCGCGTCGGCGCCGGGCTGATCGCGGTGTAAACTCAGCCATATGCAGGATGCGTTCGCCCATTGCGCCGAACTTGTCCGGGCGGCCGACCGCGACCGCTTCATCGCCTCGCTGTTTGCGCCCGCGGAAAAGCGCGGCGCGCTGCATGCCCTCTATGCCTTCAATGCGGAAGTGGCGCGCGTGCGCGAAGTCGCCCACGCGGCGCTGCCGGGTGAAATCCGCCTACAATGGTGGAGCGATGTCATCGGTGGTGAAAGGGCGGAAGAAGCGCGTGCCAATCCCGTTGCGGCGGCGCTGCTGGCGACGATCGACGGCTATCGGCTGCCTTCGACGAAGTTGCTCGAGCTAATCGAGGCGCACCGCTTCGATCTTTACGACGATCCGATGGCCACTCTTGCCGACCTTGAAACCTACGCGAGAAAGACGTCCGCGGCCCTTATCGCGCTTGCCGTGCAAATTCTCGCCGGCGAGGAAGCAGATGCAGTCGCCGAACCGGCGGGCGTCGCTTACGCCCTTGCCGGCCTGTTGCGTGCTTTTCCGCTGCACCTTGCCCGGCATCAACTCTACGTACCGCAAGAGCTCCTCGAGAGCCACGAGGTCCACTTGCACGACTTGTTTGCCGGCCGTTCCTCGCCCGGTCTTGGGGCGGCGCTTGCTGAATTGCGGAGGGTTGCGCGCCATTATCTGGCTACAGCCGGCGAGCGCATGAGCACGCTGCCGCCGCCGGCGATACCGGCGTTGCTTCCCGTCGCGCTGGTCCGCGCTTTGCTCGACCGATTGCAACGCAGCCGGCCATTGACGCACGTCGAGCTGGCGCCGTGGCGCCGGCAATGGCTCATTTGGCGCGCGGCGCGAAATCCGGCGCGCATTGCCCGTTGATGATCTTCACTCCGCGGCGTGCGGCACGGCCGTCCCGATCCAGGTATCAAGATCGGCGAGCGCCCGCGCGCACAGCGCCTGCTTCTGGGCGCCGCGCGCCGTGCGGGCCCCAAGCGGCGGGAACAGCCCGAAATTGACGTTCATCGGCTGAAACGAGCGTGCGCCGGAATCGATCGTCTCGATATGGCCGCCGGTGATGTGACCGATCAACGCTCCGTGCGCGGTGGTCGGTGGCGGCAGATTGAGCTTCTCGCCGAGTCGCTCCGCGGCGGCGAAGCGGCCGGCAAGAAGACCGATCGCCGCCGATTCCACGTAACCCTCGCAGCCGGTGATCTGACCGGCAAAGCGCAGCCGCGGCATCGCCTTGAGCCGCAGCGTTTCGTTGAGGAGCTTCGGGGAATTGAGGAAGGTATTGCGATGCAGTCCGCCGAGCCGGGCGAATTCGGCGTTGGCGAGGCCGGGAATGGTGCGGAAGATGCTTATCTGTTCGCCATGTTTCAGCTTGGTCTGGAAGCCGACCATGTTGAACAGGGTGCCGAGCTTGTTGTCCTGGCGTAATTGCACCACGGCGTAGGGCTTTTCGGCCGGCCGATGCGCGTCGGTCAGCCCGAATGGCTTCATCGGTCCGTGGCGCAGGGTTTCGCGGCCGCGCTCGGCCATCACTTCGATGGGCAGGCAGCCGTCGAAATAGGGCGTCGTCGATTCGAAATCGTGGAATGCGACTTTGTCGCCGGCGAGCAGCGCATCGACGAAGGCGTCATATTGCGCCTGCGTCAGCGGGCAGTTGATGTAGTCGGCGCCGGAACCGCCGGGCCCCGCTTTGTCGTAGCGCGACTGGAACCAGGCGATATCGAAGTCGATGGTGTCGCGGTGGATGATCGGCGCGATGGCGTCGAAGAAGGCGAGCGAAGCTTCGCCGGTCAGCGCGCGGATCGCGTCCGCGAGCGCAGGCGAGGTGAGGGGGCCGGTGGCGATAATAACGTTGTCCCACTCGGGAGGCGGCATGAGAATTTCCTCGCGGCGAATGTCGATCAGCGGTTCGTCCTCGATCGCTGCGGTGATGGCGGCGGCAAAACCCTCGCGATCGACGGCGAGCGCACCGCCTGCCGGCAGTTTGTGGGCGTCGGCCGTTCGCATGACCAGCGAGCCAAGCCGGCGCATCTCGGCATGCAGGAGGCCGATCGCGCTTCCCGTGGCATCGTCTGAGCGGAAGGAGTTCGAACAAACGAGCTCGGCGAATTGCCCGGATTTATGCACGGCCGTGGAACGGACGGGCCGCATTTCGTGCAGCACCACCGGCACGCCGCGCCGCGCGATCTGCCAAGCGCCCTCGGAACCCGAAAGCCCGCCGCCGACAATATGGACCGGCTCGATTTGGATCGGCCGTTGAGCGCGCTTCATAAGCGCAAAGTTAGGCGCATCGCTGCAACGGCACAATGCAGCTCAACGGCCTTGAAATCGGCCCGGAAAGCAGGGAGTTGGCGGCGAATAGGCGCTCTGCTATAGCCGATGCATTGCCGACTGACGCTGATCCAAGGCTCGAGGCTACCGCCATGTCCGTTGACGCCGAAACGGTCCGCCGGGTTGCGCACCTCGCGCGCGTCGCGGTCGCCGAAAGCGAAGTGGAGCATCTTCGGGGCGAGCTCAATGCCATGCTCGCTTTCGTCGAACAGCTGGCGGAAGTCGACGTCACGGGCGTCGAGCCGATGACGTCGGTAACGCCGATGGCGATGAAGATGCGCAACGACGAAGTGACCGATGGCAACATCGCCGACGACATCCTGGCCAATGCGCCGGCGCGTGAGGATCACTTCTTCGTCGTGCCCAAAGTGGTGGAATGATGTGTATCGCCTGTGAGCAAGACGGGATGTGGATTGCGTATTTGCAGAGGAAAGGCCTCATCACGCCCGATGGTTATATGGTGGAGGAGCCGCCGTTCTTAGCCGGTGCAATTGAGCCTTCTCCGGCGCAACCGGAGAAGAAAAAAGAAGAGAACGCGCGCGATCCCGCCCAGATGGATCTCTTCTCCCGCAACGACCCAACGGCCGGATGATCACCGCGCTGACGCTGGCGCAAGCGCGCGATGCGCTGCGCAAGAAGGAATTTTCCGCACTCGAACTCGCCGATGCGCATCTAGCCGCCATTGAGAAGGCGCGCGCGCTCAATGCCTTCGTGTTGGAGACGCCGGATCGTGCCCGCGCCATGGCGCGCGCGGCAGACGCGCGGCTGGCGAAAGGCGAAGGCGGCCCGCTCGAGGGCTTGCCGCTGGGCATCAAGGATCTGTTCTGTACCGAGGGCATCCGCACAACGGCGTGCTCGCACATCCTGGGCGATTTTGTTCCCAAATACGAATCGAGCGTCACGGCCAATTTGTGGCGCGATGGTGCCGTGCTGCTCGGCAAGCTCAACAACGACGAATTTGCCATGGGCTCGTCGAACGAGACATCGCATTTCGGTCCGGTCGTGTCGCCGTGGCGGCCGCGCGGTGCGGATACGAAGCTCGTGCCCGGCGGCTCGTCGGGCGGCTCGGCGGCGGCAGTGGCAGCGAAACTCTGCGTCGGTGCCACCGGCACCGATACGGGCGGCTCGATCCGCCAGCCGGCGGCGTTTTGCGGCATCGTCGGAATGAAGCCGACCTACGGCCGCTGTTCACGCTGGGGCATCGTGGCGTTTGCGTCTTCGCTCGATCAGGCCGGCCCTTTCGCGCGCAGCGTACGCGACTGCGCGATTCTACTGCGATCCATGGCCGGCGGTGATCCGAAAGACACGACCTGCGCCGATCTGCCCGTGCCAGACTACGAGCAGTCCGTCGGAGCGTCGGTGAAGGGCATGCGCATCGGCATTCCGAAGGAATATCGGATGCCGGGCATGGCGCCGGAGATCGAGACGCTGTGGCAGCGCGGCGCGCAATGGCTGAAAGATGCCGGCGCCGAGACCGTCGAAATCTCCTTGCCTTTCACCAGATACGCGCTGCCGGCCTATTACATCGTCGCGCCGGCGGAGGCCTCGTCAAATCTCGCCCGCTATGACGGGGTGCGCTATGGGTTGCGCGTTCCCGGCGGCGATGTGATCGAGATGTATGAAAGCACGCGCGCAGCCGGCTTCGGCAAGGAAGTACGCCGGCGCATCATGATCGGCACCTATGTGCTCTCCGCCGGCTATTACGACGCTTATTACCTGCGCGCGCAAAAGGTGCGCACGCTGATCAAGCGCGACTTCGAATCCTGCTTCGCCGAAGGTATCGACGCCGTGCTGACGCCGACCACGCCGTCGGCCGCCTTTGCCATCGGCGAAAAGGGCCGTGTCGATCCGATCGAGATGTATCTCAACGACATTTTCACGGTGACGGTGAATATGGCCGGCCTGCCCGGCATTTCCGTCCCGAGCGGGCTTGACGCTCGCAGTCTGCCGCTTGGCTTGCAGCTCATCGGGCGGCCCTTCAGGGAGGAGACGTTGTTCGCGCTGGGTGCGGTCATCGAGCGGGCGGCGGGACAATTCGCGCCCGAGCGGTGGTGGTAGAAAAATCAACATAACGCGGCGGTGCGGTTCCGGCCCGGGTTCCCTGGACAGCACGGGCCTGAAATGGCATCAACGCGCGCCTGGAAACCATGGCCGCTGCGCGATCGGCGATATCGGTGATGAAAACCTTCCTGCTGCGCGTTTTCACCTGGTGGAACGGCCAGACTTTCGGAACGCAAGTTTGGACGGCGCTTTACGGCGAGTTCGTCGGCGACGACGAATTCGGCAATCGTTATTACCGCACCAGGAACGGCAAGATCGATCCAACGCTCGGCATCGAGCGGCGCTGGGTGATCTACAACGGGGTTGTGGAATCCTCGACCGTGCCGCCCAGCTGGCATGGCTGGCTACATCACGTTGTCGATGTGCCGCCGACGCAGGACAAGACCAAGCCTCACCCCTGGGAAAAGCCGCACCGGCCGAACCTGACCGGTACGCCCGGGGCCTATCGGCCGAGCGGCTCGACCTTGGCGCAGGGACGCCGCCCGAAGGCTACCGGCGATTACAAGGCTTGGACGCCCGACAACCCGTAATCCCTTGGTTTCGCCGCATTGGGCGTGTTAACGGGGCCGCACGCGATGACGCCTAACCCGCCCGCGGGCTCCATGCTTCGTATCGCCACTCTATTGGCCGTCCTCGGCGGAACGCTTGTGGCGGGATCGGCGCAGGCGCAGTTGGGGTCGATTTTCGGCGATTCGCCTCCGCGCCCGCCGACCGACGTTCCGAACCAGTCAGTTCCCGTACAACCGCCACCGGTGCAATATCCCGGGCAAGCGCCGCTTCGGGCGTCTCCGGCCGGACCCCCGCCGTCGGGCATCCAGACGCAGCCGCTGCCTCCGCCTCCCGGGGCTGCGATGGCGCCGCCGCCAGCCGCACCGAATCAGCTGAACGCACCGCAATCGCCTCCGGCGGCGCAACGCGCGCGCGTCGGATCGCCGACAACGGGGCCGCTGCCGCTACCGGCCAATCCTCCGCCGCCGCAACCGGCGGATACCGCGCCGCAGCCCGACGATACCGTCATCACCGAGATGCCGACCCAAAAGATCGAAAATTCACGCGCGGTATTTTCCGGTCTCGACAAAATCACGGGCCGCATCATCTCCTTCGACGCTGCGATCGGCGAAACGGTGCAATTCGGCGCGCTGCAGGTTATGGCGCGGGTGTGCTACACGCGTCCCCCGACCGAAGCGACCAATACGGACGCTTTCGTCCAGGTCGATGAAGTCACACTCCAGGGCGAGGTCAAGCGTATCTTCTCCGGCTGGATGTTTGCCGCGAGCCCCGGCCTGCATGCGGTCGAGCATCCGATTTACGACGTTTGGCTGACCGATTGTGGGTCGCCGATCAAAGTCGCCGAGCCCGCGGTATCACCGACGCCGGCCGCCGCCGCGCCGGGTTCCCGGCCGCCGGCGCCGTCCCGCCCGCGACA
>JARLIY010000096.1 GCA_031291475.1 Xanthobacteraceae bacterium
AGCGCCGGCCCGGGCGGCGGTTCGAGCGGTCCCGCGCGCCCGCAGGCCGCGAGCGTGAAGGCGGCGGTGCCGAACAGCGCCAGTGCAAAAGCGATACGCAAGCGATCAAGGACCAAAGAACGCTCCCCCGGAGCTTCCGCCATCATATAGCAGAAAATGGACGCCGGCGGGCGACATTGTGTCGGCAATGTCTTGGCCATTGTGGTGGATTTGAAGTTCCTACAGTGTAGCCGCGAATTCGTTTAGGAACTTCAAATCCAAAACCCACACTGGGTTCATATATTTGCCGGTGTCCCTTTGATTCCGAAGTTCGCACAAGGACGAGCGGCAAAGCCTTGCGAACTTCGGAATCAAAGGGACACCGCCGCGTTTACGGCTTCTTTTGCAGCCGTTTGAGCCAGCGTTTGGCCTGCGCGCGCACGTTCTTCGGCGCGGTCCCGCCATAAACATTGCGGCTTTTGACCGAGGCTTCGACCGAAAGCACGCCAAATACCGCTTTACCGATGCGCGGCTCGATTGCCTGCATGGCCGCAAGCGGCAGCTTGTCGAGCGCGACGCCCGCCGCCGCGGCCTTGGCCACGATCCGGCCGGTCACATGGTGGGCCTCGCGAAACGGCAGATTGAGCGCGTGCGTGAGCCAATCGGCGAGATCGGTGGCGGTCGCAAAGCCCTCGCCCGCGGCAAGCCGCATGCGCTCCGCGTCGGGCGTCATGTCGCGCACCATGCCGGTCATGGCGCCGATCGACAGCGTCAGCGTGCCGAGCGCGTCGAACGCGCCTTCCTTGTCTTCCTGCATGTCCTTCTGATAGGCGAGCGGCAGCCCCTTCATCACCATCAGCAGCGCCGTGAGCGCGCCGACGACGCGGCCGGTCCGCGCACGGACGAGCTCGGCCGCGTCGGGATTGCGCTTCTGCGGCATGATCGAGGAGCCGGTAATGAAGGCGTCGGAGAGCCGCACCAAGCCGACGAGCGGCGACGACCAGATCACGATCTCCTCGGCGAACCGCGACAGATGCATTGCAGCGATGGCGCAAGCCGACAGCGTCTCCAGGACGAAGTCGCGGTCGGCGACGGCGTCGAGCGAATTGCCCATCGGCCGCGCAAAGCCGAGCGTTTTCGCCGTCATCGCCCGATCGATCGGGAAGGACGTGCCGGCAAGCGCCGCGGCGCCGAGCGGGCTTTCGTTGAGCCGCGCGCGCGCATCGGCGAAGCGGCCGCGGTCGCGCGCCGCCATCTCGACATAAGCCAGCAAATGGTGGCCGAAGGTCACCGGCTGCGCGGTCTGCAGATGCGTGAAGCCCGGCATCACGGTCGCCGCGTGCTCGAGCGCTTTCTGCGCCAGCGCCCGTTGGTATTCGGCGAGCGCGGCGTCGAACCGGTCGATCGCATCGCGGATCCACAGCCGGAAGTCGGTGGCGACCTGATCGTTGCGCGAGCGCGCAGTATGCAGCCGCCCGGCGGCCGGTCCGATCAATTCGCCGAGCCGACCCTCGACATTCATGTGAATGTCCTCGAGCGCGCGCTCGAACTTGAACTTGCCCGCTTCGATCTCTGACAGGATCGTGTCTAGACCGTGAGCGATCCGCTTTGCATCCTGCGCCGTAATGATGCCCGTTTTGGCAAGCATCGCCGCATGGGCCTTGCTTGCGGCAATATCCTGCCGGTAGAGGTGTCGGTCGAAATCGATCGACGCGTTGATCTCCTCCATCAGGGGATCGGATTGCGAGCCGAAGCGTCCGCCCCACATTTTGTTGTTCATGACACGCTGTTCATAAGGTTGCGCCAAGGTTCATCCGTTAATGACCGAGCAATCCGTGCCGCCACGAGACAAACTGGGCCGCCTGCGCCTGACTTCGGTCGCCGCGGCCATCGGCGTCGTGGCCGTCCTGGCGGGGGTATACGGGATGGAGCGGCTGCGAAGCAATCCGGCCGCGAGCACCTGTGAGCCGGCGGTCGCCGCGGCGGGGCGTCTTGCGCCGCTCGTGCGCGGGGAAGTCGCGGCCCTGACCGTGGCGCACAGCCCGTTTCGCGTCCCCGATTTGGCGTTCAAGGACACCGAAGGCCACGAACGTAAGCTCGCCGATTGGCGGGGCCGCACCGTCCTGCTCAATCTCTGGGCCACCTGGTGCGTGCCCTGCCGCCGGGAAATGCCGGCGCTCGACGCGCTGGAAAAGGATCTGGGCGGAACGGACTTCGAGGTGGTCGCCGTCAATATCGACACCCGCGATCCGGCAAAGCCGCTCGCTTTCCTCAAGGAGGTCGGCGTGACGCATCTGGCCTATTATTCCGATCCGAGCGCCAAGGTGTTTCAGGAGCTGAAGCTTGCCGGCAAGGCCTTCGGCATGCCGACGACGCTGATCGTCGACCGCTCTGGCTGCGAGATCGGCGAGATGGCAGGCCCCGCCGAATGGGCGAGCGCCGACGGCGTCAAGCTGGTCAGCGCCGCGGTCGGCACCCCGAATTGAACCCCGGCCATCGCGCCATGACTGCACCCTTCCTCGGCATTTTCGCCGGCGCGTGTCTGCTCGTGGCGGCACTTTCGCCGGCGCGCGCCCAGCCGGTGCAGCCGCATCCCGACGAGGATTGCGGCGAGATCGAGCGCAACTACGAGATGATCAAGGCCGACGCCGTCTCGGTGCAGATCAACCTGGCGCTGTTCAAGGCGGCCGACCGCGGCTGCGACGAGTTGGCGAAGAAACTCCTCGCCGCCGGCGCTTCGCTGCAGGCGCGCGATCGCCGCGGCGCCATGCCGCTCACTCACGCCGCGCGCGAGGGCCACGTCAGGCTGGTCGAATTTTTGCTCGCCAACGGCGCACCGATCGATGCCCGCAATGTGGACGGCGGCACCGCTTTGTTCGCCGCGGCCGAGGGCGAGAAGCATTCGACGGTGGCGTTGCTCTTGGCCAAGGGCGCCGACCCTAATCTGCCCGGTCGCAAGGGCGTCACGCCGCTGATCGCGGCCGCCTTCAAGGGCAACGACCGCATTTTCGAACAACTCATCGCCGCCGGCGCCGCGCCTGACGCGCGCGACGAGACCGGAAAGTCCGCCATCATCTACGCCGCGGCGCGCGGCTTCGACGGCATCGTCAAGCGTCTGCTCGATGCTGGAATCAACGCGCGCGAGCGCTACGGCAACGAGCTGACCGCGCTGATGTGGGCGGCCGGGCACGATGAGGGCGTCGGCGCGGCGGCGGTGGAGCGCGTCGTCGATCTTTTGCTTGCGCACGGCGCGACGATGAATGACGCCGACAACCGCGGCCGCACCGCGCTGATGATTGCCGCCGCGCTCGGCGATGCGGCGAGCGTCGACACTCTGCTGCGCCACGGCGCCGACCGGGCGTTGAAGGATAAGGAGGGCAAGACCGCGCTCGATCTCGCGGCCAACGCCGCCGTGCGGGCAAAGCTTGCCGCCAAGTGATTGGTTATTGCATCCCCGCGAGCCAGGTCGCGAGCGCCCCGATTTCCTGCTCCGTGAGCCCCTTCATGAAGCCGGTCATGCCGGGATTGTTGCCGCGGGCGCCGGTGCCGAAGTCGGTCATCGTTTTTTGCAGATAGCCACGGGCCTGACCGGCGAGGCGCGGCTGCGTGCTGTCGCCTTTAAATCCTTCCAGATGGCAGCTCGTGCAAACGACGGACGCGTTCACCCGCTGCGCCAACGCCACCTCATCCGCCGGCGCGTGCGGCTGCTGCAGGTTGGGCCAGGCCTTTTTGGAGAAATATTGCGCGAGCGGCATCAAATCCTCGCGCTCGAGCCCCTCCACGATCGGCGTCATTTGCTCGTTCTTACGCGCGCCGGACTTGAAATCGCGGAGCTGAAAGAACAGGTAGCCGAGGTTTTGGCCCCAGATGACGGGCACAGCGATGACCTGCTGCGGCGGCACGCCGTCCTCGCCGTGACAGGCCGTGCAGATTTGCGCTTTCTCCTCGATGCTTTGCGCGCGCGCAGCCAAAGGGAGCAGCGTGAGCGCCAAGACAAAAAAGAACGAAACTTTCTTTGCCTGCATTTGCCGCCCGGCAGCAGAATCGCGTTCATTAAAAAATCGGACGGGGCCGTTGCCGGTCCCGTCCTTGAAAAATCGCCCCGATCTGGATCGGGTACCCTTAGTCCAGTGTGAAGGCGACGATGCTGTTGCCGCGTTTGGAATCGATCTGCACGTTTCCGCCCGCCGCCACCGCGATGTATTGCTTGCCGCCGACCATGTAGGACGAAGGCGGTGCATTGACGCCGGCGCCGGCCTGGAACTTCCAGAGCACGCTGCCGGTGTTGGCGTCATAGGCCTTGAACCAGCCATTGGCTTCGCCGGCAAACACCACGCCGCCGGCGGTGGCGAGAATGCCGCCGATCATCGGTTCGGGCGTCTTCACCTGCCATTTGATCTTGCCGGTGTTGTAGTCGACCGCGGTCACGTTGCCGGCCTGGACGCCGCCGGGCACGTTGGTGAAGGCGCCGCCGAGCCACAGCTTGCCCTGGGGATAGGGCGTGGAGTCGACCGTATAGGTCATCTCCTGCTCGAGGTTGATCGCGTAGGCGAGGCCGAGACCCGGATCGGTCGCGATCGGCGACCATTCCACGCCGCCATTGGCGCCCGGGAACATGCGCGCCGCCTTGGGATCGAGCGCTTGGGTCGGCGTTGGCAGCACCCACCGATCCTTCTGCGACACCATCGGCTCGGAGAAGCGGATCAGCTTGCAGTCCTTGCGATCGTGCACGTAGATGTAACCGGTCTTGCCGGCGTGGAGCACGCCGGGGATCGTCTTGCCGCTTCCGTCTTTCACATCGACGAGGACCGTCGGGCTCGTGGCGTCGAGATCCCAGATGTCGTGAGCGATGTATTGGAAGTAACAGGCGAGTTTGCCGGTATCGAGATCGACCGAGACCAGCGAGTCTGTGTAAAGGTTGTCGCCGGGCCGTATCGCACCGTCGAGGTCGGGCGAGGGATTGCCGACCACGAAATAGATGCGCTTGGTCGCCAGGTCGACCGACGGATTTTGCCACACGCCGCCGCCGAGCGTCTTCCAGGGATCGCCGTTCTTGGCCAGCGCCTCTTTCTCTGCGGCGATGTCGCGATGCATGTCGCGGCCGGTGGCATCCTTGGTCGCCCACACGCCGACCGAATTCTCCGGAATGGTGTCGAAGGTCCAGAGCAGCTTGCCGTCGTTGGCGTCCAACGCCTTGACGAAGCCGCGGATGCCGTATTCGCCCCCGTTGGTGCCGATGAGAACCTTGCCGTCGACCACGGTCGGCGCCATCGTCTCGCTGTAACCGAGCGAAGGATCGGCGATCTGCTGCGACCAGAGGAGCTTGCCGGTCTTGGCGTCGAGCGCGACTAGCTTGGCGTCGAGCGTGCCGATGTAAACCTTGTCGTCGGAGACCGCGGCGCCGCGATTGTTTGGGCCGCAGCAATAGACCGTGATCGGTCCCATCTCGTGCTTGTAGTGCCAGATCTGCTCGCCGGTCTGCGCATTGAGCGCATAGACGTGGTCGAACGAGGTGGTCACGTACATCACGCCATTGACCACGATCGGCGAGGTCTCCATCGACTCTCTGACGTCGGTCTGGAAAATCCAGGAGACGTGCAGGCCCTTGACGTTCTTGGCGTTGATCTGCTCGGCGGGGTGGAAACGGGTTTGATCGTAGTTGCCGTTGGTGTGCAGGAAGTTATTGCTGTCCTTTGCCGCGCTGCTCAGCATCGCCTGGCTGACACTCGGTATCGGCGGGGCCTTCGTCGCGGCGGACGTGCCGCCCGGGCCGGTCTCTTGCGCAAATGCAACACCTGCCAGCGGCAACGCCATAGCCCCCGCAAGCAGCATCGTCCTCCCGATTCGGATCATGGGTTCCTCCCGATCATGCGCTTGGCGCGCGATAACGGCCGTTGTTCCGGCCGCGCTTGCTCTTGATGCTTAATACAAGCGTGACGTTGGAACAGTGACCTGTCAAGATAAGTGCAAGCTTCACCACGGCCAGGCGCGGTGGAAGCGCGCTCGCCAATGCAATTCCTCCAAGGATTTGTGGGCGTGCGCCCCAATGCCGGGCGTCACCTTGACACCGGCCGCCACCGCCATATACTTAACTACATGGTTAAGCTTAGTGCCGCCCCGCTCGATCGCACCTTTGCCGCGCTTGCCGACCCGACGCGCCGGGCGCTGCTGGCGCGGCTCGCCGAACAACCGGACCTTTCGGTGAGCGCGCTGGCGAAGCCGTTCGCCGTGTCGCTGCCGGCGATCATGAAGCATCTCGACGTATTGACCGACGCCGGATTGGTGCAGCGGAGCAAATCGGGCCGCACCGTCATCTGCCGGCTCGACGCCGCACCGATGCAAAGCGCGCGTGAGTGGCTCGAACGCTACGAACGCTTCTGGTCCGAGGCGTTGCGCCGCCTCGCCGCGTTCCTGGAGGAGGAAGAGTCATGGACGTCCAATCCGCCGTCAAACCAAGCCTCACGCTCAAGCGCCGCTTCAAAGCGCCGCCGGCCAAAGTCTTCGCCGCGTTCACCGACCCGGAAAAAATAAAGCGCTGGATGGGGCCGGGCGAGATCCTCACCCAGCGGGCCGCGGCCGACCCGCGCGTCGGCGGCCGCTACCGCATCGAGATGCGTTCGCCGAACGGCGAGGCTCACAATGTCGGCGGCGTCTATCGCGAGGTCGTCGCCAACGAAAAGCTGGTATTCACCTGGTCCTGGGACGCCGCGCCGCCGGACCAGCCGCATGAATCGATGGTGACCGTCACGTTCAAGCCGGACGGCGACGGCACCTTGCTGACGCTGACCCACGAAAAACTGTTCGACGAAAAATCGCGCGACGGGCACCAGCATGGCTGGATCGGCGCCCTCGACAAGCTGGAAAAATTGCTTGCGTAACCCTGTCGCGACATCGCGGCGAGAATCCCGTAACCCACCAATCCGGAGTAGCCTCATGTCTTGGTCACACGGTCAATTCCACTGGAACGAGCTGATGACGCGCAATGTCGAAGGCGCAAAGAAGTTCTACGGCGATACGCTGGGCTGGAAATACGATGCGATGCCGATGCCCGGCGGCGGCACCTACTGGATCGCCAAGGCCGACGATAAACCCGCCGCCGGCATCTTCGACATCAGCGGGCCTGACTACAAAGGCGTTCCGGAAAGCTGGATGCCCTATATCGCCGTCGACGACGTCGATACGCGCGTGAGCAAGGCGACCAAGGCCGGCGCCAAGGTCATGAAGCCCGCTTTCGAGGTGCCCGGGGTCGGCCGTATCGTTATCCTGCTCGAGCCCGGCGGCGCCGGCATCGGCTGGATGACGCCGGCGTAATGAATTTCATACCCGCATGGCGCCCGGCGCCATCCGGCCTTTGAATGGAGGCAAATCATGGAACCGCACAAGATCGTTTCGCATGATGAATGGATCGCGGCGCGCAAGGCGCATTTGGCGGAGGAGAAGGCCTTCACCCGCGCCCGCGACGCGCTAAGCCGCAAGCGCCGCGAGCTTCCCTGGGAGAAGGTCACAAAGACCTATGTGTTCGACGGTCCCAACGGTAAGGAAAGCCTGACCGATCTGCTCGGCGGCAAGAGCCAGTTGATCGTCTATCACTTCATGTTCGGCCCCAACTGGGAAGAAGGCTGCCCGAGCTGCTCGCTGATCGCCGATCACTTGGATGGCGCCGCTGTCCACCTGGCGCAGCGCGATGTCGCTTTGGTCGTGGTGTCGCGGGCGCCGCTTGCGCAAATCGAGAAGTTCAAGGGGCGCATGGGCTGGCAATTCAAATGGGTGTCGTCGTCCGGCAACGACTTCAACTTCGACTATCAGGTGTCGGCGACGCCCGAGGAGAAAGCCAAAGGCACCGCATTTTATAATTACGAACAAACGACTTTCCCCAGCGACCAGCGCCCGGGCACGAGCGTGTTCTACAAGAACGACGCCGGCGAGATCTTCCATACCTATTCGAGCTACGGACGCGGCCTCGATATCCTGATCGGCGCCTACAATCTCCTCGACATCGCCCCCAAGGGCCGCGACGAGGCGGGGCTGTCCTACGGCATGGCGTGGGTGCGCCATCATGATAAGTATGAAGGCGCAACCATCGATCCGCAGGCCGCGTACAAGGAGCCGAAGAAATCCGATTCCTGCTGCGATTAAATTGGTAGCCCGGATTGAGCGCGCGAAATCCGGGGAGACTTCCGACAGGCCATCATCCCGGATGTCGCTTCACTCCATCCGGGCTACGGACTAAAGGGGAGCAAAATCAATGTCGCCTGAAATTAAATATCTGGCCTTCACCGCGCTGCTGACCGCATCGCTGTGGATTCCGTATATTGTCTGCCAAGTGATGACCAACGGACCTTTGAGCGCGGAAAATTACGTCGACCCAACACCGCGTCCGGTTCCGAACTGGGGCAAGCGCGCACACCGCGCGTACCTCAATGCGATCGAGAACTTTGCACCGTTCGCGGCGCTGGTGCTGGTCGTTCAGGTGACCGGCAAAAACGACTCGATGACGGCCTTCTGGGCGACAAGCTACTTTTGGATAAGGGTGGCGCACGCCGTCATTTTCTGGGCCGCAATTCCGTACATTCGCACGATCCTTTTCGTGCTCGGCTGGATCTGCGTCATCGGTCTGTTCGTCGAAGTGGTGAAATAGCTTACCTCGTCATTGCGAGGAGCGACGCGACGAAGCAATCCAGAGTAAGAGACTGGATTGCTTCCCCACTACCGTGCCTCGCAATGACGAAATTGACGACGGACTATCTGGTCGGTACCGGCTTCTCGCCGCGATAATCGTAGAAGCCGCGCTGGGTCTTGCGGCCGAGCCAGCCGGCTTCGACGTATTTCACCAAGAGCGGGCACGGCCGGTATTTCGAATCCGCCAGCCCCTCGTGCAGCACCTGCATGACCGAGAGGCAGGTATCGAGCCCGATAAAGTCGGCAAGCTCCAGCGGCCCCATCGGATGATGCGCCCCGAGCCGCATCGCGGTGTCGATCGCCTCGACGTTGCCGACGCCTTCATAAAGCGTGTAGATCGCCTCGTTGATCATCGGCAGCAGGATGCGGTTGACGATGAAGGCGGGGAAATCCTCCGACACGGCGATCTGCTTGCCGAGCCGGGCGACGAATTGCTTGGTGGTCTCGAAGGTCGCGTCATCGGTGGCGATGCCGCGGATCACCTCGACCAGCTCCATAAGCGGCACCGGATTCATGAAATGAATGCCGATGAAACGCTCCGGCCGGTCGGTGGCCGACGCCAGCCGCGTGATCGAAATTGAAGACGTCGAGGTGCCGACGATTGCCTCGGGCTTGAGCGTCGTGCAAACGGCGGTGAAAATCTTGCGCTTGACTTCTTCCTTCTCGGTCGCCGCTTCGATCACCAGATCGCAATCGCCGAGCTCATTGAGCGTCTTGGCCACGCTGATGCGCTTCATCGCGGCTTCGCGCTCTTCGTCGGTGATGCGCTGGCGACTGACCTGCCGCGCCAGATTGCCGTCGATGGTGGCGATCCCCTGGGCGATGCGCTCGGCGACGACGTCGTTGAGCAAAACCTGCAGGCCCGACAGCGCGCAGACATGCGCGATGCCGTTGCCCATCTGGCCGGCGCCGATCACCCCGACCTTGCGGATGGAATTCGCCATGCCGCCGCTCGGTTCGCCGCGCGTCTTCGGCCGCTCTTTCACTTCGACCATCTTCGCTTACCTTCTTCGATGATCCCGTTCATCGTTCGACTTTCCGTCAACGACCGCGTTTGTCCAGCTCCTGCGCCAGCTCCGGCAAGGCCTGATAGAGGTCCGCCACCAGTCCGTAATCGGCCACCTGAAAGATCGGTGCTTCCTCGTCCTTGTTGATAGCAACAATAACTTTCGAATCCTTCATTCCGGCCAAATGCTGAATAGCACCGGAAATGCCCACGGCGATATAGAGGTCAGGGGCCACCACCTTACCGGTCTGGCCGACCTGCCAGTCGTTCGGCGCATAGCCGGCATCGACCGCCGCGCGCGAGGCGCCCACGGCGGCGCCGAGCTTGTCGGCGACCGGTTCTATGTATTTGGTGAAGTTGTCGCGGCTTTGCATCGCCCTGCCGCCGGAAATGATGATTTTGGCCGAGGTCAGTTCCGGCCGTTCGGACTTGGAAAGCTCCTCGCCGACAAAGCCGGAAATGCCGGGATCGGCGGCGGCCGCCACCGTCTCGATCGGCGCCGAGCCGCCCTGCCCCGCCGCCTGGAACGCCGCCGTGCGCACCGTGATCACGCGCTTGGGATCGCGCGCGCGCACCGTCTGGATGGCGTTTCCGGCATAGATCGGCCGCTCGAACGTATCCGGCGCGACGATCTTGGTGACCTCGGATATTTGCATCACATCGAGCAACGCCGCGACGCGCGGCATGATGTTCTTTCCCGTGGTCGTCGCCGCCGCCATGACGGTTTCGTAGGGGCCGGCGAGCGACACGATCAGGGCCGCGGTCGGTTCCGCCAGCATGTGCTCATAGGCCGGCGCGTCGGCCAGCAGCACCTTCTTGACGCCGTCGAGCTTGGCCGCGGCGTCGGCGACCGCCTGGCACTGATGCCCGGCGACGAGGATATGCACGTCGGCGGCGATTGCTTTCGCCGCCGTCAGCGCCTTGCTGGTCGCGTCCTTGAGCGATTTGTTGTCGTGTTCGGCGAGCAGGAGCGTCGGCATCAGATCGCCCCCGCCTCGTTCTTGAGCTTATCGAGCAGCTCGACGACGGTCTTGACCTTGACGCCGGCCTTGCGCACCGGGGGCTCCGTCGTTTTCACCACTTCGAGCCGCGGCTTGATATCGACGCCGTAATCGGCGGCGGTCTTGTCGTCGATCGGCTTCTTCTTCGCCTTCATGATATTGGGCTAGGATGCGTAGCGCGGCTCGTTCAGGCGCAAATCGGTCGTCACGATCGCCGGCAGCTTGAGCTTGACCGTCTGCAAGCCGCCGTCGACTTCGCGCGTGACCAGGAGCGCCTCGCCGTCGATCGTCACTTTGGAAGCGAACGTGCCCTGCGGCCAGCCGAGCAAAGCCGCCAGCATCTGGCCGGTTTGGTTGCTGTCGTCGTCGATCGCCTGCTTGCCCATGATGATGAGGCCGGGCTGTTCCGCGGCGGCGACGGCTTTGAGAATCTTCGCCACCGCGAGCGGCTCCACGACGCCTTCGGCTTTCACCAGGATGCCGCGGTCGGCGCCCATCGCCAGAGCGGTACGGATGGTCTCGGCGGCCTGCGGAGGCCCGATCGAGACCGCGACGATCTCGGTCGCCTTGCCCGCCTCCTTAAGCCGGATCGCCTCCTCGACCGCGATCTCGTCGAACGGGTTCATCGACATCTTGACGTTGGCAAGCTCGACGCCCGAGCCGTCCGCCTTGACGCGAATTTTCACATCCTTGTCGACCGCCCGCTTCACGGGCACGAGGATTTTCATGGCGTGGTTTGGCTTCTATCGCCCCGATCAACGACGCTCGGCCGCGGTGGACGTTTGGCCGATGCTGCGGTGCGGCAACGTACCGGCGCGGGCGCGTCCGGTCAACGGATCGGCCGGGTGAAGGGAAGCGTCGAGGACAGCCCGCCATCCACCGGAATAGCCTGGCCGTTGACGTAGGACGACTCGTCGCTGGCGAGAAACAGCGCCATGGCCGCTATTTCCTCGGGCGCGCCGGCGCGCTGCAGCGGATTGAGCTGGCCGATCTTGCTTGCCGTGCCGCGCTCGCGCGCGGCCTCGAAAATCTGCCGGGTCATGCCGGTTTCGATCAGGCCGGGACAGATGGCATTGACGCGCACGCCGGTGCCGCTGAGCGAATTGGCCGCGGTCTGCGCGAGGCTGATCACGCCGGCCTTGCTGGCGCTATAAGGCGCGCCGCCGGCACTGGCGCGCAGGCCCGCCACCGAAGCGGTGAGCACGATCGAGCCGCGGCCCCTTTTGATCAGATGCGGGGCCGTGTGTTTGATGGCGAGGAACGCCCCGATCAGATTGGTCTGCAGGATTTGCAGCCAATAAGCCGCCGTCTGCTCCAAAAGGGGCGGCGGAACGATGCCACCGCTGATCCCGGCATTGGCATAAACGATATCGAGGGCACCGAAATCCGTCAGCGCGCGGTCGACGAAAGCCTTGACGTTTTCCTCGCGGCCGGTGTCGGCGGCGAGCGTCTGTACGCTGCCGCCGCGCTGCGCGATGGCGCTGGCGGTCTCGATCAATCCTGGCTCGTTCTGATCGACCGCGACCACCTTCGCGCCTTCGCGCGCGAACACAATCGCGCTGGCGCGGCCGATGCCGCTTGCCGCCCCGGTGACGATCGCCACCTTGCCGTCGAGCCGGCCCATGAGCCCCTCCCCCTTGGCTTTTATCTCAGCGATTGCGGCCCGGTTGCCACAGCACGTCGCGCGCGCCCTTGTCGTTGGCGCAGCGGGCGGCGACGAACAGATAATCCGACAAGCGGTTGACGTATTGGAGCACCTCGGGCGTGACGGTCTCGCCCGGCCGGTCCTTGAGCTCGGCGATCAGCCGCTCGGCGCGCCGGCATATGGTGCGGGCGAGGTGCAGGTAGGCTGCCGCCGCGAAACCACCGGGCAGGATGAAGGAGCGAAGCGGCGCAAGCTCGCCGTTGAGCCGGTCGATCTCGCGTTCGAGCCACGTTACCTGCGCCGCGGTCACCGTCAGCCGCGCGCCGCCAGGCCCCTTGCCCTTACCGGGCGTGGTGAGATCGGCGCCAACATCGAACAGATCGTTCTGGATGCGGGCAAGCGATTCGTGGAGCGCGGACTCACCGGCCGTATGCAGCCGCGCGATCCCGATCGCGGCATTGGTCTC
Organism: Xanthobacteraceae bacterium; assembly: GCA_031291475.1. Classification (GTDB taxonomy): domain Bacteria; phylum Pseudomonadota; class Alphaproteobacteria; order Rhizobiales; family Xanthobacteraceae; genus BOG-931. The sequence continues at coordinate 12,777 of JARLIY010000096.1, forward strand.
GTCAAGCGTGCCGTAAGCGGCGACGCGCAGATCGTATTTCTTGCGCCGCTCGCCGGTGCCGAGCGCGGTGGTGCCGTCGTCGCCGGTGCGTGTGTAGATCTTGTTGAGCACGACCATGGATCGCTCGCCGTCGTTATCTGTCGCCTACTTCGATACTCACTTGGAGATTACCCAGATCGTGAACATGATGATCACGATGGCGACGAATTGTAAGAGCACGCGCAGCCGCATCAGTTTCTGCGAGGTATTTCCCGAACCGCCGCGCATCATGTTGACGAGGCCGAGCAGCAAGACCACCGCAACCGCGCCGATGGCGATGGGCACGAGACCGTGAGACAAAAACCCGGACATGGGCGTAGTTGTAACCCGGATCGGGCGGCTTGTCGCGCCGTAGCGCGGAGCGCGCAGGTGGAAGCGAAATGCGGGAGCGCGTGCCTCACACCTCTCCGCGCCTATGACGTGACCGACACATCCACCTCCACCGCCATCCCCAGGAAGGCATTAGTCAAGCCGACGAAGGTGCCCGACACCGGCATGGCTTGCCGGATATCGCGCGCGACGGCGACCGGGATCAAGTTGAAGCCGCCGACGCTGCGGTTGGTCGGATCGAAGGTGATCCAGCCCGCGCCCGGCACATAGACTTCGGCCCAAGCGTGGGTCGAGCCCGCGCCTATCGAACCCGCACGGTCCTGGTCCGGGTTATGGAGATAGCCGGAGACGACCCGCGCCCCGAAACCGAGACTGCGAGTCGCCTCGGCAAATAGGACCGCAAAGTCCCGGCACGAGCCACAGCCACGGTCGAGCGTCTGGGTCGGCGACTGGGTGCCCTCAACCTCACGGTTCTGATAGCTAATCCGCGCCGCGACGCCGAGGCTCAGATCCTTGAGCAAGGAAAGCGTATCGGTCGGATTGCTGCGGATGAAGCCCCGCGCCCAGATGCCTAATCGTCCCCCCTGATCAGGATATTGCTCTATCGCCAGTGCGCCGAGGTCGGTCCAGTCGTCGTCGGAATAGCGGAAGGGGTACGAAATAGCCGAGGCCGCGATGTCGAATATCGGCCAAGGCGGGGCGTTGAGTAAGATATCGGCCACACTGTCGATCACGAGTGTGTCGGTCGTGGTCGCAAACGTGGCCATGGCGACGACGTTGCCGAAAACGTCATGCGACCAGGTCAGTACGGGGGCCGGCGTGATCGCCAAAGCGTGCGACATCAAGCGAAGCTCGTGGCTTTCGCGCGGGCGAAGCATCAAGCGGTGCACCCCGAGGCTCACCGGCTGACGGAAACGATAGACCGTTTTGTGATGAATTCTGAGCTCGGCCAGCGGCAACTCCAACAGGCAGGCGTGTGGGCCCCGTCGGATACGCCCATGACCCTATAGCTGCGGCTTTAGGCGAAAACTGCCTTCGACAGTGTCAGGTCGCTTTCAGATGCGACCCGTTCGTGCTTTTCCGCGATGCTCTTGATGCGGTAGCGCGGGTCGTCTGGATCCCGATCAGAGGCAGGAACGAGATGGCGAATTTCATAGGGACCGGGGGCTAATGATCGAAGCATTCCCGGCTCAAGGTCGACTATTTGACCGATATTGAACTTATGAGCCATCACGTTTCCTTTCGTCACTGGGTTTGGTAATAATTGGAAGGTTGCTCTTCGTCCTTGTAGTTATGCAAGAAACGGGCAATCTGGCCTCGCAGCGCCGGCGTTTGTGGCACGTCACCCAGCGAGCCTGCTGTATCGAAAAGCTCGCGTTGAAGCTTTGTCGGGATTGCCTTCCACTGCATGATGACGGCCGCCCCGAGGCAGCGGAGAATGTGCTCCTCCTCGTCAGCTAGGGTGATGCCGTTTGATCGGTCCCGATCCGCGCCGGTCACGGTGTCCCGATAATTATCTGCGAGCCATTGCTCATTATCGGCAAGTACCGTGAATTTCTGCTCAAGCTTTTGAAAATCGCGGCTCTGGTTTGAACCGGTCGACGATTTGGCCAAGTCGCCGTACTCGGTAGCTTTCGCACGATATTGTGTGGGCTTGAACATGGAGTTCCCTCCTAAATCGCCTGCGCTTTGCGGATCAGTTTTGGTCATTGATCCGAGTATCAAATTTTTATATGGGGAGGACTGCATCAAATAACGAGCCCGCAGGCCAGTTTTCATACTGCACGCTTCACATAGTCCTCGACACCGAGCAAAAACGGGCGCAGGGTTAAATTTAGCTGGTGCGCGCTCGGCGCGACCGGTCCCAAGCGCGAAAGTTGATCTTTGATCCCGACCAACAACCGGGCATGGGGAGATTTATGACTGTTCCGATCGAAGCGATCTGAAGCGATCTGAAGCGAATTTCAGCACTCCTGCTTGTTTCGACATAATCGAGCGTTATGTGCGTTTGGTAGTCTGAATGATGAACATGCGGGCTGACCATACTTCAAACGTTTTAGGAGAAATCGTTATGGCAAATCCCAATACTAACGAAAACCTGACCGTCCACTTCAAGGTCAAGGACTTCAACGCATGGCGTTCGAGCTACAATGGGCACGAGAAAGATCGCGTGTCTGCCGGCATCACCAACGGCAAGGTGTTTCGCAGCGCCAACGACACCAATGACGTGCTGATCCTCCAGGATGTCGCCGACGTAGCGAAGGCCCGCACCTGGTTGAGTTCGAATGAAATGAAGACGGCGATGGAGAAGAGCGGCGTAATTGGCTCGCCCAGCATCCGCTTCGCGGCGTAAGTCGCAGCCAAATGGTTGTAGAGCGCCTCGTGCGGCTAGACCCGCGCGAGGCGTTTCGCGCAGTTGGCATAACACGGGCCGAAACAACCGGAACGCTGTCGATTGCGAACCCGATTCCAGCGCCACGTGTAGAGCAAATTTTTTGCGCAAAGCAGGGGTGTAGAGCGTGGATACTATCCTTCTAGAAGCGGATGGCCGCGGATCGTTCACATTCACATTCTCCTCGCCGCGCGGAGAGATGTCTGGCCGCGTCAAGGTAGGAACGGAAGGTCCTCCGGACCGGCGTTCGACCGCAGACAAAGAGCAAGCGGCCAAAAACCAGATTTTGGCTCTGGCAAGAGAACTCGCCCAAGTCTGCGAATAGCGATCGCCCTGAAGAGCTCGGCGAGGATACCGACGACCTCCGGTATTTGCCCGTCTCGACGTTCGCCGCGTGCCCCCTCGCTTGCCCGCGAACCGCGATCTGAAAACAATTCAGCCGCCACGGCCTAACTTTCTCGCGTTTCGATCATATATTGAATGTAGTGTGATGACCGTTCAAAGATACTTCGACCTTTTATTTGGAGATAATCAATGACAAACGCATCGATGGTCGAAGAAGCCAGCATCGATTACAGCGCCGCGGCGGAGCTGTTCGCCATCCGCAATCGGAAATCGAGGCGGCAACCAATCGGGTACCGACGTTTCGCGCACGCTGCAGACGCCGTCCGCTTCGCGATCGAAGAGCTTCCACCTGAATTTCTTCTTGGAACCCATCTCGAAGTCGACGAGCAGAGATACGACCGCCAGGGAATTCGTCGCTTATACGAAAGCATGGACTATCCCTTGGTCCGCCGCGGGACGGCCTAGCGCAATGACCACGCGTTCCCACAGTACATCGGTCGTCTTCGGTCATCCATTTGAGCTAAAAGGTGTCGATCGGATTTTGCCGCCCGGCGTCTATCGAGTCGTGACGGACGAAGAACTGATCGAACAATTATCATTTCCCGCCTATCGCCGCACGGCCACCATGATCTTCGTGCCGGCGGACTCTCACCATGGTTCCTCAGTCGAGATGGTGGCTATTGATCCTCACGAGCTCCAAGCGGCTCAGGAGCGCGACCTACTCCGTGGCGCTTAATTTTCCAAATCAAAGCCGCTTTTATGATGCAACGCGGCGTGCCGTGCGGTTTTGGGGACACGATAGCGCCATGGAGGCATCGTTTTTCGTCGATGCCGATGCGTTGAAGAGAATTAAACCTGACACGCCGTTCGATGAGGTTGGACTTCTCAGCGCGTTCGATGCGAACCGCAAATTGATTTATGCGACCGCAGCTAAGGTTTATGAGCGCCGTCGTAAGGGCTCTTACGACCTGATCGCCGCTGATTTTTGATATAGCGATTAGCCGAAATCATGCAGCCCGCCCTACGCTCGATTTGCGGGCTACCGCGGGTTACAGTCCGCCATCCGCGTGCGCTCGCTTCGTAAGCTACGCACGGGCGTCAGATTGGGGACAGAATGAAAATACGAAGAGTCGGCCGGCGAGCGACGATGATCGTTTACACGTTGCTGACAGCCTCGGCGTGGATCGTCGAAGCCTCGGCCGCGCCGCAACAGCTCAATTGCATTTTGACCGACACGGAGGCCCAACCTGGATCCGAAAATCGACCGATCATCGTCGTATTCGATGAAGACGCGAAGACCCTGACAGCCAAAGACGGCGATCACACTTACAGCTTCAGCAACATTTCAATCAGCAACGTGTCGATAAACGGCTTGGACGATACCGTCAGCCTCGGCATCGACCGATCCTCCTTCGGCATCGTGTGGCAGCAATACGGGGCGGACAAGCTGACAACCGAATTTGGGCATTGCCCACCGGCGCCAGCGCCAAAACCAAAATAGCCGAGGATGACCAAATATCACTCGTAGCGCAGTGCGTCGATCGGATTGAGGCTTGCTGCCTTGCGCGCCGGGTAAAATCCGAAGAACACGCCGACCGCGGCGGAGAACAGGAAGCCGCCGATGACGGCCTTCAGCGACACCGGCGCTGCCCAGTTGAACAAAAGCGGAATCGCTGCGGACAACGCAACGCCTGTGACAATGCCGGCGAGCCCGCCGCTGACGCTGAGAAAGATGGCCTCTGCAAGAAACTGCAGCAATACATGCAGCCGGCGCGCGCCGATCGCCATCCGCAATCCGATCTCGCGCGTGCGTTCGGTCACCGATACGAGCAGGATGTTCATGATGCCAATTCCACCGACGAGGAGCGAAATCGATGCCACAGCGGCAAGCAGGAGCGCCATGATACGGCTAGAGCTTTCCGCGGTTTCGGCGAACTGGCTCAAATTGCGCACGTCGAAGTCGTTGATCGCGCCGGGCTTGATGCGATGGCGGCGAATGAGCGTGTCGCTCGCCTGGCGGATGGCGGTCGGCACCAGAGGCTGACTCACCGCCTGCACGTAGATCTGATTGGCATAGCCGGTGAGCCGGGCCTGCAGATTGTATGGATTGGGCGGCGGCAGATAGGGCCAATTGAGCGGTGTTTGCACTTGCGTCGGTGCGGCGACGCCGAGCACTTTGCGTTCGGCGGTCGTGAACGGCATCATCACGAGATCGTCCTGATCCGTGCCGAAAGGCGATTGGCCCTTGGCGACCAGCAGCCCGATCACCTGGAGCGGCACGCTTTTGACCTGGATGAAGGCGCCAACCGGGTTCTCGCCGGGACCGAAGAGTTGGTGATACACGGTCTGACCGATGACGACGACGAGGTCGGCGTTGTTGTTGTCCTCGGTCGTGATGTTGCGCCTGGCGGCGATCCGCCAGTTCGTGATCGACGGATATACTGTGCTCACGCCTTGGATATTTGTCGTCCAGTTTTGGCTGGCATATTGCACTTGGCCCTGCTGGCGGATCAGGTAACCGACTTGCGCGACCGCGGGATTCTCGCGGTGAATCGCGCGTGCATCCGCGACTGTCAGCGTAGAAGCGCTGCCGAAACCGGCGCGGATGCCGCCCGTGGTCGCTGCACCGGGCAGGATGACGACAACGTTCGTGCCGAGATTCTCGATCTGTTTGCGAACCGCCTCGCTGGCGCCGTCGCCCACGGCGACCATTACGATGAGGGCGGCAACGCCGATGAACACCCCGAGCATGGTGAGCGCCGAACGCATTTTGTTCCGCCCGATCGCCTGAGCCGCGGCCGTGAGGATCATGAGCGCGAAGGCCAGAAAGCCAGCGTTTGCAAGCGTGGAGGCGCGTGGCGCGGTCGGATGAAAGAAGGCCGAGCGTTCGATCTCGGCGGCGGCTGCCAGCGCTGTCGGCGTTGTCGGAGTTGCCGATTTGGCCACCCGTTCGGAGACGATGACGCCGTCGCGCATGGTTACGATGCGGTTGGCATAGGCGGCGATGTCGGCCTCGTGGGTCACGAGGACGATGGTGACTCCTTGTTCGCGATTGAGCGAGCAGAGCGTATCCATGATCTCGTGCGAGGTTTTCGTATCGAGATTGCCGGTCGGCTCATCGGCGAGAAGCAGGCTCGGCGCATTGATCAACGCACGCGCAATGGCGACGCGCTGCTGCTGGCCGCCGGAGAGCTGGCCGGGCGTATTGCGCTCGCGCTCACCCAGGCCGAGAAGGTGCAGCGCCGCACGCGCCCGTTCGATGCGCACGAAGCGGCGCTTCGGCCCTGACGCAGAGTAATAGAGCGGCAGGCCGACATTCTCGATGGCGCTGGTGCGGGCCAAGAGATTAAAGCTCTGGAAGACGAAGCCAAGACGCTCGCTGCGGATGCGAGCAAGCTCCGGCTCGTGCAACGCGGCGACGTCGACGCCCTCCAGGAAATAATGACCGCTGGTCGGCAAGTCGAGGCAACCAAGAATATTCATGAGCGTCGACTTGCCCGAGCCCGACGAACCCATGATGGCGACAAACTCCCCGGACTGGACGGTCAGGCCGACGCCGCGGAGCGCTTCGACCGTGACATCGCCGACGAGAAACGAGCGGGTCACATTCTCGACTTTGATGACCGGGTGCGTCGCTTCAGAGCCCTCGCGCGCCATTGGGGGCACCATCTTACAGCCGCGGCGGCGGCAGACCGGACTGGCCGCTCGCGTGGCCGCTACTTTCGGCGCTAATGACCTGATCGCCCGCCTGGAGATCACCCTTGACGATCTCTGTGAAGTTATCGTCGCTGAGACCGGTCACGACGGTGACCGCAACGGGCTGACCGTCGCGGAGCACCCAGACTTGTAGTTGTTTGTTCGTCGGCGTGCGCGCGCCGCCAGCTCCAGTCGCCGAAAGGCCGCCCGGCACATAGCGCAGCGCCTGGTTCGGTACGCGCAGCACGTCGTTTCTTTGATCGATGATGATCTGGGTGGATGCGGTCATGCCCGGCACCAGCGCCAGATCGCCGTTATCGACGCCAACCACGACATCGTAGGTCACGACGTTCTGCACCGTCTGCGGCGACTGCCGGACCTGGGTCACCGCGCCGTGAAAGACCCGCTGAGGAAAGGCATCGACGGTAAAAGTGGTCTCGGCGCCTTCCTTGACCCCGCCCATATCGCCTTCGCTCGTATTCGTATCCACTTCCATCTGCTTGAGGTCTGTGGCGATGAGAAACAGCGTCGGCGTCTGGAAGCTTGAGGCGACCGTTTGCCCGCCGGTCACGCTGCGTGAGACAACGGTGCCGTTCACCGGAGATATGATGTTGGTATAGTCGAGATTGAGCTTGGCACCTTCCACAAGCGCCTGGTCGAGCTTGACGGTTCCTTCGTCCTGGTGAACGATGTAAGCTTGGTCCTCGGCTTGTTGGCGCGCGATCGAGTTCTCCTCCGCCAATTTTTGATAGCGCGCGAGATCGATGCGGGCCTCGTCGAGTATCGCCTGATCGCGCAGCAGCTGGCCGCTATATTGGTCGAACGTCGCCTGATAGGGGCGCGGATCGATCTTGGCGCAGACTTGGCCGGCTCTCACCTGAGTGTTGTAGTCGCAGTAGATGTTCTGAATGACGCCGGAGTCATAAGCCCCGACGATGATCGTGAGCACCGGATTGACGGTTCCCGTTGCGGTTACAGCGCGGGTAACTGCGCCGCGCGCGATCGGCGCGGTGACGTACTGCACGGACGCGGTCCGATGCATGGCCCACCAGGCCACGCCGACGATGGCGACAAGAGCAAGCAAAGCCACGACAACCCACCGACTGCGGACATCAATCCTATGCCAAGCAGTCTTCGCGGCCGAAAGTGGGGGTGAAACCTGCAACACGGGACTCGTTTCCGAAGTTTCGTTCAATTTCCGAATGCCGCAGAGCGCGCCAGGCCGCCTTGATGTAGCTCAATGCCGCCCGCGCGCCGCGTCGGCGTCAATGCGGCGACCTACCAACCTCGGTCTGACGCCAAGTAATTGTTTGCGCGTTGCAGATGGGTGTGTGTGCCCTATCCGCTGCTGTGGGCCTATTTTGCAGTCTTCGCCGAATCCGCGGGCGCGATCTGCCTTGCGGTCGGACCTTTTCACCCGCTTGGCGGCGCTGACCATCTGGATCGAAATGGGCGTCATCATCGTCTTTTTCCAATGGCAATTCGGCTACTTCTGGACCGCCAAGGGTTATGAATACGCTTTGTTGTGGTGGCTGATCTGCCTCGCGATCTTCTTCCGCGGGGGCGGCCGGTATGCGGTCGACCGGCTGATCGGCAAGGAGTTCTGAGCGTTTTCCCGCGGGCTTTTTTCAATTCGATCCATCCAGCAGCCGCCGAGCGATGACGTGCGCCTGGATTTCGGCGGCGCCCTCGAAAATGCTGAGCAAGTAGCCCGGATTGAGCGTTAGCGAAATCCGGGAGCGGTGCTTGAGCCGGGTCAATCGTTCCCGGGTTTTCGCTGCGCTCAACCCGGGATACATGCTGCGATAGACACCCCGGCTAGTAATCCATAAAGTCCCATTAAGTCGTATCGGATCGCGGCTTTCCCGAGGAGCAGTCTACGTGGCCGAACAGCGCCTTCAAAGGCGGCTTGCAGCAATCCTGTCAGCCGATGTGGTTGGCTACTCGCGCCTCATGGGGATCGACGAAGTCGGCACACTGGCGCGATTAAAGGCATTGCGGCGTGACGTTATCGATCCGAACATCGCCGGACATTCGGGCCGGATTGTTAAACTAATGGGCGACGGCGTGCTGGTCGAGTTCGGCAGCGCCGTCGATGCGGTTGCCTGTGCGACCGAGATCCAGAAACACGTTCCGGAGCACGACGCCGCCGGTGCCGGAACTGATCCGATCCGGTTCCGCGTCGGCATCAATGTCGGCGACATCATCATCGATGGTGACGATATCCTTGGCGACGGCGTTAACATCGCGGCTCGGATCGAAGGCGTTGCTGCGCCCGGTGGCATCTCGCTTTCCGAGGACGCATGGCGGCAAGTGCAGGGCAAGGTGGCGGCCAAATTCGTCGATGACGGCGAGCACAGCCTGAAGAACATTGCCGGGCGCGTGCGCGTCTATCGCGTCGAACTCGGTGGAGAAGGCACGGCGCAGCCAGCCGCGTCCGCGCCGGTTCTACCGGACAAGCCCTCGATCGCTGTGCTGCCGTTTGCGAACATGAGTGGCGATCCCGAGCAGGAGTTCTTCGCCGATGGGATCGCCGAGGATATCATCACGGCACTGTCCCGCTACTCTTCGCTTTTCGTGATTGCTCGAAATTCGTCCTTTTCCTTCAAGGGCCGTGCGGTTGATGTGAAACAGGTCGGGCGTGAACTCGGCGTCCGTTACGTGCTCGAAGGCAGCCTCCGCAAATCCGGCAACCGCATCCGTGTGACCGCACAGCTTGTGGAGGCCGAGACTGGCAATCATGTCTGGGCCGAGCGCTACGACCGTGATCTCGCAGACTTTTTTACCGTACAGGATGAAATCACTCAGGCTACGACCATCGCCATCGCCCCGGCCATCGCTGACGCCGAGCAACAGCGGGCGATGCGCAAGCCGCCGGCAAGCCTTGATGCATGGGGTGCCTATCAACGCGGCATGTGGCATCTCAGCAAGGCAAGCGCCGAGGACAACGCCCTCGCCGAGAAGTTCTTTCAACGGGCCACCGAGCTCGATCCGATGTTTGTGGGCGGATATGTTGGGCTTGCCACCGTTCTCAGCCGGGCGAAAGGGACACAAAGTAAGGAAGAAGCGCTAGCAATGCGCGCAGTCGCGCTCGATGGCGGTAACGCAGAAGCGCATTCCCGCCTGGCTCTTGCGCTCGTCGCACGCGGCGACCATCAGGGCGCACGTGCTCAAGCCGAGCGGGCGCTGGCAATATGTCCGAATTTGGCTGCTGCATACGGAGCGCCCGGCGTCGCTTTGGCCTATTCCGGGCAACCAACAAAAGGACTTGCGGCGCTCGAAACATGCATTCGGCTCGACCCACGAGACCCCTCGCTGATGAACCGCTTGAACCAGATCGCATTGGCCCATTATTTCTGCCGCGACTACGAGGCCACCATAGAAGCGGCAAAACAGGCGATCCGATCATTTCCTGACTTTCCGTCACCCTACCGCTGGCTCGCCGCCGCCCTCGGCGAACTTGGTCGGACTGCAGAGGCGAAGGCGGCGTTAGAAAAAGCCATCGCGGTTTCGCCCGACTCCTTCGACTTTCAGGTCCGCGAACGCCCGGCCTGGTTTCGGCCGGAGGAGCACGCCCACATGCTCGACGGTCTCAGAAAAGCCGGTTGGGAGAGCTGACGAGGTGATTAAAATGGGTGCGCTGCTCGCTGCGGCGCATGAGTCCGTTGTTTGCCCTTAGCAGACATCGGGACGGCACCGAAGGAAGTCCGCTTTCGGGGGCAAAGCGGACGCGGGCAACTGCCGCTCGTCGACCTCAAATTTATGAGTACGCGCCCTAATTCGATCCGTCCAGCAAACGCCGCGCGATGACATGCGCCTGGATTTCGGCGGCGCCCTCGAAAATGTTGAGGATGCGGGCGTCGCAGAGAATGCGCGAAACGGGAAACTCCACCGCAAAACCGTTGCCGCCATGGACCTGCACGGCATTGTCGGCGGCGGCCCAGGCGACGCGGGCCGCCAGGAGCTTGGCCATGCCGGCCTCGAGATCGCAGCGGCGCCCGGAATCCTTCTGCCGCGCGGCGTAATAGGTGAGCTGCCGCGCGATCAGGATTTCCGCGGCCATCATCGCGAGCTTGTCGGCAACGCGCGGGAAATTGGCGATCGGCACGCCGAATTGCACGCGCGTGGTGGAATAGCCGAGCGCCTGCTCCAGCGCCGATTGCGCCACGCCGACGGCGCGCGCCGCCGTCTGGATGCGCGCCGATTCGAACGTGGCCATGAGTTGCTTGAAGCCCAAGCCCTCGACGCCGCCCAACAAATTTTCCGCTTTCACGGTGAAGCCATCGAAGGCGATCTCGTATTCCTTCATGCCGCGATAGCCGAGCACCTCGATCTCGGTGCCCGACATGCCGGCGGCCGGAAACGGATCGGCATCGCTGCCGCGCGGCTTTTCCGCAAGCAGCATGGAAAGCCCGCGATAGCCTTTCTCGTTGGGATTGGTGCGAACGAGCAACGTCATCAGATCGGCGCGCACCGGATGGGTGATCCAGGTCTTGTTGCCGTAGACTTTGTATTTGTCGCCCTCGCGCACCGCGCGCGTCTTCAGCGAGGCGAGGTCGGAGCCGGTGTTGGGCTCGGTGAACACCGCCGTCGGCAGCACCTCGCCGGAGGCGATCTTCGGCAGCCATTTGCGTTTCTGCTCCTCGGTGCCGCTGCCGAGAATGAGCTCGGCGGCGATCTCGGAACGGGTGCCGAGCGAGCCGACGCCGATATAGCCGCGCGACAGCTCCTCGGAGACGACGCACATCGATTCCTTGCCGAGCCCCATGCCGCCGTAATCCTCGGGGATGGTGAGCGAGAACACGCCGAGCTCGGACATCTGGCCGATGACATCGAGCGGAATGTATTCGTTGCGCAGATGCCATTGTTGCGCATGCGGCACGACCTGGCCTTCGGCGAATTTGCGCATCTCCTCGCGGATCGAATCGAGCGTGTCTTCGAGGCCGGTGGCGCCGATGGTGGCTTCCCGCTGCTCGCGCATCAATTCGGCGAGCCGGGCGCGGCGGCCTGCGGTGTTGCCGTAGACGATCAGATGCTCGACCGCCGGATTGATGCGCGCTGCGACCATCGCCGCGGTCACGCCGAGATCGCCGAGGCGGACGATCTCGCCCTGGCTCATCGGAATGCCGCCGACGATCTGCGCCAGATATTCGCCGGCGCCGATGCGCACCAGCAATTCCTCGATCTCGCCGAAAGTGTCGGCGGCGGTGAGCCGCTGCGTATAGGCGACAAGCTGGCGGATCGCCTCGACATAGGTGGCGAACCAGGCAAGGCCGTGGGTGGCGCGCTGTTCGCGATCGACCAGGCGCGGGTTGGCGCGGCCGTCGCGCACCACCTTTTCGGCGACGGCGCGGCGCGCATCCGCGAACAGGGCGTCGGCGGCATCAACCGCCTGGCTCAGCGTCGCAAGCAATTCGTTGTCGGCGGGCATGGTGGATGCGGCAAGCGACATGGTTGGGCCTCCGAAGACCTCGTTCCGACGACCCCGGCGTGACGGCCAACCTTACGCGTGCAGTGCACAAAAGCCAATTCGCCCGCTTCACCCGTTCCAGGGACGCAAGCCTCGCTTCTTCCGCCGCGCCAGCGGCCGAGGCCGACGCTATACGTTGACAGGCCCCGCTTCCCTACCTTTGTGTTGCGGCGCCTTGGGCCTTCACCAGGCCGAGACGGAGGAATTCGTTGTCCCACGACATGATCGCCCACCGGGATCGGCATGCGGCCAATCCGATTTTCAACACTCGCAAATTCAAGCTCGGCACCTTCCAGACCAATCTCGACTATGGTTGCCTGATGTCGGACGTCGAGGGCCGGCTGAAAATCACTTGGCCGAATACGGTGGCGCTGGCCAAACTCGCCGACGCGATGGAGTTCGAAGCGATCGTGCCGGTGGCGCGCTGGCGCGGCTTCGGCGGCAAGCTCAATCCGGCCGGGCCCGGTTTCGAGACCTATACCTGGGCGGCGGGCATCGCCGCCTCGACCTCGAAATCGGCGGTCGTCGCCACCTCGCATTGCTCGATCATTCATCCGATCATCGCCGCCAAGCAATGCACCGTCATCGATCACATTGCCAACGGCCGCTTCATGCTCAACATTGTCACCGGCTGGAACAAGCCGGAAATCGACATGTTCGGCGTCGAGATGCTGCCGCACGACGAGCGCTACGACATGGCGGTGGAATGGCTCGACATCATCAAGCGGCTGTGGACCGAAGACGAGGAGTTCGATCACGAAGGCAAATACTACAAGATCGTGAACGGCTATTTGCAGCCGAAGCCGATCCAGCAGCCGTTTCCGGCGATCATGAATGCCGGCGGCTCCGAGCGCGGCCGCCATTTCGCCGCCAAATATTGCGATCTGGTCTTCATCCCGCTCGGTCAACCGGATTTTGAGCGCAACAAGGCGCAGATCGAAGCGTATCGGAAGCTGGCGCGCGAGGAATACGGCCGCGAGGTTTCAGTCTGGACCTCGGCCAACGTCATTCAGGCAGAGACGGAAGAAGAAGCGCGGCGCTTTTTCGATTACATCGTCCACGACAAGGGCGACTGGGACGCGGTGACATTCGCTCTGGATACGATCGGCCTCAACGCCAAGACATTTGCACCCGAGGCGCTGAAGCATCTCAAGGAACTCTTTATCGCCGGCTGGGGCGCCTATCCGCTGATCGGCACCAAGGAGCAGATCGTGGATGGCTTCAAGACGCTGTCGGCTTTGGGGCTCGATGGCGCTCTGTTGGCCTGGCCGCGCTTTGAGGAGGGGATGCGCGAGTTCCGGAACACCACCTATCCGCTCCTCGTCCAGGCGGGATTGCGCTGATACATTGCCGCGGAATTTTGCCGTAGAGGCCGCCTGGCTTGGACACCCCTTTGCACACCATCCGCCTGAGCCTTCGCGTCATTGTCGAAGCCTTCTATCGCTTCAACCGCGATGACGGCTGGGCGATCGCCAGCCACATCGCGCTGTCGATCCTGATGGCGGTGTTTCCGTTCCTCATCGTGGTGACGGCTTTGGCCGGCTTCGCAGGCTCCGCCAATCTCGCCGACGAGGTCGCCCGCCTGATGTTCGCGGCCTGGCCGCAGCAAGTCGCCGGCCCGATCGCCGGCGAGATCCATCACGTGCTCACCACGACGCGCGGCGGCGTGCTCACCTTGGGCGCCGTGTTCGCCGTCTATTTCGCCTCCAGCGGCGTGGAAAGCCTGCGCATCGGGCTCAACCGCGCCTATGGACTCACCGAGCAGCGGGGCTGGTGGCTGCTGCGGCTCGAATCGATCGGCTATGTGCTGGTCAGCGCGCTGGCGCTTTTGGTGCTGGCCTTCCTGGTCGTGCTCGGGCCGCTGATCTTCAAGGCCGCGGCGAATTTCGCACCCTGGATCGAGCCGCTCGAAACCCATTACGATTTCGCGCGCTTCGGCATCGGCGGCGGCGTGCTCGCGGTTGCGTTGTTCATTCTGCATATGTGGCTGCCGGCTGGGCGGCGCGGTTTGAGCAAGGTGTGGCCCGGGATCGCGGCGACGCTGGCGCTGTGGCTCGCCTGCGGCTTCGCCTTCGGCCATTACCTCGCCGACTTCGCCTACACCTACGTCACCTATTATGCGGGGTTGGCGTCGGCAATGATCGCGCTGGTGTTTCTCTATTACAGCGCCTGGATTTTCGTCTATGGCGGCGAGCTAAACGCGGCGATCGCGCGGGTGCGCGAGGGCAAAAATAATGAGTTCAGCCCCGGCCGGACTGCCGAGTGAGCTCCGGCATTGATGCCGCTTCCAGCACGTCGTCGAAATTTCGCAAGCCCGGGCGCGGCGCATTGACCAGCACCGCCATGTTGCCGGGCTTGTGCCGGTTGGTGCGCATCAATTCGTGCGCGTGCGGGATTTTCTCCCAGGGAAAAACGTCGCTCATGCACGGATCGATGCGGCGATCGATGACGAAGCGGTTGGCGGCGCTCGCCTGCTTGAGATGCGCGAAGTGCGAGCCCTGCACGCGTTTCTGCCGCATCCACACATAACGCGCGTCGAAAGTGATGTTGAAGCCCGACGTGCCGGCGCAGAACACCACCATGCCGCCGCGCTTGACCACCAGGCAGGAGACCGGAAAGGTCGCCTCGCCGGGATGCTCGAACACGATGTCGACGTCGCGCTTGCCGGTGATGTCCCAGATCGCCTTGCCGAAGCGGCGCGCCTCTTTCACCCACAAATCGTATTCGGGCGTGCCGACCTTGGGCATGGCGCCCCAGCACTTGAATTCCTTGCGGTTGATGACGCCCTTGGCGCCGAGATTGAACACGTATTCCAGCTTCGATTCGTCGGAGACGATGCCGATGGCGTTGGCGCCCGAGGCGGCGACGAGCTGCACGCCGAACACGCCGAGCCCGCCCGAGGCGCCCCACACCAGCACGTTGTCGCCGGGCTTGAGGATGTGCGGCGGATGGCCGAACAGCATGCGATAGGCGGTGGCGAGCGTGAGCGTGTAGCAGGCCGCCTCTTCCCAGGTCAGGTGCGCGGGCTTGACCATGAGCTGGCGCGACTGCACGCGGCAGAATTGCGCGAACGAGCCGTCCGGCGTCTCGTAACCCCAGATGCGCTGCGACGGCGAAAGCAGCGGGTCGCCGCCGTTGCAATCCTCGTCGTCGCCGTCGTCTTGATTGCAGTGAACGATCACTTCGTCGCCGACCTTCCAGCGCTTGACCTTTGAGCCGACCGCCCAGACCACGCCGGAGGCATCGGAGCCGGCCACGTGGAACGGGTTTTTGTGCACGTCGAGCGGCGAGATCGGCTGGCCGAGTCCGGCCCAGACGCCATTGTAATTGACGCCGCCGGCCATGACGTAGATCAGCGCCTCGTCGTCGCCGATCGGCCAAGTCGGCAGCACCTCGTGCTGCATCGCCTTCTCCGGCGGGCCGTGACGTTCCTTGCGGATCGCCCACGCATGCATGGTCGCCGGCACGTGACCGAGCGGCGGTATTTCGCCGATGTCGTACAGGTCCTTGAGCGGCGTCGCCGACGGCTTCTTCTGCGCGACAGCCATGAGGGGCTCCGGTTGGTGCGCAAATCTTGCGTGGGCCGGCAGTGTGCCGCACTTGATGTTGCAGCGCAATAAGTACTTCAGGCCGCAAGGGCTTGGGCGCGGCTCCGCTACTGACACGCTTGCCGGGACGCCATAAGGTGGCTTCGCGCATCGCCGGGTGAAGGCGGTGACGCCGCCCCCGAAGGGCGGCGAAATCAGGGGGGAATGCATGGGCTTGGAAAGCATCATTGTATGGCTGATCGTCGGCGCGATCGCCGGCTGGCTTGCCGGCATGGTCGTCAAGGGTGGCGGCTTCGGCCTGATCGGCGACATTATTGTCGGCATCATCGGAGCGGTCATCGCCGGTTGGTTGCTGCCGCGGCTCGGGATCTTCATCGGCGGCGGTATTGTTGCCGCGATCATCGACGCTTTCATCGGCGCCGTGATCCTCCTGATCATCTTGCGGCTGATCAAACGCGCTTAAGGGTTCCTCAAGGCAGCCCGGCCTAGCTTCGCGATCTTAAAGTCAAGCGAGGTGGGCTGCCGATGGCCCTTTATGCGATGTCTGCCGCGCACGGCGCCGGCGCCAGGCTGGCCCGGCCGGTGGAACTCATCTGCTTTGCGCTGGTGGTGGCGCAGGCCGTCTATCTTGCCACCTCTTTCCTGCAAGGCTTCTGGATCGTGGGCCCCGGCGGCGGCGTGCCCTCGGACTTCGTCAACGTCTGGGCCGCCGGCCGCCTCGTGCTCGAAGGCCACCCGGCCGCGGTCTATGACTGGCCGGCGCACAAGCTCGTCGAAGAAGCCGCGGTCGGCCATCCCTTCGACGGCTATTTCGGCTGGCATTATCCGCCGACATTCCTGTTCGTCGCCGCCCTTTTGTCGCTCCTGACCTACGCCACGGCTTACGCGCTCTGGGTGTTCGGCACCTTTCCGGCCTATCTCGTCGCCATCCGCGCCATTATCGGCGAGCGCAACGGCTATCTGCTCGCCGCGGCGTTTCCCGCTTTGCTGGGGAATTTCATCGTCGGCCAGAACGGATTCCTCACCGCCGGCCTCGCCGGCGGCGCGCTTTTTCTTTTGCCGCGGCGGCCAATCGTCGCCGGACTGTTGATCGGTCTCCTCACCTACAAGCCGCATCTCGGTGTGTTGTTTCCGATCGCACTGGTGGCCGGCGGCTATTGGCGGACATTTTTCACCGCCGTGATCGTTGCGGCGCTGATGGGTCTGGCGGCATGGTTGGCCTTCGGCAGCGACACCTGGCAGGCTTTCTTCGCCAATATCGGCCACACGTCGACGGCCTTCCTGTCCGATGGCTGGGCGGACTTCGGCAAGCTGCAAACCGCGTTCGGACTGACGCGCACGCTTGGCGGCAGCGAGACTTTGGCCTGGGCCGTGCAGGCCGCATTCGCGCTTGTGGCCGCAATCGCGATCGCGCTCCTGTGGCGGAGCCAAGCGCCTCACGAGATCAAAGCCGCGGCGCTCGGCGCCGGCGCCATGCTGGCGACGCCCTATCTCTACACCTACGACCTGGTCGTGCTGGCGGTGCCGCTCGCCTTTCTGTTCCGGCTCGGCCGCGCGCGCGGATTCCTGCCGCAGGAGACGGCCGGCATCTGCGTCGCCTGCCTGCTGATCCTGATCTTTCCCTTCGTCAAAGCGCCGGTCGGCTTCGCCGCCGTGCTGATCGTGGCGGCGCTGATCGCGCGCCGCGCGCTCGCTCCGCAGAGCACCGCCATATGACGTTTCGTCATTGCGAGGAGCCAACGGGCTTGGCCCGAAGTGGCCGGCCCGATGACAAGCTCCGCAACGAAGCAATCCAGAATCCGCGGCGGCAGACTGGATTGCTTCGCTTCGCTCGGAATGACGATAGTGCGTCCCCGCCGGCAACGCGCCTCCTCGCGCTGATCGGACTGATCCTGGCGCTCGGTTATCTGGTGGTGCTCGGCGGCGCCTATCGCGACGGATATTTTTTGACCGACGCCCGGAGACAGCCGATCGCCAACGACTTCGTCAACGTTTTCGCCGCCGGACGGCTCGCGCTCGATGGCCACGCGGCCGCTGCCTATGACTGGCCGCAGCACAAGGCCGCCGAAATCCGCGCCGTCGGCCACGACTTCCCCAATTACTACGGCTGGCACTATCCGCCGCCATTCTTGTTCGTTGCCGCGGCGCTGGCGGCCTTGCCCTATCTCGCCGCCGCGACCATCTGGCTTCTCGCCACGGTCGCCGCCTATGCGGCGACTTTGCGCAGTATTCTCGGCGGACGCGCGGGAGTTTTCCTCGCGCTCGGTTTTCCCGCGGCATTGTGGAACGCGACCGCCGGGCAAAACGGCTTCCTCACCGCGGCGCTCATCGGCGGCACGCTCGCTTTGCTGGAGCGGCGTCCGCTCCTTGCCGGTATTTGCCTCGGCCTCCTCACCTACAAGCCGCAATTTGGATTACTGTTTCCCATTGTGCTGATCGCCGACCGGCGCTGGGCGATGCTCGCCGCCGCCGCCATCGTCGCCGTCGCGCTCGCCGCATTGTCGTGGCTCGCCTTCGGCAGTGCCGCCTGGGAAGGCTTTATCCATTCGACGCCGCTAACCAGCCGTGTCGTGCTCGGCGAAGGCGGCGCCGACTGGGAGCGGCTGCAAAGCCTATTCGGGTTGGTGCGCGCGCATGGCGGCGGGGAAACGCTGGCTTGGACCGTACAGGCCATCGCCATGCTCGCGCTCACCGTCGGACTCGTTTGGCTGTGGCGAAGCCGAGCGGCCTACGACCTCAAAGCCGCCGCGCTTGCCGCCGGTGCGCTCCTCGCCACGCCCTACCTCTATATCTACGATATCGTCGTGCTGGCGGTCGCGGTCGCCTTCCTACTCCGCTATGCGCTTGCACGCGGATTCACCGCCGCCGAAATCCTCGGCCTGCCGGTCGCCGGCGCGCTTCTGCTCGCTTACCCCTACGCGAAAACCCAGGTCGGTTTGGCGGCGGCTACGATCGTCTTGGCGCTGGTGGCGCACCGCGCTTTTGCCGAACTTCGTCCGCTCGTCCCCGCGGAAGCGGGGACCCAGTAAAAAGCGCGACCGGTACCAGTCGTGTGGATTCCCGCTTGCGCGGGAATGAGCGGATGTGCTCGGAGAAGGGCAACAATCTGCAAGGCTACGGAGAGGCAAAATGTCTGCAACATCGCGACGGCACGGCTTGGCGGCCCTGATGCGCGCCGCCGCATTGCTGACGGTCCTGGCCGCGGTTCCGGCCCAAGCCGCCGATCCGATCAAAATCGGGCTGGGCATGTCGCTCACCGGCAAGCTCGCCAACAACGGCAAGATGTCGCTCGTGGCGATGCAGATCTGGGAAGACGACATCAATGCCAAGGGCGGCCTGCTCGGCCGGCCGGTCAAGCTCGTCTACTACGACGATCAGAGCGAGCCGGGACAGATTCCCGGCATCTATTCGAAGCTCCTCGATATCGACAAGGTCGATCTGATCGTGAGCGGCTATGCCTCCACCCAGATCGCCGCGGCCATGCCGCTGGCAATGGAGCGGAAGAAATTGTTCATCGGTCTCGCCGGGACCGCCATCAACGACGAATTCCACTATCCGATGTATTTCGCCATGGTGCCGAACGGCCCGACGCCGAAGCCGGCCTTTACCCATGGCTTCTTCAAGGTGGCCGAGGCGCAGACTCCGAAGCCCGAAACCATCGCGTTGGCCTATGCGGATGCCGAGTTCGGCCAGAATGTCTGCCAGGGAGCGCGCGAGAACGCCAAGGCGTCCGGCTTCAAGATCATCTACGACAAGAACTATCCGCCATCGACGGTCGATTTCACGCCGGTGGTGCGCGCGATCGCGGCGCGCGATCCGGACCTGCTGGTCGTGTGTTCCTATCCGCTCGACACCGTCGGTATCGTCAAGGCGATGCACGAGGTCGGCTTCAAGCCGAAAATGTGGGGCGGAGCGATGGTCGGCCTGCAATCCACCGCGCTCAAGGCGCAACTCGGGCCGCTGCTCAACGGCATCGTCAATTTCGAGACCTGGATGCCGGTCAAGGCCCGGGAGACTGCGGACTCCGTCGATTTCCTCAACAAATACAAAGCGCGCGCCAAAACTGCCGGCACGGATGCACTCGCTTACTTTCCGGTGATGGCCTATGCCGATCTGCAAGTGCTCGGCGAGGCCGTCGCTGCCACCAAGAGTCTCAAGGACGACGTGCTCGCTGCCTATATGCACCGGGCCACGTTCAAGACCGTGGTCGGCGACATCACATTCGGCGAGAACGGCGAGTGGACGGAGGACCACATGCTGTCGGCGCAGTTCCAGAACATCACGAGCAACAGCGTCGAGGAATTCCGCGACCTGACGACCGAAGTGGTGGTCTATCCGCCGCAGCTGAAAAGCGGCGCGCTCATCTATCCGTATGCGAATGCGGTGGGGAATTGACGCTGCCTACACCGATCACGCCGCGCCTGCCGTCTCACCTCTCCCCGTGGGGGAGAGGTCGCGAGCGGAGCGAGCGGGTGAGGGTGCAGATTTGCGAGGTCGGTCCCCCTCACCCGCCTCGCTCACTTCGTTCGCTATAACCGATGCTCCGCATCGGCGTTGTTGTTGCCAAGAACGGCGTCCGCAGGACGCCTATGTCCCTCTCCCCACCGGGGAGAGGGGAAATGAAACGGACGCGTGAATGCCCGAACCGATGATCCGGCCGTCTGCCGCACTCTTGTTCTTTAATGGCCTCACGTGCGTTGCGGCGCTCGCCGGCTGCGCGGACAGCACCGCGCCAACCGGCCAGCCGAGCTTCTATCAGGACCTCGCTCACTCGGACACCGCGCTCGATGCCACCGCCGCGGCATCGATGATTTCCGGCTATCGCGGCAACAACGGCCTGCCGCCGGTCACCGTCGACCCCGAGCTGATGCGAATGGCGAGCGAGCAGGCGCGCGCCATGGCGGCGCATGACAAGATGGATCACGATATCGGCCGCCCGTTCCACGATCGCATCCGCAATTCGCCGTTCCGCGGCAGCGTCGCGGTGGAAAATATTTCCGCGGGCTATCACACGCTTGCCGAGGCATTTTCCGGCTGGCGCGATTCACCGCCGCATCGCGCCAACATGCTTAATGCCGGCGTCACCCGCATGGGGATCGCGGCGGTCTATGCGCCGGGCTCGAAATACAAGGTGTTCTGGGCGCTGATCCTCGCCGGGCCGGATGGGCGAAAGGGGTGATCTTCTTTCCCCCGCAACGCGGGGGAGGGAGCATTATTGCGTCGCAGCAAAATTAGCGTCACATTAGCCGCGCCGGAATGCGGGCAAGACGTGTGAAAGACCATGGATGACCAGCCGCGCCGCGATCAGCCATTAAGCGGCAAGAAAGAGCCGCCGCGCGACCGGCCGCGACGCGAGACGGCATCAGACGACAAGCCATCACCCAACAAGCCATCACGCGATAAGGCATTGCGCGACAAGCCTTGGATCTTCCGCACCTATGCGGGCCATTCGGATGCGAAGGCCTCGAACGCGCTTTACCGTAAGAATCTGAGCAAGGGGCAGACCGGCCTCTCCGTCGCCTTCGATCTACCGACCCAGACCGGGTACGACTGCGATCATCCGCTCGCCAAGGGCGAAGTCGGCAAGGTCGGCGTACCGATCTCGCACCTCGGCGACATGCGCGTCTTGTTTGACGGCATCCCGCTCGGCGAGATGAACACGTCGATGACCATCAACGCCACCGCCGCCTGGCTGCTCGCGCTCTATGTGGCGCTCGCCGACGAGCAAGGCGTCGCGCGTAAAAAGCTCACCGGCACGACGCAGAACGACATCATCAAGGAATACCTTTCACGCGGTACCTACGTATTTCCCCCGGCGCCGTCGATGCGGCTGACCAAGGACGTGATCCTGTTCACGACCAAGGAAATGCCGAAATGGAATCCGATGAATGTCTGCTCCTATCACCTGCAGGAGGCCGGCGCGACGCCGGTGCAGGAGCTCGCTTTCGCGCTCGCCACCGCCATCGGCGTGCTCGATGCGGTGAAGGCGTCGGGCCAATGCGCCGAGGAAGAATTCGGCGAGGTGGTCGGGCGCATCTCGTTCTTCGTCAACGCCGGGCTGCGCTTCGTCACCGAAGTCTGCAAGCTGCGCGCCTTCACCGAATTGTGGAACGAGATCACCCGCGAGCGCTACGGCGTGACCGACCCGAAGCACCGGCTGTTCCGCTACGGCGTGCAGGTCAATTCGCTGGGGCTCACCGAGCAGCAGCCGGAGAACAACGTCGCCCGCATCCTGATCGAGATGCTCGCGGTCACCTTGTCGAAAAACGCCCGCGCGCGGGCGGTGCAGCTGCCGGCCTGGAACGAGGCGCTCGGCCTGCCGCGGCCCTGGGACCAGCAATGGTCGCTGCGCATGCAGCAAATCCTCGCTTACGAGACCGACCTCCTGGAATACGGCGACATTTTCGAGGGCTCCCCGGCCATCGCCGCCAAGGTCGGCGAGCTCAAGGCCGCGGCGAAGGAGGAGCTGAAACACATCGAAGCGATGGGCGGCACCGTCGCCGCGGTCGAGTCGGGCTATCTCAAGCAGCAGCTCGTCGAATCGAATTCGCGCCGGGTCGAGGCGATCGAGCGCGGCGAGCAGACCGTGGTCGGCGTCAACCGCTTCGTCGAGACCGAGCCTTCTCCTTTGGCGGACGCCGCCGACGCGATCCTCACCGTGGCCGACGAAGCCGAGACGCGGCAGATCGAGCGGCTCAAAGCCTGGCGCGCTGCGCGCGACAACGCCGCCGTCGCCGCCGCGCTCGCGGCCTTGCGCAAGGCGGCGAAAAGCGGCGCCAACATCATGCCGGCCTCGATCGACTGCGCCAAAGCCGGCGTCACCACCGGCGAATGGGGCTTTGCCTTGCGCTCGGCTTTCGGCGAATACCGCGCGCCGACCGGCGTCGGCACCGCCATGCGCAACGACGCCGAAGGGCTCGACGACATCCGCGCCGAGGTCGACCGCGTATCGAAGAAGCTCGGCCGCCGGCTGAAAGTGCTGGTCGGCAAGCCCGGCCTCGACGGCCACTCCAACGGCGCCGAGCAGATCGCCGCCCGCGCCCGCGATGCCGGCATGGAGGTGGTCTATGACGGCATCCGCCTCACCGCGGAGGCGATCGCCGCCGCGGCGGCGGAGAAAAACGTGCACGTCGTCGGCCTGTCGATCCTCTCCGGCTCGCATCTGCCGCTGGTGGCCGACGTGATCGCGCGCATGAAGGAGGCCGGGCTGAAGGACGTGCCGATCGTCGTCGGCGGCATCATCCCGCCGCAGGACGCCAGCGCCTTGAAAAGCGCCGGCGTGGCGCAAGTCT
Source organism: Xanthobacteraceae bacterium (assembly GCA_031291475.1). Lineage (GTDB taxonomy): Bacteria > Pseudomonadota > Alphaproteobacteria > Rhizobiales > Xanthobacteraceae > BOG-931. The sequence goes on from JARLIY010000096.1 coordinate 35,889, forward strand.
ACACGCCGAAGGATTTCGAATTAAACCGCATCATGGCCGATCTGGTGCGGATCGTGGAGGGCTCGGCGCCGCGATAGCGCAGCGTCATTCCGGATCACTCCACCTCAGGATGACGGGTGAAGTTGCGGCACCGATTGATTCGCCGCATTTGCCGTTTCTTCGTTGAGCTCGGCGGCGATGTCACGGTTCATCGTCGCCTCGACGTCGCGAATGAGCCGATAGACCTCGACCCCGTCCATGACGCGATGATCGAAGAAGCTACCGACCGGTTCGGCGACAACGGCATCATCGGCGTCGTGGCGGTGGCGCGCGATTCGGACGCCGACGCACGGATAGATCTATGGCTGATGTCCTGCCGCGTGCTCGGCCGCAAGGTGGAGGAGGCGATCCTCGCCGACGTTGTGGCGCGCGCGCGTGCGTTCGGCGCGCGCCGGCTGATCGGCGAATACAATCCGACGGCGAAGAACGCGCTGGTGCGCGAGCTTTACCCGCACCTCGGTTTCAAGGAGCTAAGCCGCAGCGGCGCGAGCGTGTTCTACGCACTGCCGCTTGACGACATGCGCGCGGGTGCAAGCGTTGAGTTCATCGCCATGGCGGAACGCGGCGCGCCGGCCGTGGCGACGGCGGGCTAGCTAGCGGATCACCGCCGTGATCGCTTCGCTGAGCGCACTCGGACTGACTGGCTTGCGCAGATAGAAGTCCATGCCGGCCGCGCGCGCCGCATCTTCGTCGCCCGGCTCGGTGCGGCCGGATATGCCGATGATCGGCGTGCGGCCGGCGGCGCCGGCGAGCGCGCGGATGCGGCGCGCCGCTTCGAGGCCGTCGATGCCGGGCAAAGTCGCATCCATCAGCACCACGTCATAGCCTCGCGCCGCCGCCGCGACCGCTTCCTCGCCCGAGGCGGCGAAGTCGGCGCGGTGACCGAGTTCGCGGAGAATGGTGTTGAGAATGACCCGTCCGTAGGGATTGTCCTCGGCATAGAGGATCGCGAGTTGCCGCGCCGGGCGCAACGGCTGCGGCGCCGGCGCCTGTTCGGCCGCTTCACCGCGCGCGATCCCGAACACTGCCGAGAGACGGAAACGCGAGCCGCGGCCGAACACGCTGGAAACGGTCAGATCGCCGCCCATCAGCTTCGCCAGCGCCTTGACGGCGGCAAGCCCCAACCCGGCGCCGCCATAGCGCCGCGCAATATCGGCGTTGGCCTGGGCGAACGGACGGAACAGGCGTTTGATCTCGGCGGGCTTGAGCCCGATGCCGCTGTCGGTGACGGTGAAATCAAGCCGCACCTTGCCGCGCGCGGCGCGCGGCGCGCGCACGTCGAGCTGCACCGTGCCGCGTTCGGTGAATTTCACCGCATTGTCGATCAGATTTTCCAGCGCGGCGCGAAGCCGCACGGCGTCGCCCACGAGCATTTCCGGCACATCGTCGGCGACCTTGAGCGCGCCGGCGAGGCCCTTGGTTTCGGCGCGGGCGAGAAGCGAATCTGCCAGCGCCCCGATGAGACGGCGCGGCCGGAAAGCTTCCTCTTGGAGCGTCAGCGCGCCGGCATCGGCCTTGGCGGCGTCGATCATCAAGGTGGTCAGCGAAGCAAGATGCTCGGCGCCGTCCTTGACGCCCGACGCCCAGCGCCGCTCGTGCTCGCCGAGACCGGAGCTCGCCAGCAACTCGCCGAGCGCCAGGATACCGGTGAGCGCCGTGCGGATATCGTGCGCATACGCCACTAGCGAAGCTTCGGTTACGCGCGGGTGCGGCGCCGCCGGCGCGCGCCGCCTGGTCCGACGCCGCGCCGGCTTCGCCGAAGTCTTTTTCGACCTCAAACGCGCCATCTCGGTCCCCCGGGCGTCGAGTGTTCATTTGTAGAGCATGGGCGGATCAAACAAAACAAGCGAAACTGAAATGTTCAGCGTCCGAGCCCCACCATGCGGCGGATATCCCCCGGCGTGGCGCCGCCGGCGCGCAGCTCGCGCAAACTTGTCGCCGAAGTGGCTTTCGACAGCTTGCGGCCGGCGGCATCGAGAATGAGCCTGTGGTGATGGTAGGCCGGCTCCGGCAGGCCGAGCAGCGTCTGCAGCAGCCGGTGAATTGCGGTCGCCCAAAACAGGTCCTGCCCGCGCACCACGTCGGTCACGCCCTGCAAGGCATCGTCGACCACGACCGCGAGGTGATAGCTCGCCGGCGCGTCCTTGCGTCCGAGCACGACGTCGCCCCACATCTGCGGAGCCGCGGTGACGACCCCGGTCTGGCCCTGCGGACCCGCGCCGGTTTCGGTCCAGGTAAGCACGCCGGCGCGGGCCAGGGCCGCATCCATGGCGAGCCGCAGCGCGAACGAATCGCCGGCACGACGCCGCCGCTCGCGTTCGAAGGACGAGAGTTTGCGCGCGCGGCCGGGATAAAGCGGTACCCCGTCGGGATCGCGCGGCCAGCCGCCCTGCCGGTCGCGCTCGGCTACCAGCGCGCTGATCTCGCTGCGGCTCTCAAAGGCGGGATAGATGAGACCTTCGGCTTCGAGCCGATCGAGCGCCGCCTGGTAATCGTCGAAGTGCTCGCTTTGCCGCCGCACGTCCGGTTCCCAGGCGATGCCGAGCCAGGCGAGTTCCTCGTAGATCGCCGCCTCGTATTCCGGCCGGCAGCGCGTGGCGTCGATATCCTCGATGCGCAACAGGAGCCGTCCGCCCGCCGCGCGCGCCATATCCTGGTTGAGCAGCGCCGAAAAAGCGTGGCCGAGATGCAGGTAACCGTTCGGGCTCGGCGCGAAGCGAAAGATCCGGGTGTACATCAGCGTCCGCGTTGGTCAGTGTGGTTAAACGATCAAATAGTCCCGCTCGCCGACGGTTCGAAGCTCAATCTCGATAACAGCCGATCACGATGACACAATCGCACATTCACACCGAGGCCGACCTCGAGGCCGCACTGAGCGCGCTCGGCAAGGCCGACCCGCGCTTTGTCGCTCTTGTGGCCAAGGCCGGACGGCCGCCGCTGCGGCGGCGGTCCGACGGATTCGGCGGACTTGCCGCCATTATTGTGGCGCAGCAGCTTTCCACCGCTAGCGCCGGCGCCATCTGGGCGCGGCTGGCGGCGGTTTTCGATCCGTTCGAGCCGGCGGCCATCCTGCGCGCACGCCCGGCCAAGCTGGCGCGGCTTGGCTTGTCGGCTCCGAAAATCCGCGCGCTCAAAGCCATCGCCCGCGCCGTCGCGCGCGGTGAGCTGGCGCTCGCCGTGCTGGGCGAGCTTGCCGCCGAGGAGGCGCATGCGGCGCTCACCGCCGTGCACGGCATCGGTCCATGGACGGCCGACATTTATCTGTTGTCCTGCCTCGGTCATGCCGATGCATGGCCGGCGGGCGACCTCGCTTTGCAGGAAGCCGCGCGCGTCGCCTTCGCGTTGCCGGCGCGGCCGACCGCGAAGGAGATGCAAGCTATCGCCGAAAGCTGGCGGCCGTGGCGGGCGGTCGCCGCCCGCATTTTGTGGACGTATTACCGAACGGCGGCTGCCACGGCCAAGGGATCCGCCAAGTCGTCCGCTAAGTTGTCCGCTAAGTCGTCCGCTAAGTCGTCTACCAAGTCGTTCGCCAAGAAACCGCGCGCCGCGCGATCGAGACGACCTTCGTCGCCCTGAGGCGTCCTGAAGATCGCGGAATCACCGATGCTGCACTTGGACCGTTACGTGGGACAACGAGCGAAATCGGTGGAGCAGCGATTGATAATATTCCGGTCCGCGCTGCCGCTCCGTCGCGACCGACAGGATCGCCCCCAAGTGACCGGGACCCAGCCGCCACAAATGCAGGTCGGTCAATCGATCGCCGTCGCTCTCGATCATCGCGCGCATGCGCTCCGCCATGCTCCGATCGGGGTTCATATCGAGCAAGATGGCGCCGGTATCTCGGATGAGTCCGTACGACCAGCTCGCAATGACGGCCGCGCCGATGATGCCGGCGAGCGGGTCCATCCAGAGCCAGCCAAAGGCGCGGGCGAGCACCAGCCCCGTGATTACCAGCACCGACACCGCGGCATCGGCCATGACGTGGACGACCGCAGCGCGCATGTTGTTGTCGCGGGCCGCCGATCCGTGCGCATGCTCGTGCTCTTCGAAAACGACCGGATAATCTTGCTGACCGCTACCGGCGTCCGGTGAAATGCCGTACGCCTTGTCATGGTGGTGGTCGTGACCTGCATGCGCGTGACCGTGACTGTGGCCGTGATGGCCGCCACTGCTCAGGAGCCAGGCACTTGCGATGTTCACAGCAAGGCCGAGACAGGCAATCGGGATTGCCTCGGCAAAATGGATCGCGACAGGCGCAAACAGGCGGCTGACCGACTCGTATGCGATGAGCAATGCAATCATTGCGAGGACAATGGCGCTGGTGAAGCCGGCGAGATCGCCGAATTTGCCGGTGCCAAAGGTGAAGTTCGGATCGCCGGCGCGCTTGCGGGCATAGGTGTAGGCAAGCGCCGCGAGCAACAGCGCGCCGGCATGCGTACTCATATGCAAACCGTCGGCAACCAGCGCGATTGAACCGAACAGCAGACCACCAACGATCTCGGCGACCATCATGGCCCCGCAGAGCCAGATGACCAGCCAGGTGCGCCGTTCACTCTGCTCGTGACCCTCGCCGAGAAAAATGTGACTGTGGCCGCCCGGAAAGCTGTCCGCCATGATCGGTCCCTCGCTTCGGTTTCGATAGGCTCACTTGAGATAGGTGCGCACGATCTCCATCAGATCGTCCGCACCTTCGGCGCGTTCGTTGGCGGCAAGCGCCGGGGCAAAAACGTGATTGCGGACGTGGTCCTCGAACACTTCGGCCATCAGTCCGTTGACGGCACCACGGACCGAGGCGATCACTTGCAGAACGTCGGCGCAGCCGACCTCCGCCTCAAGGGCGCGCTCGACGGCTTCGACTTGCCCGCGGATACGCCGCACGCGCGCCAAGAGCTTGGTTTTCTCGCGGATGGTATGCGTCATTCTGTTTTTCCTCGTCGTGTTTTTCCTCGTCGCCTTTAGTATAGGGGGGTATGGTATACGTGTCGACGGGGCCTAATGATCAATCGCGGGGCGATAGTGCTGGCCTCGATGCTCATGTTCGCAGGAACGGCACAGAGCGAAGACAAGGAGCCCTCCGCGGTCGTCGCTATCGGGGCTGCAGGCGAATGGGCTCTGCAAGGGGGCGGCTCCAGCTTCGGACCCGCCGCATCCGTGGAAGTCTCCGCCGTGAAGGAGTGGCTGGAAATTGAAGCCGGCGTCAGCCCTCTACTCGGCGGCGGTCCCACGCAGTGGGGCACCGATCTCCTCTTCAAAAAGCCCTTTGCGCTTTCTGATTCAGTGGAGCTCGAATTCGGTGTCGGGCCGGAATGGATACACACATCCGATGGCGGGCAACCCATCGACTCGATCGCCGGGGAGGTTGTGATCGAGTTGATGCTCTGGCCATGGCCAGAACGAAAGTTCGGGTGGTATTTGGAGCCGAGCTACGGATACAATTTTGGCAGGGGACACGAACAATCGCTCGGGGTGCGCGCGGGCTTGTTGATCGCCATTCGCTAAGGGCCGCGCATCATCAGCCCGCCGCCCCGCCTTGGCGACAATGTGAGGAAGCCATGGCGGCGGCGATGTAAGAAATGTGACGATCGATCTTTGCAACCAACGCTTCCATTACTTTCGATCTACATTAATTCTAAAACATAGAAGTTGACGCTGCAGTCACTCCGTTGTTTTTGGCTTCACACGATTGCACGGGGCGCGCCGGCGGATGTCACGGATTTTTTTCCACCTCTTCGCGCGATCCGTGTTCTGTCGCCGCGCTCGCTTACTTGTCGGCGCGAGCGCGGCAATCGTCAGTGCTTCCGTCGGCGGCGCCGCGGCCGATGGTATTCTCGCATTCAAAGCTCCGACGTGGAACGGTCCCGCCTACGACTTGAGCGGATTTTATGCAGGCGGCCATTTCGGCGTCGCCTGGGGAAGCTCAAATTGGACAGCGGCGCCCGGCGTCAGCGGTCCCACCGACCTGTTTCAACCGATCGATTCCTTCAACGAGGCGGGAAGCTTCTTCGCCGGACTTCAGGCCGGCTACAATTACATGCTGCCCAACCGCTTCCTGATCGGCGCCGAGATCGATGCGTCATTCCCCGCCTTCCTGAGCCTTGCCGGAATCTCCATTGGCGGCATCTCCAACTTTACCTCGCCGGCGCTCGGCCCGGTGAGCTATAGCGAGACGGTGCTTGCTTCCGGTACGGCGCGCGCCCGCATCGGTTATGCTCCCGGTAGCTGGCTGTTCTACGCGACCGGCGGATTCGCCTGGACCTATAATCAACAATCGCTGACGCAGTTGGCCACCGGCGCGACCGAAGCGCCGTTTCTTTGGCGCCTGGGCTGGGCCGCAGGCGCCGGCGTTGAGACCCCGATCGCGCCGCACTGGACGGCGCGGCTCGAATACCTGTTCACGGATTATGCCGACCACAGCTATTCGTTCTTCGGCAGAACGCAGCCGATCAGTTCCAACTTCCAGGTGCAGGAGCTGCGCGCCGGCCTGAACTATCAATTCGGTAACGGCGCGATACCGGCGATCGCACCGATGGTGACCAAGGCACCGGTTGCGCCCGATCCGGACAATTTGAGCTTTCACGGCCAAACCACGTTCGTCGAACAAGGCTATCCCGCGTTCCGCTCACCTTATGTGGGCACCAACAGTTTGCCGGGCGCCAGCAATGGCCGCGAGACGGTGGATGCGACGCTCTTTGCCGGCGTGCGGCTGTGGCAGGGAGCCGAGGCGTGGGCCAATCCGGAGATCGATCAGGGTCACGGTCTCGCAGATACGCACGGCGTGGCCGGATCTCCCAGCGCCGAATCGTACAAGCAAGGCGCCGATTATCCCTATGCGCGCGTGCAGCGCTATTTCGTCCGGCAGACCATCGACCTCGGCGGCGAAACCCAGAAGGTGGACGCTGACGTCAATCAGTTCGCCGGGACGCAGACCACCAACCGCCTGGTGCTGACGGTCGGCAAGTTCGCCGTCGTGGACATCTTCGACACCAACAAATACGCCAACAATCCGAAAAACGACTTTTTGAATTGGTCGGTCGTCAATGCCGGCACGTTCGACTATGCCGGCGACGCCTGGGGCTACACTTACGGCGCGGCCGCCGAATGGTACCAGGGCATCTTCACGCTGCGCGGCGGCGTGTTCGACATGTCGGCAACGCCCGCCGAGGCGGCTAACAGCGCCGCTGCCTACGGTCTCGATCCGGCGTTCAGCCAACAGCAATTTGTCGGCGAAATCGAGGAACGGCACGAACTGTGGGGACAGCCTGGCAAGATCAAAATCACCGGCTTTGTCACCCATGGGCGGATGGGAGACTTCCAGGATGCGGTCGCGCTCTCGGAGCCGGGCCAGCCGTTTACCGGCAATACAAGCGCCGCCATCGCGTCGCTGCGCACTTACAGATACAAGCCGGGCGTAAGCCTCAACCTTGAGCAACAAATCACCGAGACCGTTGGCCTGTTCGCGCGGGCCGGTTGGGCGAGCGGCACCGTCGAGCCGTGGGATTTCACCGATATCGATCGCACCCTCCAGGCCGGCGTCTCGATCGCCGGTAAGCAATGGGGCCGGCCGGACGATACCATCGGCATCGCCGGCGTGATCAACGGCCTGGATCCCGTTCACGCGGCCTATTTCGCTGCCGGCGGCATGGGGATTCTCATCGGCGACGGGCAACTACCGAGTTACGGCCTCGAGCAAATCATCGAGACCTATTACAGCTATGCGATTTCCGCGTCGACGAAGGTCAGCTTCGACTATCAGTTCATCGCCAATCCCGGCTACAACACCCAACGCGGTCCGGTGAACGTTTTCGCCGGCCGTTTCCACGCTGCATTCTGACATAGACACGCAATAGTGCCCTTGGCTAAAGCATGAAAGCTCGAGCCGCAGGCGTTTGCGCGGCGGCGGCACGCGTTGCGAGGCGGCGATGGCGGCTGAGCTTGATGGTCCAGGACTTGCTCCGCGCTCCGGCAGCGCGCGCCAGCTTGTCGTGTTCCTCCACGGCTACGGCGCCGACGGCAACGATCTGATCGAGCTCGGGCGCGTCTGGCAGCAAATGCTGCCGCAGGCAGCCTTCGTTTCGCCGCACGCGCCCGAGCCCTGCTCGCAGGCGCCGGTGGGCCGGCAGTGGTTCGCGCTCACCTTCCGCGATCCCAATGAGCGCTGGGTCGGCGTCAACAAGGCGGCGCCGGTGCTGGAGCGCTTCATCGACGCCGAACTCGCCCGCCACAACTTGCCGGCCACGGCGCTCGCGCTGGTCGGCTTCAGCCAGGGCACAATGATGGCGCTGCATGTCGGCCTGCGACGATCCGCGCCGCCGGCGGGCATCGTCGGCTATTCCGGCCTGCTGGTGCTGCCGCCCGACGGCAACATCGAAAAAGTGGCAGCCGCGATCAAATCGCGTCCGCCCGTCCTGCTGGTGCATGGCGACCAGGACGAACTTATTCCGCCGCAAGCGCTGTTTCAGTCGGCGCAGGGCTTGGCGGCGCTCGGCGTGTCGGCCGAGTGGCATTTATCCGCCGGCATCGGCCACGGAATCGATCCCGAGGGGCTGCGCCACGGCGGCGAATTCCTCGCCCGATGCTTTATGACCAAACGCTGATCGGCCTCGCCCCGATTGCCATAAGCCCCGGCACGGGCTTCACAATCCTGTCACGCCCGCCTATAAACTAGCCTCCTACGCCGCAGTGCGGCAGGCGAGTCGCGGTAGGAATGTTGTCTTGAACGCTCACGCATCGCCCTCTGGTTTTCCGGCGCTTGTCCTCAACGCGGATTTTCGTCCGCTGAGCTACTACCCGCTGTCGCTGTGGTCGTGGCAGGACGCCATCAAGGCGGTGTTTCTCGAGCGGGTGAACATCGTCGCCAATTACGACCGCGCCGTTCATAGCCCCAGCCTGGAAATGAAGCTGCCGAGCGTGGTCTCGCTCAAGACCTTCGTGAAGCCTTCGACCCATCCGGCCTTCACGCGGTTCAATGTGTTCCTGCGCGACCGCTTCTGCTGCCAATATTGCGGCGCACGCGACGACCTGACATTCGATCATTTGCTGCCGCGTTCGCGCGGTGGGCATACGACCTGGAGCAACGTCGTCGCCGCCTGCTCGCCTTGCAATCTGCGCAAGGGCAATCTGACGCCGGGCGAGTCGAAGATGTGGCCGTCGCAGCGGCCCTTCCAGCCGACGGTGCAGCACTTGCACCGCAACGGCCGGCTGTTCCCGCCCAACTACCTGCACGACAGCTGGCTCGATTATCTCTACTGGGACACCGAGCTCGATCCGTAATGATCGGAACGCGCGCTTGGCTTGGCGCGCCCGCGACGCGCTAACGCCGGCGCGCCATGAAGCGCGACGAAGCTTGTGCCGCGCCCTGATTCAGATCAAGCTTACGTGGAGCGCCCCGCCAGCGGCGCTCCAATTCATAGTGCACGATGTGCCAGCCAAGGGGAGTGCGAGATGGGTAACAAGCTTCGGCGAACGACCGGCAGGGGTTGGGTCGCGATCGGCACGGCGCTTGCGGCGTTGTGGGCTGCGCAAGCACGCGCCGACGACGCCCAGATCAAGATCGCCCTGATCGCCGACAAGACCGGGCCGCTGGAAGCCTACGCTAAGCAGACCTCGGCCGGCTTCGCCATGGGACTGAGCTATGCGACCGACGGCACGATGATGGTCGCCGGTCGCAAGCTCATCGTGATCGAGAAGGACAGTCAATTTCGGCCCGATGTCGGTCACACTCTGTTAAACGAGGCCTATAACGACGACGGCGCCGATATCGCGGTGGGCGGCACCAGCTCGGCGGTGGCGCTGGCGATGCTGCCGGTCGCGCAGGACAACAAAAAGATCTTCATCGTCGAGCCCGCGGTCGCCGACTCGATCACCGGCGACAAATGGAACCGCTACATCTTCCGCACCGGCCGCAACTCGTCTCAGGACGCGGTCTCCAACGCGATCGCCATCGGCAAACCGGGCACGGTGGTGGCGACCTTGGCGCAGGATTACGCTTTCGGCCGCGACTTCGTCGCCGCCTTCAAGACTGCGCTCGCGCCCACCGGCGCCAAGCTCGTGTCGGAGGAATATGCGCCGCCGCAAACGACCGACTTCACGGCGCCGTACCAACGCATTTTCGACGCGTTGGCCAAGGTGCAGGGTCGCAAAATCATCTTCCTGAACTGGGCCGGCGGCAACCCGATGGGCGCGCTCAAGGCCATGGCGCCCGAGCGGCTCGGCATCGAACTTGCCACCGGCGGCAACATCCTGCCGGCTTTGGCCGCTTACAAGGATTTCCCCGGCACGGAAGGAGCGGCGTATTACTATTATGAAATTCCCAAGAACCCGGTGAACGACTGGCTCATCGCCGAGAACAAGAAGCGGTTCAGCGGCGCGCCGCCGGATTTCTTCACCTGCGGCGGCTTCATCGCCGCGCAAGCCGTGGTCGAGGCGTTGAAGAAAACCGGCGGCTCGACCGATGCGGAAAAGCTGATCCCGGTGATGGAAGGCATGTCCTTTGAATCGCCCAAGGGAAACGTGATGTTCCGCAACGAAGACCACCAGCTCCTGCAGCCGATGTATGCCTTCAAGATCAAGGTCGATCCGAATGTGCCTTGGGCCATCCCGGAGCTCATCCGGGTCATCTCCATCGACGAGATGAAGATTCCGATCGCCAATCATCGGCAGTAGAGCCAGGGGTAAGGGGGCGCGGAATGGCGGAGGACGTCCCTGCCCTGTCGACCCGCGACCTGACCATTCGCTTCGGCGGCCAGGTCGCGGTCAACGCCGTGAGCTGTGCTTTTCATCGCGGCACCTTGACCGCGATCGTCGGCCCTAACGGCGCCGGCAAGACGACCTATTTCAATCTGATCTCGGGGCAATTGCGGCCCACCCACGGCAGCGTCAGCCTGTTCGGCCGCGATATCACCCGGCTCGGCGCGCCCCATCGCACCCGGCTCGGACTGGGACGCGCCTTCCAGCTGATCAATCTGTATCCCAGCCTCACCGTCTTCGAGAATGTGCGGCTTGCCGTGCAATCCGTCGCGCAAATCCGCTTTGATTTCCTCAGCATCGCCGCGCGCAACGTCGCGGTGGCCGAGCAGGCGCGCCACTGGCTCCATCGGGTGAAGCTTGCGCCGCGCGCGGGCTTGCCGGCGGCGGCGTTGTCGCACGGCGACCAGCGCAAGCTCGAAGTGGCGATCCTGCTGGCGCTGGCGCCGCAGGTGCTGATGTTCGACGAACCGACCGCCGGGATGAGCCTCGACGAGATCCCGACCATTCTCGACCTCATCGAAGAGATAAAGGCCGAGACGCATAAGACCGTGCTCTTGGTCGAGCACCGCATGGACGTGGTGACGCGGCTTGCCGATCGTATCGTCGTGTTGCAGGACGGCGCGATCATCGCCGACGGCGCGCCGGCGGAAGTCGTGGCCCTACCGGCGGTGCAGCAGGCCTATCTCGGCCTGCAGCGGGGCGCCGACACGCGGCGCCAAGTATCGCCATGAGCGTCGCCGGCGACAAAGCATTGTTGCTGCTTGACGGCGTGCACACCGATATCGGCCGCTATCGAATCCTGCACGGCGTCAATCTCACGGCACGGCGCGGACGCGTGACCGCGTTGCTCGGGCGCAACGGCGCCGGCAAGACGACGACCTTGCGCACCATCATGGGCTTGTGGAAGGCGCGCGCGGGCCGAATAATCTTCGACGGACAATCGATCGCGGCGATGGACACGCCGCAAATCGCCCGATTGGGCATCGCCTACGTGCCGGAGAATATGGGCATTTTCGGCAAATTGACGGTGCGGGAGAACATGCTGCTTGCCACCGCGCCTGACGGCTTCGCCGAGCCCTATCTCGACCGCGTCCTGCAAAGTTTTCCGGCGCTGAAAATGAAATGGGACTCGGCGGCGGGCTCGCTGTCCGGCGGACAGAAGCAGATGCTGGCCATCGGACGCGCCATTATCGAGCCACGCCGCCTCTTGCTGGTGGACGAACCGACCAAGGGCTTGTCGCCGGCGATGGTCGACCAACTCGTCGAAGCGCTGGCGCGGCTCAAGAGCGAGCAAGCCACTATTCTCCTGGTCGAGCAGAATTTTCGCGTGGCGGAAGCCATTGGCGACGATGTCGCGGTAATGGACGAGGGACGCGTCATCCACACCGGCGACATGGCCACGCTTGCCGCGGACGAGGCGCTCCAGCATCGGCTGCTCGGGCTGCGCATGGCGGATGGCCTATGAGCGAGGATGGGCTCGATCAATTGCGGCGTTGGGCGCCCTACGCGCTGACGCCGCTCATCGTGCTGGCGGCCTTGCCGGCGATGGGCGTCGGACCCTGGGTGACGCTGACCGTCGCCGGTCTGACCATGGGCATCATGCTCTTCCTGGTCGCGTCCGGGCTGACGCTGATCTTTGGCCTGATGGACGTGCTCAACTTCGCACATGCGGCCTTTGTCACGGTCGGCGCTTACGTCACGGTCTCGGTGCTGCGGCCGCTTGCCGGCTGGACCACCGAATTCTCGCTGACGCTCAATCTCCTCGCGCTGTTCGTGGCGCTGGTGTCGGCCGCCGCCGCGAGCGGCGCGCTTGGTTTTGTTTTCGAACGCGTCATCATTCGTCAGGTCTATGGCGCGCCGCTCCGCCAGATCCTGATCACCATCGGCGCGCTCACCGTCATCGAACAGCTGGTGATCGTGCTGTGGGGGCCGCAGGCGCTGGTGCTGCCCAAACCCGCCAGTTTGCGCGGCAGCGTGTTTCTCGGCTCTTCATCGATCGAAACCTACCGCCTGGTCGCGCTCGCGGTCGGACTTGCCGTCGCCGTCGCCATGCATTTCTTCCTGACGCGCACCCGGCTCGGTCTCGTGGTTCGCGCCGGCGTCGAGGATCGCGAAATGGTGCAGGCGCTCGGTTACCGCATCCGCCGGGTGTTCGTCGGCGTGTTCATGGCGGGCACGGCGCTCGCCGGGATGGGCGGAATGATGTGGGGACAATACCAGGAGCTGGTCACCAGCCAGATCGGCGACAGCATGACCATCCTCGTTTTTATTATCCTCATCATCGGCGGGCTCGGTTCGGTGGGCGGCTGCTTCATCGGCGCCATCCTCGTCGGACTGACGAGCAATTATGTCGGCTTCCTCGCGCCCAAGCTGGCGCTGGGATCGAACATTCTGCTCATGGCGCTGATCCTGCTGTGGCAGCCGCGCGGATTGTTTCCGATAGCCGAGCACTGAAGCGATGAAGCAGGACAGCAACCGAGCGCATGGATCGGCCGGATCGTGGCTGAGCTGGCTCGTTTCCGACGATCCACCGGGCCGATTCCTGTTGAACGCGATCATGCTGGCGATCCTGCTCGCGCTGGTATTCGCTCCGTTCCTGTTTCCCGGCACCAAGGCTTTGGGCGTCACCTCACGCATCTGCATTTTCGTGATCCTGGTTGCGAGCTACGACCTGATGCTCGGCTACACCGGCATCGTCTCCTTCGCGCATACGATGTTTTTCGGCATCGGCGCCTATGCCGTGGCGATCATGCTCGCCAAAGGCTGGGTGGGCTGGGGCGCGGTGATCCTCGGTGCTGCGGCCGGTGCCGCGGTCTCGCTGGTCGTGGCGACGGTGATCGGACTGCTGAGCTTGCGCTTGCGCGCGATTTTCTTCTCGATGATCACGCTCGCCATCGCGAGTTTTTCGCAGATCGTCGCCGAGCAGTGGCGCGACCTCACCGGCGGCGAGGACGGGCTGACCTTTTCGGTTCCCGCCATCCTCAAGCCGAGCTTCCGGCTGTTCGCCCATCCGGTGCTCGGGGTGACCATCAACGGCCCGGTCATTACCTATTACATCACGCTTGCCGTGGCGCTCGTGCTGTTCCTCATCATGCTGCGGATCGTCAACTCGCCGCTCGGCAAGGTGCTTCAGGCCATCCGCGACAACGAGTTCCGCGTCGAGGCGATGGGCTATCAGGTGGTGGCCTACCGCACGCTGGTTTGCGTGCTGTCCGCGATCATGGCGTCGCTCGCCGGCGTGCTGATGGCGCTGGTGCTCGGCTATAACGGTCCCGATGCGACCCTGTCGTTCTCGCTGATGATCGACATCCTACTGATGGTCGTGATCGGCGGCATGGGTTCGCTCTACGGCGCGGTCGTCGGCTCGATCGTGGTTGTCGTCGCCCAGTACTATCTGCAAAACCTGCTCGGCATGATCTCCGGCGCGTTCATCGGAATGCCGTTCCTCGCGGCGCTGTTTCACCCGGACCGCTGGCTGTTGTGGCTCGGCATTCTGTTCGTGCTGATCGTGACGTTTCTTCCCCAGGGGATCGTCGGGCGGCTGCGGCAACGCCGCTAGCGCGTGCGGACGGGCAGCCCGCGCGCAAAATCCCGGTCCTGCAAACAGTTTTCAGCTTTGACCTGGATCAAGGGCCCGGGACCGAATGAGGCGTTTGTTCTGTTTTATCAGCCGGAGGATCGCGTGGCGTGAAAGTCGAGGACTTCATCGTTTCCAAACGCCCCCGTCTTAGCGCGATAACCAAGCATCGAACGGTCGAATTCGCCGACTATGAGCGGCAGCTTGCGGCGATGCAGTCGACCGTTCAAGCGATCCAGCAGGCCTATCTGGGCACGCGCGAGCGCGCCATTCTGGTGCTCGAAGGATGGGATACAGCCGGCAAAGGCGGCGTCGTGCGTCGCCTAGGATGGGCTTTAGACCCTCGCAGCTTCAAGGTTCATCCTATTTCCGCGCCGGCGTCGCACGAGCGCGGCAAGCACTATCTTCAACGGTTTTGGGAGAAGCTTCCGGAGCACGGTCAGATCGTGGTTTTCGACCGTTCCTGGTACGGACGGGTTCTGGTCGAGCGGGTCGAAGGCATCGCCACGACGCGCGAATGGCGGCGGGGTTACGAAGAGATCAACCGATTTGAACGTTTGCTGATCGATGACGGCATCCGAATAGTGAAGATTTTCCTGCACATTTCGGCCGCCGAGCAAATTCGCCGCTTCAAAGACCGCGTGACCAATCCGCTCAAGCGGTGGAAGCTTTCCTACGAGGATTTCCGCAATCGCCAGCGTTGGGCGGAGTACGAAGTCGCCATCGAAGATATGATGGAAGAGACGTCGACCAAACAGGCACCGTGGTATCTTGTGCCGGCGAACGACAAGCCGTTCGGACGGCTGGCCGCATTCAAGATCCTCATTGCCCGCTTGGGTGACGGAATAAGCCTGGAGCCGCGGCCGCTCGATCCGAAAATCGCTCACCTGGCGGCGCAGCTTTTCGACCGGCCGTGATTGCGTAGGGGCGACCGAGCAGCGCGCCGCGATTTTGCATGCCGCGGCGGCTAGTTCCTTTGGTCCGCGGCGCGCCGGCTAATTTTCCTATGGCCTTTATAATTTATGATTTCCGCCCGGATTCCGCATCGAATCTATATGCGCAAATGCGCATGATCCGACACCCATCGCGAAGGCTTCAAGGGCGCAGCTGAATTGCGCGACATAAAGTTCTGTCGAGCCTTAGCCAGCCGACTTATTGGAGGGGCCGTGCGCAATCGAGCAACCGAATTTATCGATCGCTGGGAAATTGAGCACGTAACGACTGTGGCCACTCCCAACCGGGCGGCAGCGGCCCAGAAACTGGCCTCACAATGTAGACAAGACGCGGCGAGGGCCGGCATCAGCGAGCAGGAGCTGGAAGACGCGGTGGGCGGCGATTTGCTCGGCAATATGGTACAGGCACTGGATGCTGCAGTTTTCCGGCAATTGGCGCGAGATCAGTGGGCCGACGAAGAAAAGGACACCGGACTCTGAGTCCCGGCTAGTGCCCAACTCCACCAAGCAGCACGAAATCGGTCGGCCAAAATGAGCACGGTGTATGACCTGGGCATGGCATCGCTGCTCGGGCTTGGCACGACGTCATCGTCGCTGGTCGGCGCGACCGTCGGTCTATACGTCCGGTTCTCGAGGCGGGTGCTTGCCTGCGTCCTCGCCTTTGCGGCCGGGGCGTTGATCTCGGCCCTCGCGATCGAGTTGGGATATGAGGGCGCGCAAGCGTTGCTGCATCGAGGCTTTACGTCGTCGGCGGCCTGGCTGTTTATCAGCAGCGGTTTCGCGGTCGGGTCCGTCATCTATTATTGGGCTTCACTTTTCCTGGAAGGCAAAGGCGCGGCCGTTCGTTACGCCACGCAATTCCGGGAATTCGCGCTGGCGCGCAAGCAACATGCCGCGAAAGCGCGGATCGAGCTCCTGGCGAAATCCGATCTTTTGCGGCACCTGCCTCCGGAAGAAATCGAAAAACTCCTGCCGTGCATCCATGCCCGCCATCTCCAGGCCGGCGAAATTCTGTTTCGCGCCGGCGATCCGGGAGACGCGCTCTATATCATCGAGGCTGGAACAGTGGAGGTCCTGGGAGCCTCCCCCGAAATCGGCACGACCGACAGGCCCATTGCACAACTCGGCGAAGGCCGCGCATTCGGTGAAATGGCGTTGCTTGGCGGAGGCGCACGCACGGCAACGATCCGCGCGATCGTGGAAACGGATTTGCTGAAAATCGGCAAAACCGATTTTCAGCGACTCATCGCGTCGGATCGTCAACTGGCGGCGACCGTCCAGCGCATCAGCCATGAGCGAGCGATCAGCAATCTCAGCACCGGCGGAGTCAATCCTGAAATCTGGGCCAAGGTGGCGAGCCAAAGCCTCGATCACATCAGCCGGAACGAAACAAACAAGATGCTGAGGGAAGCCGGCAAAGGCGCCGGCCTGGCGATCGTCCTGGGAAATATCCTCGACACCATTCCGGGCTGCATGGTGATCGGAGCCAAATTCAGCGGCTTCGAAACACTGTCGGTCACGCTCATGCTGGGAATGTTCCTCGGCGGCATCCCCGAGGCGGCGACAAGCGCCGCCATGCTGACCAAGGCCGGCTACCGCGCGCGCGCGATTTTTAGCCTGTGGTCGGCCGTAGTGCTGGCCGGCGTCGTCGCCGCTGCGGCCGGCAAGGCGTTCATCGGCAGCAGCGATGCCCTGACGGCAATTTTTTTCCAGGCATTGGCGGGCGGCGCGGTGCTGGCCCTGATTGCCCATGCCATGATTCCGGAAGCGATCCACGAGGGCGGCTCGCTGGTGGTGCTTCCGACGGTGGCCGGTTTTCTGTTCGCCCTCTATTTGGCGCTCGCGGCGTCTTTTGTTTGAATGCAGGCGCCGACCGTCAGGCCGCATGTTCCTTGCGCTTGCCGGCGAAGGCAGGCGCCACCTCGGCCATGAAGCGCGCCATCTCCTCCTTGACCTGCTGGTGCGGTTTCAGGCCGACGTTGAAATAGAGGATCACCTCGGCGAAGCCGGCGGCCTCGACCTTCTTCAACGTGTCGATGATGCGCGCTGGCGAGCCGATCAGCACTGAGTTTTCCGTCAAATCCTCAGGCTTGACCTTCGCCAGCCGCTCGACCATGTCGATGAAATAGCGATAGCTCGGCGGCGCGGTCTTGGGATCGCCCGGGAAAGCCGGAATCACGCATTCCTTGTAGTAGCGGATCTGCCGGGCGCGTTGGGCGTCTTCCTGCGCTTTGTTGTCGGCAAAATGCGTGAAGTAGCTGCACATCAGCCGGCCCGGCTTGTTGCCGTAACGCGCACAGCTCTCGTGATAGAGATCGGCGACTTGCTTGAGCCCGCCATAGCTGATGGCGGCGGCAAACGGCGCCACGATCAACCCGCAGCCCAGCCGTGCGGCAAGCTCGATCGACGGTTTTGAAAACGAACCGACATAGGTCGGGATCGGCCGCTGCACCGGCTTGGGCGTGATGCGCACGTCTTCGAACGAATAGTGCTTGCCGCGATGGGAGATGCGGCCTTCCGCCTGCCAAAGCCGGCGCACCAGCTCGAGCCCCTCCTCGAAGATTCCCTGGTTGTCGGCGAACGACACGTGGAACGGCAGATATTCGCGCTGGTCGTAGCCGCGCCCGGCGGCGAAATCGACCCGGCCGTTAGAGAGAAGATCGAGCGTCGCCCACTGCTCGGCGACGCGAATGGGGTGATGCAGCGGCAGCACGGTCACGGCCGGCGCCAGCCGGATGCGCGTCGTGTTGGCGGCGACATAGCCGAGCACGATGTCCGGGCAGGACAAGACGCCGAGCGAGTTGAAATGATGCTCGCCGATCCAGGCCGAGTGCATGCCGAGCTTGTCGGCGAGCAGCGCCTCGGCGGTGATGTCGGCGACGAACTGGTTCGAAGAGCGCGTATTGTTCTCGTAGTGATTATCGCTCAACGTGAAATAGCCAAACTCCATGCCTTCCTCCCCGGCGCGACTCGCTTGAGCAGATCACGTCCCGGAACCCCGATCAAACCCGCTCGCCGAAAAACATCGCGCGTCTGCGCCCGAATGTCACTTCTCTTGACGCGGCGGCTCGCCTACCCTTTCCCGGCCAAGGCACGGCGTGCACACCGCAATGAGGGTTTCCCGGGGGGAAAGATGGCCGGCGAAGTCATTCAGGTTTCGCGTTTGTTGGACGAACGCGGGCTGAGCTCGTTTCAGATCAAGGTGCTGATATGGTCGGTGCTGATCGCGTTGATCGACGGTTATGACATCGGCGCTATCGCCTTTGCCGCCCCGCATCTGGTCGCCGACTGGCATGTACCGCCGGGCGACCTCAAATGGGTGCTCACGGCGAGCAACATCGGTGTCTTGTTCGGCTCGCAGATTTTTGGCTGGATCGGCGACTGCTACGGCCGCAAGACGGCGCTGATCGCCGCCAACCTGTTTTTCGGCGTTTTCACCTTCGCCGCCGCCTATTCCACCAATCTCGGCGAATTGTTCTGGCTGCGAACGATCGCCGGACTGGGCATCGGCGGGGTCATCCCCAATGTGGTGGCCATCAACGCCGAGTCGGCGCCGCGAAACCTGCGCGCCACGTTGGCCATCATCGCCGCCGGTTGCGTGCCGCTCGGCGGCGCGTTTGCCGGTTTTGTCAGTGCGGCGTTGATTCCGCATTACGGCTGGCCGATCCTTTTCTATGTCGGCGGCGTCGTTCCCATCGTCATCGCGCTTGCCGCCATCTTCGGACTCCCCGAATCGATCAAATACATGGCGCTGCATGAAGGTCACCGGCACCGGATGGAGCAGCTGATCGCCGTCATCCGTCCCGGCTACAAAGTGCCGGCAAACGCGCGCTTCGTCATCGAAGACGAGCAGCAATCTCCGTCGTCCAATCCCATTTATCTGTTCCGCAACGGACTCTGGCTGATCACGCCGCTGGCGTGGCTTCTCTTCGCGCTCAATCTGATGGGCTATTTCTTCCTCATCAGCTGGACGCCGACGCTGATGGCGGCGGCGAAAGTGCCGCAAGCGACCGCGGCGCTCGCCGGAGCGCTGTTGCAGGTCGGCGGCACGGTCGGCTCGCTGTTGCTCTGCTGGTGGCTGCAGCGCCATCGCTTCCTCGCCATTGCGATCATGTTCGTCGTGGCGGTGCCGGTGGTCGGCTCGATCGGGTTTTGGGGAACGGGCTCGGCGGCGGCCTTGCTGACTTCGACATTCTGCGCCGGCTTCCTCGTGCTCGGCATCCAGACCGGCATCAACGTGGTCGGCGCCATGATCTACCCGACGTCGTTGCGCGCCAACGGTTCCGGCTGGGAGCTGGGCATCGGCCGGCTCGGCTCGATCGCCGGGCCGCTGGTGGGCGGGTTCCTTGTCGGGCTTCCCCTGGCGACGCTCTACATGTGGTCGGCGCTGCCCTTCGCCGCGGGCGCGGTCGTCTGCTTCGCCATCTATGTGCTGAACAAAGCCCGCCTCAAGGCGCATCCGGAATTGGCGCAGGGGCAATAGCGTCCGCCACGGTCAAAACGGCTCGTAGCCGCGCAGCCCCGGAATTACCTGCTCGCCGAACAGGCGGATCGAACGCATCAGCTCGGGCTCCGGCAAATCGGCGAAATTGAACTCCCCCATGATCGTGTTGAACAAGCCCGCTTCCGCGGCGGCGCGGATTTTTGCGGCAACCGTCGCCGGCGAACCGATGAAGACGAGATCGTGCTTGAACAGGTAATCCGGGTTGAAGACGTTGGCCATGATTTCCGCTGCGCCGGGCTCGCCGCGGCCGACAAACATCTTGGCGAAGTTGGCGACGCGCTCTTCGAAGCTCTCGCCGGATTTCGGCGGCGCCAGGAATCCCTCATAGGCGCGGCTCGCGCGAAACAGCGCGGTCTCGACGGCTTTCTCGTCGGTCTCGTCGACGTAAATCACCGTGCTGTAGGCGATGTTCGGTTTTTTCGGCCAGCCGGCGCGCTTCCAGTTTTCGAGGAACGTGCGGTAGCGCGGCGCGGCGTCGGCGCGCGGATAAACCAGAAAGTAGCCGGGATTGATGCCGTTCGCCGCGCAGAATTCGAGCGTCTGCGGATCGCGGCTCATCATCCAGAGCGGCGGATGCGGGCGCTGCGCCGGCTGCACCGAAATCTCCGTCCGATCGGTGTGAAATTCCTGTCCGTGGAACGAGAAGGGCTGCGTCCCGCCGAACGCCGCGCGCAGGTAATCGACGAACTCCAGCGTCGGCGATTTGCGCGCCCCGTAATCGAGGCCGAACGGACGGAAATAATCGGCATTGATGCCGGGAACGAGTCCAAGCTCCATGCGGCCGCCGAGCATCTGGTCGACGATGGCGATCTCCTCGGCAAGCCGCAGCGGATGATAGAGCGGCACGATGTAACCCATGGGCCCGACGCGCAGCCGCCGCGTGCGCGCCCCGGCGGCAACGGTATAGAGGCTTGGCGATGACATCCAGCTCTCGTCGGGACGAAAATGATGCTCGACGCAGAAAGCGTGATCGAAACCGACCTGGTCGCACAGTTTCAGCTCGCGCCAGACTGCTCGTAGCGCTGGTGCGGCGTCATGCCGGGCTTGGCCCAGATGTGCGAGAAATGCGAAAATTTCATTGGCTCAGGCTGGCGTTCGTTCTGCGGACATTAAATACTGACGGTGCCGGACATTACGTGGTCCCCTCAAGCGCGGGAACGATCCACCCCCTCAAACCGGCACCGAAGTAGCGTCATAGTTGAACAGCCAATCGTAGCGCTCGCGAATACGATCCGCCTCAAATTCGCGCGCAACATGGGCTTGCGCCGCGGCGGCGTCAGCCATCGCGGGATTGTGGAAGCGCCCAATCATCCCATACGAAGCGGCCACTACTTTATTGGCGCGCTCGCGGCGCGCCGCCTCGTAATGCGCGAACGCCGTCTGGTGATCGTGCGGATATTTTTCGACGGCGCGCGCCAGCACAAAGCCGTCCTCAAGCGCCATGGTCGCGCCTTGCGCCAGAAACGGCACCATCGGATGACAGGCGTCGCCGAGCAGCGTGCATCGCCCCTTGCTCCACGCCGCCATGACCGGACGCAGCGCCAGCGCCCATTTGTACGGCACGTCGATACTGCGAAACAGCGCAAGCAGATCGGCGTGCCAGCCGCGAAAGTCGTTCAGCATCTCCTCGGTCGTGCCGCGCACGTTCCAGCCTTCGACGGCCCAGTCGGTTCGCTCGCGCAAGGCGACCACGTTGAGCAACGCGCCGGCGCGCAGCGGATAATGCACCGAATGTCCGCCGGGACCGATCCAATTGGTGCCGATATTTCGGGCGATCCCCGGCGGCACGCATTCGATCGGCACCACGCCGCGCCAGGCGATGATGCCGCAGAATTGCGGCTTGGCGGCGCCGAACAAGGTGTCACGCACCATCGAGTGGAGGCCGTCGGCGCCGACTACGAGTTTTGCGGTCGTCTGTTCGCCGTTTTCGAACCGCAACGCGACCGCGTCAGGCGTCTGCGCAAGGCCGACGCACTTGCAGTTCAAACGAATGGCGTCGGGTTTTGCTTCCAGGAGCGCCCGCGCCAGCAGGTCGTGCAGATCGCCGCGATGGATGGTGATGTAAGGCGAGCCGTAGCGTTCTATGGATTCCATGCCGAGCTCGAATACGTTCCAGCTCTGCCCGGTATTCCACATCCGGATCGCCTTGCCGGCGGGCGACACCTGCACCTTTTCCAGCGCCTCCTTCAGTCCGAGCGCGTGGAGAATCCGGGTGCCGTTGGCGCTGATTTGCACGCCGGCGCCGAGCTCGCGCAGTTCATGCGCCTGCTCGTAGACCTCGACGTCGATGCCGCGCCGCACGAACGCCAGCGCCGCGGCCAGCCCGCCGATCCCGCCACCGACAATGACGACTTTGTCCACCATGACGGCTGCCAGCTTACCGGCTCATTCCGGATCGCCCACCTGGTCCCGCGTTCGCATCGGCTCGCAAACGCGATGACGCGCCTTGGGTGGTGCCCGTGGAGGGAATCGAACCCCCACTCCTTGCGGAACACGATTTTGAGTCGTGCGCGTCTACCAGTTCCGCCACACGGGCTAGGCCGTCATCTATATCTTCGACCCAGGCTGTCGGCAAACGCGCCGACGGCCTTGCTTCCGCCTTGCGGATCGGCAAATTGGCGCGGCGCCGGCGTTCGGCCTGTGGATACCATGAAGCAGAATTGGACCGACCGCATTCGCACCGACCCGGCCGCCGCCGCCGCGCTGGCAATTTTCGCGCTCAGCGCCGCGACCTTGCTCGGCGCCTGGTATTTCGAATACGTGGTGAAGCTGCCGCCCTGCCCGCTCTGCCTCGAAGAGCGCCTGCCCTATCACATCGTCATCCCGCTTTCGCTGCTGCTGGCGATTGCCGCGCTGGCCCGCGCGCCGCGCGCGCTGATCACCGTGGGCTTCCTCGCGATCCCGATCGTCATGCTGTGCGCCGCCGCGCTCGGCGCCTATCACGCCGGCGTCGAATGGCACTGGTGGCCGGGCCCGACCGATTGCTCGGGTCCGGTGACCGATTTCACCGCGAAAGGGCCGCTGCTCAATCAGTTGCAGTCGATCCGCGTGGTGCGCTGCGACGAGGCGGCGTGGCGTTTTCTCGGCCTCTCGCTCGCCGGCTACAATGTCCTAGTCTCGCTGCTGCTGGCGGCGGTCGCGGCGGCCGGTTTGCTGGCGCGCAGACAGAGCGCCTAAAATCATCCCCCACGATCGTCTTTGCCATTCCTCACGGCCGTTGGCGCAGGTACCCGCGGGCCTCTGGTGCGGACAGTCATGTTCGCGTAGGCTTCGGTCGCGGATTTGACATGCTTCCACATAGCGTGTCGCATCCCGTGCATGGAGGACAGTCATGGGTTTGTTGGACGGTCTGGGCCTCGGCGACGCGCTCAAGGGCGCGCTCGGCCAGGTCGAAGCTGCGGCATTGCCGGCGCTGATCAACGGCGTGCTGGCGCAAACGCAATACCACGATCTCAATGGGCTCGTTGCGGCGCTGCAAAAGGGCGGCCTGAATACTCAGGTCCAGTCGTGGCTCGGCCCCGGCGACAATCTGCCGATCACCGAAGATCAGTTGAAGGCGGTTCTCGGCAACGCCCAGGTGCAAGAATTCGCCCGCCATCTCGGATTGCCGGTCGACCAGACGCTGAAGCTGATGGCGCAATATCTGCCGGACATCGTCGATAAGGCTTCACCCAACGGAACGCTCAAGCCAGCGGCGTGAGCTCACGTCGGTAGCCGCCAGCTGATCTGCCGATTATCAATCACCCGGACAGGGAGGACACTATGAAGACGGTTGCAATCATTCTTGCCTCGTTTTGCCTCACGACCGCGGCCTTGGCGGATTCTTGTGCCGACCAATCGGCGGCAAAGAAACTCGCCGGTGCGGCGAAGACAAGCTTCATGACCAAATGCACCAAGGACGCGCAGGCGAGCTGCGACTCGCAAGCCGCCGAGAAGAAGCTCGCCGGCGCGGCGAAGACAAGTTTCACCAAGAAGTGCGTTTCCGACGCCACCGGCATGTGAACGCGCTCCATCGAGGCGCCGCCACGCAAGCGCCTGCCCTTGAAAGCTCTCGGCACAGGAGAATGACGCCATGAAATCCGTTTTATTGGTCGCATCGGGAATGTTCGTCGCGGCTCTAGCTTCCGCATCGCTGCCAGTCCCGGCGCACGCTCTCACGTCGAAAGAGTGCAGCGCCAAATACCAGGCGGCGAAAGCTGCCGGTACGCTCAACGGCATGAAATGGAACGACTTCCGCAAGGCGCAATGCGGCGCTGACGCGGCGCCACCGCCGGCGGCAGCTGAGAAACCCGCCCCGACGCCGCCGCCGGCTGCTGAGAAACCGGCGCCTAAGCCCGCGCCCACGACCGCCGCAGAGCCTGGCGCGAAGCCGGTTTCGGCAGGACGGGCGGCTATGATCGCGCGCGAGCGCGCCTGCGGCGCCGACTGGAAGGCCGATAAGGCCGCCGGAAAGATCCCGGTGGGAATGAAATGGCCGCAATACTGGAGCGAGTGCGACAAGCGCAAGAAAGCGGCAGGTATGTGAGTCCGCGGCCCGCGGGCTTGACCCTGCCGGCGGTGCGACGCTACATCGGCCTTTCAAAGCATGATCCGGAAAGTGGGCACCGGTTTTCCGAAAAGATCATGCTCCGCGTAAATCGGGCGGTTAGCTCAGCGGGAGAGCACATCCTTGACATGGATGGGGTCGCAGGTTCGATCCCTGCACCGCCCACCAGTCTTCGCTCGCGCAAGGGAGCGAGAACTGTCCGCCGTAGCTTCAGCGAAGGCGGACTAAACAGACACCGCGAAACGGCGAGACAGCGAAGACTGCCGCGTCATAGCCCGTCGGGCAAAGGCGGGCTTTCTTGTAGATCAGGCTTGTAGCTCAGAATTTTACGCGATCGGCGCCCTTGAGGCCGAGCAGCGCGCGCGCCTCGACGGGCGTCGCGATTTCGAAGCCGAGATCCTCGACGATACGGCGGATTTTCGCCACCTGCTCGGCGTTGCTTTTGGCGAGCTTGCCCGGGCCGATATAGAGCGAGTCCTCGAGCCCCACACGGACATTGCCGCCCATCATTGCGGCGTTGGTGGCGAAATTCATCTGATGGCGGCCACCGGCGAGCACCGACCAGTAATACTGATCGCCGAACAGCCGGTCGGCGGTGCGCTTCATAAACAACAGATTGTCGAGATCGGGGCCGATGCCGCCGAGGATACCGAAGATGAGCTGCACGAAAACCGGCGGCTTGAACATACCGCGATCGATGCAATGGGCGAGATTGTACAGATGGCCGGTGTCGTAGCACTCGTGCTCGAATTTGATGCCGTGGCTTTCGCCGAGAAGCCCGGAAATCTTTTCGATATCGCGGAACGTGTTGGGGAAGATGTAGCCGTCCGAGTTGGTCAGATAAGCTTCTTCCCAATCGTATTTCCAGGTCTTGTAGCGGCGCGCCATCGGATAGAGCGCGAAATTCATCGAACCCATGTTGAGCGAGCACATTTCCGGCGACAACGTCTGCGCCGCCGCGATGCGCTGCTCGACCGTCATGGTCACGGCGCCGCCGGTGGTGATGTTGACCACCGCATCGGTGGCTTGCTTGATGCGCGGCAGGAACTGCATGAACACGTTGGGGTCCGGCGACGGCCGCCCATCCTTCGGATCGCGCGCGTGCAGGTGCAGGATTGCGGCGCCGGCCTTGGCCGCATCGATCGCTTGCGTGGCGATCTGATCGGGCGTGATCGGCAGCGCGTCCGACATCGTCGGGGTATGGATCGAGCCGGTGATCGCGCAGCTGATGATGATCTTGTTCGCCATGGGTCGCTTCTCCCTTTTCCCCGATTATCGACTTTCGGTTGCAGTCCGCCGTCGGCGGATCACGAGCGAGTCCGCACGAGTAGGAAACGCGCCGTCAAGCTTCCGCCGGCGCAACGACATACTTAGATCATGCTTTTAGGCTGTCGAATTGACCTTCGTCCACTTTGCCAGCATGGTCCGCCGGTGGATGCCTTTGGTGCCGGATTTTCGCAAGGCGGCGGAGCCCGGAAAGCCCAGCGCCGATGACCGCGAATTGGGACGACCGGCGGCGGAGAAGCACACGATGCGCGCAAGCCCATTCACGATCCTGGCAGCTCTGAGCCTTTCGCTCCTCGCCCCTGGTTACGCCGCGGCCGCGGAGCCTACGGCGGCCGGGCTTTGGCAAG
Organism: Xanthobacteraceae bacterium; assembly: GCA_031291475.1. GTDB lineage: Bacteria > Pseudomonadota > Alphaproteobacteria > Rhizobiales > Xanthobacteraceae > BOG-931. The sequence goes on from JARLIY010000096.1 coordinate 61,888, forward strand.
CGGTCGATAGAGACACCGGGCAGCCCACCGGCTGGTTTCTCATCCGCGACCATGACGGCATCTACGAGGGCATGATCGTGCGGATGTACATGAAACCGGGTGAGAACCCGGAGATCGTGTGCGAAAAATGCGCTGACGATCGCCACGACAAGCCGTGGCTTGGGCTCGACATCATCCGCGGCATGAAGCGCGCGGGGTTGAGCTACACAGACGGGACTATTCTCGATCCGCGCTACGGACACATCTACAACGCCATCATGACGCTGGCGCCCGACGGTCAAACGCTCGTCGTGCGCGGTTACCTCGGCTTTTCACTGCTTGGGCAAAATCAATATTGGACGCGTTTGCCGGACTCGGCCTACAGCGAGATCGATCCGCGCTTTAATCCCAATCCGGCAACCGCGCATAAATCCAAGGGCGCGCAGAAGCCGGAGAACTCGGCGCGGCGCTGACGCATCAATTTGCGGCACCCGCATGCTTGCGGCGTGCGTGTTTCTGCACATCTTCCTCGCGCGGCTTGCCCATCAGCACCGGCTGAAACAGCGCTGCGGCCGTCATCGTCGTCAGGAGCGAGATAGCCAGTAGCTTGCCCATGCTCGATGTTCCCGGATCGCTCGAGAAATACAGGCTGCCGAACGCGGTCGCCGTGGTGCAGGCGCTGAACGTCACCGCCCGCGTCAGTACCGACTGCAACAGCTTAGTCTGGCCCTCGCGCCACGCCATGATGTAATAGATCTTGAATGCCACGCCGACGCCAAGCAGCAGCGGCAGCGCGATAATGTTGGCGAAATTCAGCGGCAGATCGATTGCCACGCATATTTCCAGCGTGACGACACCGGCGACCAAGAGCGGAATCAGCGTCAGCAGCACATCGCCCAGCCGCCGCAACGTGATCCACAATAGCACCGCGATCGACAACAGCGCCCAGGCGGCGGCCTGCAGGAAAGCGGTGATGATCGTGCGGCGCGCTTCGAGAATCGAAATCGGGCCCTCAGTGGCGTTGGGCTCGACCTGCTGGACGTCATGGGCGAAGGTTCGCAACGTCGCGTTGTCGTTCGCATTGCCGCTCGGCGCGATCTGCAAGCGCGCCTTCCCGTCCGGCGCAATCCATTGCTCCACGAGATTCTGCGCCAGGTTTTCGCGGGTGATTTCCTTGGCCTTGAAGAGGCTGCGCAAATCGTCGAGCGCCGTTTTCAACGGCTGGACGAACGCCACGTCGGCCCTTTGGCGCGCCGCCTGATCTCCCTTGGCAAGTGCGGTGAGCGCAGCGGCAAGGCGCTGGGCCGCATCGGCGCCGCGGCCGGGAGCGGCGTCGGCAAGTTTATTGAGCGCATCGACGGTGGAATTGATGATGGCGACGTTCTCCGCATCCGTCGGCGGCGCGCTGACCGTGGGCGGGGACAGCGCCGGACCGAGTTTCGTCGCCGCCTCCTCGATCAGCGCCAGCTTTTGCGGCTGCTGGTCGGGGATGAAGGTTGAAAGCGTCACGGCACGCGCCACCTGCGGGAGGGCGCGGACCTTCGCCGCAGCCTGGTCGGCGGCGGCAAGCGTTGGCTCCAGGACCTCGATATCGTTGGCGCCGCCTAAGCCGTCTTTTTCGAGCTGAAGGTAGGTGGCAACGGATTCGACATTGCGATTGCGCAAGTTCATCGGATTGAAATCGAACCGCAGCCAGTACAATAGCGGCGACGCTCCGAGAATCACGATCGCCGTCACAACCAGGATCGGCACCCGGTTGCGCTCGAGAAAATCGTCGACCGGCGCGAGGAATGCGTAGCCGAGCGGATGCGGCTCGCTGCGCGGCTTAAGTCGGCTCAGCATCGCCGGCAACAGCGTAATGCTGGTGGCGAAAGCGATCAGCATGCCGACACCGGCGACTAGGCCGAGCTCGGACAACCCCTTGTACGCCGTCGGCAGGAACGACAGAAAGCCCGCGGCGGTGGCGAGCGCGGCGAGCGTCAACGGCGCGCCCGCGCGCCGGCCGGCGTGTAACAGAGCTTCGTACAGACCATCGACTTCGTGTCGCTCGGCGCGATAGCGGACGCTGAACTGGATTCCGAAGTCGACTCCGAGGCCGACGAACAGCACGGCGAAATAAACGGAGATCAGATTGAGCGAGCCGACCATCAGCAGGCCCAGTGCCGCGGTGATGGATAGTCCGACCGCAAGACTGACGAACACGGCGAAAATGATCCGCCACCAGCGCAACGCCAGCCATAGGATGAAGAGCACGACGGCGATGGTGAGCACGGCATTGAGCGCCGCGTTCTCCTTGATGGTCGCGAATTCGTCGTCGTTCATCGGCACCGGTCCGGTCAGGCGCACATGCGCCTGATAAGCGGAACCGAGCTTGAGGTCGGCAGCGGCCTGGCGGATGGCGTCGCTCGCCTTCAGCCCCGGCTCGAGCTCCGAGTAATCCAGCACGGCCTGGATGCGCAGGAATCGCAGCAGGTCGTTCGGCTTCGGCTCCTGGCCTCGGACCAGCACGTGCCAGGAAAAGCTCCCCGGCTTGTCGCCGTTGACCTGGTCCAGCGTGTTGGCCCCGAGCGTCAGCGGCCAAACCATGTCGTCGAGCTTGAGCCTGCCCGACTGCACGCCAAGGAGCCCGAATTGCAGGGCGCGCAGCACGCCGCGCAGGCTTGGATCGCCCGCCAAGACCTGGATGAGGCGCTGCGCCTGCGTCAGCATGGTCACCTGCGGGCCGAGCTGTTCGAGGGGCGCGAATAAAAGACCGTTCTGCGCAAAGAACGAACCGCCCTGCGGCTCGTCGATGGAACGGAAGAAGTTCTTCTGCGGCGACACCTTCCCCACCAAAGCGGCGGTCGCTTCCGCGACCAGCTCCGGCGTCGGCGCATCGATGACCGCGACGATCATATCGAATTGCGGGAAAGCCTTTTCGAATGCCAGCTCCCGCTGCCGCCCCGGGCTGTTGCTGGAAATAAGCTGGTTGATGTCGGTGGTCATGGAAAAATGCGTGGCCGCGTACCAGGTCGACACAATCGCAATGACGACCGCCGCGGCGATGACCCACCGCGGGTAATGGATGCAAATGCCGATTGCGCGAACGACGAAAGCAGTGATCGTTTTCATGGGATGTAAAGCTACAGACCGGCGTTTGAGGCGTTAAGACAAGGGTAAATTGGAGGCACGCGCCCGTTTCCAGCAGGTGCCGACGTGCAATCGGGGGGGCACCGACGCGGCAGAAGGCGCTTTAGAATGCAGGTCGTCCATGGATTCTCCAGCCACCGGCGGGGGCCTTGATGCCCTGAAACGCCGGAAAAGTGAAATCGTGGATATTTTCCTATTATATAGCACGAAAGACGCTACCGAGCGGCATCCGGCGCCTGGACGCGAGGGGGCCTGGATGCTGGACAACGAGCCCGTTTCCGCTCAAAAGTTCCCTGCCGCCGGTCACGATTCCTCGATACCGTCGAGGACCGGGCGGGGTTGATTGTCACGGCATCGTGGCCAACTTGATTGTTACGGCGTTGTGGCCAAAGTACCGCAATGGAACGCGGCGGGGGCGGCCCCTTTACGATTGCGGCCCAACGCCGCAGTCCGGCACCCAGCCGGGAGGTTAATTGATGAAGGTTATTCTTGCTCAGCCTCGCGGATTTTGTGCCGGCGTGGTGCGCGCTATCGAGATCGTGGAGCGGGCCCTGCAAAAATACGGCCCTCCCGTCTATGTGCGCCACGAGATCGTGCACAACAAGCACGTGGTCGAGAGTTTGAAGGCAAAGGGCGCGCACTTCGTCGAGGATTTGTCCGAGGTGCCGCCGCACGCAGTGACCATCTTCAGCGCCCACGGCGTAGCCAAGAGCGTCGAAGAAGAGGCGGCATCACGCGAGCTGCCGGTGCTCAATGCCACCTGTCCGCTGGTCACCAAAGTGCACAATCAGGGCAAGCGCTACGTGGCGCAGGGACGCCGTCTCATCCTTATCGGCCATGCCGGACATCCGGAGGTCGAGGGCACGATGGGCCAGATATCCGAGCCGGTCACTCTGGTGCAAACCGAGAACGACGTCGACTCGCTCGACATTCCGTCCGACACGCCCGTCGCCTATGTCACGCAAACCACCTTGAGCGTCGACGACACGCGGGGAATCATCGCCGCGCTGCATCGCCGGTTTACCGACATCGTCGGGCCGGAGACGCGCGATATCTGCTACGCCACACAAAACCGGCAGACGGCGGTTCGCGAACTCTCGACGCTGGTGGACGTTATCCTCGTGGTTGGCGCCAAGAACAGTTCCAATTCCAACCGGCTGCGCGAGATCGGTAACGAGGCGGGCACGCCGTGCTATCTCATCGCCGACGGCAGCGAGTTGCAACCACAATGGTTCAACGGCGCGCAGACGGTCGGCATCACCGCCGGCGCTTCGGCGCCGGAGGTGTTGGTGGAGGACGTGATCGACGGGCTGCGCCGGCTCGGTCCCGTGGAGGTGTCGGAGTTGACCGGCCGGCAGGAAACCATCGAGTTCCGCTTGCCGCCCGAACTAACGGACGGCAGGACGGCGACGCGGGCGGCGGCAACGGCCAAGGTCGCGGCGGCGAAGGTGTAAATTTTCGCCGGCCGGCGACGACCGCTGACGGCAAAACGAAGAAGGAAGCGATTGTGACTGTATCACTGCGACAGAAGGCAGCCGTCGGCGCCTATGTGCTGAAACAGCGGCTTGCCGGACGCAAGCGTTACCCGCTGGTGCTGATGCTGGAGCCGCTGTTCCGATGCAATCTCGCCTGCGTCGGTTGCGGCAAGATCGATTATCCCGACGCCATCCTCAACAAGCGCCTGTCGGTGCAGGAGTGCCTGGACGCGGTCGATGAATGCGGCGCGCCGATGGTGGCCATTCCCGGCGGCGAGCCGCTGATCCACAAGGAGATCGGCGAAATCGTCAAGGGCATCGTCGCGCGCAAGAAGTTCGTGTCATTGTGCACCAATGCGCTGCTGCTGGAAAAGAAGCTGCATGTGTTCGAGCCGTCGCCGTATCTGTTCTTCTCCGTGCATCTCGACGGGTTGAAAGAGCATCACGACAAATCGGTATGCATGGCTGGCGGCTACGAAAAGGCCGTGTCCGCGATTAAGGCCGCGCAGGCCAAGGGTTTCGCCGTCAACGTTAACTGCACGATCTTCGACGGCCATCCGGCCGAGGACATCGCGGCGTTCCTCGATCTCACCGCGGAACTGGGCGTCGGCGTCTCGATCTCGCCCGGCTACGCCTATGAGCGGGCGCCCGATCAGGAGCACTTCCTTGGCCGCCGCAAGACCAAGGAACTGTTCCGCAACGTCTTTGCGCTCGGCAAGGGAAAGAACTGGAATCTTACGCATTCCAGCATGTTCCTCGATTTCCTCGCCGGCAACCAGGAATTCCATTGCACGCCGTGGGGCATGCCGACGCGCAATATCTTCGGCTGGCAGAAGCCCTGCTATCTGCTCGGCGAGGGCTACGCCAAGACATTCGCGGAATTGATGGAGACCACCGATTGGGACTCCTACGGCACCGGCCGCTATGAGAAGTGCGCGAACTGCATGGCGCATTGCGGCTACGAGCCGACCGCGACGGAAGCGATCATGCAGCACCCGCTGCAGGCGGCCATGATCGCCTGGCGAGGCGTGAAAACCGAAGGGCCGATGGCGCCGGAAATCTCCCTGAAAGACCAGCGCCCGGCGAAATACGTGTTCGACGGTCAGGTGCAGCTCTCGCTGACCGAGATGCGCGCCAACGAGGCGCGCGAGAAAGCCGCAAAAGAAGCTGCCAAGGAAACCGCCAAGACGTCGGCCAGCGCGGCGTAATTCTTCGCCACCTCTCCCCGCAACCCGGAGAGGCAGTTAGATCCCCCACGCCACCGCGCGCGTATTGCCGCTTCTGAGATTGCGGTAGCGCGCCAGCGCCCAGAGCGGAAAGAATTTCGCGTAGCCGTGGTAGCGCAGATAGAACACGCGCGGAAACCCGGTTGCGGTGTAGCGCGGTTCGTTCCAGAAGCCGTCGGCGCCTTGCGTCCGGCTAAGATATTCGATGCCGCGCGTGACCGCCGGATGATCGACCTCGCCCGCCGCCATCAAGCCAAGCAGCGCCCACGCCGTTTGTGACGCCGTCGAGGGCGCGCTTTCGTAGCCGTGGTACTCGAGCTTGTAGCTTGAGCCGTCCTCGCCCCAACCGCCATCCTTGTTCTGAATGGCGACGAGCCAGTCTACCGCCTTGCGCATCTCCGGCGCGCCATGATCGACGCCGACCGCGTTGAGCGCGCAGAGCACCGACCAGGTGCCGTAGATGTAGTTCATGCCCCAGCGGCCGAACCAGCTTCCTTCGGCGAGCTGCGTGCGCCGCAGATAGTCGACGCCACTGGCCACCGCCGCGCTGGTCGCGGCCGTTTCGCCGAATTGGGCGAGCATCGACAGGCAACGCGCGGTGACGTCTTCGGTCGGCGGATCGAGCAGCGCGCCGTGATCGGCGAAAGGAATGTTGTTGAGGTAATAATATTCGTTGTCGGCGTCGAACGCGCCCCAGGCGCCGTTCTCGCTTTGCATTCCCATGATCCACTCGCGCGCGCGTGAGAGACTGGCCTGATAGTTCCGATGACCGGACAGATTTTGCACGCGATCCATCGCCATGGCGACGACGGCGGTGTCGTCGACGTCGGGATAATGCGGGTTGGCATATTGGAAGGCCCAGCCGCCAGGGCGGATGTCGCCGCGCCGCGCGATCCAGTCGCCGCGGATGTCGAGCACTTGCTTGGGGAGGAGCCAATCGAGACCGCGTTTGACCTCGCCGACCGCGCGCTCGCCGCCGACTTCCAGCAGCGCGTGGCAGGTGAGCCCGGTGTCCCAAATCGGCGAGACGCAGGGCTGGCAATAAGCCTCGTTGTCGTGCACGGCGAGCAGCTTCTCGACCGACTTGCGGGCGATGGCGCGGTGCGGGTGATTTTCCGCATAGCCGAGCACGTCGAACATCATCACGCTATTGGCCATGGCAGGGAAAATCGCGCCCAGCCCATCCTCGCCGTTCAATCGTTCGACCACCCAGGCAACGGCGCGGTCGATAGCGCGCTGCCGCGTGGGCTTGGGAAAATATGGCTCGCTCGCTCGTAAAACGTTGTCGACCCCGCGGAAGAACCAGAACCACGACGCCTTCTGCTGCGGCGCCTTCGGCGTCGGCCCGATGCTGTCTGGGGGCTCGAGGAAAAGCTCGTCGATGCGAACGCCCTTGGCGTTGCGCGCCTGCGGCCTCTTCGCCATCAGCACCAGCAACGGCACGATGACGGTGCGGCTCCAGTAGGAAATTTTGTCGAGATGGAAGGGAAACCATGTCGGTAGCAGCATGATTTCGACCGGCAGCACCGGGACTGCCGGCCACGGAATGAAGCCGAACAACGCCAGCATGATCCGCGTGAACACGTTGGCGCGCTCGGCGCCGCCTCGCGCGCGCACCGCCTCGCGCGCGCGCCGCATATGATCGGCATCGACGGAATCGCCGATCATCTTCAGCGCGAAGTAGGCCTTCACCGTCGCGCTGACGTCGAGATCGCCGTCGCGGAACAACGGCCAACCGCCGTGCTCGCCCTGGATGCCGCGCAGATAGACCGCAATCTTGGCTTCGAGCGCGGCATCGACCGGTTCGCCGAGATAGTGCCGCAGCAGCACATACTCGGCGGGAATGGTGGCGTCGGCCTCGAGCTCGAATACCCAGTGACCGTCGGGGCGCTGCTCGTCCAACAGCGCCTGCGTAGCCTTCTGGATGCGCGCTTCGAGCGCCTCACCAAGCGGACGGGCGGACGGCGCTTGCCTGGCAGTGCGGCTCGCTTCGAGCGTGTCTTCGATCATGGGAGCTTCGCGATAATTTCAGCGGCGCGGTTGCCGGATCGGATCGCACCTTCAATGGTAGCTGGCAGGCCGGTATCTGTCCAATCGCCGGCGAGAACGAGATTGCGCCAATTGGTTGCCGGGCCCGGACGCTTTGCGTCCTGCGCGGGCGTGGCGGCAAACGTCGCGCGCCGCTCGCGCACGATCTGCCACGGGGGCAGCGTCGCCGGCAGGCCGGTGACGCGCGCGACTTCGTCCCAGATCGTTCTGGCGAGCTCCTCGCGCGGCGTGTCGATCAGCCGATCGCCGGCGCTGATCGTGACCGAAACCCGGCCGGGAAAGGAGAAGATCCATTGCACGGTGGCATTGAGCACGCCGAGGATCGCCGGCGCATCCGCCGGCAGCTCGCTGCGGAAATGCGCGTTGACGATGGCGCGGAACTCGGTCGGCGTCTCGAGGCCGGGAAGGAGCGATGCTGCGATGTAGGGCGGCACCGCGAGAATGATCGCGTCGTCCGGATCAAGCGCAATGGTCTCGCCGGCGAAGTCGAGCGCCTCGACGTGATCGGCGGCAAAGCGCACGGTGCGCAGCTGATGTTCCATATGCACCGTGGCGCCGAGCTCCTGCAGGCGGACCAACGCGGGCTCGATCAGCGTCGCGCCCAGACCCTCACGCGCAATCAAGGGCCGACAGGCGCTACCGCCGACGGCAAGGGTCTCGCGGACGATTGCCGCGGCGAGCCGCGCCGATCCTTGCGGCGGATCGATGTTCAACGCGCCGACGAGCAGCGGCTCGACCAGCCGCCGATAGAGGACGCCCTCGCAGGAAATCACCTCACCGACCGTCTTGCCCGCGGGCGCCCAAAGGAGCCACGCAAGGGGCAGATAATCGAGCGGGCGCGTTCCCGGCACGCGCCGGCCGGGATCGAAGATCCAGAACGGCAGCGGGCCGTCGTTGAAGCGCAACGTCCAGCGTTCGCCGCTGGCAAGATCGACGAAGGAGAATTCCGCCCCGGGCGGACCGACCAGCCAATGCTCGGCGCCGATGCGGCGCAGAAAGTCGAGGGCCGCACGATTGCCGGAGAGGAGTAGGTGATTGCCGTTGTCGATCGTCATGCCGACCGACGCGTCGTGATAGGAGCGGCAGCGGCCGCCGGCGAATGCCGTGGCCTCGTGCACGACGACAGCCTTGCCGCGCTCGGAAAGCGTCAGCGCGGCTGACAATCCCGCGAGGCCGGCGCCGATGACGTGAACCGTTTCGCTCATCGGGTCACACCAGATTCCGCAGCACGATGAAAAGGAGTTTTGCCCGCGGCAGCCGGATACGCGCCCGCGGCGGCGCGAAGCCGCGCGCGACCAGCGCCTCGAGAATGACGTGGTAGGCTTCGCCCATGATCCGCGGGGCGCGCACCACCCGGCGCGGATTCTGCGCCATGATCTTTCGCGCTTGGGAAAAGTGCTCCTCGGCACGTTCGACCATGAAGGCGCAAACCTTGCCGAACGCCGGGTGCGCCAGAACCTCCCTTGGATCGGTCGCGACGATGCCGTTGGCTTGCAGGGCTTCACGCGGCAAATAAAGTCGGCCAAGCGAAGCATCCTCGTCGAGGTCGCGCAAAATGTTGGTGAGCTGGAGCGCCAAGCCCAAATGGTGGGCGAGCGAGAGCCCCGCTTCGCGCTGCATGCCGAACACGCGCACCGAGAGACGGCCGACCGCGCAGGCCACGCGGTCGCAATAAAGGTCGAGCGTGGCGGGGTCGGGGGCACGGATGTCGGCGATCACGTCCATCTCCATGCCGTCGATTATGGCGAGGAAATCATCGCGTTGCAGATCGAATGCACGCACGGCGGACGCCAGGCCGGCGAGAACCGGCGGCGGCGCGCCGCGGTAGACCGCGTCGACGTCGGAACGCCAGCGCGCCAATTGTTCGCGTCGTCCCGCACGCGGTCCCGGATCGTCGGCGATGTCGTCGACGGCGCGGCAGAACGCATAGATTTCGAACATCGCCTCGCGCTGCGCACGCGGCAGAATGCGCATGCCAGTATAGAACGAGCTGCGGGAGGCGCGCTCGGCCGCCGGAGTGGGCTTCGTCACTCAGGCACCCCGCGGCTTCTGCGTCGTGGCGGCGGAGCGCCGGCCCACGCGCCGATAGGTTCCGCTCAAAATTCCGATCATGGTGCGGCCGAGGACGGCGAGTACGGACAGATGCACGCGATCACTCAACGGATCGCGGACCTTAAGCAGGCGCGTGAGCCGATGTGCCAACGTATTGATAACCGAGACTTCCAGAGACAGGCGCCGGTCGTTGATCAGGAGCGCAAACCCATCGCTCTCGCACAACAGCCGCTCGGTGCGTTCCGCCAGGCCGTGGAGCGCGTCGAGCAGCGCCGGCGAGGCCCGCGGCTCGCCCAACGCTTCCACGCCGGCCCCGCTCGCGGCAAGCGTGTCGAGCGGAATATAGACGCGATCGAGATTGCGATAATCGTCCTTGCAGTCCTGCAGATGATTAATGATCTGCAAGGCCGCGCATAGCGCGTCGTTGGCCGGCCAGATGCTGCGGCTTTCACCGTGCACGTCGAGCACAAAGCGGCCGACCGGCATCGCCGAATAGCTGCAATAGTGCAAAAGATCGTCCCAGTCGCGGTAGCGGAGCTTGGTCACGTCGAGCTTGAACGCGGCAAGGAGATCCTGCGCGTGGCGCGGCGACAGCGACCGTTCGGCCAGCGCCTGGCGCAAGTGGACGGCGACCGCGTCGGCGTCGCTTTTGCCGGCCAGGCCCGCCTCGAGGCGGTCGAGCAATGAAAGCTTCTCGTCCGGCGCCATTCCGGCGTGATCGGCGATGTCGTCGGCGGTGCGTACGAAATTATAGAACGCCAGGATCACGCCGCGGTGTCGCGAATGAATCAGAAAGGAAGCGACCGGGAAATTCTCATCCCGGTGTCCCTTTCCCGACCGCCAGTTCCCGGCGTCCGTGGCCGCATCGTTCATCGCAGTTCCGAAATGTTGCCTTGGATATTGTCTTGAATATTGCCTTGGGCGCGGCCTTTCCACATGCCGCCGCGCCCGCGGGCATGCTGATAAGCGGAATCAAGCGTGAAGGCCAGATAGACTGCGGCAATCGCCGGCAATGCCGGCCCCCACAGCATCGATAGGCGATAAAAGCGCAACGTCGGCTGGAAAGCCAACGCCATGGCGAGCCAGGCGACAACGCCGAGAAGCCGCGCCGTCCCGCCGGCAAACGCGGTGAGCCACACCGGGGCTAGATAGGTGATCGCTAGACCCAGTACCGTTCCCGCGAGCAGGAGCGGCGAATAATTGAGTTGCGCATAAGCGGTACGCGAGACCATGCGGCGGATGTCTTCCAGCGCCGGATAGGCACGGATGCTGGATACGCGCTCCGTCAAGCCGATCCAGATCGGGCCGCTTGCTTTAAGCTTCTTTGCCAGCGCGCAATCGTCGATCAGGGCGCTACGGATCGCGGCCATGCCGCCGGCCTCGCGCAACGCGTCGCGGCGCACCAACATGCAGCCACCCGCCGCCGCGGCGGTGGCCCGGCGCGAATCGTTCGCCCACGCGAACGGATAAAGCATCTGAAAAAAGAAGACGAAGGCCGGGATGAACATGCGCTCGGCGAGCGTGACGCAGCGGAGCTTCACCATCAGCGAGGTGAGCACATGGCCGCCCATCTGCGCCCGCGCGACCAGTCCCTTGAGAGCGTCCGGCCGATAGACGATATCGGCGTCGGTGAACAGCAGATAGACCGGCGGCGGCGACATGGCCTCGGCAGCTTCGACGCCCTGATGCTGCGCCCACAACTTTCCCGTCCAGCCCGCCGGCAATGCCCGCCCCGCCAACACGCTCAGGCGCATTCCCGCGCCCAGCGCCGCCGCGGCATCGCGCGCGACTTGCGCAGTGGCGTCGCGGCTCTGGTCGTCGACCAGGATCACGGTGAATTCGCCGGGGTAATCCTGCCGCAGCAGCGATGCCACGGTCTCGCCGACGCATTCGGCCTCATCGCGCGCCGGGATGATGGCGGTGATGCGGGGCCAGGGCCCCTGCCCCGGCGAGATCGCCTCATCGCGTTCCCGCGCCAACCAGAACGCCCCTCGCCCGCTCAGGAGATAGAGCCAGATCGCAAGCACCATTGACGCTATAAGCTCGTTGGTCACAGATAGTCCCTTGGCGGCTGGATTGGGGCCTGCCATTCACCGATGCCGAAATGGAAACGCCTTACAAGTGGGCGGATCCATTTGGCGATTATAGGACGAGATAGGACCTGTTGGGGACGCCGGAAGGCCGGGGCACCAAGCGAATGAACGGCAAAAACAGCCCTTTTCTCTCGCACCTCGATGCGACGGCCAAGGATGTCGACGAGTTGCTCGACCGGCTGCTGTCGCCGACGGCGGCAAGCGGCGAATTGAGCCGGCCCGCGCGACTCATCGAGGCCATGCGCTATTCGAGCCTGGGCGGCGGGAAGAGGTTCCGTCCCTTCCTGATCGTCGAAAGCGCGGCTTTGTTCCAGGTGCCGCGGCTGCACGGATTACTGGCGGGCGCGGCGCTTGAATGCGTCCATTGCTACTCGCTGGTGCATGACGACCTTCCAGCCATGGACAACGACGAGCTTCGACGCGGGCAACCCACGGCGCACCGGAAATTCGACGAAGCGACCGCCATCCTCGCCGGCGATGGGCTCCTGACTTTCGCCTTCGACATCCTGTCGCGGCGCGAGACCCATCCCGATCCGGCGATCCGCATCGAGCTCGTCGGCGCGCTGGCCCGCGCGGCCGGCCTCGGCGGCATGGTCGGCGGCCAGATGCTCGATCTCGCCGCCGAGGGCCGGTTTTCCGGAAACGGGCCGCAGCGGCTTGGCGAGAAGGAAGTGCGCATGTTGCAGGCGATGAAGACCGGCGCGCTGTTGCGCTTTGCCTGCGAAGCCGGCGGCATGCTCGGCGCAGCGACGCCGCAGCAGCGAAAAGCGCTCGAGCGCTACGGATCGGCCGTCGGGCAGGCGTTCCAGATCGCCGACGATCTTCTCGATCTCGAGGGCGATCCGGCGCTGGTCGGCAAATCGACCGGCAAGGATGCGGTGGCGGGCAAGGCGACAATGGTCGGCGTGCTTGGCGGCGCGGGCGCAAAAGCGCGTCTGAAAGAACTGGTTTCCGAAGCCGAACAGGCGCTGGCGCCGTTCGGCTCGGGCGCCGCCATCCTCATCGAGGGCGCACACTTCGTTGCCGACCGACATATGTAGGTGATCCACTGCTGTAGGTGATCCACTGCAGACGAATCTACGTAGAATTAACAGGGTCGCTGCGGGTGTCTGTTTAACCCCAATCGCAAGCGTGATTGAAGTTCTTCCCGGGCGACCCCATTTGTCCGCGGTATTGCAGTTCTGCGCGTCACCGGCCGGCGAACAAGCAAGGCCCTGGAATCCGGTTCAATTGGAACCCCGAATCCCATGATGAAACATACGGCACGGACACTCTGCGCGACTGCAACCCTGCTTTGGGCATTACTTATACCGGCCACAGCCCCGTTCCAGGCGGCACTGGCGCAAGGGCTCGGTAAGCCGACAGTAACCCTCGCCCGTCCTAAGTTGGTCACCCAAGCGCGCGCTAAGCAGCAACCGAGCACTTCCCCACCCCCGGTTGCATCGAAACAGAAAGAATTGCCGCCGCGCACGCCCTTCACGGCCGCGGAAGATGCGGCCTCGACCATTGCCGGCATTCCGGAGGCGCGTTTCTGGGCCGACTCCGAGAGCGACTTCCAGCGGGCATTGCCGGCACCTGGCCCGTGGCTCGTTCTCTCCAGCGGTGGAGAGGACGGCGCCTTCGGCGCCGGATTGCTCGCCGGTTTGACCGCGGCCGGGAATCGTCCCGATTACGCGGTGGTCACCGGCGTGAGCACCGGCGCGCTCATGGCGCCGTTTGCCTTTGCCGGACCGCGCTACGACGACGCGCTGCGCAAGGCCTATACCGAAGTCTCCGCCGCGGACATTTTCGAAGCTGGCAGCTCAACCGGCGAAAGCTTCGTCAATTCGTGGCCGCTCAAGGAGCTGATAGCCAAACAGATCACGCCGGAGCTGATGGCGGATATCGCCGCCGCGCACCGCAGCGGCCGGCGGCTGTTTGTGGTCACCACCAACCTTGATGCCGAACGCTCGGTCGTCTGGAACATGGGCGCGATTGCCGCGCATGGCGGCGAGGACGCGATCAAGCTGTTCCGGGACGTGCTGCTCGCCTCAGCCGCGGTTCCCGGCGCGTTCCCACCGGTGCTGATCGATGTCGAGGCCAACGGCAAGCGTTTCCAGGAGATGCACGCGGACGGCGGGATCGGCGGACAGTTCTTCGTGGCTCCGGCGGCGTTGATGGCGACCACCAGCGACTATCGGCTACCGGCGACGCAACTCTACATCGTGGTGAACACCGGCCTCGAACGGGACTTCAAGGTGGTCGATCGCTTCGCGCCGTCAATTCTCACCCAGGCGGTCGGCGCCGCGGTGAAGGTCGACACCCGCATGATGCTGTCTCTAAGCTACGCCGTGGCGAAACGCAGCGGCGTTGGATTCAATGCCGCCACCATCCCCGCAAGTTTCAATGCCCCGAGCCAGGGCGCTTTCGATCCCAAATACATGGGGCTGCTGTTTAGAACCGGCTACGAACAAGGCCGCGGCGCAACACCTTTCAGCGCCGAGCCACCGCCCTATCCGAGCGGGCCCTCCCGGCAGCCGAGTCACATTGAGAAAACCGGAGCGAACCAATGAGAAATTTGCTGCGCCCGATCTTTGCCGCGGCCGTCACCGCTTTGCTGCTGATGAGCGCCAACGTTTCCTCCGACGCGGTGGCTGCGGCGCGCCCCAGCGCCTTTGACGGGAAGTGGAGCGTGGTGATCTATACCCTGCAAGGCGACTGCGACCGCTCGTTGCGCTATTCCGTGCGCATTATCGATGGGCGCGTGCAAGCGGAAGATCAAAGCTACCAAGCCGCCGGGCTGGTGGCTTCCAATGGCGCGATCCGCGTGGTGGTCGCCGAAGGCGGCCGCATGGCAAGCGGTAGCGGCCGGCTGATCGGCAATAATGGCCGCGGAGAGTGGCGCACCTCGACCGGCGAGTGCGCCGGCCAATGGACAGCGGTGCGCCGCGCGGCCGACTACTGATCGGAGAGAGCCGGGTTATCCGGTCTTGCGCGCAGGGACGTTGGCGTTCCACCACGGGCAGACATCGCGGGCGCGCAAGTAATTGCCGTCCATGACGTTGAGCGGGACGCGGCCACCGGCCTCTGCCACGCTGATGCGCAGATCGCGCGCCTCTTCGCGTTTGTCCGGTGGCAGCCACAAGCGGTCGTGACCCCACAGGCTTGGCCCGTCGGCGCGCTCTTGCGGCGTCCAGGTCGCCGGATCGATGGAGCGGCCGCCCCAGCCATACTCGACCAAAAACTTCGACGGCGACCACGAATAGAACGAGGTCACCTCATCGTTAGTATGCCGGCCGAGCGTGGTGCCGATCGTCTCCGGCTTGCGCAGCGCCAAGTCGTAGCCTTGCCCGACATCGTCGAGAAAACAGAGCTCGACCATCAGGTGATGGATGCCGTTCTTGCCGCCAGCGGGCCGGTGCGGAAGCCGGAGATCGAACGTCCGGGCTTGAACGGCTCCGCAGCGGTCTCGGCGCCGTGGAAGGCTTCCAGCCGGTTGCCGATCGGATCGGAAAACACGATCAGGTCCCTGACGCGACGCTCGTCGGCCAGCGCGCGGGTGCCGCGGGCAACTTTCACACCGGATTTTTCCAGATGCGCCGCCAGCGCGTCGAGCGCGGCGGCATCGGTCACTTCCCAGCCGTAGAAGGAAGGCCCCTCGCCTTCGTCGGCCTGGACGATGACGCGCTGTTTGCGATCGTCCATGCGTAGCGCGAGTGTGCCCCGGCTTTTGTCGACGAGCTGCATGCCGAGGAAGCGCGTGCCGTAAGTCGCCCATTCCTCGAGGTCTCTGCTGCGGACGCCGAAATATCCGAGCGCTTGCAGTTGCATCGCCAACTCCGAAACGAAAATTGCTTTTATCACACTATAAGGCGACACGTCAGGCCTCCGATACGCGGCCTTACATGCTGCCGCCCGGCCCATATCAGGCGTGCAGTGACCGCGTCGTGTCGTCGAACAGTTCCTCGACCGTATAGCGCCGCGGAATAATCTTCATCTCCAGGGCATAGCTGCTCATGAGATCGAGCGCGGGTTTGACCGCGTCGAAGCCGAACGGAACCATGTCGATGGCACCGGCTTTGGGCAAGCCGGCTGCTTTCTTGCTTTCGAGCAGCAGGCGGAAAACCTCGCGCACAGCCCCGGGATCGGACTTCGCCAGGCTCTCCTTGACGACGACCATGTGGTTGACCGGCACGACGCCGTGCTTTTTGTACCAGTCCTTTCCCGCCGTTTCGGGATCGAGGATGACGCTTTGTAGTCGCGGATCGGACGGCATAGCGCCGCCGAAAATGGCGGCATCGAGTTCGCCGTCGATCAGCATCTTGGTGATGTCCTTGCCGGCGGCGGCGCGCTCGACGCCCGGCGGATCGCGGTACTCGGCGACGTGGGCGTCTTCGAAAGTGACCCATTTCACTTTGCCGAGATCGAGGCCGTAATCCTTCCAGAGAATGCCACGGATCCAGACGCCGGTGGTCTGCGAGAACGCACGCACGCCGACGCGGCGGCCGACTAAATCTTGCGGGCGCACCGTCCCGCGCTCGGAATTGTAGAGCAGCGCGCCGTGCTGGAACCGCCCCAGCATCGTCGCCGGCATAAGCATCAGCGGCTTGCCGTAGGCCTTGGCCTGCAAATAGGTAACGATCGCAATTTCGCACACGTCGAACTTTTGCTCGCGCGCCATCAACAGGAAAGCGCGGTTGACCGGATTGATTTCGGTGAAGTTGAGCGCCAGCCGGTCGAATTTGATGTCGCCATTTTTCAACGCCTTGGTGTGCGGATAGGTGCCTAGGCAGGCGCTCAAGGTCTCGATTTTCTCGGCAGCGATGGCGTTCATCCCGGTTCACCTCCAATAGTGCGCTTGATTTTATGACCTGGCGGCGTGCTAAGCCAGTGCAACGCGAATATCCGGCTGCGCGACGGCCCGGGGGAAAAGCAATGGCCGCCGTCATCAATGTAAACGATACTATCGACTGTCACCCGATCACCGCTTATCAGATCGGCGTTCTCGTATTGTGCATGGTTGCGGCGGCGATCGACGGCTACGACACGCAGGCGATCGGCTACACTGCGCCGGCGATTGGGCAAGCGTTCAATCTGCCGCGGGAAGTGTTCGGCCCGGTATTCTCGGCCGGGCTGGTCGGGGCCGCGCTCGGAGCGTTGAGCTTCGGGCCGTTGGCCGATCGATTCGGCCGCAAGCGCTTCATGGTCGCGGCGGTCGTCATATTCGGCATCTTCAGCCTGCTGACCGCTACGGCGACCACGCTGCCCGAATTTCTGGCGTTTCGTTTTTGCGCCGGCCTCGGGCTCGGCGGTGCGGTGCCAAGCTTTCTCGCTCTCGGCGGCGAATTCGCCCCCGCGAGCAAGCGCGGCGTGTTTGTCGCCATCGCCTTTGCGGCGTTTCCATTCGGCGGCCTGATCGGCGCGCTGACTTCTTCCTATGTCATTCCGCATTTCGGCTGGCAGTCCGTTTTCTATATCGGCGGCAGCGCACCGCTCCTCTTCGCGATCATCCTCATTGTCTGGCTGCCGGAAATCGCTGCGCTTCCTGATCGCACGCAACATTCGCCTCGACGAAGTGCGCAGCACGCTGACGCGTATCGCGCCGGGCGAAATTCCGCCCGACGCCGAACTCGTCGCCGCGCCTGAGCCCGAGCGCGAAGGTCTGCCGGTCAAACACCTGTTCACCGAAGGACGCGCGACGAAAACCATCCTTGTCTGGGTGGCGTTCTTTACCTGCTTCATGGTGCTAGTGACGGTGACCGCGTGGACGCCTACCGTGCTGCGCTCCGTCGGTTTTTCGATTTCCGCCGGCGCACTCATCATCGGCCTCAATAACGCCGGCAGCGTCTGCGCGAGCGCGATATCCGGCTTTCTTGTCGAGCGCTTCGGACCCTACAAGACGCTGGTGCCGGGTTTCCTCCTGGGTGGCATCTGCCTCGCCGCATTCGGGCAAGCCACTTCATCGGTGGCCATGCTGGCGGTGGCCTCGACCCTTGCCGGCTTTTTCGTCGGCGGCACCGGCACGGGCCTCATCGCGCTAACCGCCGGCCTTTATCCGACGACGGTGCGCTCCACCGGAATCGGCTGGGGCATGGGCATGGGGCGAATCGGTCAGGTCTTCGGCCCGCTCGGCGCCGGCTTGCTCGTGGGCTGGGGCGCCGGCCCGGGGGGCGTTTTTTACGCCGCCGCGATCCCCTGCTTCATCGGCGCGCTGTTTGTCGCGCTCCTGAAGTTCGCGCCCGGCGCGGTGAAACCCGCTTAGCTGCGAGCCCGCGCCTTCGCCATCACAACGTCGGTTCCGGCTGGCCGCGACGACGGCAAGCGGCGATGAGCGTGTTGCGAAGCAGGCACGCGATGGTCATCGGGCCGACCCCACCGGGAACCGGAGTGATCGCAGCGGCAACACCCTGTGCCCCGGCAAAAGCCACGTCGCCAACAAGCTTCGATTTGCCGTCCGCAGCCGCCACTCTGTTGATGCCGACATCGATGACGACGGCGCCGGGTTTGATCCAATCTCCCCGGACGAATTCGGGCCGCCCTACCGCTGCCACTAGAATATCCGCGCGGCGCAGAATCGCCGGAATGTCGCGGCTCTTCGAATGCGCCAAAGTGACCGTACAATTTTCGGCCAACAGCAGAGCCGCCATGGGCTTGCCGACGATGTTGGAGCGCCCGAGCACAACCGCTTCGGCGCCGGTCAGATCGGGCAGCACGTCGCGCAGCAGCAGCAAGCAGCCGTAAGGCGTGCAGGGTACCAATACCCGGCTCAGACCCCCGCTCCACAAATGTCCGACATTGTGCGCATGGAAGCCGTCAACATCCTTGCGCGGATCGATCGCGTCGATCACGCGTTGCGGATCGATATGCTTGGGCAGGGGCAGCTGCACCAGAATGCCGTCGACCCTGTCATCGGCATTGAGCTTGGCGATCAGCGCCAGAAGCTCGGCCTCGCCGATGCTCGCCGGCAAGCTCTCTTGAAAGCTCTGGATGCCGGCGGCGGTCGCGGCCTTGCCCTTGTTACGGACGTAAACCTGGCTTGCCGGATCGTCGCCGACAAGGACGGCGCAGAGTCCGGCCGCGATACCGGAGGCGGCCTTGAGTTTCGCCGCCGCCGCCGCGACATCGGCAACGAGGCGATCCGCGCGCGCCTTGCCGTCAATCCGTTTGGTAGCCAGCATGTGTCAGGGCCGAAGCGATTATGCCGCTGCGGAATTGACGTGCGAACATGGAGAAAATCAAGAGCAAAAGATTCTGAGTGGGACGCAATCCCGTCGGAGACGTTTGGCCCACGATTTTCCGTCGGCTTAAGGTTGGCGCCGGAGCCGGCGGCGCGGTCACCGGATTATTTCGCCCGCCTCACGTCGCCCTTCTTTACGCCGGCTTCCGGGAATACCCACATCGCCGCAATCATCAAGACCGCAACCACCATGACGAAGACCGAAAAATCGTGGCGGATGGGCGATCCGCTCCAGAAGGCGAGCACCGCCGCGACGATCAGTACGACGGCCGAAAGGATGCCTTTGACGTCGTGCGGCATGGAACGCCCCGAACGTGTCGCTAGTTGGCGCCGACCGGCTCCGTCGCCGCTTCATCGGGAAGCCGCGGCTTGCCGCGCAGATTTTTCTTCACGAAGCGCGTGTCGTAGCCGTTGAGCAGCGTACCGAGGAGCCCGCGATCGAGGTCGGACGTCCCGAACAGCCAGTCGGCGATCGGGAAGGTCAGGTTCATATTGACCTCCATCATCAGCCGCGCGTTGTGATGCGCGCTGTGATGCCGGCGCAGCGAATTGACGAACGGGCAATGGCGCACGAAGGCGTTCTCGTCGACATGGCAGCAAAAGTGCATGAACTCGTAGATCAGATACATGCCGGTCGTGGTCGACATGAACAACCAGCCCACATTCGCCGTGAATATTGTGCCGAGAATGGCAGCGGCCGGTATCGACATCAGGATGAAGACCACCAGCGCGTAGGGCGGGAACAAAGTGACGCGCCAATCCTTGTGATCGCGGAAGCGCATCTCCTCATCGCTGAAGAACTGATGATGATTGAGCGTGTGCCGCTCGTAGATCGCGCGCAGGCCTTTGATGTTGACCGGCCGATGCATGATAAATTTATGCACCGCCCACTCGAACAGATTGGTGAACAGGAACGTCAGCGGCACCGTCAGCCATTCGAGCGCGGTGATGGCGTGCATATGCTCGATGTAGATGTAGAATGCCGCCGCTCCCATCGCGTAGATGATGACGAGGTGAATATAGCCGTCATACCAGCCGAGGATGCGCGAGCGGTATTCCCGGCGAAACTCGATTTGGCGCTGGCTGATCACTGTCCCTCTCCCGATGGGGGCGGCCGCTTCTTCTGTCGTCGCGCGGTCCAATAAAACTGTACCACATATCGGTCGCAAGATCACCGGCGGCGCAGATAGGCCTCGATGTCGTCGCCGGTAAGCCGCCAGTCGTTATCGAGATTGGCGATCACGTCTTGCATGAATGGTTCCGACAGGGCGATGGCGCGCTCCTTGTCGCCGAGATGGTCGAACAGGATCGCCAGCGCCAGCTGTCGCGGGCTTGTGCCCTCGTAGGTCCACTCGAAGCCGCGCTTGGTGAATTGCCTGACTTGATAATGCTCCGGCAGCGGTTTGCCGTCGACCGTGACAACGAGGCCGTCCATGGTTCGCCTGCCTTCGTAGGTCTTCATGGCCGAGCCTGTGAATTACGGCACGCTGCTTGAAGCGGCGCGCCCGGCCGCGCGGCCCGAGAAAATGCAGCCGCCGAGGAACGTCCCCTCGAGCGCACCATAGCCGTGCACGCCGCCGCCGCCGAAGCCCGCCACTTCGCCGGCCGCATAGAGTCCTGGCACCGGCCGTCCGTCGGCGCCGATGACGCGACTGTCGAGATCGGTTTGCAGGCCGCCCAGGGTCTTGCGCGTCAGAATATTCAGGCGGACCGCGATCAGCGGGCCGGCTTCGGGATCGAGGAGCTTGTGCAAGCGAGCCGTACGAATGAGCCTGTCGCCGAGATAGCGGCGGGCCGCGCGAATGGCCATGATCTGCGCGTCCTTGCCGAAAGGATTGTCGAGCTCCCGATCGCGGGCGACAATTTCGCGCTCGACGGTTTCGAGCTTGAGCAGCGGCTCACCGCCGGCGAGCGCGTTCATGCGCGCAACCAGCGTCGCCAGATCGCGCTCGACGATAAAGTCCTCGCCCTTGTCCATGAACGCCTTCACCGGCTCGGGAATGCCCTTGGTGGCGCGGCCGAGAATTTGCCGCCAGCTTTTGCCGGTGAGATCGGGATTCTGCTCCGAGCCGGACAGCGCGAATTCCTTTTCGATGATTTTTCGCGTCAGGATGAACCAGGAATAATCGTAGCCGGTCTGCATGATGTATTTGAGCGTGGCGAGCGTATCGAAGCCGGGATAAAGCGGGGTCGGCAGCCTTTTTCCGAGCGCATCGAGCCAGAGCGGCGACGGTCCCGGCAGGATACGGATGGCGTGATCGGTCCAGATCGGCGCAAAATTCTTGATGCCCTCGACGTAATGCCACATGCGGTCGCGATTGATGACCGTGCCCCCGGCGGTTTCGGTAATCGCCAGCATGCGGCCGTCGACGTGATCGGGCACGCCGGTGATCATGCGCCGCGGCGCCGGGCCCACACGTTGCGGCCAGTTCTTGCGCACCAGATCATGATTGCCGCCGATGCCGCCCGAGGTGACGACGACAACCTGCGCTTTCAGCGCGAAGCCGCCGACAACCTCGCGCGAGCTTTTTTGCCCGCGCCCGATATTGCTCGGCGCCAGGATGTCGCCGCTAACCCCGTCGACCGCCGCGCCCGACTTGGTCAGTGCTTTGACGCGATGGCGGAACTTGAAAGTGACCAGACCTTGCCGCTCGCCCTCGCGCACGCGCGCAACGAACGGCGCTATGATCCCGGGTCCGGTTCCCCAAGTGATATGAAAGCGCGGCACCGAATTCCCGTGGCCGGTCGCGTTGCCGCCGCCGCGCTCGGCCCAGCCGACCACCGGAAAGAAGCGGATGCCCCGCTCCCGCAGCCACGCGCGTTTCTCGCCGGCGGCGAAGGCGACATACGCGTCGGCCCATTGGCGCGGCCAGAAATCCTCGTCGCGATCGAAGGCGGCTGTTCCCAGCCAATCCTGCAACGCCAGCGCATGGGAATCGCGGATGCCGAGGCGCCGCTGCTCGGGCGAATCGACGAGAAAGATTCCGCCCAGCGACCAGAACGCCTGGCCGCCGAGGGATTGCTCCGGCTCCTGGTCGAGGACAATGATCTTTTTGCCGGCGTCGATGAGCTCCGCTGCGGCGACGAGACCGGCAAGTCCGGCTCCCACGATGATCGCGTCGGCGTCGTCAGCCATGCCGCTAGTCCCCCCTTTGGGGGCATCAATACCGCGACATGCCACCTACTGATAGAGCCGCCGAGCGAAGCGCCTGGCGCAAATTTGAATTAAGGGAACGCACTTGCCGCAGGCAGATGGAGGCCCCGGCGAATGCGCGTCCGGGGCCGATCCGTTCTGCTGCAGTTTAGTGCCGGCCGGCAAAGCCAGATACGGTGCCGCCGGCGTAGCCGGAGGTCTGCACCTGCACGTAACCGTTGCCCGACGTGTTGCGCCGGCATACGAGCTGGTCGTGGCCGTCATACCCCCGCCGACGGAGAATCCCGTGCCCAAGGAACCCTGGCCGCCGCCAAGAGCCATCGAGCCCGACGAACTCGTTCCGAACCCGTTGGCGTTGCCATAGGAGTCGGACGACCCTTGGGCGCTGGACCAGATGTTGGTGGTGCCGCCGCCGTTGCCGGTGGTGTAAACCTGCTGCGCCATCGCAGGGATCGAGATCAGCAACCCTGCGACGGCGACGATGCAACAAATCGCTTTCATACTTGCGTTCCTTTGCTCGATCTGACGGATCTGAGTTGGCCCATCCCTAAGCCCGGATGGAATCCGCGCGGGCTTGGGACCGGATCAGTCGATCCCGTTTTCCCGCACCGGCCGCTCCGACATGGCGGAGACCGGACCGGGCTCCATGAATGCAGCGAAGAAAGAGCGCAGGCTGGGCTCATTGGCCGCGCCGCGCGGAATGGATCCGGTGATCTCGGCAGGCGGGCTTGGTTCGCCGACTGCCACGCGCGGGCTTGGCTCGGGCGGGCTCGGCTCAGTGGCCGCGGCAAACGAAGAGCGCGGGCTGGGCTCGCTGCCAAGAGTGAAAAAGGAATGCGGGGCGGGATCCGCGGCCGTAACAGGGAGCACGCGCGGACACGGCGAGCCCGCCGCGTACATCGCGACGACAACGTGCTTGTCTTCGCACATCAGCGCCAGCGCCGCATGTTGAAAGCCAAAGGCATAAAGCTGCCGCGCGAGCAGACGGATGGTGCATCCTTCCTCGACCGTGGTGGTGCCGAAGGTGAAGCCGCCGCCCATCGCCGAAAATCCGCCCGAGGCAGAACCGAGACAAGTTTCCACTCCCGCCGCGGCGAGACCGGGAGCGACCACGGTCGGCGCCGAAATCACCCGACTCGTCGTACTTGCGGGATCGCTTGAGTTGATCATGGCCATCGAGCCGGATGTACTTCCCATAGTTTGCGCGCAAACCGGGGTAGCAATCAGCAGTAAAGCGAGGGCCATCCACAGACGCATGGCAGTTACTCCGGCATCGCGCTAAAGACGAATACTTTCCGTTAGTTGCGTATTAACGTTTCATTAACATATCAAGATTTCGAAAATTGCCCATTCGTAGAGTTCCTTACGATTGTTCTGTTGGTTAATCCGGCAACTATGTACTTGACAACGGAGCGGGCATGTCGCATCCCGAAAAACGACAGGCCGACGCTTGGGTTACGTCGAAACTAAGCGCCCCCGATCCTCAACTTTGCCTCTCGACGTTTCTTTCGCGCCGCCTTGCTCTTATGACCGCGAAAACGGTCCGAAGGCGGGAGCTTCTGGCTAAATCCACACTTCATCAGGAACGCCATCAGCGACATGCCCGCTTGGTAGACGAAGAGGGCTTCGCGTTTGACCTGATCGACCGTCATTGGAATTAGTGAAGTTTCGACGCGCGTTCGCGCCGTGTCTTTCACCGTAAAAATCTGGCCGGTATCGGGATCGCGGCACCAACTATAGTGCACGACTCCATTTCTCTTTTTGAAAGCCTCTTCAATTGTATCGATGATGTTGTCCAGCTCATCTAAAGTGTCCAAATCGTCAATTCGGATTTCTGCGGAAGCGAGAAGGACGCTGAAGCGGAGCGGCATTGCCATGTGCGTGGTGACCGCTTGGCCGTATTCGACATCAATATCGAGAAAGCAAGCTATCGCCATTTCCACAACGTTTTCTGTCTGAGCCGCACACGTGGTCATGAGACCAATGGCTTCGAGCATGTCTTGTGGTAGGTTGCGCGGATCGAAATCATATTCCTTAAACGCCATGGCAAAAGCCTCTAAGCTCGGTCTTGACGAAGCGACGCTGCGTATCGCGCGGCGAATGTTAAGCTCGCCGCCCAAGCCGCATGAGGAAATGAAGCTGGGCAAGCCTAGAGCGAAATCGAAAAAGAATCCCGCACAGAAGACAACGAAAAAGCCAAGCAGGTAGCCTAATCATTCGACCTTGACGTGGGCTGCAAATGTCCACAGGCAATCGTATACGCCGCGCGGTCGAATGCAGACATGACTGTAATCTCTCTGGACCGATCCTTTGTCTATTTTGACGAATGTCTTTGGGGCCAGCGTGACGCAATTGTGGTCATTCTTGAATGCGATAGCGGCGCTGACATCATCGGACAATAAGGTCGCATATTGCACGAAATCGTCCTCTTTCGGACAGGCGATTGTAATATCTACCGTCATGGCTGGCTGGGCGCGTGCTGCCCTGTGAGAGAGGCAGAAAATCGCCGCCCCCAATAAGGTGAGGACTAAGAAATGCCTGACCATGCGAGCGGTATTCTTAGATTTGAGAAGGACGGGTCTACCTCTGGGCATCTTTACCTGGACCTAAGAGAGTCTGTGCGACGTTCAGAAAAGCGTCAGCGGCGAGCTTTAATTGTCGCGCGGCTTGCTCGATTGCTTCGTGTTCGTCTTTCGCGTTATCAAATGGAAACTCCAATTTTGCCCCCGGTACCACCCGCTCTGGTTTCAGTTCAAAAATTACTGTCCCGCTTACGGTCCACGTTCCGTCTGTGATAGTGGTTTGCTTTATGTCGATTCTTGGTTGACCGCTTATAAGAGAAGAAAAAATAGTAGGCATCGTTATTTTCCTCTACGTTTGCGCCAACGCAGAAACGCCTTCGCTTTCTGCTTAATGGTGCCTCTCGTTAGTCGGCCGGCACGTAAGGCGTCTCCGCGCTAGTCGTCGAGTTCTGACGCGTAACTTCTCCAATTAAACCGGAATTTTGGACGATGCCCGGGCTTGGGGCCGGGCATCGCCATCTCACTACAAACATGGAGGGCAACTCTACTCTAGGCCGTCACTGGCCCATTGGGGATGCGATCCCCCAACGCTAGTAGAACAAGAAGGACAGTTGTCCCGGCCACCTTCGCCAGTGCTCACGCACATGCTCACGGCGGCCATGGCGTGTTCGCTCGTAAGAGCAAACATGCACTGCCTTCACTGACATGTTTGCCATGTCAGGGCTCCATGCTTGGGCGGGTTAAAGCCCACCGCTCCAAACCTGCTGCATGCAGGTTGCGGGACGCGGGAGTCCGGCCTAATGGGCCGGGCGGCATGGAGGTGCCAGTGACGGCCTATTTCACCGTGAGTCGGGGTATCGACGCAATCGGCGCTTGCGCCATCTGTGGAAACGTTTGGCTTGTTGTTTCAGCAACTTAGGTTCAGTGAGTCGGCCGGTACGTGAGGCGCTTGCCGGTGATACCCTTGGCAATGAGCGCCGCACGTTCCCCGTCATTGATCTTGCGGGTGTTCCACTTGAAATCCCATTCCGCAAGATAGCGCGGCAAATGGGCTTCGCTGATTGAATGATGCGTGCCGAACACGGCGCGCTTCATAAGGCTAAAGCGGCTCTCCGCCGTATTGACGTGAGCGAAGCCGCCAAGGCGGACGTACTCGTTCGCTGAGTGATTGACGGTCGTATGACCGGCAAACTCCTTGCCGATTGAGCCGTAGGACAACAACTCGTCAGTCACCAAGTGCGACTTGCGGTCGGCGACCTTGACCATGGCCGCGCGTAGCGTCCGGGCCTTCACGTTGGCGACGTGAAACGAGTGGCTATCGCCGTCGCGATCAACCAAAGTCAGGACCGAATGTTTCTTAGGTGGCTTCTTCGCATAGGCGCGGTTCTTCGCCTTGCCGCCAATCACGGTTTCGTCGCTCTCGACCGTGCGACCTTGGCCGCCGATAGGGCCGCGCTTCGCGGGCGTCATCGCTTCCCTAATGCGATGACAGAGGAACCACGCGGACTTGTAGGTGACACCAAGCATGCGCTGCAATTGAAGCGCGCTCACGCCTTTCTTTGAGGCACCCATGAGGTGCATTGCTAGGAGCCACTTGGAGAGCGGAATCTTGCTGCGCTCCATGACCGTGCCGACCGTGACCGTGAATTGGCCGTTGCATTCGGCGCAATAGTACAGGCCGGGACGATGGGCTTTGCCTTCGCCCTTGGCGATCTTCTCTTGATCGGAGTTGCCGCAATGCGGACAAAACGGACCATTGGGCCAGCGGATCGCCTCAAGGGTTTCGCGGGCCTTATCGTCGTTGTGAAACGCGGGGTTTTGGAGATCGGCGCTCATGGGCAACTCCCTATGACGCCAATCTATACCCCGGCGCTTCCGTTGTCAAGTATATAGTTGCCGTTAATCCGTTGGCGCGCGCGGAGGCGACCGGCAAACTCGCCGCACGAAATTCCAGATGATCGCAACGATCGGTCGGCGCTGTCCGCGGCGCCGTTCGCGCGGCCTAGCGCAGCCCGGCCTGTTTGAGGAGCGGCATGGTGTCCTTCTGGAACGTCAGCACCCCCTCCTCATAGAGCGGCCAGGACAACAACGCGCCGTCGATTCCGACCTTGGACAGATTGGCCAGTCCCTCGGCGACCTGCTCCTTGGTGCCGACCAGCGGGAAGGCGCCCCATCCGGCCATGAAATGCGCTTGCAGCTTTCTGAAATCCTCGACCGCAAGCGAGCCGATACCGAGGAGTCCCATCAGATTTTCCGCAGCCACCCAGTCGCCCTTTTCGTGCACGTAATAATGCAGAAAATCCTTGGCTTCCTTTTCGGTCTCGCGCTGTACGACGTAGCCGAAGCTCCAGATCTGAATGTCGCGGCCGTATTCTTCGCGCGCCAGCCGCCGGTACTTCTCGACCTTCGAGCGGGCGAAATCGAGATCGTGCGTGTCGAACTGGATGAAGGCGATATCGGAATACTTGGCGGAAAAGTGCTGGCCCTGCTCCGAGCCGCCGGCATTCATGATTGCCGGGTAGGGCTGCTGGATCGGCTTCGGCGCCAGTGCGCCTTTCTTCACCTGGTAATATTGTCCTTCGTAGGTGAATTCATTCTCGCACGTCCACAGCCCGATCATGATTTCGATCCATTCGGCTGCTCGGGCGTAGCGGTCTTTGTGATCCTGCATGCGCGCGCCGAACATATCGAGCTCACCCTGATTCCATCCGCCGACGATGTTGATGGCGTGCCGGCCGTTGCTGATGTGATCGATGACGGTTGCCTGCTTGGCCGCCAAAGCCGGGTGGTACATCGGGACGTGCGAGGTCGCGAACACCGCCGGATATTTGGTCACGGCGCCGATGCCCGCCGCCCAGGAAAAGCATTCGAAACCGGCGCCGTTGAAATTGGTGACTCCGCCGAAGCCCTTCCAGCGCCCGACCGGCACGACCGCTTCGAACTCCATCGCGTCCGCGATCTGGGCGAGCCTGACCGTATTGGGCCAGGTGATCTCCAGCGTTCCGGGGATCGTGCTGATCGCGCATCCGCCGTTCAGATTGGTGCAGAACGTGCCGAGCTTGAGCTTGCGATCGTTGAACAGCGGATTGGTGGCGCGGCGAAGTTCCTGGATTTTCGCGGTGGTATGCATTCCGTCCCCCAAAGACGCGCAAGGCGGGCTCTATGCGGCCCTGCTGAGTGCATCTTTGCAGAAAACCTCGGAGGGGTGAATGGTGGGCGCACAAGGAGTCGAACCTTGGACCCGCTGATTAAGAGTCAGCTAATATCCACATGATTGCCGTGGCCATTCCGACAAACGCCTGTCCCAATGTGGGTTGATCCGCCTACGGAGTTTTCGGCTGTCGGAATGACAGAGCCCCCTTTGGTTGCCGGCGCAGACAACCAATATATTAAAAAGCGAAAAAGGCTCCGAAGTCACGATCACCCGGAAAAATCCGCAAAAATCTCCGTCAGCCGCGATGGCGCATTTGAATGACCTGCTTGACGAAGCGCTAACAGAAACGTTTCCGGCTAGCGATCCGATCGCCATCAATGTCGAGCTTGAATCACCCGGACACGGAATAGCCACAACGCCCCGGGCTTCACACTCCGCTCAGAGGCACACTGCGCCGTGGACGCGGTAGCGGCGACGGGAGGCCATGGCGGGCCTGAACCTGGAGCCGACGCATGAGCAATCCACTCTCTCGCGTTGCGACGCGAGTCATCTATGGCGCCAGCCAGTTGCCGCGCATTGTCAATCGGCGTTGGATCGGGACCCCAGATCAGCATCCAAAAGGGACCCCCTCGTTTTGCGTTTCGAACGATTAGCGTTCGCCCCGTCGGAGCTGGTCGGGGTTGCGGAGACGGGGCGAGCGCGGGTTGTCGGTTGAT
>JARLIY010000097.1 GCA_031291475.1 Xanthobacteraceae bacterium
CCGCGGCCGGCTCCACTCCGCCCTTGGATACAAACCACCGGTAGAGTTCGAGGACGAACTCCGACGACTTCAAACTGTCTGAAAGACGCAACCAAAAAGCTGTCCCTCAAATTATTTGTCTCACCCGAGGGGCGCAGTTCAAAACGGTCGAACGTTGACGTCGGGATTACGGGATTTCGATTTCGGTGACAGTGCACGAAATGCCGGGCTCGACCCGCCGGCCCCATCAAGTCGTCGCCGTCAGGCGCCCGCGGCGCTGCTGCGCTGCGCCGCGGTCCCTTCGGGATGACCGCGCCGGTGAGATAGGGCGTATCGCGATCGAGGCCTTCGGCTCACGAAGCCGGCCGCGCGCGGCCGGATTGCGGCGCGCCTTCGGAGGGGATCGAAGTTATAATTCTCAAGCGAAAAGATTATAACACGCCTTGCTGCGGGCCGAGAAGCGGGGTATAACTCTTCTGCGGAAAAATTATACCGACCCGTTCCATGAAGGAAATCGACCTCGCCTACCGAACCCTGTTCGCCGAGGTGTCGCAACGCAGCCTGGACGCCGCTTTCCAATCGGATTTCCCGCTCGACGGCCGGTTCGTCACGGTCCCCGTCAAGGGTCGCGGCTATTGGTATTTCGACCAACGGCAGGGCGACAAGGTGATTCGCCGCTACGTCGGCCCGCACAGCGACCCGGAGATCGCCAAGCGAGTCGAAGCGTTCAGGGAGATCAAGGACGACCTGAAGGCCCGGCGCAAGCTCGTCTCGACGCTGACCCGCGAAGCCGGGCTTCCGATTCCCGAACGATTCACTGGCGACATCGTCGAGGCGTTGGCCGACGCCGGGTTCTTTCGCGTCCGCGGCGTGCTCGTCGGCACGGTCGCATTCCAGTGCTATTCCGGCCTCCTCGGCGTGCGGCTGCCATCGGCCTCGCTGCAAACCGGCGACGCCGACTTCGCGCAGTTCCATTCGATCTCGGCCGCGGTCGACGATTCGATCCCCTCGGCGCTCGAACTCATCCGCAAGGTCGACCCGAGCTTCCGCGAGGTTCCTCACCAACTCGACAGCCGATCCTCCACCGCCTTCGAGAACAAGACGAGGTTCAAGGTCGAGTTCCTCACGCCGAATCGAGGCAGCGCGGACCACGAGGGACAGCCGGCCGACATGCCGGCGCTCGGCGGCGCCGCGGCGCAGCCGCTAAGGTTCCTGGATTTCCTCATTTATGAGCCGGTGCGCTCGTTGCTGCTGCATCGCAACGGCGTCGCCGTGACCGTGCCGGCGCCCGAGCGCTACGCCGTCCACAAGATGATCGTCGCCTCACGTCGCCGCGCCGACGGTGGGGGCTCGCTGAAGCGCGACAAAGACATTCGCCAAGCCGACCTGCTCGTAGAGGCGCTGGCGACGACGCGTCGCCAGTCTGACCTCGCCTTGGTCTTCGCCGAGGCGTGGAAGCGCGGACCGGCCTGGCGTGAGGCGATCGCCACGGGGATGACCTACCTGCCGGCGACCCGGGCCGGCCAAATGCGCGAAATCTTGACCGTGGGGCTGCGGGACATCGGCGAGAACCCGGATCGATACGGCATGGCGACGGCAACGTCTTGAAAACCGACCGCCTGATCCTAGCGCGGCGGTCAAGCCTCGCCGCAGGCGCCGCGCGCCAGCGCGCTTGGGCTGTAAGATCCGTCTAGCGATTTACGACGCGCCCGGCTTGCCTTTGATCGCCGCCGCCTTTGCAAGGATCGCCGCGCAGTATTTGTCTTTCAGCGGCTTCACATACGGCTCGACGAACTTGTTGCCCCGGAAGGGCGCCGCCTTGCGGTCGACGGCCGCCTCCATTTGCCGCATCGCTGCTTCCACGCTCGCGGCGTCGCCGGGCCTGAGGGTGACTTTCGCCAACTCGCCGTCGAGAGAGCGGAACGCTCGGCAGGCGTCCTCGACGCGCAACCGCATCTGAAAGAGCTCCATGATCTCGGCGATCCTGGCCATGAGAGCGCCCCTCCGCTTGTTGTGGCGCGAGGGGATATTATCCGGATTCATAAACAGAGACGACCACCGCCCGTGGGTGTGGCGCCGCGATCTACGGGGTTACGGCGACAGGATTTGTTAGAGAATGAAGCCTTGAAGTTGAATGCTATCCGGCGTCATTGCGAGCAAAGCGAAGCAATCCAGACTTAGGGATTGCGGCTGTCGCTGAGTCTGGATTGCTTCGGTGTCGCTCGCAACGACGACTGAGAGTGGCGTAATGCAAAAGCTACGCGCGCTAGCGCTTCACGAATGGCCGTGTTCGCGCTGGCGGCTGTGCAGCAATGTGTCGCGCGCCGCGTTCAATTCCATGGCGAAATAGGCCGACCCGCCGAGATCGGGATGGACGCGTTTCATCAGATGGTTATAGGCGGACTGAATTTCG
>JARLIY010000098.1 GCA_031291475.1 Xanthobacteraceae bacterium
CGGCCGCAGGCGAGGGAATTGGTGGGCGGTGTAGGGATCGAACCTACGACCTCTCGCGTGTGAAGCGAACGCTCTCCCGCTGAGCTAACCGCCCTTTAGTGCTGATCGGCGCGGCTTGCGCAGAGAGTCCCGTGTGAAGGGAACGCTCTCTGATTGGAGCGACTGTTGCCGCATCGAGCGATGCTCTCAAGGCGCTCGCTTCGGAACATGCTCGCGTTGGGGTTCCTGCCTGAGGCACATTTAACGGAAATCGATGGATCGCAACACCACTGGTCGCTCAGCCTGAGCCTGCTCTTCGAAAAACTTGCGCGACGCTCGCTCCTCAATTACTTCGCGCAGTCGGATAAATTGATCTGCGCGCTGATCTGGCTTCACGTCACGCCTACCGTCAAGATCGTCCATCGCCGCGGTGCTGATCGCGCACAGAATTACCTTGCCCTGATTGAGCATCGTGAATTCAAAGACCATACGATTGAAGTCGTAACCCTGGACCTCACCTCGCTGAAGCCGCATTGCAATCCTCGATGCTGGAAGGTTTCCATTGTGGCACGTCGATAGGTCGATGTCAGTTTAGCTCCATTGAGCAGGCATTAGCTCGGGCGGGCATTTGACTGGTTTGCAATTTTCCCGCCGACAATTGAAGAATTGATGGAAAACTAAATCCGGCTACACGTGTGCTAGGTGGTTGAATATGAAAATTGCTGTTCGTCGCCGTTCTGCTGGTCCTTGAAGGTTGCCAAGGTTCAGGCCGCTTCGAGGCCCCGCAAATTGAGCCATTCGCGGTTGCAAGAGTGGCCACGTTTAATCACTGCCTGTGTTGATTTCCGTAAGGTCACTGGTTACGGCGGTCGACCAATAGATGACCAATGAAACGCCGCAACCAAACGCGAACATTCGTCTCCAAACGTGCACGAAAGTGCCGATTTTTATTGATCATTCCGGTGGGGGTAGCGCGCTCATAACCGCTTGGTCGGAGGTTGTGCGCTCTCGCGGTCACAATCTTCTCGAGCGCGGGACTCACGTTTGAACAAAGATGTCAGTAGTACTGCGTGACGTTCACGTGGTCGCGAAGGTTTTCGGGGCGGTAGGGCTTCATCTCATAGAAGTGCTGGACATTACCCGCGACAAACCGATCGTACACCGACGGATGCAATTTCGCGTCACGATCGATCGGACGCAATCCTTTTGTCCACTTGACTAGCCCACAAAGATATCCTGGCTCGCGAGCGTCGTGCTGAGGCCCGCGAGCGTCGGGAATTAGCTTTAAAAACCGCCTATCCACTGTGATACCGTTGCCATTGGGGGTCGCCTCATCGGGCAGATGCTCCGCAGCGCGAACCATCCACTCAAGGGCGATATCGGAAAGCCTCGACTCATTTTCCGCATAGCCTCCGCCGATGTCCGAGTGCACGCCAGCAAACCAGATTTGATTTAGCCAGTCGGGGTAGCTGTCGGGCCGCGGTGGGCCTTGATTCTTGGTGCTGCCCCACTGCACCCGAGCAAAATCCGCTCTGTTCTCATCGATAGACATCGCGTGCCGCGCGTACCACACCGCATTATCGAGATGCTTGTCGTAGAATTGCATCTTCGGCGCCGTGAAATGCAGCGTTTGAAAGAAGGAGTACCCAGGAAGCCCAACGGCGAATTGCACGTGCGTGATCGCGTACCAGGTACCAGCAATGACAAGCGCTGCTACAAGCGACCACCCGAATACTGTCAGGAAGGGAAGCGCAAAAAGAAACGATTGCGCATAACTAAACAGAGCGAGCAGGGCAACGACGCCGACGAGAAGCGCTCTGAACAACCAGTAACTCCCCAATGCAGCGACCGTGTCGAATACTCCTATAAAGAATGGATTGACGTTCGCCGCTCCATTTGCGTCCGACCCGTATTTATGTCGAAATTGAAGTGCGAGAGCCTTCCGCTGTTCCACGTACGCCGTGTCTCTCGGGGAGCTCACGTGCTGGTATACTTTTTTGACCGCTTCCTTGGCGATCTTTCTTGCCGAGCCGGTGTCGCGAAAAAGGGGAGTCTTGCCGTCTGCCATTGTGGTCGGCACGCCGCACAGCGATAGGACGGCAGCTACACAGCGAACGATGTATGCGCCGCGGCTGAAGCCGAAGAGGAAGATGTGATCTCCTGGCTGCCACATCTGCAAGATTGCGGCGTAGCAATCTACAATGTTCAGCGTTATGCCGAGCCCGGTCGCTTGGCTTACAAGATTGTAAGCCCAACGATATGCACGCTCGACACCGAAGACCCCGTTCTCGGGCTCCGAGCCCAAGCCGGGGTCGTAGAACGTGAGCTGTTCGCTCGGATTAATGTCCGAGTCTGGGCCACATCGCGTCGCCCGGTAGAGCTTATAGATATTGCTTACGTTCTCGTCCGGTGTCAGGCCGCCGGCTTGGCCCGTTCCATCGGAAAAGATCAAAATGTTTCTGGACATGCGATCCTCACGCTGTGCGAAGCTCCAGCCTTTTCGGCGCTAGCGACACCCTGCCGATCGAACTGCCCCAACTCCTGTCCGAGCGCCACAGGTTCGCCACAGGTTAAGCGGTCTAAATCGCGAACATTCGTTCTCAAACGCGGCAAAAATACCTGAAAATTCAAGCCGAGACACGTAAGCCGTCTCGTTCGGGACGAGGGGGTCGCAGGTTCAAATCCTGCCATTTATGGAGGATTAGCGAATGAAACCTTGGCCCGGGCGGACCTGCGATCGGCCGTGGATCCACTCAGCTGCGAGGTGAGCTTTTCCATCTCCAGTTTTCATACTTATCCGTGCTTTGTCGAATATGCGTATATCGCTTCAAGCTGGTCCAGCTACGGTGGCCTGAAACAGCCGCCACCTGTGGAATTGTCCTACCCATTTCGAATAAGCGTGAAATCCCTTCGTGTCGAAGATCATGAAATCGTAGATCTTCGATTCCCAGAATCTTGCATGCACGCGTGAAAGCGGCGCTGATTGCATCGGTCGAGTAGGGGAATATCCGTTCTTCATCGCGCGGCATCGATTTAACGATCGCGATTGCCTCGGTTGGTAGCTCGCAGTGGACATTATTGCCCTTCTTATCGCCGGGATGCTTCATGTCGCGGACCAGGATGCGGTCCTCCTCGAGATCGTCCCAGCGTAACAGCGTGATTTCTTCCTGCCGGCGCGTCGAAAAAATCGCGAATGCGACGATTTTCTGCATCGGTATGGAGGAGGGGCGGTTCGCTCGAATTCGCCCGAAGTGCTCCATCAGTTGATCGAGTTCCTCGAGAGTTGGTCGCCGGCTGCGTTCGTTTGCTTTTTTGACGAGTCCGAGTTTTTTTACAACAATGAGGGCGTCGTCGAAGGCCTGTCGTGCTAGGGGGTAGCCCCAAGCTGGTCTTGCCAAGGTGAAGATGTTTGAAAGGCTCGAAAAATAATTACCGCAGGTTTGTGGTTCGACGGTCTCAGTCAGTTCGCGCGCGAAAGTTACCAGCGTGTTCGGCGTGATTTCACTGCACTTGGTCTCGCCGAGATCGCTGTTCTTGATCGCCTTGAGGACTTGCGCCCGCGTTCCCGCGATTGGATTTCTCGATTCTTCGATGTAGCGGTCGATTACAGCGCCAAGCGTCGGATCGTCCTTCTGCGCGAGTCCGTCGGGACTTTTGAGCTCGGCCTCGCGCCTAACCATCCAGGCATTCGCCGCCTGTTTGCGGTCGAAGGTCTGTGCCTCGCGGTGAACGGTTACACCGTTTTGCTTGATGACGATCTGCGCGGTATAGGCCTTCGAGTCGTCTTTGCGAGTTCGTACAATTATTGTTCCCATTGGTACGACTTTGTTGTTCCAGGAGAGTCGCCGTTGTGAGTTGGTTCAATTCCCGAGAAAACCGGTGGTTTTTGGTACGACATTGCGCGGTCGGTACGAATTTTGTAGTACCATAGGCGGCAAAACTGGTCAAAATCAGCCGAAAACGGTACGACATCAGCCCTGATGGAAATTAACGAAGTGTCTGATAAAACTGAAAAAGTACCGCTGAGTCGGTCCCGCCGATTTTCAGTCGCTCCGATGATGAACTGGACCGACCGGCACTGCCGGTTCTTCCATCGCCTGCTCACGCGCCGCGCGCTTCTTTATACCGAGATGCTCACCACTGGCGCGGTGTTGCGCGGCGACCGGGCGCGGCTGTTGCGCAATGACGCCGCCGAACACCCGCTGGCGCTCCAGCTCGGCGGCTGCGAGCCGCGGGCGCTTGCCGCCTGCGCGCGCATCGGCGCCGATCTCGGCTTCGACGAGATCAATCTCAACATCGGCTGTCCCTCCGATCGCGTGCAGGAGGGCCGCTTCGGCGCTTGCCTGATGGCGGAGCCGGCGCTCGTTGCCGCGTGTGTCGCGGCGATGAAGGCCGCCGTCGCGATTCCGGTCACCGTCAAAGGCCGCATCGGCATCGACGAGCAGGATCCGGAAGAATCGCTGGAGACGTTCACGCAAGGCGTGGAACAGGCCGGCGCCGATGCGCTCATCGTGCATGCGCGCAAGGCTTGGCTGAAGGGGTTATCCCCGAAAGAAAACCGCGACGTTCCGCCGCTCGACTACAGGCGTGTCTATCGGCTTAAAGCCGCGCATCCACGCCTGCCGATTGTCCTCAACGGTGGCATCGACAGCATCGAGGCCGCGCGCGCGCATCTCGCATACGTCGACGGCGTGATGATGGGGCGCACGACCTATCAGGAGCCGTGGCGGCTCCTTGCCGTCGATCCGCTGTTCTTTGGCGAGGACGCGCGCTTTGCCTCGGCGAAGGATGCGGCCTCAGCTTTGATCCCGTACATCGAACGCGAACTTGCGCAAGGCACGCGGCTTGACGCCGTCACCAGGCACCTGCACGGCCTGTTCCGCGCCATTCCCGGCGCTCGCGCTTTCCGCCGGCATCTCGCCGGTGCCGCAACCACCGACGCCGGCGCGGAATTTCTGCGCGCGGCATTGGCGCTTGTTGCCGACCCGCCTCGCGAATTGGCCGACGTCGCTGCCTAGACGTTTACGGATAACCGTGCAGCAACAGCCGGTCGCCGCGCACTTCCCAGCTTTGCAGCCGGTTGAGGAAAGTCATGCCCAGCAGGCTGGTCTTGAGCTGGCCCGGCTGCGCCACCAGCGCCTCGATCGAGTGCTCCACCAGGCCGCCGATGGCGATGCGATCGAGCGTGACCGGCGCGGCGCGGGTGCGGCCGTTGGCGGTGTCGATGTTGGCGGAATAGACCAGCACTTCGAGCGGCAGTCCCGCGGCCTTGGCGTCGTCGCGCGTGAGCACCACCGAGCTGGCGCCGGTATCGAGCACCATGGCGACGCGGGCGCCGTTGATCTCCGCCGTCACATCGAAGTCGCCGTTGAAGGCGCGCGCGACCTCCACCGTGCGGCCGTGCGAGACGACGTGGCCGGGAATGAGCTCCGCGATCACCCGGTCGGCGACGTTGCGCAGCTCGAAACGGTAGGAGTAGCCGATGACCAAAATCAGCGCCAGCACCACCCAAAGCAACGCCGCCGTCAGCGCCTGCGCGAACCGCTCGCGGAACATGATCAGCACCGCGGCGCCGACAAAGACCAGGAGCGCGATCTTGTAGGCCAACGACCCGAATTGCCCGATCGACAGCGGCCCGACATTGCCTTCGCCGTGGCGGGCGACGACGATCAGCAGGGCGATGAAGAGGCCCGCCAGCAGAAACCACAACAGGCGTTGGCGCACCGATGTCACTCCTCTCGCCGCCATGATTCGCGCTGTAATGTAAGGAAATTCGCCCGGCGCTTAAACTATTTGCCGAAATTAGGTGCCGAACAGCGCGCGGCGCGCGCGGTTCGTCGAATCGTCGGACGACGAGGTCAGGGCCGGGGCTTCCGCGTGCGCCTGCGTCGGCGGGGCTGCGTCCTCGGCGATCGGCGCCAGCGCCGACATGACGCGCCCTGGCGGGAAGGTCACGATCACCTCGGTGCCGATGCGCAGCTTCGATTTCAGCGCGAAGGTGCCGCCGTGCAGATCAATCAGGTTCTTGGCGATCGGCAGTCCTAGGCCGGCGCCCTGTTCGGCCGATTTGATCGAGTTCGAGCCCTGGCCGAACGACGCCAGCACCACCGGGATTTCCTCTTCCGGGATGCCCGGCCCGGTGTCCTTGATGCTCATGTATTGGCCGCCCGACGCGGTCCAGCCGACTTTCAGCCAGATCTCGCCGCCCTGGGGCGTGAACTTGATCGCGTTCGACAGGAGGTTGAGGCAGATCTGGCGCACCGCGCGCTCGTCCGCCCACAGCCGCGGCATGTCGGGCTCGAACAATTCATGGATGGTGAGGCCGCGGTTGCCGGCGCGCAGCTTCATGAGATGGTGGCAATCCTCCACCACGCGATTGAGCGAGACCGCTTCCTCGTTGAGCTCGTAGCGGCCGGCCTCGATGCGCGACAAATCGAGAATCTCGTTGATGAGGTTGAGGAGGTGCACGCCGGAATTATGAATGTCGCCGGCATAGTCTTTGTACGCCGGCACCGCGTGCGTGCCGAAAATCTCGCCCTTCATCACTTCGGAGAAACCGAGGATGGCGTTGAGCGGCGTGCGCAGCTCGTGGCTCATTTGCGCGAGAAACCGCGACTTGGCGATGTTGGCGGCTTCGGCGCGGCGGCGCGCCTCGTCGGAGATCGACTTCGATTGCTCGAGTTCGCCGATCAACGCGTCCTTTTCCGCGCGCGCTTCGAGCGTGGCGAGCGTCGTCGAGTAGAGCCGGTAGGCGAGCAGCGAGAAGTAGCCTTCCGCCGTCAGCGCCATCACCGCGAGGATGTAATCGTGCAGCGTGCCCTTGAGGCTGAAGTGGAGCGCGATCGCGATGGTGACCGGCAGCGTCAGCGCCAGCACCGCCACCGGCAGGCTCGAGGCGAGCATGCTCGAAATCGCCACCACCAGCAGCATGACGAACAGCATGAACGTGCCGGACTGCTCGTCGACGCCGAGCGGGTGGATGAGGATGAAGGTCCACGCCATGCCGAAGAACAGGTCGAGCATGATGAAGCGCAGCCGCCACGAATTCAGGTTCGTGGTGCCAGGCGGCTCGTCGAGGAACTGCCGGCACAGCCGCACGATCACGAGATGAATGATCAGCGTGCCGCCGGTCCATACGCCCGAGGTGAGCGCGCCGGTCCAAAGGCTGGAGAGAAGTCCGATGGTGACGACGAGCAGCAGGATCACCAGCGATCCCGACAGCCGGTTCTGGGCGAACTGGCGCAGCAATTCGTAGTCGAACACCGGCCGCGTGCCGCTGGTCGAGGTCAGCCGGTCGCGCGCTTCGCGCACGTGCCGCGTGGCGAACCGCCGCTTGGAGGACGGGGCGTCGGCGGCGCCGGGCGAGGCGAGTTCGCGCGGTTCGCTGGGGGTGGTTTGCATTGCAATCCGCGGCTGGCGCTAATTTGCGTCAAAAGTCGCGCAAATTCCTTAAGACCGGGCTTAAGCCGGCGCGCGATTTCGACTTAAACGCCGGCAATCGCTGGTCTTTCGGCCGCGCGCGGGCGTGTGCGGGCGATGCGCGAATGGCCGGATAAGCCCGCGCCATCAAGGGGATAGGGCAGGCGGGCGCGCCTCGTCTGGTCGCGCCGCCCCGCGCCAGGCGGCCACCAGCGGCAAAGGCTCGCGGCGCAGCAGCCATTCCAGATGCGTCGCCGGCGGAACGCGCCGCGGCCCGCCTGCGCGCGCCGCCTCTCGCACGGCGGCGACACCGACGGCAGGCCGCGCATGAGAAAGCGCGCCGGCCCGCCGTGGCAGCGCCCGTGGCGGCGGCATTGTTTGCCGCGACAGGCGCGCCAGAAGGCGAACACCTCGCAATAAAACCGCCACGTTGCCGCATGCGCCGCGTTGGCGAGCGCCAATCCCTCTTCGACGCTGCGCCGCTTGGTGAAATCCTTACTATGGCCGGAACACCTCCATCACCGCCGGCTTTCCAATCGTCAAGCTCGGCCATGAAGCTCGTTGCCGACACCCCCACCACCATCCCGCGCTCGCTGCGCGAGCTACGGATGGTCCCTCCTCCCCCGTTTCACGGGGGAGGAGGATTCACCGCTGCAACAGCGCGATCAGGCTCGACGTGTCCCAGCGCTTGCCGCCCATCGCCTGCACCTGCGAGTAGAATTGATCGACCAGCGCGGTGAGCGGCAGATGCGCGCCGTTGCCGCGCGCCTCGGCGAGGCAGATGGCGAGGTCTTTGCGCATCCAGTCGACCGCGAAGCCGAAATCGAATTTGCCGGCGGCCATGGTCTTGTAGCGGTTCTCCATCTGCCAGGATTGCGCCGCGCCCTTGGAAATGGTGGCGATCAGCTTCTCGATGTCGAGGCCTGATTTTTGCGCGAAGTGCAGTCCTTCGGCGAGCCCTTGCACTATTCCGGCAATGCAAATCTGGTTCACCATCTTGGCGAGCTGGCCGGAGCCGGACGCGCCCATGAGCGTGCAGGCGCGCGCGTAAGCCGCGATCACCTTTTCCGCCTGCGCGAAGGCGACGGCGTCGCCGCCGCACATCACCGTGAGCACGCCGTTCTCGGCGCCGGCCTGGCCGCCGGAGACCGGCGCATCGATGAAATCAAAGCCGCGCTTGCCGGCCTCGGCGTGGAGCTCGCGCGCGATCTCGGCGGAGGCGGTGGTGTGATCGACCACGATTGCGCCCTGGCGCGTTCCGGCAAATACGCCGTCGTTGCCGAGCATGACTTCGCGCAAATCATGGTCGTTGCCGACGCAGGCCATGACGAAGTCTTGACCGGCGGCGGCCGCCTTCGGCGTCGGCGCGCTTTTGCCGCCATATTGGCCCACCCACTTTTCAGCTTTCGCCGCGGTGCGGTTGTAAATCGTCACCGCGTGGCCGCCCTTCTTCGCAAGGTGCCCCGCCATCGGGTAGCCCATGACGCCCAAGCCGACAAACGCCAACTTCGCCATCGCAGCCTCCTTTCATTTCGTCTCGTCATACGCCCATTTCGTTTGGTCATACGCGGGCTTGACCCGCGTATCCACTCCCTCTCCCCGCATGCGGGGTAAGGGTCGGGGTGAGGGTCGGGGTGAGGGGGCCTGACCGCCAAGCTCAGACTCGTGGCAACGCCCCCTCTCCCGGATTGCATCGCTTTGCTCGCAATCCGACCTCTCCCCGCGCGGCGGGGAGAGGTGACAAAAACGTAGCCGATTGAGCCCCGTGCCGGGCTGTCCTATGTAGTCCGCATGGCATCACTCAAGGATGACGTCCTGGCCGCGCTTTCGGCCGTGCCCACGCCCGAGGGCCGGCCGCTCACCGCGACCGGAAAACTCTCGGACATCGTCGCCAATGACGGCAAGGTGTTCTTCTCCATCACGGTCGACGCAGGCGCGGTGAAGCAATGGGAAAGCGTGCGCGCGCGCGCCGAAGCGGCCGTGCGCGCGACGCCGGGCGTGCAATCGGCCATGATCGCGCTTACTGCCGAACGGAGCGGTGCCGCCCCCTCCCAACCCTCCCCGGCAAGCGGGGGAGGGAAAGGCGCGGGGATCGCGCCGGCGCGGGAGGGCGCGCGCGGACCCGCCGGCATTCCCGGCGTCGCCGCGATCATCGCGGTCGCCTCGGGCAAAGGCGGCGTCGGCAAATCGACGGTCGCGGTCAATCTGGCGCTGGGGCTGCGCGATCTCGGGCTCAAAGTGGGCATCCTCGACGCCGATATCTACGGCCCGTCACTGCCGAAGCTCCTCGCCATCAAAGAGCGTCCGCAGACCGCCGGCGGCACGCGGCTCAAGCCGATCGTGCGTTACGGCATGCCGGTGATGTCGATCGGCTTCCTTATCGAGGAGGAGACGCCGATGATCTGGCGCGGGCCGATGGTGGTATCCGCGCTCACGCAAATGATGCGCGAAGTCGACTGGGGCGCGCTCGATGTGATGGTGGTCGACATGCCGCCGGGCACCGGCGACGCGCAGCTCACCATGGCGCAGCAGGTGCCGCTCAAGGGCGCGGTGATCGTCTCGACGCCGCAGGATTTGGCGTTGATCGACGCGCGGCGCGGCATCGCCATGTTCCGCCGCGTCAACGTGCCGGTCATCGGCATCGTCGAGAACATGTCGACGTTCATCTGCCCGCATTGCGGCACGCGTTCGGACATTTTCGGCCATGGCGGCGCGCGGCACGAAGCCGAGCGGCTCGGCGTGCCGTTTTTGGGTGAAGTGCCGCTCGCCATCGACATCCGGGAAAAATCCGATGCCGGTGCCCCGGTGGTGGCGAGCGAGCCGGACGGCGCGCACGCGAAAATCTTCCGCGACATCGCCGCGCGCGTGCGCGAGGCCCTCAACGTCGCGAGCCGCGCGGCGCCGAAGATCGTGATCGAGGCGTGACGAGTCGGTGATCTACTTCTTCATGCACAAGTGACCGATCGCCCCGGTCGGACCCGGAGGACCGGCCGCGCCGACCGGCCCCACCGGGCCGGTTTCGCCTCACGGTCCGGGCGCTCCCGCGGCGCCTTGCGGTCCGGCAGGGCCTTGCGGCTCCTCGAAGCATCCGGCGAGCGTGAAGGCTGCGATCAGTGCGAGTGCGGCGATCGAGACGCGCATGGAGTTTCCCCCTTTGGGCTATTCCTTGTAGTTTTGCGCCAGATACTTGACCGCGGCCGCGCAGAGCGTCCGGCGGTCGCGCTCGCCACGTTGCGCCAGTTCGATGATGTATTTTGCCAGAACCTCGCGCGCGCCACGCTCATAGGCCGGCCGCGCGAGATTGGAGCCGGATCGCTTGATCTCTTCCCAGGCATCGTCGAAGGCCTCGGTTAAAATCTCGACCGCTTCGGGATCGAAGGAACTATTGGCCAACAACGGAATAATGGGCACGAACGCTGCTCCCCGGTCGCGCTCGCAGCGCGCATGAAAAACCGTACGCCGGATTTGTCACCATGGCGATGCTAAATTCCGGCGCAAGCTTTGGATCGTTGCGGATCGTCGGCCACAGAATCGGTCTGGCCGTGTGGCAAGCGAAGATGGCCCGGCCGCCGCCCCGAGACGATCGCGGGCCATGAAAATTTGCCGTGAACACAGCAGCTTATAAAAATTTCGGGAACATATTGCGAACGGGGAACAAATCGTGTACATTGCTGCGATCGCTATTGCCCGTGAAGGGGGCCATCGGAGGCCTTTGGAGTCCATTTGGGGGGGTCCATTTGGGCGTCCGTTGTGAGCCTTTCAAATCCCGGCCATAAGGAGCACGAGACATGAGTGCAGCGCTTCGCCTCGTCGAAGGATCGACCATGGACAAATCGAAAGCCCTTGATGCCGCGCTCTCGCAGATCGAGCGCAGCTTCGGCAAGGGCTCGATCATGCGGCTCGGCAAGAACAACCGCTCGATGGACGTGGACACCGTCTCCACCGGCTCGCTCGGTCTCGACATCGCGCTCGGCATCGGCGGGCTGCCGCGCGGCCGCGTGGTCGAAATCTACGGCCCGGAATCCTCGGGCAAAACGACGCTCGCGCTGCACTGCCTTGCCGAGGCGCAGAAGAACGGCGGCATTTGCGCGTTCATCGATGCCGAACACGCGCTCGATCCGATCTATGCGCGCAAGCTCGGCGTCAATGTGGACGATCTGTTGATCTCGCAGCCCGACGCCGGCGAGCAGGCGCTGGAAATCGCCGACACGCTGGTGCGTTCCGGCGCGGTCGACGTTCTGGTGATCGATTCGGTCGCCGCTTTAGTGCCGCGCGCCGAGCTCGAAGGCGAGATGGGCGACAGCCAGCCCGGCCTGCAGGCCCGGCTGATGAGCCAGGCGTTGCGCAAGCTCACCGCCTCGATCAACCGCTCCAACACCATGGTGATCTTCATCAACCAGATCCGCATGAAGATCGGGGTGATGTATGGCTCGCCGGAAACCACGACCGGCGGCCACGCGCTCAAATTCTACGCCTCCGTCCGCCTCGACATCCGCCGCATCGGCGCCATCAAGGAGCGCGACGAGGTGGTCGGCAACCAAACCCGCGTCAAGGTCGTCAAGAACAAGCTCGCCCCGCCGTTCAAGCAGGTCGAATTCGACATCATGTATGGCGAAGGGGTCTCGAAGAACGGCGAACTGATCGATCTCGGCGTCAAGGCCGGCGTCGTGGAAAAATCCGGCGCCTGGTTCTCCTATGACAGCCAAAGGATCGGTCAGGGCCGCGAGAACGCCAAAAGCTTCCTCAAGGCCAATCCGGACATCGCCGGCAAAATCGAAGCCGCGATCCGGCAGAATGCCGGCCTCATCGCCGAAAAGATTCTCGCCGGCGAAGAAGCCGATAGCGGCGGCGAAGACGAAGACGCTGCCGAAGGATCAACCAGCGCATGATCCGAACGATCATGCGCCAGCAAAGTCGGTAGCGTACCCGCGTCTTCTTCCCTCCCCCCTTGTGGGGGAGGGCAGGGAGGGGTGAAGCGGCGACGGCTTACGAGGTGCGCCGCTCGGCGGTCCACGAGCCCGAGCACGACGCGCCGCTCCAGGAGCCGCTGCCGGACATGCCGGAGAGATGGCCGAGCCCGATCGCCCGGCTGTCGCCGTGACTCACCGCAACCTTGACGGCGCCGTCGGCGGCGACTTTGCCGCTGATGTTGAGCGCAATGTCGCCGCCGTTACCCAGCACACCGTTGTCGATGCGCATTGGATAACGATAGCTGGCGATGCAATCGCCCTTTTTAGTGACGATCGACACACTCCATAAACCGTCATAGCGCGGCACGGCAAAGCTTGCGGTCGCGGCGAGGTTGACGGCTGTTGCAATCAGCACGCCGGCGCCCAAGCGGATGTGTTTTCGCAAGGAACACATTGAAGCCCCCTATTATTCGGCCCTGTCGTGCGGAGCGCGGGGTCATGTTCGCCCCGCTCTTTTCCGCAATCATTCGCCTTTTACGGGATAAAAGTTCAAATGAAGTTGATGACCATCACAAAATTGTCGATAGCCGTCGGGGGTTTATTCGCCCGTGGTATCGTCCCGGAAGGGTTCGTCATAGCCGTGGCGGCTTGAGTAGAATACGAGCGCCATCAGCCCGCAGCCGACCAGGAGCGAAAGGACGATGCCGAAGCCCATGGCGACATAGCCGACGGCCGGCATTGGCGGGCCCTGGACCGTCAGCCAGGC
Source organism: Xanthobacteraceae bacterium (assembly GCA_031291475.1). Classification (GTDB taxonomy): domain Bacteria; phylum Pseudomonadota; class Alphaproteobacteria; order Rhizobiales; family Xanthobacteraceae; genus BOG-931. Next base: position 13,075 of record JARLIY010000098.1, read on the forward strand.
GTCCGCAGCGTACCAGAGCGCCGCCGCCATGATGGCGATGAGCGCCGCAAGGAGCACGATCGTGCCGAGGCTTTGTTTTGGCTTTGGCATCTCCGGCAGATAGGTTCGCCCTTCGCGGCCTGCCAGCTACAGCTCAGCCGGCTTTGCGCAAAAAGACATAGTCGGCGGAATAGGGCGCGCTTTTCAGCGCGCCGGACTGATCGCAGGTTCCGTGCATCACACCGCCTCTGGTGTTGATCCGCTGGACGGTGGTGACGTCGGTAAGCGTTCCGCTGCCGCGGCGGTCGACAACGTCGAGCTTCAGCCAGGCGATATCGTCGACGGTCGCGCTGGGCGCGCTGCCGGAAACCTTTCCGACCACGGCGCTGCCGTCGGCGAGTTCCCAGGTCGGTCCGGCGTAATGGCGTCCGATCGTCTTGCCGTCGAGGATGAGGGCGGCAATCGGTTCGCGGAAAATCCATACGAGCTTGCCGTCATTGCCGGCTTTGCACTCATAAACTTGTGCGCCCTCGGCATGGAAGCTCGCCACCACGGCTTCTCCCGGTGCCGCAATCGCCGCCGGCACTTGCGCATACCCGCTACCGACGGAGCCCGCGAGCGCTGCGACCGATACGACCAGAATCAGAGCGTGTCGTGGACCCATCGCCGGACCTCCCGTCACGCCATCGCTTTTTTCAGATTTTCGTCGACCTTGTCGAGGAAGCCGCTGGTGGTAAGCCACTTCTGCTCGGGCCCCACGAGCAGCGCCAGGTCCTTGGTCATGAAGCCCGCTTCCACCGTGCCGACCGTCACCTTTTCCAGCGTCGTTGCGAATTTCGCCAGCTCGGCGTTGTTGTCGAGCTTGGCGCGGTGGGCAAGGCCGCGGGTCCAGGCGTAGATCGAGGCGATGGAATTGGTCGAGGTCTCGCGGCCCTTCTGGTGCTCGCGGTAATGCCGCGTCACCGTGCCGTGGGCGGCCTCGGCCTCGACGATCTTGCCGTCCGGCGTGGTCAGCACCGAGGTCATCAGCCCGAGCGAGCCGTAGCCTTGCGCCACCGTGTCCGACTGCACGTCGCCGTCGTAGTTTTTGCACGCCCACACATAGCCGCCCGACCATTTGAGCGCCGCCGCCACCATGTCGTCGATCAGCCGGTGCTCGTAGAACAGCTTCTTCTTCTCGAACTCCGCCTTGAATTCCTTTTCGTAGATTTCTTGGAAAATGTCCTTGAAGCGCCCGTCATAGACTTTGACGATGGTGTTTTTGGTCGAGAGATAAAGCGGGTAGCCGCGCCCGAGCGCGTAATTCATCGAGGCGCGGGCGAAATCGCGGATCGACGCATCGAGGTTGTACATCGCCATGGCGACGCCGGGGCCAGGAAATTGGAACACCTCGCGCTTGATCTCCGCGCCGTCCTCGCCGACGAATGAAAGAAAAAGCTTGCCCCGGCCTGGCACCTTGAAATCGGTGGCGCGGTACTGATCGCCGTAGGCGTGGCGGCCGATGATGATCGGCTTGGTCCAGCCGGGCACGAGCCGCGGCACGTTCTTGCAGATGATCGGCTCGCGGAAGATGACGCCGCCCAGGATATTGCGGATGGTGCCGTTCGGCGAACGGTACATTTCGTGGAGGTTGAATTCCTTCACCCGCGCCTCATCTGGCGTGATGGTCGCGCATTTGACGCCGACCCCATACCTCTTGATCGCTTCCGCGGCGTCGATGGTGATCTGGTCGCGGGTTTCGTCGCGCTTTTGGATGCCGAGATCGAAATATTTGAGATCGATATCGAGATAGGGATAGATGAGCTTGTTCTTGATCTCTTGCCAGATGATCCGGGTCATCTCGTCGCCGTCGAGCTCGACCACCGGATTGGCCACCTTGATTTTCGCCATTTGCGTGAAGACCTTTGCATCCCGGGCCGGATGAAGCGCGCGGCGGGCACGCCCGACATGATGGCGGCCCACTGGCGGCGTCGCTATAGCATTGGCGTATTGTGCGCGGAAGCGCATTGGAGAATGATTTGAGCGCCCGACGCGCGCCGGCTCGGCCGTTCGTCAATGCCAAACTGAAGGGCGCCGCGTAGGGTAGTGTTTTTGGCAACGGCTCTTAACCGGGTGCTTATTGTGGCAAGATCGGCATGGCGCGCGCTTAAGGGAAAGTTCGGCCGCGGCAGACGGGAGTTGCGGCGCCGCCTGCTCGAGCCGTTGCTTGTGGGACGGCCGACGCTGCGCGACATTGTCATGAGGGCGCTCGCTGCGCGGGGTCATCTCATACTCTGCGACCTCGGCGACACGCGCTTCTTCGTCGATCCCGGCGACCGTGTGGTCGGCGCAACGCTGATCTGGCATGGCGGCTATCAGCGGAATGAACTCGACCGCGCGATCGCGCTCATTTCCGCGACCGGGAGCCTGCCGGCCGGTGCCGTGTTTGTCGACGTCGGGGCCAATATCGGCACGCACACGGTCTATGCGCTGCGCAGTAGCCGGTTCGCGCGGGCCATCGCGTTCGAGCCGGAGCCGCACAACGCCCGTCTCCTTTCGATGAACCTCGAAGTCAACGGCTTGGAGCAGCGTGCCGTCGTGGTGCCGAATGCGGCCGGCGCCAGTGCGGGACGCGCAACCTTGCATCTTCACCCGCGCAACAAAGGCGCGCACGCGATCGGTTTTGCCCCGAGCGTCGATGGCCTCGATTGCCTCGACGTGCCGGTGGTGCGCGTGGAAGACGCGTTGCGCGAGCTGGGCGTCGCCGCCGCCGATGTCGGCCTGGTCTGGATGGATGTCGAGGGCTATGAGCCGCAGGCCTTGGAGGGCCTCGGCGAGCTCTTGCAGCGCGCGGTCCCAATCGTCTTCGAGTTCTTCCCGCGGCGCTACGACGCCGCGACCAAGCGGCAGCTGGTGCAGCGCCTCGCAACCCATTACACGCGCATGTATCGTCTCGCGGATCCGGCGGACCGGGCACTGCCGATCGAGGCGCTGGCGACGATCGAGCAGGTCACCGACGTGCTGGTGCATTGAAATGCCGGGTGCCGGCACCGACAAGACCAAGCGCTGGTCGGCGCAGGCCGGTCCCGTCGTCGTGCTGGTCGAGCCGCAATTGCCGGAAAATATCGGCGCCGCCGCCCGCGCCATGGCCAATTTCGGCTTGGCGCGGCTGCGGCTCGTTTCGCCGCGGCCATCCTGGCCCAACCCCAAAGCCAGCATGATGGCGGCGGGCGCCGACCGCGTGCTCGATCGCGCCGCCCTCTACGACAGCCTCCCCGCCGCCATTGCCGATTGCAGCTTTGTCTTCGCCGCGACTGCGCGTGTTCACGACCAAGCCAAACCGGTCGTCGGCGCGGCGGAGGCGGCCGCGCTGATGGCGCCGCGCATCGCTGAAGGCGAGGCCGTCGCCGTCGTGTTCGGCCGCGAGCGCAACGGGCTCGAAAACCACGAGGTGGCGCTCGCCGACCGCATCCTGACGCTGCCGGTCAATCCGGCTTTCGCGTCGCTCAATCTGGCGCAGGCCGTGCTGGTCGTCGCCTACGAATGGTTCAAACTTTCAAGCGGCGGCAAATTGCCGTTCGCCATGCCGGAGAAATCCGCGGCCGCGCCGAAGGAGCAGTTGCTTGCCTTCTTCGCCTCGCTCGAACGCGAACTGGAGAAGGTCGAGTTCTTCCGGCCGCCGGACAAGCGCGAGACCATGCAGATCAATCTGCGCAACATTTTCACCCGCATGGCGCCGACGCAGCAGGACATCCAGACGCTGCACGGCGTGATTATGGCGATCGCCGAGGGCCGCAAGGGGCCGGCGCGCGGCGGCGTGCTCGATGGCGCCGCGGCCGAGATGCTCCGGGCGCTGCTTGCCGAACATGGCGGCGGCCGCGTTCCCTCCGAATGGGGTCCGGTGCGCGGGCTTTCCCGATTGCTCCGCCGCAATCCGACCGATGCGGAGCGCGCATTGTGGCAGGCTTTGGTCAACGACCGCCGCTTTGCCGGCCGCGGCTTCAAGCGGCAGACGCCGATCGGGGCGCATATCTGCGATTTTGTTTCGTTTCCGCTGAAGGTCGTGCTTGAGATCATACCAGGCGAGGAAAGCGTGGCGGCCGCCGCCGCCCGCGCCGACCGAAACGACTGGCTTGCCGCGCGCGGTTACACGGTTATCGCGTTGCCTTCCGCCGAAATCGAATCAAATTTGCCCGGATTACTGGAGCGCGTGGCGCAGGAAATCGGTTAGAAGCCGCATTGCGGCATATCAAAGCTTGCCGCGGCGCGTCTTGTACATTCCATGCTGGCGGCCCGCACCGGGAAATGACGCATGCACTGGACCAATACGAACGCGCGCTACGGCGCTGGGCCGCAGGTGCTGCATTGGCTCACCGTCGTGTTCGTGGTTGCAGGCTGGCTGCCGGGCAGTTCGGCCCTGTTGCCGAAGGGGCCGCCGCGCGGGCGTTCGGCTTGTGGGCACATATGACGCTCGGCGAGTGCGTCGTCCTACTCCTGATCGGCCGGTTGGCCTGGCGGGTCGGAAATCCGCCGCCGCCGGATCCGACGCGGTTTGGCCGGCTCTTTGGCAGGTTCCTGGAAATCGCCGCCAAGTTGAGCCACTTCGCGCTCTACGCGCCTCTCGTGATCGTGCCGTTCGTCGGGATCGTCGTGCAGTTAAAGCGCGGCAATGCGCTGCCGGTGCTCGGATTGTGGAATGTCGCCTCGCCCTGGCCGGCCGATCGCGCGGTCGCCCGCAGCGCGCTCGGCGCGCATGAATTTCTTGCAAACGCGCTGTTGATTCTTGCCGGTATCCACGCTGTGGCGGCGCTTGTGCACCATTACGCGTTGCGCGACCGCACGCTCACGCGCATGCTTCCCGGCGCGACGACGTAAGCCGGCCGCGGCGGGCGCCGCGCAGGCTTTTAGCCCTTCAGCGTCTTGACCGCCGCTGCCGCGCCCGCGCGCAGCATCGCCAGATCGCTCATCACCGCGAGGAAGCGCATGCCGCGTTTGCCCAGCACCACCGCGCGGTCGGCGGAATGGCAATAGGCGCCGGCAATTTTCTTCGCCTTCTGTGCGGCGGCGACGATGCGGTCGAGCTCGCGATCGACCTCCTTCGACAGCGGGTCGAGGTTTTTACCCTGCGACAGCGCGATCGATAGGTCCGAGGGGCCGAGGAAGACCCCGTCGATGCCGGGCGTCTCGACGATGGCCTCGAGATTGTCTAGCGCGGTGCGGGTCTCGATCATGGCGAGCACGATCACGTGATCGTTGGCTTCGCGCAGATAGACCGACTGATCCGGCAGGCCGGCCAAAGTCGTTGCGCGGTGCGGTCCCCAGCTTCTTTCGCCGAGCGGCGGATACTTGGCAGCCGCGGCCAAGGCACGCGCGTCGGCTGCGGTATTGATCATCGGTGCGATGATGCCTTCGGCGCCGAAATCGAGCGCGCGGGAAACCAGCGCGAAATCGCCGACCGGCACGCGCACTACCGGCGCCGCGCCGCCCTGACGCACCGCGGCGACGGCGGTGACGAGCGCGCCGGTGTCCCAAAGCCCGTGCTGGCCGTCGAGCGTCACCGCGGCAAAGCCCTCGCGCCCGATCGTCTCGGCGACGATCGGGTAGGGCAAGCCGCACCAGCCGCTGAACACGGTTTCGCCCGCGCGCAAAGCCCGGGCGAGAGTGAAAGCGGGGATGGCCATGATGTTCAATGTTCGCGTGAAAGTAACGACAGGCGCCGAGGCGTTATCGTCCGGCCTTGATGTCGGCGATCGCTTTTTCCATCAGCTCGGTCATGGCGCGGCCGATCTGGTGGTCGGATTGGACCACGCCCTTGGCGGCGAAATCCTTGCGGATCTTGCCCATCACGTCATGGACGCCCGGCTCGATGTCGGTCATCACGACGGACAGGGCGTAACTGTCGGCCTCGGCGCCGGTCAGGCCGAGCTTTTCCGCGGCCCAGTGGCCCAAGAGTTTGTTGCGGCGCGCCGTGGCCTTGAACTTGAGTTCCTCGTCATGCGCGAATTGCTGCTCGAAGGCTTCTTCGCGCTTGTCGAACGTGGTCATGCCAGTCGCCCTGATGTGCCGTGGAACGCTGTGAGCGTCGCCGCCTTGCATATCGGGGGTGCGTCGTCAAGGCAACACTGCCGCAGACAAAACATCGGCGTTGCGGGAGAGCCCAAGCGGGTCTATGTCGATTGTACTCCGCGCCGTGTTGAGCTAGCTTTCCCGTCGCGGAGGGGCCGCGTTTGAGTCGCTTGCCCACCGCCGCCGCGGACCTCGACGCCAGAACTGGAGCCACGGCATTCCATGGATTTCACCAAGCCACGGTACACTCCGATGAGCCGCCGTCGCCGCATTTATGAAGGCAAGGCGAAGATCCTTTATGAAGGGCCCGAGCCGGGAACTCTGATCCAGCACTTCAAGGACGATGCGACCGCCTTCAATGCCAAAAAGCATCAGGTGATCGAAGGCAAAGGCGTGCTCAACAACCGCATTTCCGAATACGTGTTCCAGCACCTCAACGACATCGGGGTGCCGACCCACTTCATCCGCCGCCTCAACATGCGCGAGCAGCTCATTCGCGAGGTCGAGATCATCCCGCTCGAAGTCGTGGTGCGCAACGTCGCCGCCGGGTCGCTGGCGCAGCGGCTCGGCATCGAGGAAGGCACGCAACTGCCGCGCTCGATCATCGAGTTCTATTATAAGAACGATCAGCTCAACGACCCGATGGTTTCGGAAGAGCACATCACCGCGTTCGGCTGGGCGACGCCGCAGGAAATCGACGACATCATGTCGCTGGCCATCCGCGTCAACGACTTCCTCTCCGGGCTGTTTCTCGGCGTCGGCATCCGCCTCGTCGATTTCAAGATGGAGACCGGCCGGCTGTGGGAAAACGACCTGATGCGGATCGTGGTCGCTGACGAGATTTCTCCGGATTCCTGCAGGCTTTGGGACATCAAGTCGAACGAAAAGCTCGACAAGGACCGCTTCCGCCGGGATCTCGGCGGGCTCGTGGAAGCCTATACCGAGGTCGCCAAGCGCCTGGGCATCATGAACGAGGGCGAGCGACCGCAGGGCGCCGGCCCGGTCCTGGTCAAGAGCTAGCCCGCGCGCAGCGGCGTAGCCCGGGTGGAGCATGGCGACATCCGGGATCGGCTTTAAGGCTCCCGCATCGTTTCTGGATTTCGCTTGCGCTCAATCCGGGCTACACGAGACATGTCATGAAAGCCCGCGTCACCGTCACGTTGAAATCCGGCATCCTCGACCCGCAGGGCAAGGCCATCGAAGGCGCGCTGCGATCGCTCGGGGTGAGCGGCATAGCGAGCGTCCGTCTGGGCAAGATCTTCGACATCGAAATCGAAGGCGCTGACCGCGCCGGCGCCGAAGCCGCGCTGAAAGCTGCCGCCGAGAAGCTCCTCGCCAACACCGTGATCGAGAATTACCGGGTGGAAGTCACCGGTTGATGCCGCTGGCAGGGGACTCGCGATGAAATCTGCCGTCATCATTTTTCCCGGCATCAATCGCGAGCGCGACATGGCGCGGGCGCTTCGCCTGATTTCCGGGCGCGAGCCGGCGATGGTCTGGCACGCCGATAGGGAATTGCCCCCGGGCACCGATCTGGTCGTCATCCCCGGCGGCTTCTCCTATGGCGATTATCTGCGCTGTGGCGCGATCGCGGCGCGGGCGCCGATCATCGACGCGGTGCGCGCGTTTGCCGCCAAAGGCGGGCTCGTGCTCGCGGTCTGCAACGGATTCCAGATCGCCTGCGAGGCCGGGCTGCTGCCGGGCGTGCTCATGCGCAACGCGCAGCTTCGCTTCATCTGCCGCGACGTCTATCTGCGCGTCGAGCGCTCGGATATGTCATTTACCCGCGGCTACAACGCCGGCCAGGTGATCCGCGTCCCGGTGGCACACGGCGAGGGCAACTACATCGCCGACGGCGAGACCATCGCCCGGCTCGAAGGCGAGGGCAGGGTGATCTTCCGCTATTCCTCGCCGGACGGCATCGTCGATCCGGACTGGAACCATAACGGCGCCATGAACGCCATCGCCGGCATCGTCAACGAACCCGGCAACGTCCTCGGCATGATGCCGCACCCGGAAAACCACGTTGAAGCCGCCATGGGCCGCACGGACGGCCGCGGCCTGTTCGCCGGGCTTGTGGATCACTTCGAGCGGGCGGCGTGACTTCCCTCTCCCCTTATGGGAGAGGGTGGCGAGCAATGAAGTTGCGCGCCGGGTGAGGGGTCTAACGCCGCACGTGATCTCCAACGAACCTGCCATCACGCCCGAGCTGATCTCCCGGCACGGCCTCAAGCCCGAGGAGTATCAGCGCATCGTCGCACTGATCGGGCGGACGCCGAGCTTCACCGAGCTCGGCATTTTTTCCGCCATGTGGAACGAGCATTGCTCGTACAAATCCTCGAAAATCCATCTGCGCACCCTGCCGACCACGGGCCCTTGCGTGATTCAGGGGCCGGGTGAGAATGCCGGCGTCATCGATATCGGCGACGGGCTCGCCGTCGTGTTCAAGATGGAGAGCCACAACCATCCGAGCTATATCGAGCCTTATCAGGGCGCGGCGACCGGCGTCGGCGGCATTTTGCGCGACGTCTTCACCATGGGCGCGCGGCCGATCGCCTGCCTCAACGCGCTGTCCTTCGGCGACCCGGGCCATCCGAAGACGCGCGCGCTCGTTTCCGGCGTGGTCGCCGGCATCGGCGGCTACGGCAATTCCTTCGGCGTGCCTACCGTCGGCGGCGAGGTGCGCTTTCATCGCCGTTACGACGGCAATTGCCTGGTCAACGCCATGGCGGTCGGCATTGCCCAAAAGGACAAGATTTTCTATTCGGCGGCGTCGGGCATCGGCATGCCCATCGTCTATCTCGGCTCCAAGACCGGCCGCGACGGCATCCACGGCGCCAGCATGGCCTCGGCCGAATTCGGCGCCGATGCCGAAGAGAAACGCCCGACCGTGCAGGTCGGTGACCCGTTTTCGGAGAAGCTCCTGCTCGAGGCCTGTCTCGAAATCATGGCGCGCGGCTGCGTCATTGCGATCCAGGACATGGGCGCGGCCGGGCTCACATGCTCGGCGGTGGAGATGGGCGCCAAGGGCGACCTCGGCGTCACGCTTGATCTCGACCAGGTGCCCTGCCGCGAAACCGGCATGAGCGCCTACGAGATGATGCTGTCGGAGAGCCAGGAGCGCATGCTCATGGTGCTCAAACCGGAGAAGGAGCAGGAAGCCGAGGCGATCTTCCGCAAATGGGGCCTCGATTTTGCCGTCGTCGGCCGCACCACGCCGACCAAGCGCTTCATCGTCAGGCACGGCGGCGCGGTGATGGCCGATCTGCCGATCAAGGAGCTTGGCGACGAGGCGCCGGTCTACGATCGGCCGTTCACTGAGACGACGCGCAAGCCGGCGATCGACGCTACTGCCGTCAAACCGCCGATGAGCATCGCCGACGCGTTGGAGAAACTTGTGGGTTCGGCGGACATTTGTTCGAGACGCTGGGTCTGGGAGCAATACGACCACGTCATCCTCGGCAACACGGTGCAGCGGCCGGGCGGCGACGCCGCCGTGGTGCGGGTCAACGACGGGCCGAAGGCGCTCGCGCTCACCGCCGACGTGACGCCGCGCTATTGCGAGGCCGATCCGTTCGAGGGCGGCAAGCAGGCGGTGGCGGAAGCCTGGCGCAACCTCACCGCCGTCGGCGCGCGGCCGCTGGCGTTGACCGATAACCTCAATTTCGGCAATCCGGAGCGCGCGGAGATCATGGGTCAGCTCATCGGCGCCATCGCCGGCATCGGAGCGGCCGCCCGCGCGCTCGATTTCCCCATCGTTTCGGGCAACGTCTCGCTCTACAACGAAACCAGGATTGCAGGGAAAGAATTGGGCAACGCGATCCTGCCGACGCCCACGATCGGCGGCGTCGGCCTGCTCGACGACTTCGAAAAATCGATGACGCTTGCGTTCAAGGCCGAAGGCGAGTCGATCCTCTTGCTCGGCGAAAACAGCGGTTGGCTCGGCCAGTCGCTTTATCTGCGCGAAATCTGCGGGCGAGAGGAGGGCGCGCCGCCGCCGGTCGATCTGGCAGCGGAGCGCCGCCATGGCGATTTCGTCCGCGCGTTGATCCGCGACGGTCTCGTCACCGCGGTGCATGACGTATCCGACGGCGGCCTGTTGATCGCGCTCGCCGAGATGGCGATGGCGTCGAAGATCGGCGCCGTGCTCGAAGCGCCGCCGGGCGTGCCCGCTCACGCCTTCTGGTTCGGCGAGGACCAGGCCCGATACGTGGTGACGGCGGCCGACGCCTCGGCGGTGGCGCAGCGGGCCAACGCGGCGGCGGTGCCGCTTCGGCGCCTGGGTGCGACCGGCGGCCGCGTCTTTGCCGTCGACAGCGAGCGTCCGCTGCGCGTCGGCGACCTTCTGTCGCGCTTCGAGGGCTGGCTACCGGCCTATATGGCGGCTTCGGCGGGATAAAGTCGCCGCAGCCGTCGCGCGGCCGCCGCGGCGCACATGGTTTTGCCAGAATGCGGTGGGAAAGCTTGGCCCGGGCGAATGCGACGCCGGCCAAGGGCTTCCCCGCTCAAGGCCGATCTGGTAAGCGCCAGAGTGCGCCGGGGGAAGGTTCGAGGGTGGCCGTGGCCATGGCTGCGAACGATATCGAACGCCTGATCCGGGCCAGCATTCCGGACGCCAAGGTGACGATCCGCGATCTTGCCGGCGACGGCGACCATTACGCCGCGACCGTCATCGCCGAGTCCTTTCGCGGCAAGTCGCGCGTGCAGCAACACAAGATCGTCTATGAGGCGCTCAAGGGCGAAATGGGCGGCAAGCTCCATGCACTCGCGCTGCAGACCGGCACGCCCTAGTGCGGACGTGGGCGGGCGCCACCGGCTTTTCCGCCGTTTCCAGTCCCTGTAGAAGTCCGTCCTCCCGGCAGGCCTCGACGCGGCCGTTTCATTTCCCGGCGCATTTTTGATCGCCAGGGTTGAATTCATCGCATGGGCTTTGCCGGCGTTTTGCGGTACATATATTGCAAAGTACGACAAGGATGAGAGTCGGCGCGGGGCAACCCGCGGCGCCAACGAGGGAAAGTCCGCGATGTCCATCGAGCAATTCATCGACAATGAGGTCAAGACCAACGACGTCGTCGTGTTCATGAAGGGCACGCCGCAGTTCCCGATGTGCGGGTTCTCCGGCCAGGTGGTGCAGATCCTCGACTATCTGGGCGTGCCGTATAAGGGACTGAATGTCCTGGAAAACGATGACCTGCGCGGGGGCATCAAGAGCTATTCCAACTGGCCGACCATCCCGCAGCTCTACGTCAAGGGCGAATTCGTCGGCGGCTGCGACATCATCCGCGAAATGTTCCAGGCCGGCGAATTGCAATCGCTGTTCAAGGAGCGGGGCATCCCGGTCAAGGAGAACGCGCAGGTCTAGCGTATTGTCTTTGCGCAGCTAAAACGCAACTTCGTCATGGCCGGGCTTTGCCCGGCCATTTTGCGTCAAGCGATGTTTGCTGCTTTGAGCGGACCGTAGCGCTAGCGCATCCGCCTGGCGATCAGGAAGACGATCGCCAGCACGATGGCGAGGCCGACCAGCGTTTGCTGGGGAATGGCGCCGGCGAATTTCACCACATTCTGCGCCACGCCGGAAACGAAGACGCCTGAATTGGCGCCGAGGATCAAATAAAGCAGGATGATCGAAAGGACCGCCAGGAATCCGATTTCAACAAACGCCCAGAGATATTGTTTGGCTTTTTGCAGGTGGTCCAGCATCACACGCCCCAAAACGTTGGGTGGGAGCGTGCTCGCCACCCAACGTTGTTCCCGACACGCGTGTTGATTTGCAACAGCCGCGTCGCGGCTTTAGGCCGTTCTTCGTCCCGAGAACAGCCAGATGATCACGCCGAGCGCGATCAGTCCAACGAGGCCGGCGTCGCCCAAGGCCTTCAAGAGAGCCATGATGTTGCCAGTGACGTCGCCGAAGAACGGAAGTTTTGTCCCGACAAGAAGTGCCGCGACGATTGCGAGCGCCAAAAGCATCAGCCCGATTTCCGTCAATCCGCCGATCCAGCTTTTTACCCTTGTTAACGCATCCATGTACGTTCTCCCCTTCCGCTTGTTGAGTAGCCCCGAGATACGCAACCGACGACAAGTGCGCCAATTTACGCCGGGGAGCCTACTAGGCAGTCATAGCTTTATCAAGTTTGCGCGCGGCCGCGCGTGACAAACAGGTGCATAACTTCGAAGCTGTGCCGATGATCACGGCACATGCCGCGCTGCAACACGACGCGAACTGAATCTGAAAGCGGTGCAGCAAAACGGAAATTAAATCGGGAAATTGCCGCGCTGATTCGCGCACGACGCGTTCAGCGCGAGTAATACTCGACCACCAGATGCGGCTCCATCTGCACCGGATAGGGCACGTCTCCGAGCAGGGGCACGCGGGTGAGCTTCGCCGTCATCTTGGAGTGATCGACCTCGATGTAATCGGGCACATCGCGCTCGGCGAGCGCGTTGGCTTCGAGCACCAGCGCGAGTTGCTTCGACTTGTCCTTGACCTCGACGAGGTCGCCCACTTTCACGCGGAAGCTCGGGATGGTCACGCGCCGCCCATTCACCTTGATATGGCCGTGGTTGACGAACTGGCGGGCGGCGAACACAGTGGGCACGAATTTCGCCCGGTAGATGACGGTGTCGAGCCGGCGTTCGAGGAGCCCGATCATGTGCGCGCCGGTGTCGCCCTTGAGCCGCCGCGCCTCGTCGTAGATGCCGTGGAAATGGCGCTCAGACATGTTGGCGTAATAGCCTTTGAGCTTCTGCTTGGCGCGCAGTTGCACGCCGTAATCGGAGAGCTTGCCTTTGCGCCGCTGGCCGTGCTGGCCGGGGCCATATTCGCGCTTGTTGATCGGAGACTTCGGCCGGCCCCAGATGTTCTGGCCGAGCCGGCGGTCGATCTTGTACTTCGCCTCGTGGCGCTTTGTCATTCGCGTCCTCGCTAAAGTTAAGGGCTGAGGATCGCGCCCTCCTCCGTCCCGGATTTTCCCGGAACCGACAGGTTGGCCACCGAAGCGCCGGGGCCGACCGCGGGTCGCGAAACACCGCGCGGGCCCTCAAGGCCCGCGCCGTGCGCGGTATCTAGGGCCAAAGCCGGGTCCTGTCAAACCACGCCGGCCGGTGCGAGAAGAGCCTTCAATCGCGGGCAAAATGCCTGCGCCGCATGCCGCGCAGCATGGTAATCGCAAGCAGCGCGGTCACCGCATCAAGCACGGCCACGAGAATGAAAACGGCGGTCCAGCTTCCCGTCGTCTGCTTGAGGAAGGCCGCCGCCGGCCCACCCAGGATCGAGCCGACGCCTTGGGCGATGTAGAGGAAACCGTAATTCGTCGCCGCGTATTTCGGGCCGAAGGTGTCGGTCAGCGTCGAGGGGAACAGCGAGAAGATTTCGCCCCAGCCGAAGAAGACCAGCCCGGTGAGCACCACGAACAGCGCCGGCTGATCGATGAACTTGAACAGCACCAGGATGGCGACCGCTTCTAGCGCGAAGGCGAGCGCCATGGTCGCTTCGCGGCCGATGTGATCGGAAACCCAGCCGAAGAACGGCCGGGTCAGGCCGTTGGTCACGCGCGACAAGGTCAGCGACAGCGGCAGCGCCGCCATGCCGAACACCAGCATGTTGGCGACGCCGAATTCCCTGGCGAACGGGCCGACATTGGAGGTGACCATGAGGCCCGAGGTCGACATCATGCTCATCATCACGAAGAGCAGATAGAAGATCGGGTTTTTCAGCATCTCGCGCGGCGCGTAGCTGCGCTTGCTTTGCTGGGCGGCGATCGGGGCGACCGACGCGCCGCCAGGCGGCACGTAGTTCTCGGGCGGCGTGCGCAGGCCCTGTGCGGCCGCGATTCCGATCACGCCCTGGATAATGCCCCAGACCACGAGCGTGTGCGCGTAGCCGGAGCTTTTGATCATGCTGTCGATCGGAAAGCTGGTGAAGAACGCGCCGAAACCATAGCCGGCGGCGGCGAGCCCGGTGGCAAGGCCGCGGCGGTCGGGAAACCAGCGCACCATCAGCCCGACGATGCCGACATAAATGATGCCGGTGCCGAAGCCGCCGAGCACGCCGTAACTGACATAAAGCGCCCAGAGATTGTCCACGTAAGCGGAGATCACCCAGCTGCCGCCGGACAATAGCGCGCCGACGGCGATCAACAGCCGCGGGCCGAAGCGATCGACCAGATAGGCCTGGAACGGCGACAGCCAGGTCTGCAAGATGATGAGCAGCGAAAAGGTCCATTGCAGCTCGGCGAGCGTCGTTCCGAGCTTCTGGTTGAGCGGGCCGGTGAATAGCGTCCAGACATATTGCGGGCTCGAGATCGCCATCATGGCGATGACGCCGAGGATGAGTTGAATCCAGCGATTGAGAAACCAGGCAGTGCGTTCCGTTTGGACCGCAACGGTCATAAGGACCCCCTTGTGTGCCCGGCAATGGTAACGGTCGAAGCGTAAGCGCGACCGCCAAAGGCGGCAAGCGGCGTGACCGCGGTTGGTCAGGTCGCCGCGGTCGGCGCCGGGTGTTCAGCGCGGATGCCGAAGCGCGCGAGTACGGCCGTCGGCGCGTGGCCGGAAGTAAAGACGGCGCGGGTGGCGCCGGGGCGCGTCGGCGACGGTGGGGAACCGAGCAGATCAGCCACCCGCCGCGCAATCGCCGGCGCCGGGTCGAGAAAGCTGACCGGCCAGGGCGCGAGCCGGCGGAGCCGGGCGACGATGAGCGGGTAATGCGTGCAGGCGAGCACGACGGTATCGGTGCGCGCGCCGTCATCGCGAAAACACGGCGCGAGCTCGGGGGTCAGCATTGCGTCGGCGACCGACCGTCCCGCGAGCTCGGCCTCGGCGTAAACGGCGAGCTTGTTCGAACCGACCAAAGTCACCTGGCAATCACCGGCATAATCGCGGATCAGGGCATGGGTGTATTCGCGTTTGACCGTTGCCTCGGTGCCAAGGACGGAAACGCGGCGGGTCAACGAGGCGGCGCAGGCCGGCTTGATCGCCGGCACGGTGCCGACGAAGGGCAGCGAGAAGTTCTTGCGCAAATCGGGCAACGCGATGGTCGAGGCGGTGTTGCAGGCGATGACGACGAGGTCGGGCCGGTAGGTTGCGATCAATTCCCCCATCAGCGCGACGACGCGCGCGACCAGCGCGGGCTCCTCCATCGCCCCGTAGGGGAAGGCCAGATCGTCGGCCACATAGACGAAATCGGCGCTCGGCCGGACGGCGGCGATCTCACGATGGACCGTGAGCCCGCCGAGGCCGGAATCGAACACCAGAATGGTTTCCGAAACGGTTTCTGAAACGGTGTTTTGGGCCGCCATCGCTGACACATGCCACAAGGGATCAGGACCGGGCAATCATCCCCGCAGCGTCCTACGCCCGCCCAAAAACGCGGCGGAAGATGGTGTCGACCTGGGCCAGGTGAAAATCGAGATCGAAATTGGCGGCAAGCTCTTTCTCGCTCAAGTGCTTGCGCATCTCGCGGTCGGCCTTGAGCAACGCCGCAAAATCGCCCTCGCCGCGCCAGGCTTTCATGGCATTGCGCTGGACCAGCGCATAGGCGTCCTCGCGCGTCATCCCCTTTTGCGTCAGCGCCAGGAGCACCCGCTGGGAATGAACGAGGCCGCCGAGGCGTTCGAGATTTTTGCGCATGTTGTCGGGATAGACGATCAGCTTGTCGATGATGCCTTCGAGCCGGTTCAGCGCGAAGTCGAGCGTCACCGTCGCGTCCGGGCCGATCACACGCTCGACCGAGGAGTGCGAGATGTCGCGTTCGTGCCAGAGCGCGACGTTCTCCAGCGCCGGCGTGACATAGGCGCGCACCATGCGCGTGAGCCCGACCAGATTTTCCGACAGTACCGGATTGCGCTTGTGCGGCATGGCGGAGGAACCTTTCTGGCCGGCGGAGAAAAATTCCTCCGCTTCCAGAACTTCGGTCCGCTGCAGGTGGCGGATTTCGGTGGCCAGCCGCTCGATCGAGGCGGCGACGACGCCGAGGGTGGCGAAGTACATGGCGTGCCGGTCGCGCGGGATGATTTGCGTCGAAATCGGCTCGACCGAAAGTCCCATGGCTTTGGCCACATGCGCTTCGATGCGCGGATCGACCTGCGCGAAGGTGCCGACCGCCCCGGAGATTGCGCAGGTCGCGACTTCGCGGCGCGCCGCCTCAAGCCGCGCTTTGGCGCGGTCGAACTCGGCATAGGCGTAAGCGAGCTTGAGCCCGAACGTGGTCGGTTCGCCGTGGATGCCGTGCGAGCGGCCAATGGTCAGCGTGAATTTGTGCTCGTAAGCGCGGCGCTTGAGCGCGGCGTTGAGTTTTTCCACGTCGGCGATGAGCAGGTCGGCGGCGCGCACCAGCTGCACGTTGAGGCAGGTATCGAGCACGTCCGAGGACGTCATCCCCTGATGCACGAAGCGCGCCTCGGGACCGACGATTTCCGCCAGATGCGTCAGAAAGGCGATGACGTCATGCTTGGTCTCGCGCTCGATTTCCTCGATGCGCGCGATATCGAACTTGGCGTTCTTGCCCTTGGACCAGATTTTCGCGGCGGCCGCCTTGGGAATGATCCCAAGTTCGGCCATGGCGTCGGCGGCGTGCGCCTCGATCTCGAACCAGATGCGAAAGCGCGTTTGCGGCGACCAGATCGCCGCCATTTCGGGCCTGGTGTAACGGGGTATCATCGCCACCTCGCTAGTGGTCCGATTCTAACATTCGCATCTGGGTTCGGCATACTCTCATGCGAATGTTAGAATCAAAGAACCACTAGCAAATATCGGTTCTAGTGGAGCTTTGGATTTGACATTCGCTTCACGCGTTTCCGGCTGGGTGGGCAGCGAATGTCAAATCCGCTCCACTAGGAAGCCTGCGCTGTAGCAGATCGGGCGATGCTCAACAATTGCGCCGCGCTGTGCGATGCTGGAAAATCGGAGCGAATCACGGGGGATGGCAATGAAATTGCTCCAGATCGTGCCTCGCGGCCACAGCAGTCTCTATGGCGCGATGATCAAGAAGCAGGCGGATATCCGCAAAGCCGGACGCGGGACTTTCGTGCGGGCGGGCGCAAGCCGGCGCAAAGCCGCCCGGTGGACCCACGTCCGCTATAAAGGATCGCTCAAGCTCACGCCCGGGGCGTCCGAGGCTGTGGACGTGGCGATCCGGTCGCCCGAGCGGGGCGACGAAGCGCGGCTCCTGTCGTCGTTTCTCGGCTGGCTCGACCGGCATTTCGGCGATCGGCTGGCGTCGGTCAACATCGAGTACCAGCAATCGGGCCGCGGCAGCCGCCGCTAGCGGCGCGCCGCAGCCTATGCCGCAAAGCGCGCGCGATCGTGCGGCTGCCGGAAGTCGACCGGCGTGCCCTTGGGAATGATACCGGTCGGATTGACGCGTTTAACCGAATAATAGCCCATGACGTAATAGCGCGGCTTAACCGTCTCGGCGACGCCCGGCATCGCGTAAAGCTCGCGCACATAATTCAGCAAGTTCGGAAAATCGGCGATCCGGTTGCGGTTGCACTTGAACAGCGAAAAATAAGCGACGTCGAAGCGCACCAAAGTGGGGAACAGCCGCCAGTCCGCTTCGGTGATCTGATTGCCGACCAGATAGCGCTGGCGGCCGAGCCGCGCCTCGATTTCGTCGAGCGTGGCGAACAGCGCGTCGTAGGCTTCATCGTAAGCCGCCTGCGAGCGCGCGAAACCGCAGCGGTAAACGCCGTTATTGACGTTGTCATAGACCTGCGCGTTGATCCGATCGATCTCGCTGCGCAAAGGCTTCGGATAATAATCCGTCGGATCAGCGCCGACGCCGGCAAACTCTGAATTGAGCATGCGGATGATCTCGGAGGATTCGTTGTTCACGATCCGCCGGGTCTTTTTGTCCCACAAGGTCGGCACCGTGACCTTGCCGGTATAGTGCGGGTTGCTCGCAGTATAGGCCTGGTGCAGGTAGCGAAAGCCGTTGACGCGGTCGGGCGGGCAATCGGGAAACGCGGGATTGTCCTCGAACGTCCAGCCTTCTTCGCGCAGGCCCGGCACGGCGATGGCGACAGTGATCGCGCCCTTGAGTTTCTTCAGCGCGAGAAAAATCTGTGTGCGATGCGCCCACGGGCAGGTATAGGCGACATAGAGATGATAGCGCCCGGCCTCGGCCGGAAAGCCGGACGAGCCGTCGGGGGTGATGCGGTCGCGAAACACGCTGTCGACGCGCTGGAAATTGCCGGCCTTGCCGATCTCGGTAGGCGGATCCTCGTCGCGCCATTGGCCGTCCACGAGCATTGCCATTACGCTGCCTCCCCGCGGGCGAGTGACGCCGCATGGCGGATCGCCGCGATGTTTGCACGATAAGACTCCGGCGTGCGGTCCTTGAAGACCGCGGAGCCGGCGACGAGAACATTGGCGCCGGCGCGCACCGCCTCTGGCGTCACTTCCGGGGTAATGCCGCCGTCGATCTCGATATCGATCGGACGTCCGCCAGCCAGCGCGCGCAGATGGCGCAGCTTCTCTAGCGCGCCGGGGATGAACTTCTGCCCGCCGAAGCCGGGATTGACCGACATGACCAGAATGAGATCGACCAAGCCGATGACCGGATCGACCGCATCTATCGGCGTGCCGGGATTCAGGGTCACGCCCGCTTTCTTGCCGAGCGCGCGGATCGCTTGCAGCGAGCGGTGGACGTGCGGTCCGGCCTCGACATGCACGGTGATGATGTCGGCGCCGGCCTTGGCGAAGGCCTTAAGATAAGGATCGCACGGCGCGATCATCAGATGCACGTCGAGCACCTTCTTGGTGTGCGCGCGCAGCGCTTTCACCACGTCCGGCCCGATCGAAATGTTGGGGACGAAATGGCCGTCCATGACGTCGACATGGATCCAGTCGGCTCCGGCGGCGTCGACGGCGCGCACCTCCTCGCCGAGTTTGGCGAAGTCGGCGGCAAGGATCGACGGGGCGATAATGAGCTGGCGCTGCACGGGGTTCGCCTAACACGTCATGCCCAAGCGGGCAACGCGCGTCGGCCCGGCAATCTGGCGGAATGGCTTTGCAGGCATTAACTAGCCGCCACGGAGGTCTTCCTGGCACATACCGATATCATCGTGCTCGGTGCTGGCATCGTCGGCACCTCCATCGCCGTCCATCTTGTCAAGCGCGGCATGGCGGTGGCGCTGATCGACCGGCAAGGCCCGGGGGAGGGGACCTCTTACGGCAACGCCGGCATCATCGAGGGCAATACCGTGTTTCCGGCGGCTTTTCCGTCGGACTTCGGCGAGCTGGTCCGCATCGCGCTCAAGCGCTCGCCGGTGGTTAATTATCACGCCGCGCATTTGCCGTGGGTCGTGCCCTGGCTTGTCGCTTTCCGCGCCGCCTCGCAGCCGGCGCGGTTGGTCGAGACGGCGCAGGCGATGCGGCCTTTGTTCGCGCGCGCGGTGGCCGAGCATGACGCGTTGGCGGCCGAGGCGGGCGCCGGCAGTCATCTGAGCCGCCGCGGCTGGCTCAAGCTCTATCGCACCGACAAGGCATTCGCGGCGCTGGCGCCGGAGCTCGAACTTGCCGCGCGTTTTGGTATCGCCAATGTGCCGCTCGACCGCGACGGCGTGCTGGCGCTGGAGCCGGCATTGGCCGGAGTTTTCCGTCATGCGGTGCATTGGACTGGCGCGGTGAGCGTGGACAATCCGCTGGCGCTGACGCGCGCTTACGCCGCGCGCTTTGCCGTGCTCGGCGGGCTGTCGCTAAGCGGCGATGCGCGGACGCTCCATCGCGCCGATCCCTACTGGCGCGTCGAGACCGCATCCGGACCGCTCGATGCCCGTGACGTGGTGATCGCGCTCGGCCCCTGGACACCGGACGTCATCGCTCCGCTCGGCATCAAGCTGCCGCTTGCCGTCAAGCGCGGCTATCACCGGCATTACCGGGCGCGGGGAAACGCCGTGCTTGGCCGGCCCGTGCTCGATGCCGAGAACGGCTACGTGCTGGCGCCGATGGGGCAAGGCATCCGCCTCACCACCGGGGTCGAGTTTGCCGCCCGCGATGCGCCGCCGACGCCGGTGCAATTTGATCGGTTGTTGCCGGCGGCAAGCGCATTGTTTCCGCTCGGCGAAGCCGTCGAACCGCCGCCGTGGCTGGGCGCGCGGCCGTGCTTTGCCGATTCACGGCCGGTGATTTCGCGGGCGCCGCGGCAACGCGGCCTCTGGCTTGCCTTCGGTCACGCCCATTGGGGCCTCACGCTCGGCCCGGCTACGGGCCGGCTCATCGCCGAGATGATGACCGGGGCGACGCCGTTCTGCGATCCGAAGCCTTATGGTGCGGATCGGTTCACGGATTAAAGACCGGGCGGATGATGCGGCGCGCTATTCGCTCGTCGCCGACGCGGGCGCCGGTGAGCCCTTATACTCGCCGATTGTGTGGAACACGTTGGACGCTGGCCGCGTGTTGTTCGCCGACAGCTTGTCCTGCTGCACGATCATTTCGTCGTACTTGGCGATCGTGGTCACCGGTTGGTGCGGCACGACGTGGACGACCTTATATCCGCCGGCCTTTAGCTGGCGCAGCAGCTCCGGCATCGCTTCCGCGGTCGCGCGCTGGAAATCGTGCATCAGGATGATGCCTTTGCCGTGCTTCTCGAGCTTGGTCATCACCGATTTAATCACCTGCTCAGGCTTGTGCATCTTGAAGTCGAAGGAATCGATATCGGTCGAGAATGACGCGATGCCGCGCTCGGCGAGATAGGCGAGCAGGTCCGGCGGATGTTGCAGGTTGGGGAAGCGGAAGAACGGCGCGATCGGCGCATCGGCTGCCGCATGCACGGCGCTCACGCCCATCTCGATCTCCTGCTTGGCCAAATCGAGATCGCTGGCATAGGGATTTTTTGCCAGATCCTTATGCGACCATGTGTGGCTGCCGACTGTCATGCCGGCCGCGATCACCTGCTTGGTGATTTCCGGATGCCACATCGCGTGCTCGCCGATCTCGAAGAACGTGGCCTTGAGGCAATTGTCGGCGAGCGCCTTGAGCACGGCCGGAGTGTTTACCGGCCAGGGGCCGTCGTCGAAGGTGAGCACAACCTCCTTGTCGCGAAGGAAATCGTATTGCTTGAAATGTTCGAAGCCGAAGCCGGGACCGCCGGTCGTGTCGATCTCGACGATGCGCGAGAGTCCCATGCCGCCGGGCTTGTCGCAGGCGGGAATGCCGTTGGTCGGCGCGCGGGCGCCGGCCGGAGCGGCCGCTGGCGTTGCGGCGGCGAGGTTTGGACCGGCTTTGACGGCAGGCGCGCTGGAAGCGGGCGCCGCAGGCGCGGTCTGAGCGGCTTGCGTCGGCGCGGCGGAAGTGGGCTGCGCGGGCGCGGCCGGCGGCGTCACCGTCGCCGAAGCCGGAGCTTCGGCGGTCTGTGCTTGGGCGATTTGCGTAACCGGGGCGCGCACCGGCTGCGCGGGCACGTGCTGGGCCAGCGAAGCGACGCGCACGTTGCCTGAAGTCGACGCGGCGGGGGCGGCCGCCTTTTGCGCGGAAACGACCCCGAAGGCCGCGAGGCCCAAGCTTAAAAGCCCAGCAACAACAATCACAAAGAACCGCATCGCATCCTCGCCAAAAACCGCACCACTTGCGGCGAAGTGAAGGCGCAATCGGCCGGCGAGTCAACAATACGTCCGGCGCCCCGGGGGAAAGATGCGAAGTGTGGTTTCCGCGGCACGCCGCAGGGTTAAGACGCCGCGCGGATGGTCGTATTTTACCGGTCGAATTGATCCTTCCAGCTCGGCAACGCGCCGGGCAAGGCGAGCGCGGTCGCGGTAAAAACGCCGCGCGCGATCGCCCGCGCCACCACATTGGCCGCGATCGTGCCGAGCGTGGTTAATCCGAAAAGGGTGTCGCCGAGCGGCCGGCGTCCGGTCGAGGCCGCGAAGACCACGTCTCCGTCGAGCGGGGTATGCACCGGATAGATCGCGCGCGACAGGCCCGATTGCGCCATTACCGCAAGCCGCTTCGCCTGCGCCTTGGTCAAAATCGCGTCGGTGGCGACGACCACCAATGTAGTGTTCTCGCGCGCGCCGCCTTTGGTGGCCGCCTCGAATGCGGAGGCGGGGAAGGTTTTCGGCCATCCGCATCCGCCGAATTCGCGGTGGCGCTCGAACGGCGCCGCCCAGAAGTGGGGGCCGCGATCGATGACGACGCTGCCGGCAGCGTTGACGGCAGCGAGCGCGCCGACAATGTGGCCGTCGGCGGTTTGCGCCGAGGCTGAACCGACGCCGCCTTTGTAATTAACCGTCGTCGCCCCGGTACCGGCGCCGACACTGCCGATGCTGAAATCGGCGGACGCAGCGGCCGCCGCCGCATAGCCGAGCTCGCGATAGGGCGGGAAGCGGCCCCACTCCTTGTCGCCGGCGCCGAGAAGATCGAACAGGATCGCCGCAGGCACGATCGGTACGCGGGCGCTACGTACGGCAAAGCCGCGGCCTTGCTCTTTGAGCCAGGCCTGCACGCCCGAAGCGGCATCGAGGCCGAAGGCCGAGCCGCCGGACAAGGTGATGGCGTCGATGCCTTCAACCGTTTGCGCCGGATCGAGCAGCGCCGTCTCGCGCGTGCCCGGCCCGCCGCCGCGCAAATCGATCGAGGCGACCGCCGGCGCCTCGAAAATAATCGCAGTCGATCCCGAGCCGAGGCGGGCGTCCTGCGCGTGGCCGATCTTGATCCCGGGGACGTCGGTAATGAGGTTGCGCAAATTCTCTCCCGTCTTTCGGGCGCGCCTAAGGGCGCGAACCCGGAATCCCTAATCACGAAACTCGCAAGCATATCACGAGTGTTTTTCCTGCAGGGCAGGGCTTATGGATTCCGGGCCCGGTCCTGCGGGCCGTCCCGGAATGACGATCGATCACATCCTCGCGGGCGCGGCGCTGCCGCGCTTGCGCGGCCAAGACCGGCCGGGCATGAGTGCGCCATGAACGTCACCATCGCCGCCGCGCTCGCCGCCGGCATCGTCAGCTTTCTCTCGCCTTGCGTGCTGCCGCTGGTGCCGCCTTATCTCGTCTATCTCACCGGCGCTTCACTCGAGCGTTTCGCCGACGCCGAACCCGAGCCGCGGGTCCGGCGCGAGACGCTCGCCGCCGCGCTTCTTTTCGTACTCGGCTTCACCACGGTTTTCGTCGCACTCGGCGCCAGCGCCAGCGCCATAGGCGCGCTGCTGCGCGCCTATTCGGGCGAACTCGCGATTGTCGCCGGTATCGCCATCATCATCATGGGCCTGCACTTCCTCGGGCTTACGCCGGTCGCGTTGTTGATGCGCGAGAAACGCCTGCAAGTGACCAAGCCCGTCGGCTTATGGGGCGCCTATCTGATGGGGCTTGCCTTTGCGCTCGGCTGGACGCCGTGCATAGGTCCGATCCTCGCTGCGATTCTGGCGGTGGCGGCATCGGAAGACACCGTCGCCAGAGGCGCCGGCATGCTCGCGGTCTATTCGCTCGGGCTCGGCATTCCGTTCATCGTCGCGGCGCTGGCGATCGAGCAATTCGCCGCTTTTCTCGCCCGCTTCCGCGCGCATCTCGGCCTGGTCGAAAAAGCGATGGGCGGCCTGCTCGTGCTCACCGGCATCGCGTTTCTCACTGGCGCCGTCACGCAAGCGAGCTTCTGGCTGCTCGATACGTTTCCGATGCTCGGCAAGATCGGATAGCCCTCAGTCGTCAGGGCCGGGCTTGACCCGGCCATCCATGCGGGCGCGCCGCGCCCATGTGCGTCCGCGGTTCGTCTGCAGCGAACATGCAGCATGGACCCCGCGGGTCAAGCCCGCGGGTGACGATTGAGTAAAACGCTTCAGCTCTTCGACAAGTCCGTGATCTCGTCGTAATTGCCGTCTTTGTCCCAGCGGTAGACGGCCCAGCCGATGGCGGTGATGTCGCCTTTTTTATCGAAAGAGAGGGGGCCGAGGACCGTATCCCAGCTGCCGGTATGGATGGCGCCGGCGACCTTTTGCGGATCGACGGTGCCGGCCTTGGCCGCCGCCTGCGCCCAAACCTGGAATGCGGCGTAGGTGTAGAGCGTATAGCCCTCCGGATCGACGCCTTTGTCCTTGAACTCCTTGACGATGGCGGCGGCGGTCGACCGTTTGCGCGGATCGGGACCGAAGGTGAACAGCACGCCTTCCGCCGCCGGACCCGTAATCGAAGCGAACTCGCGGTCGGCGAGCGCGTCGCCCGCCATCAGGATCGTTTTGAGGCCCTGGTCGCGCATCTGCCGGACGATCAATCCGGCTTCCTGGTGATAGCCGCCGTCATAGACGATATCGATGCCGTTGAGCTTGAGCTTGGAAACCAGCGCGGTGAAATCCTTGTCGCCCTGATTGTAAGCTTCGTTGAGCTTTTCTTTTATGCCGGCGGCATTGAGCGCCTTCTTCATCTCGTCGGCGAGGCCTTTGCCGTAGGTGGTCTTGTCGT
This sequence comes from Xanthobacteraceae bacterium, assembly GCA_031291475.1. GTDB lineage: Bacteria > Pseudomonadota > Alphaproteobacteria > Rhizobiales > Xanthobacteraceae > BOG-931. The sequence goes on from JARLIY010000098.1 coordinate 37,482, forward strand.
TGATGATGGCGATATTTTTGTCCTTGAAATGCTGCGCCAGATAATTGGCGGCAAAACTGCCTTGCTGATCGTCGCGACCGCAGGTGCGGAACGTGCTCCAAAGGCCGCGATCGGTGAACAGCGGATTGGTCGAGGCCGGCGTGATTTGCAGAATACCGCCGTCGAGATAGGCGTCCGAGGCCGGGATCGACGACGACGAGCAATAATGGCCGACGACGACGGCGACGCCCATGCCGGCGAGCTTTTCAGCGACCGAACGCGCCTGTTTGGGATCGCAGGCATCGTCACCGATTTCAAGGTTGAGTTTGCGGCCAAGCACGCCGCCCGCGGCGTTAAAGTCGGCGACCGCTTGTTCGGCGCCGTTGCGCATCTGCCGGCCGAAAGTCGCCTGACCGCCGGTCATCGGCCCGGCAGCGGCCACCGTGATGTCCTGCGCCATCGCCGGAGCGGCGAACACGACTGAGAAAAGCGCAATTGCGCCGAGCCGCACTTTGTCCATGTCCGTCCCTCGTCTATGCCTGCCGGCGGGGGTTGTGATATCGGCGCGACGATAGCACCGCTAGGGCGCGGTTTCCTGCCCGATTTCGCGCCAGCCGAGCGGTCCGTTGCGGACATAGAGCCAGGGATATTGCCGCACCATCTGCGCCGCGCGCGTCACCCGCCAGGCGATCGCGCCGACGAGAAGGAAGATCAGCGCGTCGGTGCCATAGGACGCGACGGAAAGAAGCGTACCGCCGAACAAAGCGTAATGAATAAAGCGGGCGGCGGCGCCGAGCAGGAGCGCGGCGACGACCACCTGGCGAAGCGGCCGCCAGGCGGCGGCAATGGCGCGGCCGGACAGCCATGCCGCGCCGCCGCCGAGAATGCCGGTGACGAGGACGACGGCCAAGGTGCTTTCGCCGGAATAGAGCTTGTCCATGTCTGCGCTCAGCGCGTGCCGCCTTCGAGATAAGCCGCGCGGATTTCCGGCCGCTGCAAAAGTTCCCGCCCGCTGCCCTGCAGCGTGATCTCGCCGTTGACCATGACGTAGCCGCGATGCGCAAGCTTGAGCGCGTGGTAGGCGTTCTGCTCGACCAGGAACACCGTGAGCTTGTCGCGCTCGTTGAGCGCGCGGATTGCAGCGAAAATCTGCTGCGCCAGCAGCGGCGCCAGCCCGAGCGAGGGTTCGTCCAGCAAAATCAGCCGCGGCCGGCTCATCAAGGCGCGGCCGATCGCCAGCATTTGCTGTTCGCCGCCGGACAGTGTGCCGCCACGCTGGTGTCTGCGATCGCGCAGCCGCGGAAACAACGCGAACACCCGATCGAGGTCCGCATCGAAGTCGCCGGCGCCGGTCACGGTGGCGCCGATCTGCAGATTCTCCATCACCGTCATGCGCGAAAAAATGCGCCGGCCCTCCGGCGATTGCGCGATGCGGAGCTTGGCGACCTCGTGGGTCGGCAGCGCGGTGATGTCGCGGCCGGCGAAACAAATGCGCCCTTCACGGGCGCGAGGACTGCCGAACACCGTCATCATCAGCGTCGATTTGCCGGCGCCGTTGGCGCCGATGAGCGCGACGATCTCGCCTTCGTTGACATCGACATCGACGCCTTTGAGCGCGGCGACGCTGCCGTAATAGGCCTTGATGCCGCGCAGCGAGAGCAGGGGTTGGCCGGGCGCGGTCATAGCCCGACCTCCGCCTCGACCTGCGCGACCTCTTCGTCGGGAACGCCGAGATAGGCGGCGATCACCTTCGGGTCGCTGCGCACCTCGCGCGGGGAGCCGTCGGCGATTTTGAGGCCGTAATCGAGCACGATGATGTGGTCGGAAATCTCCATCACCACGCCCATGTCGTGCTCGATCAGCAGGATGGAGATACCGTGCTCGTCGCGGATGGCGCGCAGGAACGCATTGAGCTCCGCGCTCTCGCGGTTGTTGAGGCCGGCGGCGGGCTCGTCGAGACAGAGCAGCACCGGGTCGGTGCACATGGCGCGGGCGATTTCGAGCCGGCGCTGCGCACCGTAAGGCAGCGCGCCGGCGGGATCGTCGGCGCGGTCGATGAGCCCGACCCGGTCGAGCCAGTAGCGCGCCTTATCGATGGCGCCCGCCTGTGCGCGGGCATAGGCGCGCGAGCCGAACAGGCCGAGCAACGTGTAGCCGGAGGCGACCATCAGCGCGTTGTGCTGGGCGACAAGGAGGTTTTCCAGGAGCGTCATGCCGGCGAACAGCCGCACATTCTGAAATGTGCGGGCGACGCGCGCCTCGCGCGCGACACGGAATTCCGCTATCCGCTCGAGCAGGAACGAGGCGCCATCCGGGTGGGCAAGCGTCAATCTGCCGACCGTCGGCTTGTAGAAGCCGGTGATGCAGTTGAACAACGTGGTCTTGCCGGCGCCGTTCGGTCCGATCAGCGCAGTGATCTCGCGGGCGTAAACGAGGAAGGAGAGGTCGTTGACGGCGGTCAGGCCGCCGAAACGCATGGTCAGGTGCTCGACCGTGAGGATCGGCGCGCTCATGCCGCGGTCTCCGTGCGCGCGTCACGCACGATGGCCGCCGGGATGTCTTTATGGTCGCGCAGCGACACCGAAGGGGTGCGCGTGGCGACGAGCCCGCGCGGCCGGTAGATCACGATCGCGACCATGGCGCCGCCGAATACCAGCATGCGGTATTGATCGAACTCGCGGAACAATTCGAAGCCGCCGAGCATCACGGTGGCGGCAATGGCGACACCGAGCTGCGATCCCATGCCGCCAAGGACGACGATCGCCAGCACCAAGGCCGATTCCGCGAAGGTGAACGATTCCGGGCTGATGAATCCCTGCCGGGTGGCGAAGAACGCCCCGGCAAAGCCGCCGAACATCGCGCCCATGGCGAACGCAGTGAGTTTCGTCGTCGTGGTGTTGACGCCGAGCGCCCGGCAGGCGACCTCGTCCTCGCGCAAGGCCTCCCAGGCGCGGCCGATCGGCAGCCGGCGCAGCCGCAGCGTGACCCAGTTGGTCAGGAGCGCCAGCGCGAGAATGAGATAATAGAGAAACACGACGCGATGCGTCGGCGAATACGCGAGCCCGAAGGTCGCGGCAAAGCCGTGCTCGGACGGATTGAAGGGCAAACCGAAAAACGACGGCCGCGGGATCGCGGAGATGCCGTTCGGCCCGCCGGTGAAATTCTGCCAGTTGAGCAGGATAAGGCGGATAATTTCGCCGAAGCCGAGTGTGACGATGGCGAGATAATCGCCGCGCAGCCGCAGCACCGGAAAGCCGAGCAACAGGCCGGCGAAAGCAGCGAGAATGCCGGCGAGCGGCAGGCAGATCCAGAACGACAGCCCGAGATAATGCGCGATTAGCGCGTAGGAATAGGCGCCGACCGCGTAAAAGGCGACGTAGCCGAGATCGAGGAGACCGGCCAGCCCCACGACGATGTTGAGCCCGAAGCCGAGCATCGTATAGGTGGCGATGAGGATGGCGAGATCGAGCAGATAGCGGTTGCCGTAGAAAACGATCGGCACGATCAGCGCAAAGACGAGAAATGCCGCTGCGGCATATCCGGTCAGAGCCGATGCCGCCGTGCTGACCGAAGCCGGCAGCAGGCGAGCGACGGAAATGCCCGCGCCGCGCAAAAGCGTCGCGCGTATGAGCGTGGCAACGAACACCGCCGCGACAATCGCTGCGAGCGCGCCGAAACGGGTGGTGAATACCAGCGCTCCGGTCGGGCCCTGGTCGGTGCGGATGCCGATCAGCAGCATGAACAGGCCGAGCGCAACCAGCGCAGCGATCGCGGCTTCCTTCACCGCGGCAGGAAGATCAAGCGGCTTAGCGGGCTCGCTCTCGTTTGCCACGGGCGCCCGTTTCCCTCACACTTTTTCGACTTCCGGCCGGCCCAGAATGCCCGTCGGCAGGAAAATGAGCACGATGATGAGAATGGCGAAGGCGGCGACGTCCTTGTACTCGATCGAGAAATACGCCGACCACATCGTCTCGATGAGCCCGATCAGGATGCCGCCGATCATCGCGCCGGGCAGCGAGCCGATGCCGCCGAGCACCGCGGCGGTGAACGCCTTCACGCCGGCGAGAAAGCCGATGAAGAAGTCGATGACGCCGTAATAAAGCAGGAACATCAGCCCGGCGACAGCCGCCAGCGCCGCACCGATGACGAACGTCAGGGAAATGGTGCGGTCGACGTCGATGCCGACCAACGCCGCCATTTTCAGGTCCTGCTCGCAGGCGCGCATGTTGCGGCCGAGTCGTGTGCGCGCCACCAGAAACGAAAAGCCGGCCATTAGGACGAGGGTGGTGACCACCACGATAATCTGAATGTTGGACAGTCGCACCGCGAAATCGTTGCCCTCGAACAAAGTGTAGCCGCCCTGCACGAGCGGCGGCAGCGGTTTGACGCGCGCGCCCTGGGCGATCTGCACGTAGTTTTGCAGCACGATCGACATGCCGATGGCGGAAATCAGCGGCGCCAGCCGGAACGAATGGCGCAGCGGCCGGTAGGCGATGCGCTCCACGGTCCAGCCATAGAGCGCGGTCAGCGCCATGGAGACGAGCAGCACGATGAAGAGAGCGAGCGGAACCGCGGTCACCCCGATGGCGACGAGCACGAGGAAGGCGATGAGCGCCAGGAACGCGCCGACCATGAAAATGTCGCCGTGCGCGAAGTTGATCATGCCGATGATGCCGTAGACCATCGTGTAGCCGATGGCGATCAGGCCGTAGATCGAACCGAGCGTGATGCCGTTGATGAGCTGCTGGACGAAGTATTCCATGCGTCCGCCGCCTTTCGATTCCCGGCAAAGTCTTAACAGGGGCGGGAAAATGCGACAACGCGCCGTGCCGGCACGCTTTCCCTTGATGGCGCTCGCAAAGCGGCGCGACGAGCGCTGTGCGAACGTTCCGACTTCACACGTATTTTTCCCGTAATTACAACTTGTTGTCGCCAATAAGCCGCGCCGGAAGCGGAACCGCCATGAGACCGGGGCGTTGTCTATTGGGCGAGGGTTTCCCCAAAATCACCGGAGAACGTCCCAATGGCGAATGAACAGCAGAATCCACAGCGTAACCCGCAGCAGCAACAGAACAATCCGCAGAATCCGCAGCAGGGCGGGCAGCAGAAGCCCGGCCAGCAGCAGCAAGGCATCCCGGGCAAGCCTGGCGAGCAGCAGGGCGGCCAGAAGCCCGGCCAAGGTGGTCAAGGCGGCCAGGGCGGGCAGAACCGCTAACGGTTGCGTCGAGATAAGCGGCGGCCCGCTGCGGCGGGCTGCCGCTTTTTTGTGTAAAGCGGCGATTGTGTTTTCGCGGCGGCTTCTTCTTTGGCGCGATCGGCTTATGCTTGCACCATGGCCAATGCGCTGCCGCTGTTCCACCTCTACGGCGATCCGCCGGACGATCAGGCGTTCGACTTCATCCACGTCGAGACGGTGGCCTCGCGCTCCTCGATCAACGATTGGACCATTCGCGCGCACCGGCACCGCAATCTGTTTCAGATCCTTTTGATCGAGCGCGGCGGCGGCGAAATGACGTTCGAGGCGGCGCGCCTGCCGTTTACCGCCCCGGCGGCGATTCTGGTGCCGGCGGCGATCGCTCACGGTTACCGCTTCGAGCCCAACGTCACCCAAGGCTGGGTGCTGAGCTTCACCGAGGACGCGGCGGTGGCGCTTGCCGATCGGGCGGGCGAGGCCCTATCGCGGCTGCGCGCGCTCGCCGCGCACCCGATCGTGCCGATCGCCGATGAGACGGAGCGGGCGCGGCTTTCGGCGCTATGCGCGGAGCTGTTTGAAGAAGGAAGCCTCGCGCGCGAGGGTTACCGCGTGGCGATGCGCGGTTTGTTGTCGCTCATCGCCGTCGGCGTCGCGCGCCTTGCGGCAAGCCGTGCGCGCACCGGCAGCGTCACTTTGCAGCCCGCCGACGCCACCGTCGCGCAGTTGCGCGCGCTGGTCGACGATTTCTTCCACAGCGAGCATCAGCTCGGGTTTTACGCCGAAAAACTCGGCATGACCGTCGATCGGCTCAACGATCACGTCAAGCGCGCAACCGGCGTGACCGCCGGTCATCTGATCCGCCAGCGCCTGCTCACCGAGGCCAAGCGCCAGCTCGTTTTCACCACGCAGCCGATTCAGGACATCGCTCAGGAGCTGGCGTTTTCCGATCCGTCGCACTTTGCCCGGTTCTTCCGCAAACATACCGGCACGACGCCGCACGAGTTCCGCGATCAGCGGGGCGGGTGAAGCGTTCCGCGAGCTGGTCAGTCGTTCAGCAGGAAGCCAAGCACGGTGTCGGCGTACACTTGCGGCTGCTCCACATTGGCGATGTGCGCGGCGTCGAGCACGGCAAGCCGGGCGTCGGGCATGTGCTGGGCAATGAACTCGCCGGCCTCGACCGTCGTCGCCGGATCGTGCCGCCCGGCAATCACCAGAGTCGGCGCGCCGATCTGCGCCAACAGCGGACGATGGTCCATGTCGCGGACCGCCTCGCCGCAGGCGATGTAGCCGTCGACACTGGTGGCCAAGAACATTTCTCGGATGCGCGCCACCGCTAGCGGCGAGCGGTCGCGAAACGCTTTGCTGAACCAGCGCTCCATGTTGGCGTCGACGATTCCGGCCAGGCCTTTTTCGCGCACCAGCTTGATGCGACCGTTCCAGATGCTTTTGTCGGAAAAATAGCAGGACGTATTGGAGAGGACGAGCTTGTCGATACGGCGCGGGGCATGCGCGCCGAGCCATTGGCCGACCATGCCGCCCATCGACAGGCCGCACCAGTTGATCCGCTCGATGCCGAGCGCGTCGAGCATGGCAAGCACGTCGCGCCCGAGCCGCTCCATCGTATAGGGGCCTTTCGGCACGTCCGATTGGCCGTGGCCGCGGCGGTCGTAGCGAATAAGCCGGAAGTGGCGCGTGAAGGGCGCGACTTGCTCGTCCCACATATGCAGATTGGTGCCGAGCGAGTTCGACAGCATCAGCACCGGTGCGCGTTCCGGCCCTTCGACCTCCACATGAATGGCGCAGCCGTCGGCGTTGATCTTCGGCATCGGGCGGGCTCCCTATAATGCCGCTGTTCTACCCGCCGCACGCGCCCCGCGCCAATCCCGCATGCGCGAAGCGACGGCCTTCCCACACGCCCGCCGAGGCGGTATGCGATAGGGCGTGACGTTCGAGCGCTGCCGGAGGAGTGACGCGAATGGCCATGACGATGAACGGCGAGTATCAGCTCGCAGTCCCGCGGGAAACCGTGTGGGAAAAGCTCAACGACGCTGAAACGCTCAAGGCCTGCATTCCCGGCTGCGAACAGCTCGACAAGTTGTCGGACACGGAAATGCAGGCGGTGGCGGTCGTAAAGATCGGACCGGTGAAGGCGAAATTCAAAGGCAAGGTGACGCTATCGGATCTCGATCCGCCGAATGGCTACAAGATTTCCGGCCAGGGCGACGGCGGGGTCGCGGGCTTCGCGCAAGGCGGCGCCACGGTGAAGCTCGAGTCCAGGGACGGCGGGACCTTGCTCAGCTACGCTGTCGAAGCTCAGATTGTCGGCAAGCTGGCGCAACTCGGCCAGCGTCTGGTCAACGGCGCGGCGAAGAAACTCGCCGATGAGTTTTTTAAGAATTTTGCAGCGGCGGTGAGCAAGCCAACTGCCTGACCGCGTCGGCGCGCGCTTGCCCACGCCGGTGGGGCAGGTCGGGCTTGGTCCTGCGCTATTGTCTTGACCGGCGACCAGCCCGCGGTTCAGACTATTAATAGTTCCAAGGTCGAAAAACCGCGGAATCGTCCGGTTTTTGCCCTTGGAGGCAGCAAACGGCCGCGAGCCGTCCTGTAAAAACGACGTTTTGGGGAACCCGAGGAGGCGCTTATGGCAGCCGTTTCCCTCAAAGTGAACGGCAAATCCGTTACCGCCGATGTCGATCCGCGCACGCTCCTGGTGCAGCTGTTGCGCGAGAATCTGCGGCTGACCGGCACGCATGTGGGCTGTGACACCTCGCAATGCGGGGCGTGTGTCGTTCTGGTCAACGGCAAGGCGGTGAAATCGTGCACCGTGCTTGCTTTGCAGCTCGAAGGCGCCGACGTGCTCTCGATCGAAGGCCTGGCGCCGGCGGACGGGCCGCTGCACCCGATGCAGGAAGCCTTCCGCGAGAACCACGGTCTGCAATGCGGCTATTGCACGCCCGGGATGATCCTAACCGCGGTCGATATGGTGCGCCGCAAGGGTCACAACCTCGACGACAAGACGATCCGCGAAGAGCTGGAAGGCAATATCTGCCGTTGCACCGGCTATCACAACATCGTCAAGGCCATCGCCGCAGGCGCGCGCGCCATGCAGGCCGGCGGCGCCGCCAAAGCCGCCGAATAGCCGCCCAACGCGGAGTTGGCATCGCTCAAGAATAAACAAATAAACGCCGGAGGAAACCGCCATGAGTGCAACCGGGATCGGCGCCGCGGTGCGTCGCAAGGAAGATCACCGCTTCATCACCGGCAAGGGCCATTACACCGACGATATCAACCGGCCCGGCCAAGCTTATGCCTATTTCATCCGCTCGCCGCATGCCCATGCGACCATCAAATCGATCGACACCAAGGCCGCGTCGCGCCTGTCCGGCGTGGCCGCGATCTTTACCGGTGCCGACCTCACCGCCGCCAAGATCAGCGGACACATTTGTGGCTGGACGGTCACCGGCAGCGACGGCAAGCCGATGAAGGCCGCGCCCGGCCCGGCGCTGGCCCACGATAAGGTCCGCTATGTCGGCGACGAAGTCGCCGTCGTCATTGCCGATACTTACGCGCAAGCCAAAGACGCCGCGGAGAAAGTCGTCGTCGAATATGCCCTGCTGCCCGCGGTGATCGATCCGAAAGCGGCGGCGAAGCCAGACGCACCGCAAATCCACGATATCGCGCCGAACAACACGGTCTACAACTGGCAGCTTGGCGACAAAGCCGCGACTGATGCCGCTTTCGCTGCGGCGGCCCACGTCACCAAGGTCGATATCGTCAACAACCGCGTCGTTCCCGCGGCAATAGAGCCGCGCGCCGCGATCGGCGAATATGATTCCGGCTCGGACTCCTTCACCCTCTATACGACGAGCCAGAATCCACACCTCGCGCGGCTGGTTCTCTCGGCCTTCGCCGGGGTTGCGCCGGAAAACAAGCTGCGCGTGATCGCCCCGGACATCGGCGGCGGGTTCGGCTCAAAAATCTTCATCTATGCTGAAGAGACGGTTTGCATCTGGGCCGCGAAGAAAGTCGGCCGCCCGGTGAAATGGACCGCCGAGCGCAGTGAGTCATTTCTCGTCGACGCGCATGGCCGCGATCACATTACGCACGCGGAGCTTGCGCTCGATGCGAGCGGCAAGATCACCGGCATGCGCGTCCACACCATCGCCAATCTTGGCGCTTATCCTTCTGCGTTCTGGTCGTGCGTGCCCACTTATCTCTACGCGCTGCTGCTCTCAGGGCAGTACAACATTCCGCAAATCTACTGTGCGGTCGATGCGGTTTACACCAACACCGCTCCGGTCGATGCGGTGCGCGGCGCCGGACGCCCCGAGGCGACTTTTGTCGTCGAGCGCCTGATTGAGCTTGCTGCGCGCGCAACGGGCCGCGACCCGGTAGCGTTCCGCCGCGCCAACTTCATCACCTCGTTTCCGCATCAGACGCCGGTTATCGTTTGCTATGACGCGGGCGATTACGGCGCGAGCCTCGACAAGGCGCTGGCGCTTGCCGACTACAAGGGCTTTGCCAAGCGCAAGCGCGACGCCGCCCGCAACGGCAAGCTGCGCGGCATCGGTTTCTCGACCTATATCGAAGCCTGTGGGCTTGCGCCCTCGGCGGCCGTCGGCTCGCTCGGCGCGGCCATCGGATTGTGGGAATCCGCCGAAGTACGGGTCAACCCAACTGGTTCCGTCGAAGTCCTCGCCGGCAGCCACTCCCACGGTCAGGGCCACGAGACGACATTCGCGCAGGTTGTCGCCGACCGCCTCGGCATTCCGATCGAGAGCGTTTCGATCGTGCACGGCGATACCGACAAGGTGCAATTCGGCATGGGCACATACGGTTCGCGTTCGGGCGCGGTCGGTATTTCCGCGCTCGTCAAGGCGCTCGACAAAGTCGAAGCCAAGGCAAAAAAGGTCGCGGCACATCTGCTCGAAGCCGCCGAAGCCGACATCGAGTTCAAGGATGGAAAATTCAGCGTCGCCGGCACCGACAAGTCGGTGCCGTGGGGAGGCGTGGCTCTCAACGCCTACATCGCGCACAAATTCAACGGCCAGGAGCTCGAGCCCGGGCTGAAGGAGGGCGCGTTCTGGGATCCGACCAATTTCACCTTCCCCGCCGGCTGCCACATCTGCGAGGTCGAAGTCGATCCGGAGACCGGCAATACCGAGATCGTCGCCTGGACCGCGGTCGACGATTTCGGCGTCGTGATCAATCCGATGATCGTCGAGGGTCAGGTGCACGGCGGTGTCGCACACGGTATCGGTCAGGCTTTGTGCGAAAGCGCCATCTATAACAAGGACGGCCAGTTCCTCACCGGCTCGCTTATGGATTACTGCATGCCGCGCGCCGACAATTTGCCGGTGATGAAGATCGGCATGACCGTCACCAAGTGCCCCTCCAACCCGCTGGGCATCAAGGGCTGCGGCGAAGCCGGCGCGATCGCTTCGCCCGCTGCCGTCATCAACGCCATCACCGATGCGATCGGCACCGAAGCCATCGCCATGCCCGCGACGCCATCCGCGGTTTGGGTGGCGTTGCAGAAATCGGACCGGTCGCTGCCGCACGCGGCATGACGTGAAGAGATAACGGAGAACGAAGATGTACAGCTTCACCTTCCAACGTCCGGAAACGCTGCGGCAGGCGGTCAGCCTGCTCAGCAAGAACGAGGACGCCAAGCTCCTGGCCGGCGGTCATACGCTTTTGCCGACGATGAAGCTGCGCTTGGCCGGGCCGCCGATGCTGATCGATCTCTCGCGCATCGACGGTTTGGCCGGCATCGAGCTGAAGGGCCGCGCGCTCACCATCGGGGCGATGACACGCCATAACGACGTGCACACGTCGCCGGTGGTGCAGCAGTCGTTGCCGGTCATCGCCAAACTTGCCGGCATGATCGGCGATCCCGCCGTGCGCCACATGGGCACGATCGGCGGCTCCGTCGCCAACAACGATCCGACCGCCGATTATCCGGCCGCCTGCCTTGCGCTCGGCGCCACCATCATCACCAACAAGCGCCGCATCAAGGCCGACGATTTCTTCACCGGCATGTTCTCGACGGCGCTGGAGCCCGCGGAAATCATCACCAAGGTGAGCTTCTCGATCCCGAAGAAAGCGGCCTACCAGAAATTCCGCAATCAGGCTTCCCGCTACGCGCTGGTCGGCGTGTTTGTCGCCAAGCGCGGCAGCGAAATTCGCGTCGCCGTCACCGGTGCCGGCGGCAACGGCGTGTTCCGCGTCACCGCCTTCGAAGAGGCGTTGAAGAAGCGTTTTTCGCCGAAATCGCTCGAAGGCCTGACGGTTTCCGCCGACGGCCTCAACAGCGATATTCACGGCAGCGCCGAATACCGCGCGCATCTGATCGGGGTACTCGCCCGCCGCGCGGTCGCCGAGGCCATCGGGAAGTGAGCCTTCTTGCGAGGGGCTTTCCGCCGGTTTGCCATGCGCAGAGGATTTGTCCGATCGGCGGGACAAAACCGGCGGCGATGCTTACATTGGGCGCATGAATAAGACCGCTCCGCGTCGGCTGCCCGCTTCGATCGACGCCACCGTGGCTTTGCTCGGCGAGGCCGATTATCTGGCTGATCGCGCGCTCGGCACCGTGCTCTATCTGGCTCTGAAGATGGGCCGGCCGCTGTTCCTCGAAGGCGAGGCCGGCGTCGGCAAGACCGAGATCGCCAAGGTCTTGTCCACGACGCTCGGCCGGCGCCTCATCCGTCTGCAATGCTATGAGGGACTGGACGTCGCCGCCGCGGTCTATGAATGGAACTATGCGGCGCAGATGATCGCCATCCGCGTCGCCGAGGCCGAAGGCGAGCACGATCGCGCCCGCCTCGAGCGCGACGTATTCTCCGAGCGCTTCCTCATCAGGCGTCCGCTGCTGCAAGCGCTCGAGCCCGATCCGGCCGGCGCCCCGGTTCTGCTGATCGACGAAATCGATCGCACCGACGAGGCATTCGAAGCATTCTTGCTCGAAGTGCTGGGCGATTTTCAGGTCACGATTCCGGAGATGGGCACGGTGAAGGCGGCGCAGCCCCCGGTCGTGGTCATCACCTCGAACCGCACGCGCGAGGTGCATGACGCGCTCAAGCGCCGCTGCCTTTACCACTGGGTCGGCTATCCGAGCGCCGAGCGCGAGCTTTCCATCGTGCGCACCAAGGTGCCGGGCATCGGCAAGAAGCTGTCCGAGCAGGTGGTGGCGTTTGTGCAGGGGCTGCGCAAGCAGGATCTGTTCAAGTCTCCGGGCGTCTCCGAAACGCTCGATTGGGCCGGTGCGCTGTCCGAACTCGACGTGGTCGCACTCGATCCGGCAACCGTCTCCGATACGCTCGGCGTGCTCCTCAAATACCAGGACGATATCGCCCGGCTCGAGGGCAGCAAGGTCAAGGAACTACTCGACGAGGTGAAGTCTGAGCTGCGGGCGGCGGAGTGACGATGAGCGAGCCAGCGGCGCGCCCCGACGGCCGCCTTGCCGAAAATATTCTCTACTTTGCCCGCGCTTTGCGCGCCGCGGGCATTCCGGTCGGGCCCGGCGCCGTGCTCGATGCGCTCGAAGCGGTCAAGGCCGCCGGCGTCGGTACACGCGAGGATTTTTACTGGACGCTGCACGCGGTGTTTGTGAAGCGGCACGAGCATTCGATCCTGTTCGATCAGGCGTTCCGCATCTTCTTTCGCCGGCGCGGCTATATCGATCAATTGCTGGCGATGATGCTGCCGGCGGCGCCGGGTGCGCCGCGCCCGCCCGAGGCCGGCGCCACACGCATCCATGAAGCTCTGTTCTCCGGCCTGGACGACAAGCTCAAGCAAGAACGCGAGATCGAACTCGACACGCGCATGACCGTGTCCGACCGCGAGGTGCTGCAAAGAAAAGACTTCGCGCAGATGACCAACGCCGAGATCGCCGCCGCCAAGGAGGCGATGAAGCGGCTTGTCCTGCCGTTCGCCGAGCTACGCACGCGCCGGCTCAAGCCGCATCCGCGCGGGCGGCTGATCGACATCCGCCGCACCTTGCGCTCGAGCCTGAAAGGCGGCGGCGATTTCATCGATCTGCGCTTCGTCGGGCCGAAGTCGAAGCCGCCGCCGGTAGTGGCGCTGCTCGACATATCCGGCTCGATGAGCCAATACAGCCGCATCTTCCTGCATTTCCTGCACGCGCTGACGGAACAGCGAAGGCGCGTGAGCACGTTTTTGTTCGGCACGCGGCTGACCAACGTCACACGCGCGTTGCGCGAACGCGATCCCGACGACGCGCTGGCCGCCTGTTCGGCGAGCGTGCCCGACTGGTCCGGCGGGACGCGTATCGCCTCGTCGCTGCACGCCTTCAACAAATTGTGGGCGCGGCGCGTGCTCACCCAGGGCGCGATCGTGCTTCTCATCACCGACGGGCTCGAGCGCGACGCCGACGATACGCTGGCTTTCGAGATCGACCGGCTGCATCGCTCGTGCCGGCGGCTTCTCTGGCTCAATCCGCTGCTGCGCTTCGAGGGCTTCGAGGCGCGCGCGCGCGGCATCAAGACCATGTTGCCGCATGTCGACGAATTCCGGCCGATTCACAATCTGGAGTCGATGGCGGCGCTGGTGGCGGCGTTCCAGGGCGGCGACCGCCGCGCCGGCGACCCGAAAGCGTGGATGCAAAAAGTCGCCTGAGGGCCTATATTTCGACTGATATAGCGGCAAATATTATTCGCTACTCGCTACGCGCGACCGGAAATAACGGAGGCATCCGATGCTCTCAACCGACAGCGATATTCTCAAAGCCGCGGAGGACTGGCGCAAGCAGGGCCGGGCGGTGGCGCTGGCGACGGTGGTCGAGACCTGGGGCTCGGCGCCAAGGCCGGTCGGCTCAAATCTCGTCATCGACCAGGAGGGAAATTTCCTCGGCTCGGTGTCGGGCGGCTGCGTCGAAGGCGCCGTGGTCACCGAAGCGCTCGACGTTATCGACTCGGGGCGGCCGAAGATGCTGGAATTCGGTGTCGCCGACGAGACCGCGTGGAAGGTCGGGCTTTCTTGCGGCGGCACCATCCGGGTGTTCGTCGAGAAGGTGGAGTAGGGCTCGGAACGGCGATGCGGCTCGACCTCCTCACTGCCCTCAATGCCGAGCGCGCTGCGCGCCGCGCCGCCATTGTCGTGACCGACGTGGCAAGCGGCAAGCAACGCCTCGTCAAGGCCGCCGCTATTGCCAGGGATCCGCTCAAGCCCGCACTGGCGGAACGCTTGCGCAGCGGCAGGAGCGGGATGGAAGAGACCGCGGAGGGGCGCGTCTTCCTCACCGTCTACGTGCCGGCGCCGCAGCTCGTCATCACCGGCGCGGTGCATATCAGCCAGGCGCTGGCGCCGATCGCCAAGCTGCTCGGCTATGACGTGACCATCGTCGACCCGCGCACCGCGTTCGCTTCTCCCGAGCGCTTTGCGGACGTGAAGGTGATCGCCGAATGGCCGGACCAGGCGCTGCCGCCGCTCGGCATCGACCGTTACACCGCCTTCGTCGCCCTCACCCACGACCCGAAGATCGACGACCCCGCGCTCGTGCACGCGCTCTCGCGCGACTGTTTCTATATTGGCGCGCTCGGATCGCGGAAGACGCATGCGCGCCGCGTGGAACGGCTCAAGCAACAAGGCTTGAGCGATGCCGACATTTCCCGCATTCACGCGCCGATCGGGCTCGACATCGGCGCCATATCGCCGGCAGAGATCGCGGTCGCCATCATGGCGCAGATCACCGAACGGTTGCGCGAGGAGCCGCAGGCTGACCGCCCACTGGTCAAGGCGGTGTCATGAAGTTCGGAGCGGTCGCGCCCAAGGAAGCCGTCGGCGCCACCGCGGTGCATACCATCCGCCAGGGCGAGCTGGTGCTGAAGAAAGGCACGCTCATCGGCCCGGTCGAGGCGGCGGCGCTGGAAGCCGCCGGCATCGGGCACGTCGTCGTCGCCCGGCTCGAACCGGGCGACGTGTCCGAAGACACGGCGGCAGCCGACATCGCCTCCGCAATCGCCGGGGAGGGCGTGCATGTCGATCGCGCTTTCACCGGCCGCGCCAATCTGTTCGCGCAGACGGCGGGCGTGCTGGTGGTGGAGAAGGAAGGGATCGACCGCCTCAACCGCATCGACGAAGCGATCACGGTGGCGACGTTGTCCGCGTACAAGCCGGTGGTCGCCGGCGAGATGATCGCCACGGTGAAGATCATTCCGTTCGCGGTGATCGCTACCGCGCGCGATCGAGCGCTGGCGGCGGCGCCACAGCCGCTCGTGCGCATCGCGCCCTATCGGGTGCGCAAGGTCGGTGTCGTGTCGACGCTCCTGCCCGGCCTTTCGCCCAAAGTCATCGACAAGACGCTGAAAATCACCGCCGAGCGGCTTTCTCCCGCCAATGCCGCGATCGTTGCCGAACGCCGCGTGCCGCATGAGCGTGCGGCGCTGGCGCGCGCGCTCGGCGAAGTGCTCAAACAGGGCGCTGAACTCGCCATTGTCTTTGGCGCTTCGGCGATTGCCGATCGCCGCGACGTGATCCCGGCGGCGCTAGAGGCGATCGGCGGCCACATCGACCATTTCGGCATGCCGGTCGATCCCGGCAATTTGCTCTTGATCGGCACCGCCGCCGGGCATCCGGTGCTCGGCGCGCCTGGTTGCGCCCGCAGCCCCAAGGAGAACGGCTTCGATTGGGTGCTGATGCGGCTCCTGGCCGGGTTGCCGGTGCCGCGGGAGGACATCACCGGCATGGGCGTCGGCGGCCTGCTCATGGAAATCGTGACGCGGCCGCAACCGCGCGAAGAGCCGGTGCAGCCCGTCCAAAATATCGCCGCGCTGGTGCTTGCCGCCGGGCGCTCGAGCCGCATGGGCGGCTCCAACAAGCTTTTGGCCGAGATCGGCGGCCGGCCGCTCGTTCGCATCGTCGTCGAGCAGGCGCTCGCCTCGCGGGCGAAGCCGGTGATCGTGGTCACCGGCCATCAGCGCGAGCGTGTGGAGGGCGCGCTCTCCGGCCTGCCGGTGCAGTTCGTGCACAACCAGGACTTCGCCGAGGGTCTCGGCAGCTCGCTTCGCGCCGGCATCGCCGCGCTGCCAGCGCGCGCGGACGGCGCCATCGTCTGCCTCGGCGACATGCCGCAAGTCGATGCCGCCATGATCGACCGGTTGGTCGGCGCGATCGATCCCGACAAAGGAGCGCTGATCGCAGTGCCGAGCATCGACGGCAAGCGCGGCAATCCGGTGGTGTGGTCGCGCCGGTTTTTCCCCGAGCTGATGGCGGTCGAAGGCGACATCGGCGCCCGCCACCTAATCGGCCGCTACAGCGAGGCCGTCGTCGAGGTGCCGCTGGCCGGCACCGCGGCGCTGACCGATATCGACACGCCCGAAGCGCTCGAGGCGGTCCGGGCGGAGCTGGAAGGGACTTAAGTCCTTCATCCTGCCCGACTTCACGGAGCAGCTGACGATTCACCAAGTCGCAACCCTTCCCGGCTAGCGTTTCCCGGTTGTCCCTGGGGAGGGGCCTCGATGATCCGGTTTACGCGTAATGCCGCGCTCGCCGCCGCGACGGGTTGGATCCTGATCGCTGTGATCGGCACCGCCCATGCGGCGGGCGCATTCGCCGTCGGCGCCTGCGGCGCCTACGGGTATGGTTACGACTTTCACAAGATCGCGGACGCGCGCGCAGCGGCGATGAAGCAATGCGCAGGCGCGAGCTGCAAGGTGGTCGGCTCGATCAAGCGCGGCTGTGCGGCCTTCGCCATCGACGCGAAGCAGCCTTGCGGCTCTTTCGGCTGGGCCGTCAATTCGCATCTCGGCAAGGCGGAGAACGCCTCGTTGCGCCGCTGCTTTGAATTCGGCGGCCACGATTGCGTGGTGCGCGCCTGGGCCTGCGACGAAAAAGGCTAACAGCCGCTCGCGGCTGTCTCGATGGCCTCAATACCGCGTGTTGAAGCCGAGCCGAACATAGGGACCGGCGCGGCGGAAGCATTCAACCGCCCAGCCGCTGGAGGCCGACCATTCGAGCGCGTCGACGCGCAGGCCGGTGACGTGAGCACCAATCCGTAGCTGCTGATAATCGACGCACCAGAGCGCCTGCGCTTCAGGGCCGATGAAGAAGGGTTCGGCCGACCGCCAGCCATTTGCGGCGCGCGCCGATCCAACGAGGCCGATCGAGGCGATCGAGCCGTAGAAGGCGTTCATGGTCGCCGGATCGGGCCGGTACCAAATGTCGGCTGCGATTTGGCCGCCGGCATAAGACCCGCGCAAGACGCTGCCCGGATCGTAGGGCATGAGCCGGTAATCTTGGACAATCGGACCGGCATAGAGGCCGACCGTGAGTCCGTCGCGCGTCATTCGCCAGCCGGGTAGCGCGGAAGCCGACGCCAGGGTGCCGGCCACATCCATGCGCAGCCCGCTTGACGGATAAACGTACTGGCCGCCGGCAAGCAGGATCTTGAGCGTGAAGCCCGGTCCTACGTAGCAAATGCAGGGAACCGTGATATGCCGCTCCATAAACCACTGAAATCACAGCATTTTCTATGGTTAACGATTTGGAATCGCGATTCGGGGACTCTGGAGAGTCGGACTTGATTCCTGGGGATTGCGCTATGACGATTGGAGGATGGCAAAACCAGCTCTATTACGGCGACAACCTAGAGGTCTTGCGAAGCAAAAAAATTCCGTCTGAAAGTGTAGCGCTTTGCTACATCGACCCGCCGTTTAATTCCAAGCGCAACTACAACCAAATCTACAATAACTTCGGCATGGAGGATCGCGCCCAAGCCCAAGCCTTCGTTGACACATGGAAATGGGATGATTGGGCGATTGTCGGTTTTCAGGAAATTCTAGAGAACTCTGAGGGCAGATTTCAGCCGCGCCTAGTCGAGCTAGTGAAGGGTTTAGAGCGCGTCCTCGGTCAAGGTAGCCTGCTCGCCTACTTGGTTCATATGTCGCTGCGCGTGACAGAGATTCATCGCATACTAAAACCGAACGGTAGTTTTTATCTGCACTGCGACCCGACCTCTAGCCATTATCTAAAACTTGTTCTTGACGCTATTTTTTGCTCACAAGGCGGGAATTTCAACAATGAGATTATTTGGCGTAGGAGCGGTTCGCACAATTCCGCGAAACGATATGGGCCGATCCACGACACGATTTTTTTCTATGTTAAAACAACCAAGGACTACACGTGGAACAAAATCTATCGACCGTATCTGCTTGGTTACGTGAACGGCTATTTTAACAAGCACGATGAAAAGGGTGCTTACAGGTCCCAAACTCTTACCGGGTCGGGTACTCGAAACGGCGTGAGCGGTCAGCCGTGGCGTGGCTACAATGTAACCGCCAAGGGTCGCCATTGGGCGTTTCCCGGAACACTGGCCGAAGAACTTGGCATCGAAGATATGGAGCAGCACGAAAAACTTGATTTCATCGCTAGACGAAGGATTTTTGACGACGGACGTTGATGGGCTTCCTGAGTATCGGCAATACCTGCATAGCAGCAAGGGATCGCTGTCGCAGGATATTTGGTCTTATCAGCCATACACGAACGGCTGCCTGTACAACACGAACGAGCCAATTGATCGTGATGTGAAATGGCTGGAGAAGCGGCGGACCGGACCGAAGGGCGAGAAGATCGGTTACCCGACGCAAAAGCCTATGGGGTTGCTCGCGCGCATCATCCGGGCGTCCAGCAATGAAGGCGACACTATCCTCGATGCCTATTGCGGATGCGGCACAACCGTCGCGGTCGCTCAAGCCATGAAGCGCAAATGGATTGGCATTGATATTACCTACCAATCTATCTCTCTGGTGATGAAGCGACTCGAAGAACATTTCGGCGAACAAGAACTTGGGAAAATCAAAACAGACGGCATCCCGCGCGACATGGAATCCGCAATTGCGCTGGCAAAACGCGACGATGACCGGCTGCGAAAGGAATTTGAAAAATGGGCCGTTCTTACATACACGCGCAACCGCGCGGTCATAAACGAGAAAAAGGGCGCTGATGCTGGTGTGGACGGTCGCGCTTATTTCAAGATCGGCAAAAAGGACAACGCCAAAATCATATTTCAAGTTAAGTCTGGCGGCGTTGACCGGAAGGATGTCGCGACTCTCCACGGCGACATGATGCGCGAGAAAGCGGCGATGGCAGTTCTCATAACCTTGGAGAAGCCATCGAAGCCGATGCTTGATGAAGCCAGAGCGGCAGGTAAGTTTAAGCACGAAGATATGGCGCGGGATTACGATACGATCAGCATTGTGCCCGTTATCGACATTGTTGAGCATGGCAAGACCCTCGACATCCCGATGAGCCTTGAAGTCGTGAGGGCTGCGCAGAGGGCGAACGAAGATAAGCAAATGGACTGGCTGCTTGAGGAGTAAGGTGGTCATGTCAGCCGCCAAGTATTCTCGCCTCGCTTTGTCTTTTGCGTCCCCACTATTAGCCGCGCGCTTTGCATGTGCCGCAGTCCCTTCCCCACACGATCAACAATGTCCAGCATTAAGCGCCTGTCACTGGAATCCTTTTGCTGGACTTTTACAAGGCGATCCGCCAATTGCCGTGTCGTTGCTGGACCATGCTCGCGCAACTGTGTGAGCAACCATTGGCGGAGTTGACCGCGATAGAAAACTACAAATCGCGGCGGTAGCTGAAGCGTCATTTCCAGCGCCGCGTTGTGCCCTAGCCGCTCCAACACGCGGTCGATTGCCTCAACGTCATTCGCCATAACGCCGAGCCGTTCGCGCGCCACTGCCATTTCTTCCATAATCTCGCGGCGCTTTTGGAGCAATCCGCTGATCGTATGTTCATAAGTCTCAGTGCTGGTTTTCATCGCTTTGCACTCCGCTGCCAGTATCCGCACCAATTGGCGCTTTTGGGGTGATTTAGGGAAAGGCCAAGCCCGCGCTGCACCATCGCGCCATTGTCTAGCTTGCGATGATCTTCAAGCCACGCTGCATGAGCGGCATATTGATGGAGGTATTGCGGGCTTACGTAATGGTGTTGGCCTTCGATCATTCTGCGAAGGCGCGAGAAAAAACTTTCGACTTGGTTTGTTGAAACACCGTCTAAGCTATAGGCGATGCTGTGATTGATCCTTTGCGTTGAGAAATGGGCTGGCAAAACATCCCAGTGCGCCGCTTCATCGGCGATAATCGTGCTGCCTCGCAACACTACACGGCGCACGATTTCAACAGTCTCTGGTTCATGCTTTCCAACAAATGTGCGCGTCCGGCCCTTGCGAGCGCGGAGCGCGATCACAACGCGACGAGCGCCGGTCTGCGCTGGTGCCAGGCGGCGATCAATGCGGTTTTCTTTCAGATTTGCGGGCCGAATTTTGCCGCCCGTGTACATGCCGTCGATTTCAACTTCGCCCGATAGTTTGGCGTCGGCGATTTCAGCCGCGAGTGCCTGCCTGATCTTATGTGCCAAAATCCACGCGCTCTTATGCTGGCATTTCAAATCGCGCGCTAACTGCAATGCGCTGACGCCCTTCGCCGCGTTCAAAACGATGCACAGCGCCGCGAGCAAATCAGTGAAGCTCTTTTTGCGGCTGTGGAAGATTGTGCCGCTTGTGACGGAAAACTGACGACCGCAACCCGAACACTCGAAACGACGGCGCGCTTTGATCGCATACGGATCGAGGCTTCCGCAGAACGGGCACGATGCTTCACCGTTCGTTTGCGGCCAGCGGAGCTTGCAAAACGTCACATAGTTCGCTTCCTCGCCCGCCACGAAAATCGACCGAAGGGAGAGAGTACGAGCCGCTGCGGAAAGTGAGAAAGTTTGGGCCATGTAACTATCTGCGATGCTTCCGCATCGTATATAGTACATATCCGTACTGTTGGCAATAGCAAAAGTAACGTATATAATGACAATCATATCGAGGATTGCCGTATGGCAGGGACGACCGATTGGGAAGAGCGGGCGAAGGGCCTATTGAAGGCCGAGCTAAAGCGCCGGGGCGTGACCTATAACCAGCTAGTCGAGAAGCTGGCCGATATTGGGGTCACCGAGGCGGAGCCAAACATTCGGAATAAGCTGGCGCGGGGCAAGTTCACGGCGGTTTTCTTACTGCAATGTCTGGAGGCCATCGGTGCCAAGGAATTGAGACTGGATTATGGGAAGTAAGGGTACGGTATTAAGGGTAAGATGGCCTAAGTAGCTATAAAACATTGACAATTTTGGCCATGCAGATACTACAAACCGACCGCGCCAATCGTTTGGAATCGACGGCGCGGCCGATAACTCGATGGACTATTCCTTCCCTTCTGGAAGGGGAAGGAAGGTGGAGGCAAGGGGACTCGAACCCCAACGTGCGACGGGCCAAACCGTGCTCCGGTTACCCAACCGGCAATTGCCCCCATAAGTGTTTGGAAAAGCGCCATTTTCGGCGCTTTTCCTATTTCGGCAACTTGAAAACTCCATCCTTGGTTTTGACCAGACGGCCCTGTTTGGCAAACTGATAGATCGACGGCAGGATTTGCTGCCCTTTCACACCGGGCCAATATCGCTTGCTGATCGCGGCCACGATTTCGGCCCCGGTATATCCGGAGAAGCCAGGTGTCTCCGTAGCGAAAGCGTCGCGAAGCACGGACTGGGTCATATCGAACAGCGACGGGATACCCTCGGGTCGCGGCGGCCCGAGCTTCGGCCCTTGCGCCACGCCATCCGTCCCGGCAAAGCGTTTGAACACCTTGACGGCGGTTTCCAGTTCCTCGGCTTCGGTGCGCAGCTTTTCCATCTGCGCCGCGATTTCGCGCTGCCGTGCCAGGATTTTTTGCAGGTCCATTTCCATAGCAATCGGAACTACACCCCCTATAGGTCCGACGCAAGAGGCCATCAATGATAACCGACGGGTTTGTTCACAGTGAGGTGGTAAAGGTCGTTATGGCCCCATCTCCTGCATCTGCTACATAGTGCCGGTGAAGCCGCCTTGATCGAGGCCCGCCGGTGTCCACAACAAGCCGCCGTTGCCGAACGCGCCGTCGCGCCGCAGATCGGTGCCGGCGAACAAAAGAAAAGAAGGATTGTCCGGTCCGACTGTGCCAGCGCGGGCCGCGAATGTGCAAAGCGTAGCTATTGTGGGTTGCAGGATAGGCCAAAGGTTGGCTGGGCTGCTTTGCGAAATCGGGGATAGGTGGAAGCGGCACCGCGCGATATATGTCGCGTCAGACGATCCGGGTTCGCGCCATGACTGCTGAATTTGCAACCGGTTATCCCGCTGCTCGACCGGCCGACCTGCCGCGCCGGCGGCTGGCGATCGGCTTTCTCAATTGGGCCCATGCGCTCGATCACTTCGTGATCCTGATTTTTCCGACGGTGGTGATCGAGCTGGAAGTGGTCTACGGCCGCTCCTATTCGCAGCTCATCGCGCTGGCGACCGCCTCGTTCATCGCGTTCGGGCTGTTCTCGCTACCCGCGGGCTGGCTCGCCGACCGCTGGAGCCGCCGCAATATGATGGTGGCATTCTATGTCGGTTGCGGCGCCTCAATGATCGGCGCGGCCTTCGCGTCGTCGCTCGCGGTGCTCGCTGCGGCGCTGTTTGCGCTCGGCGTGTTCGGGGCGATCTATCATCCGGTCGGAACGGCAATGGTCATCGAAAACGCCACCCAGCGCGGGCGCACGCTGGCGTTCAACGGCGTCTGCGGCAACCTCGGCGTCTCGCTGGCCGCCGGCATCACGGCGGTGCTGACGGCGGCTTTATCCTGGCGCGGGGCTTTCCTGGTGCCGGGCCTGATCTGCATCGCCACCGGCGCGGCTTATGTCTGGCTCATTCCCGGCGAAACGCGGCACAAGAGCGCGCGAAGCTCGGCGCCCGACGTGCCGCTTTCGCGCACGACCGCGGCCGTCATCTTCGCGCTTTTCATCGTGATCGCGCTCTCGGCGGGGCTGGTGTTCAACACCCTGTCGGTCGCATTGCCGAAGATCGTCGACGAGCGCGTCGGCAGCGGCATTTCGCTGATCGAGATCGGCGGGCTGACGACCGCAGTCTTCATCTGCGGCGCCATCGCGCAGCTCGCGGTCGGCCGCCTGGTCGAATACTTCCGGCTGCACGTGCTGTTCGCCACGCTCGCCGTGATGCAGTTCGCCGGCGTGGTGTGGACCGCCTATGCCGCGGGCGTCGCGGTGCTGTTCGCGCTCGCTTTCACCATGGCGGCGATCTACGGGCAGATCACGGTGAACGATCTCATCATCGCGCGTTACACGGCCGATGCGTGGCGCGGGCGCGTTTACGCGGTGCGCTATTTCCTCACCTTCATGGTCTCAGGCCTAGCGGTGTCGATGATCGCGCTGCTCTACGGCCGCGACGGCTTCGCCCTGGTGCTCGGCAGCACCGCGGTGATCGCGCTCGGCTTCCTGCTCGCGGTCCTGGCGATCGCCTATATCGCCAGCGCCGTGGAAAAGGCGCGCGTGCCGCAGCCCGTGCCGGCGGAATAATCGCCTAAGCGGACGCCGGGTGCCGTGCCGCGAGCGCCATGCTGATCAGCGCCGCCCCGCCGAACACCATATTGATGCCGACCAGGAGGCCGAGCGCCCAGACCGCCGTGCCCGGCAGACCGGCGAAAATGATGCCGGCGAGGATCAGGTCGATGATGCCGCTGACCAGCATCCAGCCCCAGCGTCCGGTGAGCTGGTTGCGGTGGTCGATGGCGTACATGATCGAAACGATGCCCTCGACGAAGAAGAACGCGATCAGCACGAGCGTCAGCGACAGCGTTCCAGTCAGCGGCCAGAGCAGCAACACGACTCCGGCGGCGATGCCGATCAGCGCCGAGATCAGCGCCCACCAGAAGCCCGGCGCCTGCCGCGCCCAAAACGTGGTGATCAAGCCGACGATGCCGCTCACCAGGAATATCCAGCCGATGATGATGGTGAAGGCGAGCGTGGCGATCGGCGGCAGCAAGATCGCGGCCAGGCCGAGAATGACCAGAATGATGCCCTCGGCGAGAAACAAGCCCCAATGTTCGTGGATCGCGCTGGCAAAAGCGCGGCCGATCTGCTCGGCATCTGTCCGTTGCGGCATGGTCATTGTTCACTCCCTTGAAAATGAGGTCGCCCGTCGTAGGAACTCGGCGGTAACCAATTTTAAACCCGTAAGCCCGGAATAGTTGCATAAAAGCCGGGCCCTTGCATAACCGGAAAAGACGCTTATTTGATTGAAACTGACGTTGACGCCTTCGGGCTCCGTCAGTGGACGGCCACGGTTACGCTGGTGACGCCGGATGTACGCGCACCTTCGTTTCGTGGCCGTTGGCATTTTTTGTCACGCCGCTTGGCCTCGCAAAACCGCGCATTTGCTGTCATAAGGCTGTAATCGTCCGCCGTCATGAGATTGCAATAATCGTTCTGGATTTGAAGTTCCTCATCGAGGATGCCGCTTAACCGTAGGAAGTTCAAATTCACCGCACTAGGGGGGTGCGTTATGGCTATGACAGATGCGCCAATTGATTTCAGCCTCCTGGCCGGCGCCGGGGCCCCCGGGCCCGGCCGGAGGCGGCAAACAAATTGGGGCACATTCATATGCCTAAACCACCCCCCCAGTGGGGTGTATTTTTAATTAATAACGTTAACCCGCCTACCGCGATTGCGAAAACAA